>CAZYQX010000041.1:0-26439 GCA_964649985.1 uncultured Pseudomonadales bacterium | reverse complement strand
GGCGCCAGCGGTTGCGCAGGGCGATGGCCACCGCGCGCTTGGCCTCTTTCTGGCCGACGATGTGCTTGTCGAGTTCGTGGGCGATTTCGCTGGGATTCAGGTTCGGCATGCTCAGACAGCCTCCAGCTCTTCGATACTGAAGTTGTGATTGGTGTAAACGCAGATGTCGGCGGCGATGGTCAGGCTCTGCTCGACGATCTCCCGGGCATTCAGGGTGGAATGCAGCAACAGGGCGCGGGCGGCGGACTGGGCGAAGGGGCCACCGGAGCCAATGGCGATCAGCTCGTGCTCGGGCTCGATCACATCGCCGTTGCCGGTGATGATCAGGGAGGTGGTGCGATCCGCCACCGCCAGCAGGGCCTCCAGCCGGCGCAGGGCGCGATCGGTGCGCCACTCTTTGGCCAGCTCAACGGCGGCGCGCACCAGATGGCCCTGGTATTTCTCCAGCTGAGCCTCGAAGCGCTCGAAGAGGGTGAACGCATCGGCGGTGCCACCGGCGAAGCCGGCGATCACCTTGCCGTGGTGCAGGCGGCGCACCTTGCGGGCGTTGCCCTTCATGATGGTGTTGCCCAGGCTGACCTGGCCGTCGCCGCCAATGGCGACATGGCCGTTGCGGCGCACGCAAACGATAGTAGTGCCGTGATACTGTTCCACGGGATTCTCCTGTGCGGTTCGGCGAGGAGCCGCGCCCCCCCGCCAAGATTAATTCTTGCGCTTGAACATCACGGTGGGCACGCCGGCACCTTGCAGACGGGCGCGTGCCGACGCCATGCCGTCGCGGCTGGAGAACGGGCCAACGATCACCCGGTGCCAGGTCTCGCTACCGCGCTGCACCGACTGGATGCTGGCGCCCATGCCGAGCAGGGAAATCTCCGCCTTGCGGCGATCGGCCTCGGTGCGGGTGCGGAAAGCACCGGCCTGCAGCAGCAGCACCTCGTTGGCCGCCGGTGCGGCCGCCAACTTGGCCGCCTCGGCCACCGGCTTGGCGGGCTCCACCACGGGTTTGGCCTCGGCCAGCGCCTTTGGTTCCGCCGCAGGCTTCACGGGCTCCGGCTTCACCGGCTCGGGTTTCTGCACCTCAGGCTGGGCCACCGCAGCCGGCTGGGGGTGTGCCACGGCGGCAACCGTCGCGGCAGGCGCCGCCGCTTGCACAGGCGTCGCCGGCGAGGTAGCCGCAGGCTGAGCGCTAGCCGGCTGCGCCGACGCGGCCTGCCCCGCGGCTGGCTGGGCCTCGCCATCGGGAATCAGCGTCTCGCTCTCGGGCAGCAACGTATAGAAATCGAAACGCGGCTTGGGCGCATTGGGATCGACCTTGGGTTTCTCTTCCTTCGCCGGCTCGGCCGCTGGCGCCGCCGCATTCAGGGCGGCCTTGTCGGGCTGCACCCGCAACAGCATCACCAGGAAGGCCACCAGAAAGCCGCCCACCAGCCCCGCCGCCAGCATCAGCCAGCCGGGCGGCGCCGAGGGCTCGCGGGATGGGCTGCGGGAGGGCACGGCACCGCGGCCGGGTTTTTTCTGAGGCTTTGCCATGGTCGCGCCCTGCTTACATGGACTCGGGCGCGGACACGCCGAGCAACTGCAGGCCGTTGCGTATCACCTGCTGCACCGCCAGCGAGAGGGCGATGCGCGCATCGCGCAGCGCCGCGTCGTCGCCCAGTACCTTGTGGGTGTTGTAGTAGGCGTGGAACTCGCCCGCCAGATCTTTCAGGTAGGTGGCCAGCAAGTGCGGCTCCAGCTCCCGGGCGGATTTGAGCACCACCTCGGGGTACTTGGGCAGCAGGGCGAACAGCGCCTTCTCCTGCTCCTCCACCAGCAGCCCCAGCTGGGCCAGCCCCTGCTCACGATCGCGGGTCAGGCCCTGCTCGCCCAGCTTGCGCAGCATGCTGGAGACCCGGGCGTGAGCGTACTGGATGTAGTACACCGGGTTGTCCTTGCTCTGGCTCTTGGCCAGCTCCAGGTCGAAATCGGTGGGCATCTCCGCCTTGCGGATGATGTAGAAGAAGCGGGCGGCGTCGTTGCCCACTTCCTCGCGCAGCTCGCGCAAGGTAACGAAGGAGCCGGAGCGGGTGGACATGGCCACCGCCTCGCCGTTGCGGAACAGCGACACGAACTGCACCAGGCGGATGGTCAGCGCCTCCGGGTTCAGCTGCATGGCCTGCAGGGCAGCCTTGACCCGGGCGATGTAGCCGTGGTGGTCGGCGCCCCACAGGTCGATCACGCGGTCGAAACCGCGCTGGAATTTGTTCAGGTGGTAGGCGATGTCGGAGGCAAAATAGGTGGTCTGGCCGTTCTCCCGGCGCACCACGCGGTCCTTGTCGTCGCCGAAACGGGTGGAGAGGAACCACAGCGCGCCATCGCGCTCCTCGATAAAGCCATTGGCCTGCAGCAGCTCGATGGCCTTGCTCACCTGGCAGTCGCCCTCGCTGAGGGAGCGCTCGGAGAACCACTCGTCATAGACCACGCCGAACTCGGCCAGATCCTGGCGGATGTCGCCCAGAATGCGGTTCAGCCCCAGGTCGAACACCTTGCGATAGCGCTCCGGCCCCAGCAGTGCCTTGGCGCGGGCGATCAGGTCGTCGATGTGCAGTTCCTTGTCGCCGCCGGCCGGCGCATCCGGCGTTACGCCGGCAAACACCTCGGTGGCCGGGAAGCGCAGCGCGTCGCCGACCTCCGCCTGCAGCTCGCGGCCGTAGTCAGCCACATAGCTACCTTGATAGCCATTGGAGGGGAACACCAGCTCCTCGCCACAGGCCTGCAGGTAGCGCAGCCACACGCTGGCGCCGAGGATGTCCATTTGCCGGCCGGCGTCGTTGATGTAGTACTCGGCGTGCACCGCGTGGCCGGTGGCCCGCAGCAGATTCACCAGGCAGGCGCCGTAGGCGGCACCGCGACCGTGACCCACGTGCAGCGGGCCGGTGGGGTTGGCGGAGACGAATTCCACCTGCACCCGCTCGCCCTGGCCGGCCTCGCAGCGACCAAAGGCCTCGCCCTTGGCCAGCACCTCGGCGATGATGCCGAGCATGGCCGCTTCGTTGACGAACACATTGATGAAGCCGGGGCCTGCGATCTCCACCCGGTTAATCGCCTCGCTGGCCGGCAGGGCCGCCACCAATTTCTCGGCCAGCTGGCGCGGATTGGCCTTGGCCGGCTTGGCCAGGGCCATGGCCAGGTTGCAGGCAAAGTCGCCGTGGGCCTTGTCCCGGGTGCGCTCTACGTGGATCTCGGGGGCGAGGTCAGCGGGCACCACGCCATCGGCCTGGAGGGTGGCCAGGGCGCGGGCGAGCAGGTCGGCGATCTGTTGTTTCATGGCACTCAGTCAGCAGGCAACATCGAACCGCTAATTATCGCGGATATGGGCAGGCTTGCCTAGCGAGCTGGCAATATAGCGCCTGATCAAGCCGATCTTTCAAGGGATAAGTGAATCAGCGCCACCCGGTGGCCATCCGGCGCCTGCCGCGCCTCCACCCCATAGGGCACGAAGCCCAGGCTGGCATAGAGCAACATGGCCGGGTGGTTGTGGCCAAACACCGAGATATGCACCCGTTTCAGGCCATGCCCATGGAAACAACGCTGCAACATGTGTTGCACCAGCAGGCGCCCGCCGCCCTGCCCTCGCAGCAGCGGTGACACCACCACGTTGCCGATAAAGGCCGACTCACCAGGCAGCAACTGGTAGAGGTTGGCAAAGCCCACCACGACCTCGCCCTGACACAGCACGGTGAGGTCGCTGCGGCGGGCCGCCACCTCTTGCAGTTGCTCTGGGGTGAGCGGGTACTGCCCGCCCGGGTAGACCAGGAACAGTGCCTCAGGACTGGCAAAAAAGGCACAAATCTGCGGGTAATCGGCGGCCTGGGCCGGGCGCAGGCTGAAGCCGCCAGCACTCACAGGCCAAACTCCTCGGGGAAGCCCTGCAGCAGCGCTTCAGGGGTCGCCTCGCGCTGGCCCTGATCCATGTCGCGGCTGTGCCAGGCGTAATTCAGACAGGTGTAGACCTCGGGCATCATGGCGTAGGCGGCGGCTTCCGCCAGCCGGGGGTCAGCCTCTTCGCCGATCTCGTCGATCAGCTCATCCAGCGCCTGCCGGGCACGTGTCAGTTGGGCGAGAAAGTGTTCGCGCTGCATGCGTCTCGATCCTTGTTCATACAGGCCCGACTCGCCCGGGCCGACACGATAGCTACCACCACAACCAGATACCGATCACCGCCAGGGTGGCGGGAATCCACTCCGCCGGCAAGGTGCCCTCGGCGGCCAGCACCGCACCCAGGATGGCGGCGGCACCCGCCAGCCGGCGTTTGCGGCGCTCGCCCTGGCGCGCCTGGTGCTCCTGCTGCTGGGCGCCGGCCTGGCGCAGCTCCAGCTGGCGCAGGCGCTCGGCGGCATCCAGGGCGGCGAGCAGGCGCTCGGGCAGGGTCGGCAGCTGTTCCAGTATCGGCGGCACGTGGCGCTTCACCCGCTGGAACATGCCACTGGGGGAATAGCGCTCCTTCACCCAGTTTTCCAGGTAGGGCTGGGCAGTTTCCCACAGATTCAGTTCGGGGTAGAGCTGGCGCCCCAGCCCTTCGATGTTGAACAGCGTCTTCTGCAGCAGCACCAGGGAGGGTTGCACCTGCATGTCGAAGCGGCGGGCGGTCTCGAACAGTTTCAGCAGCATCTGGGCGAAGGAGATCTCCGCCAGCGGCTTCTGGAACACCGGCTCGCAGACCGTGCGCAGGGTGGCCTCGAATTCGTGTACCCGGGTCTCGGGCGGTACCCAGCCGCACTCCACGTGCAGGGCCGCCACCTCGTGGTAGTCGCCCCTGAAGATGGAGAGCAGGTTGCGGGCCAGGTAGTACTGATCCTGTTCGCTCAGACTGCCGATGATGGCGCAGTCCACCGCGATATAGGTGGGCTGCTGCGGGCTGCAGCGGGCGACGAAGATGTTGCCCGGGTGCATATCGGCGTGGAAGAAGTTGTCCCGGAACACCTGGGTGAAGAAGATCTCCACCCCGCGCTCGGCCAGCCGCTTCATGTCGGTACCCTGGGCGCGCAGGGCCTCCAGATCAGTGACCGGAATGCCGTCGATGCGCTCCACCACCATCACGTTGCGGCGGGTGTAATCCCAGTGCACTTCCGGTACGTAGACCAGATCGGTATCGATGAAATTGCGCCGCAGCTGGGCGGCGTTGGCGGCCTCGCGCTGCAGGTCGAGTTCGTCCAGCACGGTGTGCTCGTAGTCCTCCACCACCTCCCGGGGGCGCAGGCGCCGGCCGTCGGGCACGAAGCGGTGCAGCGCATCGGCCAGCAATTTGAGCACGGCGATGTCCTGGCGGATGACGCGCTCGATGCCCGGGCGGATCACCTTCACCACCACCCGCCGGCCATCTTTCAGCACCGCCGGGTGCACCTGAGCCACCGAGGCGGAGGCCAGCGGTGTGCTGTCAAACGCGGCGAACACCGCCTCGATGGGCTGCCCCAGGGCCTCTACCACCAGGCGGGTGGCCTCGTCGCCACAGAAGGGCGGCACCTGATCCTGCAGCTTGGTCAGCTCGGCGGCGATGTCAGGCGGCATCAGATCGCGCCGAGTGGAGAGCATCTGGCCGAACTTGACGAACACCGGCCCCAGCGCCTCCAGCGCCAGCCGCAGGCGCTCGCCCCGCGGCGCGCGCGGCGCCGGCAGAACCGCCAGCGGCGCCAGCAAGGCCCGGGCGGGCAGCGGCAGCAATTCGTGCGGAATGAAGGTGTCCAGCCGCTGCTGCAACAGGACCCGGGCGATGCGGCCGAAGCGTAGGGTGCGCGCCGCCATCAGCGCCTCAGCGCATTGAGCTGCTCGGCCACCCGAGCCAGCTTGAGGTCGATGCGCTCCACCGCGGCGCGGGTGCTTTCCACCTCGGCGCGCCATTGGTCGAACTCGGGGCGACTGACCACGCTGCCCGATTCCTCCCGGGCGTACTCCGACACCGCCTCGACGAAGCCCTTGGCGGCCTTGCGCCCCCAGCGCACGGCCCTGCGCACGGTGCGCCCCAACTGGTGGGCCGAGACATCGCCCAGCCCCCGGGCCAGCAGGCCCTCCCAGTCGATTTCCAAGGCTCCCGCCACCGCCTGCAACTCGGTGAGAAAGGCGCTGTCGCCCTCCACCAGGATTGGCGAGTTGATCAGGGTGGTGGCCTTGTCGTCGGCGCCACCCAGGCGGATGAACTCCATCCAGGTGCCCGACAGGCTCACGTCCACCGGCTGATCAAACACCGCCCGCAGGGACACCTGGCCATCTTCGAACAGCACGAACACATCCAGCGCCGGCTCGCGGAAACACACCGCCAGGCTGCGCCCGGCCATGCTGCGCAGGCGCGCCTGGGTGGCGGCATCCAGGCTCAGGGCGCCGTTGACGGTCTTCTCGGCCAGTGCCAGAAAGGCGGTGAGTAGGGCGGGATCAAACATCGGCGGCTCCCTCAGGGCTTCACGCCCTTGTGCACGGCCACGATACCGCCCGTCATGTTGTAGTACTCGGCGCGGGCAAAGCCGGCCTCGGTCATCATGCCCTTCAGGGTTTCCTGATCCGGGTGCATGCGGATCGACTCGGCCAAGTAGCGGTAGCTCTCCTCATCGCCCGCCACCACCTTGCCCATCACCGGCAGCACGCGGAAGGAGTAGAGGTCGTAGGCCTTGGACAGCAACTCGGTGGTGGGCTTGGAGAACTCCAGCACCAGCAGGCGCCCGCCCGGCTTCAGCACCCGCAGCATGGAGCGCAGGGCGAGATCCTTGTCGGTGACGTTGCGCAGACCAAAGGCGATGGTGATGCAGTCGAAGTGATTGTCGGGGAATGGCAGGTACTGGGCGTCAGCCTGTACGTATTCGATGTTGCCGGCGATGCCCTTGTCCAGCAGCTTGTCGCGCCCCACCATCAGCATGGAGGCGTTGATATCAGCCAGCACCACCTGCCCCTCGGGGCCCACCAGCTCGGAGAAGCGCGCCGCCAGATCGCCGGTGCCGCCGGCCAGATCCAGCACTCGCTGGCCACGGCGCACGCCGGACAGCTCGATGGTGAAGCGCTTCCACAGGCGATGGATACCGGCCGACATCAGATCGTTCATGACGTCGTATTTGGCCGCCACGGAGTCGAACACCTTGCCCACCAGGCCGGCCTTCTCTTCGGTCTTGACCCGGCGGTAGCCGAAGTGGGTGGTTTTGGTGTCGCTCATGGGAACCTCCGTCGCAATCCCGCCATTGTACAGGACTCGGCGCCAGATGGGCGGGATTGCACCGGATGGCCGCACGCCCCGCCGCTCACTCGCCGGCGATCTCCCGGAAGCGACTGATCTGCCGGCGCTGCTTCTTCGACGGCCGGTCGCCCGGATCAAAGGCCCGCGCCTCCAACCGCCGCTGCTCGGCCTGCGCCTCGCGCTTGGCCAGGCTCTCGGCGGTTTCCTCATAGAGCTGCTGGGCCACCGGCGCCGGCCCGCGCTGCTCGGACAACCCGCGCACGATCACCTCGCGCTCATCGAAGCCCTGGCGGATCTGCAGCCGCGCCCCCAGCTGAATCTCCTTGGCCGGCTTGGCCCGTTGCCCCTCGCAGTGCACCTTGCCGCCCTCGATGGCCTGCTGGGCCAAGCTGCGGGTCTTGAAAAAGCGCGCCGCCCACAGCCACTTGTCCAGCCGCACCCGGGTCAGTTCACTCATGATCCAAGGCCCCCAAGCCCGGCAATAGCTCGTCGAAGTGGTGGATGGCCGGGAAGCTCAACGCCTCCCGCAGCGGCGCCCGGCTGTCGGGCTGGCGCAGGGTCAGCAAATGGCGGATGCCGAACTGCTGGGCCGCCCGCAGCACCGATTCGGTGTCATCCACCAGCAGGGTGCGCTCGGGATTGAAGGGATGGTCGGCGTGGAAATGCTGCCAGAAGCGCTGGGATTCCTTCGGCTCGCCGTAGTCGTGGGAGCAGACCGTCTCATCCACCCAGCCGGCCAGGCCGGTGTGGGCGAACTTCAGATCCATGCCCCACTGGTGCGAGTTGGTCACCAACAGCACCCGGCGCCCGCTGGCGCGCAGGCGGCGCAGAAATTCCTCCACATAGGGCCGCACCGCGATCAGATGGGCGATCTCACCCTTCAGCGCCATGATGTCCACCTCCAGCGCCCGCGCCCAGTAGTCCAGACAGTACCAGTTCAGGCTGCCGCGCTGACCCTCGATGCGCCGGTGCAGTTCCTCGGTGGCCTGGGCCGGGTCCACCCCTTTGAGCGCGGCAAAGCGCTCCGGCAGGTGCCGCAGCCAGAAGTGATTGTCGAAATGCAGATCCAGCAGTGTGCCGTCCATGTCCAGCAACACCGTGTCGATGGCCGCCCAATCTATACTCAAGTGCCCCTCTCCCCCGTATAGTACGCCTACATCAATTTACGCATTCTTCCATGACTCGCCAGAAACCCCAAATTCTCGCCAAACGCTGGATCGCCCACACCCGCCTGTTCCACGCCGAGGAACTGCAGCTGCGCTTCAGTAACGGCCACGAGCGCACCTACGAGCGCCTCAACCCCCAGGGCCACGGCGCCGTGATGGTGCTGCCGCTGGCGGATGAGGAACACGTCTACCTGGTGAAGGAATATGGCGGCGGCATCGAGGATTACTACCTGTCCTTCCCCAAGGGCGCCATGCACGCGGATGAGGACCTGTTTGAAGCCGCCAACCGCGAACTGATGGAGGAAGTGGGCTACGCCGCCCACCAGCTGGAGCATTTCCACACGCTGGCACTCTCCCCCTCCTACATGGGCAACCGCATGCAGCTGGTGGTGGCCCGCAACCTGTTCGAGAAACGCCTGGAAGGGGACGAGCCCGAGCCGCTGGAAGTGGTGCGCTGGCCACTGCGGGACGCCGCCGGTCTGATGGCCCGGGGCGATTTCGTCGAGGCCTATGCCGTGGCGGCCTTCTTCATGCTGCGCGAGCACCTGGGGCTGCGATGAGCGATCGCGCCCTGGCCGTAGCCACCCTGGCCCTGGCGCGCCGCGCCGGCGAGGCCATCATGCAACACTATCAGCGCGGCGGTGCGGTGTCCGAAAAAGCCGACAACTCCCCCGTCACCGCCGCCGACCTCGCCTCCCAGGCGCTACTGCTGGCAGGGCTGCAGGCCCTCACCCCCGGCGTGCCGGTCATCTCGGAAGAGCAGGAAAACGCCCCCGCCCACCAGCGCCTCGGCTGGGACACCGCCTGGCTGGTGGACCCGCTGGACGGCACCAAGGAATACATCGCCGGCACCGGCGAATTCGCCATCTGCATCGCGCTGATCCAGCACGGCGCCCCGCTGCTCGGGCTGCTCTACGCTCCCGCTCACGACACCGGCTGGATCGGCGGCCAGGGCCTGCCCGGCCAGCGCTGGCAGCACGACACCTTCCACGCCATCACCCCCCAGCGCGCTTCCGCCCCGCTGCGCGTTGTCACCAGCCGCCGCCAGCACAGCCAGGCCCTGGATGCCTGCCTGGCCCGCCTGCAAACCCACTTTGGCGCTTTGCAACGCCAGATGCTGGGCAGCGCCCTCAAATTTGCCGCCATCGCCGAAGGCCGGGCCGACGCCTACCCACGCTTTGGCAAGACCAGCGAGTGGGACACCGCCGCCGGCCAGGCCTTGCTGGAAAGCGTGGGAGGTAGCGTTATAGGGGAGGATGGACGGCCGCTGCGCTACAACCAGCGCGAATCGCTACTAAACCCGGCCTTCATTGCCACCGGAGACCCCTCCGCACCCTGGCAGGCCCTGTTCAGCGAAGCCTGACACGCCCCGCCCACACACATCGCGCCTTGATGCCCCCCCTCACGCTCCGCAACAAGCCCCATTTGACCTTCGCCGCATCAATCCTGCCGTCAGGATTAGCGCAACGGCGGTCCCCCAGCGTGCACGATTGCCTAGGCTGCCAATATCCACTGGATATGCAGACATGTCTCAGTTGATATTCCAAATTATTACAAGTACGTAAGTAATATCATCTGCATTTCGCTAGCTTCATCACAACGCGCGTCTACACTGAGTCACATAACTGATAACGGATAGCATTATTCGCACCGTTCAAAATAAAGACGCAGCAAGATCCCAACCACCATTGCTGACACGCTACGCACGGCAAAAAGGCGGGAAGGGATACCGAGGATGAGATGAAGGGGAGAAACGAGAACATGCAACAGATGCTGTATCGCCCAGAACCCAGCCCTACCCACAGCTGTAAGGCCATCCACGCTCCTCGACAGCAGCAAGACGTAGCTGTGCGTGAAAAAATTCTGGCCGAAGTGGTTGATCTTGAGCGCAAGCTGCAGGATCTAAAAAGCCAAGCCGGCGCCAATCGCGCACTGGAGCAATCCTACAAAGAAATGATCGCCAGCCGGCGCGCTTATTACAACGAACTCAATAAACACTAACCGCGAAACACGCAACGCCCCCTCACTCAGGGGCAACAAAATTCGCGGCAGGCCAACCACCAGCAGGCGAATAAAAATGCCGTTTGCGGCCTAACTCCCCCCGCGCAAGCCCCCTCACCCGCGCGGGGCGCAGCGAGATTTTGGGATGCCTTGGCGAACCGACCAATAACCCCGCACGATACGCCCCACCCTGCGGCACAATGCCGTATACGGCAATTACCACCCTAGCCGCACACCACCCAACGCACCGCATATTCTGCCTGCGCTGAGCAGACAGCAGGCTCATCACCCGGCACTAAAGCTCAGGCGCGCACATAATAAATCGGCGGCCAGCAGCGGCCACGCGGATCAATTTCCGCCGCCACAATCATCGCTTTTAACGTGAGCCATCCTTCATAAATCATCGTGCGGCCGCGTTTGTGAACCACACGCACACGATTGGACTTGCTGAGGCTGTCGCGAAACTGCTGGTAGCTGACCTGATTCAGTGCTGCGCTCATGGGCTTGCCCTCTGAAAAATACTGTACACACAAACAGTATATTCAGAAAATTGTTACAGGCAAGCATTTTACTGATTTTTTATACAGTAAAACTTTAAGTTCAGGCCTATACCTTGAACCGCTCCACCAGTTGACGCAGCAGGCCCGACTGGATGGCCTGCTGCTGCCCCGCCTGGGAAGCCCGGCTGGCCGCATCAGACAACAAAGCCGAAACACCGCCGATATTGGCGATATTGCGGCTCACCTCCCCCGCCACCGAGCTTTGCTCTTCGACGGCGGCCGCAATCTGCGTGTTCATGTCGCGGATCAGCTCAACGGCATCGACAATATTCCGCAACGAGGCGGCCGCATCCTGGGCGCCACTCACGGTGGAGGCCACCTGTGCATGGCTGCGCTCCATTACATTCACCGCCGACACCGTGCCGCTGCGCAATGTATCGATGATGGCATTGATTTCCTGAGTACTCTGCTGGGTGCGGCTGGCCAAGGTGCGCACCTCGTCCGCCACCACCGAAAACCCGCGCCCATGATCCCCCGCCCGGGCGGCTTCGATGGCCGCATTCAGGGCCAGCAGATTGGTTTGCTCGGCGATGCCCCGGATCACATCCAGAATCCCGCCGATGCGCACGCTGTCTGCCTCAAGCCGGCGAATCACCTGCACCGCCTCTTCAATGCTGCCTGCCAGCGCACCGATCTGATCGGCGGAGTGGCTCACCAACGCCATGCCCTGCACCGCCGAATCGCTGGCCGTGCGCGCCGAATCCGAGGCCATCTGGGCCGAAGAAGACACCTCCTGCACCGCCATGGCCAACTGGTTGACCGCCTCGGCGACTAGATCGATCTCGCCGCGCTGTTCTACCAGCGCATTGCTGGCGACACTGGAAATCTCTGAGGTGGACTGAGCCCCAGCACTCACCTCCTGGGTCACGGTCGCCACCTCGCGCATCAATTCCTGCAACTTGGCAATGAACGCGTTGCAGGCCCGAGCCAGGGCGCCCACCTCATCCCGCCCCAACTCGGGCAAGCGCCGGGTGAGATCCCCTTCACCCTGGGCTATATTCTCCAGTACATCGGCCACCCGGCGCACCGGCCCGACCTGGCGCTTGACGATCACGAACAACAACGCCGAGGCCAGCACGGCCACCACCAGCCCGACCAGCAACTGAGAGAACGCGGCCTGGAGACCCAGCTGCTCAAGCCGCCCCCCTAGCTGACCGGCCTCCTCCCTGACATTCGCCAGCGGCAGCTCCACCAACACCACCCAGGGTGCCTGCCCCTCCAGCAGCGAGATCGGCACCACCCCCATCAGCTTGCCCGCCTCCACATCCAACCAGAACATGCCATCGCGTGAGGCTTGTCCCGCCTTGAAGTGATCGACAAAAGCAGGCAGCGCCTTGTCCAGCGGCTGCAGCAAGTGATCGCGCCCAGCACTATCGGCCAACAGCATGCCACCGGAAGAGGCGAGCAGCACACGCCCGCTACCCGCAAACAAGGCCTGGTCCGCCTGCTCGACCAGCGCCAGCAGGAAATCCACCGCAATATCGTGCGAAACGATGCCCAGTACCTCCGCCTGCCTCAGGATCGGCAGCGCAAGGGTGGTCATCATCCGCTTCTCACCGCCAATCTCGTACTCATAAGGCTCGGCGATATAAGGCTTTTTCGTCGCAACCGGATGGCTGTACCAGTAGTTGTAGGGCAGGCCATCCTCAGCGATGCTGCTGTCTACAAACTCACGCTCCTCCACCGTCGAATACACCAGCTTGTGTTCTTCATCCCAGGCCCAGTAAAAAGCCAGTCGCCCTTTTTCATTGCCCCCCGCCGCCTCTCGCTTCACGAAGCGTGCGTCCTCACCATCAAAGGCATCCGGCTCCCAAGCCATGCAGGCGCCCAGAAACTGCGGCGAGCCCTCCGCCACCCCTTGCAGCATCCTTATAAGTAGACGCCGACTCTCCTCGATCCCGAAGGGCATCAGTTCACCCTTGCCCCGCACCTCGACCGCCACCCGCGCCAAGCCCACCAAACTCTGGTGCGCCTCGGCAAACACGCGCTCAATGCGACGGGTCGCAGGCAACAAGCCGGCGCGCACGCGCTCCTCGGCGCGCGCTTGCAGCACCGGCTCCAAGGTGCGCGCCACTTCCGCATGGCTCAGCCGCTGGGCGTAAAAGGCACTGGCCATCAGGGCCGCCACCACCAGCGCCAGGCACATGCCACACAGCACCACCAAACGCGTCACCATGGAATTCATCTCGCCGCCCCCCAGAGCAACGCAAAACACAACGCAAGGCACGGCCCCCGAGCCCGCCGGGAAGCCTGCAGCAGAAAATTGACTAATGGATTAGTGTAGAAGCCCGGCCCACATACTGCACGAGCCCGACGGGACGGGCGTCAGCGACGCCCGAGAGAATTCAGCAAGCCATTGACCTGGCTGATGCGCCGGGGATTTTCAAGCGGCTCATTGCGCACCTCGCCGGTACTGCCAAGCAACTCCACCCAGGAGTCAGCCGTCACCTGCACCAAGGCACCTTGCTGACTCAGCGTGAAGCGCACCTTCTGCTCAGGCATGGCATGAGGGTTGCCGCTGCGACGCAGATAAGACTGCGCCTCCGGGCCTTCAATGGTAACGCCACACATGATGGAACCATCTTCGCCCTCAATGACGATGAACCCCGCCGCGGTACAACGCGCCACCAGGCGATCCTTCAGCACCGGGATGGTCGAGGGCAGCGACACCTGGGGCCTGGGCGGCTCGGCAGGCACCACAATCTTGGGTTTGGGGCTAACACAGGCCGAGGTGGCAACGGCAACCACCAGGGCGGCAACCAGCGTGCGCATGAGCAAAACTCCAAACGTAGCGCAAACGAAAAAGGGGTTAAGCATAGCTTAACCCCTTTTTACTTAATCATGGTGCCCAGGGACGGAATCGAACCGCCGACACAGGGATTTTCAATCCCTTGCTCTACCGACTGAGCTACCTGGGCAACGAGGCGCAAATTAAATAGCAATAACAAACTCATGTCAATAGTTTTTATCGCGCTATGTATGCCCCCCTGCGGTGGTGCTACCATTCACCTTCAATATACCTGTGGAAGCCGTCCATGAGCAGCGCCCCCTCCCTGGATTTCGAAACTATCGCCAACGCCCTGCTGGAGGCCGGCGCCCTGGGTTCGCCGTCTGAACTGCAGGGCATGCTGGTGGGCCAGCTGGCCGGTGGCAAACGTTTCTCCCGCGGTGAGTGGCAGCAGGAAGCCCTGCAGTGGCTGGATGCCAGTGGCGAGTTGGCGCTGCTGGTCCCACTCTACGACGACACCGTGAAATCCCTCGAAGACGGCGAGCTGGGCCTGCGCCTGCTGCTGCCCGACGACGAAGAGGCGCTGGATGTGCGCACCCAGGCCCTGGGCGAGTGGTGCCAGGGCTTTCTGGAGGGCTTCGCCCTGGGCGGCGGGCGCACCCCGCCGGCCGAGGTAACGGAGCTGCTGCAGGACCTCTCCGCCATCAGCCAGATCGGCTTGACCGACGAGGACGGCGCGCAGGAAGATGAACAAAACGAGGTCAACTACGCCGAGATTGAGGAGTACGTGCGCATCGCCGCCCTCACCATCTTTGCCGAGTGCGGGCGCAAGGCCGAAAAGCCCAAGCCCCCCACCATTCACTGATCTCCGGCCTACAGGAAAAGCGCACCGCCATGCCCATAGCCAAGAGCGAGTTCAGCCGCCGCCGCAAGCAGTTGATGGCCCATATGGAGCCCAACAGCATCGCCATTCTGCCCTCGGCGCAGACCGTGATGCGCAACCGCGATGTGGAGCACACCTTCCGCCAGGACAGCGACTTTTTTTACCTGTCCGGTTTCGACGAGCCCAACGCGGTGATCGTGCTGGCCCCGGGTCGCAGCCACGGTGAGTTCATCCTGTTCTGCCAGGACAAGGACCCCGAGCGTGAGCTGTGGGACGGCCTGCGCGCCGGCCCCGATGGTGCCTGCAAGGATTTCGGCGCCGACGACGCCTTCCCCATCGCCGACATCGACGAGATCCTGCCCGGGCTGATCGAGGGGCGCGAGCGGGTCTACTACGCCATGGGTCGCAACCCGGAGTTCGACCGCAAGGTGATGAACTGGGTCAACGTGATCCGCTCCAAGGTGCGCTCGGGCGCCCACCCGCCAGGCGAGTTCGTCGACCTGGACCACCAGCTGCACGACATGCGCCTGATCAAGAGCGCCGCCGAGATCAAGCTGATGCGCGAAGCCGGCCAGATCTCGGCCCGCGCCCACGTGCGCGCCATGCAGCTGTGCAAGCCGGGCATGTTCGAGTACGAACTCGAAGCCGAGCTGCTGCACGAATTCCACCGCGCCGGTTGCCGCGCTCCGGCCTACGGCAGCATCGTGGGGGGCGGCCGCAACGGCTGCATCCTGCACTACCGCAACAACAACGCCAAACTGCGCGACGGCGACCTGGTGCTGATCGACGCCGGCGGCGAGCTGGACTACTACGCCTCCGACATCACCCGCACCTTCCCGGTCAACGGCCGCTTCAGCCCCGAGCAGAAAGCCCTCTACGAGGTGGTGCTGGAGGCCCAGAAACAGGCCATCGCCGAGGTGAAGCCCGGCAAGCACTGGAATGATCCCCACGAGGCCACCGTGCGCGTCATCACCGCCGGGCTGGTAGAGCTGGGCCTGCTCAAGGGCTGCGTGGACGAGCTGATCGAGCAAGAGGCCTACAAGCCCTTCTACATGCACCGCGCCGGCCACTGGCTGGGCATGGACGTGCACGACGTGGGCGACTACAAGATCGGCGGCGAGTGGCGGGTGCTGGAGGCCGGCATGGTGCTGACCGTGGAGCCCGGCATCTACGTCTCGCCGCACAATGAGAGCGTGCCGGCCAAGTGGCGCGGCATCGGCATCCGCATTGAGGACGATGTGGCGGTCACCGCCAAGGGCTTCGACGTGCTGACCTGCGACGTGCCGAAGGAAGTCAGCGAGATCGAGGCATTGATGGCGGGCTGATCCTCGCCCACCGGCGCCGGGGCATTCACAGCCTCGCGCCAGCTCCCAGCAGACAACACGGCGGCTGCTCCCACCAGGTGGATCAGCCGCGCGGAGGCCCGATGACCCAGCACGCCGAGCAACACTTCGACATCGCCATCGCCGGCGGCGGCATGGTCGGCGCCAGCCTGGCCCTGGCCGCCGCCCGCGCCCTGGATTGCCGCGTGGTGGTGATCGAGGCCTTCCCGCCCCAGAGCGGCGGCTACCAGCCGAGTTTCGACGCCCGCTCCACCGCCCTTTCCCTGGGCACCCGGGAGATCTTCGAGCAGATCGGCCTGTGGCAGGGCATCAACGCCCGCGCCGAACCGATCCGCCACATCCACGTGTCCCAGCAGGGCCATCTGGGCCGCACCTGGATGGACAGCCAGGACGAACAACTACCTGCGCTGGGCTACGTGGTGGAAAACCAGGCCCTGGGCCAGGCCTTGTGGCAGGCCCTGTCACAGGAGCCGCGCATCCAGGTGATCGCCCCGGCCAAGGTAGAGAGCGCCCGCATCGAGAACGGCGGCGCCCGGCTGCAGCTGGATCAGGCGCGCAGCCTGTACGCCCCACTGCTGGTGATCGCCGACGGCGCCCGCTCGCCGCTGTGCCAGCGCCTGGGCATCCAGTTCAGCGAGCGCCCCTACGGCCAACTGGCCGTGGTCGCCAATATCGCCACCGAGCGGCCCCACCAGGGCGTGGCCTTCGAGCGCTTCGGCCGCCGCGGCCCGCTGGCCATGCTGCCGCTGCCCGACCTGAACGGCGAACACCGCTCCGCTCTGGTATGGACCCGCTCCGCCAGCGAGGCACGCGCCCTGCTGAACGCCTCCGAACGGGAGTTTCTGGCCGAGCTGCAACAGGTGTTCGGCCAGCGCCTGGGCCGGCTGCTGAAAGTGGGCGAGCGCGCCAACTACCCGCTGGCCCTGGTGCAGAGCAGCGAGCAGGTGCGCCGCCACCTGGCCGTGCTGGGCAACGCCGCCCACCTGCTGCACCCGGTGGCCGGCCAGGGCTTCAACCTGGCCCTGCGCGACGTGGCCGCCCTGGTGCACGCCCTGCAGCAAGGGCTGCAGCAGGGGCACGCCATCGGCGCCTTGGCGCCGCTGCTGGCCTACGAAGCCGCCCAGCGCGGCGACCAGCAAGAGGTGATCCGCTTCAGCGACGCCCTGCCGCGCCTGTTTGGCATCGACCTGCCGATGGCCGGCCACGCCCGGGGCGCCGGCTTGATGGCCCTGGAGGCCCTGCCCCACCTCAAGTCCACCCTGGTACACCGGGCCGCAGGCCTGCGCTGGCCACAGTTCGGAGCGCACCCGCATGTTCCAGCGTGAGCAATACGACATCCTCATCGTCGGCGCCGGCCTGGCCGGCAGCGCCCTGGCCTGCGCCCTGGCCGACAGCGGCCTGCACATCGGCCTGATCGAGGCCCAGCCGCTGTCTCTGGACGCGCCGCCCAGCGGCGACACGGTGCGGGATTTTGACCTGCGGGTGAGCGCCCTCACCCACGCCTCCCAGCGCTTCCTCAAACAGATCGGCGCCTGGCCCGGTGATCTGGGCCTGCGCAGCTGTGCCTACACCGAAATGCACGTGTGGGATGGCGAGGGCACCGCCAGCATCGATTTCGACTGCCAAGCGGTGCGCCAGCCCTGCCTGGGCCACATCGTCGAGAACCGCGCCACCGTGCACGCCCTGCTCAAGCGCCTGCAGCAGGTGCGCGGGGTGGATGCCATCTGCCCGGCCACGGTGGAGCAACTGGAGCGCGGCGAGCGCGAGCACACCCTGGTGCTGGCCGACGGCCGACGCCTGCGGGCCCCGCTGATCGTGGGGGCCGACGGCGCCATGTCGCGGCTGCGGGAGCTGGCCGGTTTCCCGCTGCGCCAGTGGCCCTATGGCCACAGCGCCATCGTCTGCACCGTGCAGGTGAGCGAAGGCCACCAGTTCGCCGCCTGGCAGCGCTTCATGGACACCGGCCCGCTGGCCTTCCTGCCGCTGAGTGCCAACGGCGATGACCACCAGCTGTGCTCCATCGTCTGGTCCGCCGAGACCGACGAAGCCAAGCGCCTGGCAAGCCTGGACGACAGCGCCTTCATGGCCGCGCTGGGCCGCGCCTTCGAGCACCGCCTGGGCGAGATCGTGGCAGTGGGCCCCCGGGCCAGCTTCCCCCTCACCCAACGCCACGCCATCGACTATGTACAACCGGGTATCGCCCTGGTGGCCGACGCCGCCCACACCATCCACCCGTTGGCGGGCCAGGGCATCAATCTGGGCTACCAGGATGTGCAGGCCCTGGCGGAGGAGATCAAGCGTGGCCTGGCGCGCGGCCTGGCGGTGGGGCACCCCGAAACCCTGGCCCGCTACCAACGCCGCCGCAAGGTGGACAACCTGGCCATGATGGCCACCATGGAGGGCTTCAAGCGCCTGTTCGGCGCCCGCCAGCCCTGGCTGCGCTGGGCACGCAACGCCGGCATGCGGGCGGTGAACCAGCTCGGACCGCTGAAACAACAACTGGTCAAGCAGGCCATGGGGCTCTGACCCCATCTCTACACAAGGAGCGTCGCCATGTTCATCCGCGCCATGCTGAGCGGCCTGCTGGCCCTGTCTTCGCTGCACGCCAGCGCCGCCAGCGACCCGCTCCAGGCCTTCCCCGCCGCCGAGGCCGGCTATCGCCGGGTGGTCATCCCGCTGGCCGACGTCGAACAGCCTGAGCAGTACAAAGTGGAAATCCTGTTCGGCAAAACCCTCGAAGTGGACTGCAACCGCCAGATGCTGGGCGGCGAGGTGCGGGAACACACCCTGCAGGGTTGGGGCTACTCCTATCTGCGGCTGGACAAGGTGTCCGGCCCCGCATCCACCCTGATGGCCTGCCCCCCGGGCACACCCCGCCAAAAGGCCTTCGTGCAGGTGCGCACCGGCGAAACCGGGCCGCAGTGGCAGCGCTACAATCCCCGCCTGCCGATCGTGGTCTATGTGCCTCAAGAGGTAGAAGTGCGTTACCGCATCTGGAGCGCAAGCAAAGAACTGCAGGCCCCCTGACCACAATGGTTGGCCGGCGAAGCACAACTAAAGCACTCGTGCATTTGTGTACAGGCCCCGAGGTAGGGCCAGGTTGCACGAGCCCGCTACGACACGGGCAGTGAGAAAAAGGGGCTGGGGTAACACGCCATGAACACCATGAGTTCAGCCGAGGCGAAACCTGCTTACCTCCTGTTTTAACTGCTCTGCCGTCTGCGCACTCTCGATAGCGGTCTTGACCACCACGGCCACTGCATTGTTGGTGCGTTCACCAGCCGCAGCGATGGCATCCATGCTTTGCGCCACCTCATGTGCCACATGACTCTGTTCTCGAGAGCCGCTGGCTATCTGTTGTGAGAGCTGCATCAGTTGTTCGCTCGCCAACAGAATCTGCTGAAAAGCACCGCTCAGTTGCTCTGCTTGTTTAGCGCCGGCCTCAACATCGCGGCTCACATTACTCATCGCCGCCACTGCATCCCCGGTCTTCGCCTGAACAGCCAGGATCATTTGTGCAATATCCGTGGTGCTTTTGCCAGTCCGCTCCGCCAGTTTGCGCACTTCATCTGCGACCACCGCAAAACCACGCCCCTGTTCACCGGCCCGCGCCGCCTCAATCGCGGCATTGAGCGCCAACAGGTTAGTTTGGTCGGCAATTGCCTTTATCACACCGGTGACTTCGGTGATCTCGCCAATCGACTCAGATAGTTCATTGACAATCTCAGTGGCGGCCGTCACGGCAGTAAGTGCACAGTGTGTCGATGATAAATTTCTAGCAACCAGTTGCTCACCACCATGGGCAATATTGCTGGCGTCAGCTGAGGCACTGGCCACAGCCCCAGCCCGCTCGGAAATTTCGGATATGGATACCGTCAATTGCTCCATTGCAGCAGATATCTGAATCACTTTGGCCGTCAGCATTTCTGTTTGCGCGCGAGCGTCTGATGATTCGTGCGAAAGCGCCCGTGAATCGTGCGAAATGTGCTCTGCCGCCGCACTTACCTGGCTCAGACTGCTTCGCAATACGTCAAGCGTTTGGTTGAGTGCATCTGCCATGACGCCAACCTCGTCATTAACGAGTTTTTTGGCACGGATTGAGAAATCATTGTCCGACACTGCCGCCAGCACTTGGCAGAGGTGGCTGATGGGCTGGCGAATGGACCGGATCAACACACCGGTGAACACCAACAACAGAAGTGCCGAACCCACGGCTATACTAATCGACATCGTAACGCGGCGCTCTCCGTCCTTGAGGCTGCGCTCTTGTCTTAAGGCCAGTTCTTCCTCATGCATCTTGACCAATTGTGACAAGGGCTTCTGCACCTTACTGATGATGACGGGCCACTCATCCTCCAGAAAGGCGTTCAACCCTTTGGTGTCACCCGCTTTATAAAGCGAGTCAATGCTGTCAAACATTGCGGGCAACAGTTTGATGCCCGACGAAACTTGAGCGATATATTCTGCCTCGCCAGCTGCCTCTATACTGTTGTTAGCTTCGAAATCGCGCCAGCTTTTGTCGATCCTACTACGCGCCTCCTGCAAATGGTTCTGCGACCCCACGCTGGGCAATTGTTCAAGCACGACACCCGCAATGCGAAAGCGTATTTCCAACAAGTCGCGATCAATCGACTGCACCCGCATTAACGCCTTGATCTCGTGCTGCACCAGCTCTTCCATTTCCGCATTCGCCTGACGACTGCCCTGCAAATTGGTCAACGCAAGCGCAGCCAATATCATCAGCGCACCAGCTGCTGCAACATAGAGTTTTTGACTTAGCGTCAATTGCATGAAGAAATTTCCCGCAACACCAAATCTGGCGACGCTTCGCGCATCAAGACATCAAATTGGCCACCGCCGTAGGCGGTAGCCTGCGTGCCTCGCGCCCTGTTACTCTACCGGATGCCCGGCGGCTTTCCAGGCAGGCATCCCGTCGCGATACCAGAACACCTGGCCATAGCCCGCCTTGATGGCCGCCGAAGCGCCCTTGAAGGCCCGCCAGCAAGGGGAGCCATTGCAGTAAAAGACCAACGCCTGCGCCTTGTCTGCGGGCAACTTACTTAAGTCCATACTGTCTGCTGGGTCTACAGTGGAAACTTTGGAATGCTTCTCTTTGTAAACGACGCCAATAGCGCCCTTTATATGCTGCTCCGCATATTCAGCCGCCACGCGCGAATCAACGAAAACAGCCCCCTTGTCGAATAGTTGTTTGGCCTGATCTGTAGACACATATGTTCCACCTGGAATAGACATAGGCGTTTCTTCAACTGCCAGCGCGGAAACGGGTGCAAGAGATAACAGGACAGCAGCCCCCATGATCGCCACAGTGCGCTTCATAAGCATGATACTGCTCCTTAGATCGTTTGAGCGCGTGCAGCTCAATTAGCGGCCGCGCAATGTTCAAATCGACTGCTGTATTTGTATAGCAGCCATTGCCCAAGAATGCACTCTCGTCACAGACACTGACATTGCACGCCGCGCCGCCAGCCCCCATTTGTTAAGATGCGAATCCAAATATTGCTTATAAACATCTGATCGGTTGTGGCCATGCGCATAGCCCAGTTCATTGTCGACGCCTTCGCCGCGCAACCCTTCAGTGGCAATCCAGCCGCCGTGTGCCCACTGCCCCACTGGCTGCCCGACGCGTTGATGCAGGCCATTGCGGCCGAACACCAGCTCTCAGAGACGGCTTTTTTTGTGCGGGAAGGTGCCGATTATGCGCTGCGCTGGTTCACCCCCAAGGCCGAGGTGGCGCTCTGTGGCCATGCCACCTTGGCCGCGGCGCATGTGCTGTTCAGCCACTTGGGGGCCGAGGATGAGCAGCTGCGCTTCCACACCCGCAGCGGGGTGCTGGTGGTGCAGCGCCTGGCAGACGGCCTGGCGATGGATTTTCCGGCCAGTACCCCCCAGCCCTGCGACGCCCCGGCCGCCTTGTTGCAGGGGCTTGGCATAGCTCCCGTTGAGGTACTGGCAGCTGAGGATTATCTGGTGGTGTATCGCAACGAAGCGGAACTGCGCTCACTCAGCCCCGACCTGAGCCCCCTGCTGCAGCTCCCCCTGCGCGGCGTGATTGCCACCGCCCCGAGCGAGGAGTTCGATTTTGTCAGCCGCTTCTTTGGCCCGAAACTCGGCATTGATGAGGACCCCGTCACCGGCTCGGCCCATTGCCAATTGGCCCCCTACTGGGCGCGGCGACTGGGTCGCCCCCGTCTGCGTGCCTGGCAGGCCTCCGCCAGGGGCGGCGAGGTCGGTTGCGAATTGCTGGGGGAGCGGGTGCGACTGCAGGGCAAGGCGGTGACTTTTTCCGCAGGCGAGATACAGCTGCCTTAGTGCAGCCCGCGATGTGCAGCAGACGATAAAAAGCGCGCGCCTGCACTATAACCCGCCCGCAGCAAGATGCCCCATGCGAACTCGGACGCCGCAGAATAACCATCGCCTGCACACGGGCTACTGGCTGATGCCAAGCTCAGTGACCCATTTCACTGCCCAGGCCAATCACTGACTCAGCAATGCGTCTTGCTGCGTACAACTCTAAGGCTTCTCCGCCTCACAGCAGCGTTAGCACCTGCGACTCGATGAATTCGAGATTCGGGATCACCGCGTTCTCTCCATGCAGAGAAACCACCATGGATTCTGCCGGCCCCAACCCATGCCCATTCTCCTTGAGAATGTCCTCGGGCTCTACCCGCATCAACCTAGGCGCCCCCAGTGAAAGCATGGCGTAAAAGGGCAGGCGCTCATTGTGGTGAAGGCCATTGAAAACGGCCACCCGGCGGGGGCCCTCACGCGCGGCAAAAGGCTCGTCGTTAATGGCCTCAAAGGAGATCAGCGGCAGTACCTGATTGCGCCAATCGATGGTGCCCAACAGCCAGTTGGGCACATCCTCCATGGTATAGGGGGCGACAAAGTGGATGATTTCCGCCACCGCCACATTGGGCACCAGCAGCTGCCGCCCGCGCACAGGGATTAGCAGCGTCGACAACTCGGTTATCGTGCGCGGCAACTGTATCTCACCCGACATGTTAAGCCTCTTAAAACAGGAGCTTCAGCCCGCTTGCAGTTCATCGTGAATCAGCCTGGCCAATGCCTCCGCCAGTTGCTCAGGATCGCCCATGCGGCTCACACAACCAGTCGACGAGGCGGCATTGGGCATTGCTGCACTGGTACAGCTCTCTGGCCGCTGTACCCAGACCGCACCGCCATGATTATGCATGATGCGCACACCGAGCTGACCATCCGCCCCCATGCCGCTAAACACGATACAGCCAGCACGCTCGCGGTAAATACGGCCGACGTCGGCCAATACTTGGTCGATGGCGGGCGTGTATGGGCCGGACCAGCCGCGCCGGCCCAAGTTAACTTCGCCACCAGGCTTGAAGCTCACTTCGCGGCTCACCGGCACAATGCTCACCTGCCCGTGGCGCAGGCGATGACCGTGATCGATCACACATGGGCTGAAAGGACTATTCCCCAACGCCCTGGCCAGCACATTCTCGAAATGCTGATCAATGTGCTGCGCATAAATAAAGGCCACCGGCAGGTTGGCGGGCAAAGCCCGTAAAAAACTGCCCACTGCCGCTGGCCCGCCCAATGAAGCCGCCAGCACCCATACCCGCTCTGGCGGCAAGGCATCCGGCTGAGGCTCGGAAAGCGGCAGCTCACCCGACAGGTCCCCCCGGCGAATCATGCCTGCCACCGCCATAGGCTGAACCTTTTCCAGCAGCCGATCCGCCCAGCGACTATAGTCACCCACCTCCCCTTCTTCGGGAATGGCATCGCCAAACAGCACCGGAGCATCCGCGTGGGCTAACAGCTGATCCAGCCCAGGGCAATCGTCACCCGTACACGACACCACCCAGGCATCGGGATGCGCCCCTGCCAAGGCCGACAAACTTTCGCAGCCTGGCTCCAAGGCCACTACGACATCGTAGCCAGCCCCTTGCAATACGTTTTTCAAGCGCCGGGTATGATCCGGCACTTCGGCGATTACGCCAATTTTGGCGCCCATACTGGGGGCCTCCTCACTGAGGAAAATAACGCCATCTGCATGATCATTGCCCCCGTCGCGGGGTGATGCATGAGCACGTGATCATGAAGCTCCATCATCCCAGCTGACGCCCCGACAGCTCTTCAATCGCCGCCAGCAACTCCGACTCCTGGTAGGGCTTGCCCATATACTTGTTCACACCGATGGCGAGCGCACGTTGGCGATGCTTTTCGCCAGTGCGCGAGGTGATCATGATGATGGGCACGTCCCGCAACCGCTCATTGTGACGCATGCGGTTAGCCACCTCGAAACCGTCCATGCGCGGCATTTCGATATCCAGCAGCATCACATCCGGCGTGTGCTCCTGCAGCAAGGCCATGGCATCTACGCCGTCTTTGGCCAGCAACACATCGACACCCAAGCGCTCCAGGAAGCGCGAGGTCACCTTGCGCACGGTGACAGAGTCGTCCACCACCATGACGCGCAGATTCCTTTCCGCCTCAATGCGCTCCGCGTCACGCCCCAAGATGAAGTCCCGATGCTGGTGCGAGATATCCGCACGCACCATAGCCGCAAGGTCGAGAATGACCACCACCGAGCCATCCCCCAGCACGGTAGCGCCACTGAGGCCTTGAACCTGGCTGAACTGTGGCCCCAAGGGCTTCACCACCACCTCACGGGAGCCCAACAGACGATCCACCTGAACCGCCACCGCGTGCTCACCTCCGCGCACCAACAGCACGGGCAACGGCATTAACTGGGTCGCCAGATCCGGCTTCTCGGCCATGTGCATCAAGGCGCCAAGGTAGCGCAAACGGTAGGACTGCCCGGCATACTCAAATAGCGGCGCATCCGGCTGGTAGTAGGCCTCCAATTCGAAGGGACTGACCCGCACAATGCCTTCAATGGTGTTCAGCGGGATGGCGTAAGTATCCTGGCCAATGTTCACCATCAACGCGCGGTTGACCGACACCGTATACGGCAGGCGCACGGTGAAACGCGAGCCTCGGCCAAAGTCCGACTGCACGTCCAGTGAGCCACCAAGCTGCTTGATCTCACTGTGAACCACGTCCATACCCACGCCGCGCCCAGAAATTTGGGTGACGGCCTGAGCAGTACTGAAGCCCGGCTGCACAATGAACTGCAATACTTCGTGCTCTGAGAGGCGCGCGCCCGCATCCAGCATGCCCCGCTCAATGGCCTTTGCACGCACCGCATCGCGATTGATACCCCGGCCGTCATCCTTGAGTGCCAACACGATGTCGCCACCCTCGCGCTGCAAACTCAAATAGATGTGTCCGGCACTGCTCTTGCCCTGCCGGGTGCGCTCATCTGGCATTTCGATGCCGTGATCCACGGCATTGCGCAGCATGTGCTCCAGCGGCGCCACCATGCGCTCCATCACCGAGCGGTCCATTTCGCCCTCGGCGTTGATCACGTCAAACTCGACCTCCTTGCCAAGCTCCGCTGCCACTTGGCGCACGATGCGGCGCAAGCGTGGCACCATCCGAGAGAACGGCACCATGCGCGAGCGCATCAAGCCTTCCTGCAGCTCGGTATTGATACGCGCCTGCTGGACCAGCAGGGTCTCTAGATCACGCGATTTGTCGGAGAGTGTTTCCCGCAAATCGGAGATGTCTGATGCCGTTTCCATCAACGACCGCGACAACTGCTGCAATGCGGAATAGCGGTCAAACTCGAGTGGGTCCCAGGCCTCCACCCCCTCTTGTTCCAACCGCTCCTGGCGGAACAGCATCTGCGCCTCGGTCTCGATATCCAGGCGGCGGAGCTTGTCCTGCAGGCGGTTAATGGTGGAGTCCATGTCCTCCAGTGAATAGCGGAAATCGTTGACCTGCTCTTCCACTCGGGCACGCGAAATACTGGTCTCGCCGGCCAGATTGACCAGTTCTTCCAGCAGCTGGGCAGATATCTTCACCGCCTCTTGAGAGCCACGCTTTTCAAGATAGCGCGTCATCTCTGCCACGGGCAGCGGCACGCTGGGCACCACCGGCACGTTGGGCCTGAGATTGAACTCGGGGAAGCGGATGACGTTGGAGGGAGCCACCTCCGCCTCCTGCGCCAACGCAGGCTTTTCATCCGCAGCCTTATCGACCTCTGCTTCGCCTGCAGGCGCGGGCTCCACGGCCACCGGCACAGGCGCGACAGGCAGCGCAGCGGCACCGGCGGTCAGTGCCTCAATGCCGTTGAGCAACAGATCGTAACAGTGGCGCGTTTGCGCCAGGTGTACCGGGCTCAACGCGCGCGCGCCCTCGAGCAGGCTCTCGACCTCGTGGGCCAAGGTGCCGAGACGCAGCAAGCCCGCCACACGTGCGCCCCCCTTGAAGGTGTGCAGCAGGCGCTTCAATGCCTCACCATAGGCAGCCTCCGCAGGCGCCTGGGCCCAGGCGTGCAACTGGCTATCCATTTCCTCGAGCAGTTCGTGCGCTTCCTCCAGAAAGATCTCGAGGGTCTCGTGGTCAATCTGGTCTTCTATGTCAGGCAAACTTGGCAGGACAAGGCTTTCGGCTTCGGCTTCGGCTTCGGCTTCGGCTTCGGCTTCGGCTTCGGCTTCGGCT
>CAZYQX010000040.1:0-28167 GCA_964649985.1 uncultured Pseudomonadales bacterium | reverse complement strand
GCGCGACGAGTCCATGCACCTCAACTTCGGCATCGACGTGATCAACCAGATCAAGCTGGAAAATCCGCACCTGTGGGACGACAGCATGAAGGCTGAAGCCATCCAGATGATCCTGGAAGGCACCGAGCTGGAAGTGCAGTACGCCCGCGACACCATGCCGCGCGGCGTGCTGGGTATGAACGCGGCGATGATGGAGGAATACCTGCACTTCATCTGCAACCGCCGCCTGACCCAGCTGGGCTTGCCGGAGCAGTTCCCGGGCGCGCAGAACCCATTCCCGTGGATGAGCGAGATCATGGACCTGCGCAAGGAGAAGAACTTCTTCGAAACCCGCGTGATCGAGTATCAGACCGGCGGTGCGCTGAGCTGGGATTGATGTTGAACAGGGCCGCCCGCGAGGCGGCCCTTTCGCATGGGCAGACATAAAAATAGATAGGGAGGCGACGCAGATGGCCGAGAAAGAGCTGCTCGATCGCGACAATATTTTAAAAACCCTCGACCAGCTGGAGCAGACCATCAAGGTGATGAACGCGGTGGTCAACAAGTTGAGGGATCATGTCACCAGTGCGGTGCCGGATGATGGGGTGGCGCAGATGGTGAATGGTGTGGTGGTGGGGGAGAAGGATATTTTGCACTGACCATGCTTGCTGATGGCGTTATGGCGGTTGCCCGGGTGAGAGGATACCAAATCAGGGGGGGCAATGCGCGTAAGGCGTAATCGCGTTTGTAGGGTGCAATAACCAACGGGCATTGCACCACTTGCCGTGTCACTTCGTACACCACTCGCACAAGCTAACGAGTTTAACCCAGTCATCACCCGCGCTGTCCTCGGGCCGGACTGGCCCCAGAGGGGCGCTGCGCGGCGCCCCTCTGGACACCCCCGCGCCCCCTGACCGTTCGGCCCTTCGCTGCGCTCCGGGCTACCCGATCGAAGCACGTCTGCCACGGGGTCGCGGCCACGCTCATCCCTGATTCGAGGCCGCTCAATTGGCCATCCCTGGCCAATTGCCCCCTATCAGCCGCACTTCGCTCGGCTCACTACAAGGGGGAGAAACTGCGCCGTGCTGATATTTCCGGCACGGTGAGTTTTTTGCCGTAGCCGGTTCTGTGTGGAAAATCAAAAGGACACCCACTTTGATTAGTCGCTACAAAAAGAGGCACCCACCGCCCAGTTATCTGGGCAGTGTTGTTTCCGGTGCTGACGTTTACCGAGCCTATACGCAGTTTCAGCAAAATGTGCGCAACGCCAGCTCCATTGGAGTGGGGCCTTGACCGTGGATGGCGGGAAAGCGGTCAAGGGTGGTCACCAGATCACGGGCAGCGGGTTCGATCCAGGCGAGCGCTTCCAGAATCTGTTGATGCTGTTGGGTCAGATCGCGCCAGCTCGCGTAGGTCGGGTCTAGCTCGCGTAGGTCGGGTCTAGACCCGACATTTACTTTTCAGGCGGCACGGGCTTCATGAATGTCGGGTCACGACCCGACGGCGCTGGCAGAAAACACGGTTATCGCAAGGTCACAACTCGCCTAGGTTGAATAACCCGCAGGCATTGCGGCACTGGCCGCACCACTGAACATTCGCCACCGCGGCTAAGTCACCGCAGTAAGCCGCTCAATCTTCATTTTCAACGCTGGGAAGTCTGTCGGCTTGCCCGCCACATCATCGGCGCCGTTGTCCAAATAGTGTTGCAGGTGCCCGGCCATCACATCTGCGGTGAGGATGATGATGGGGATGTGCCCGCCGCGTGCGGCTTCGATTTCACGTATTGCTCGGGTGGCCTGCAGACCATCCATCTCGGGCATCATCACATCCATCAATATCAGATCGAAGGGCTGCTGCTGGAACTTCTCCAGGGCAATGCGGCCATTCTCCGCAAGGGTGATCTGATGTTGCCAGCGGTTGAGCCAGGTGGTGATCAGGAGCTGATTGGCTTCGACATCCTCGGCCACCAGGATTTTCATCGGGCGGGGTGTGGTGGCATCGTCCTGCTTTTCGCGGGGGGGGATGCTGGGGCGCTGGCCCGCTGCCGGGGGGAGGGCGATGGTGAATTGGAAGTCGCTGCCGGTGCCGACAACGCTGTGAACCCACAGGCGCCCACCCATGCATTCGATGAGCTCTTTGCAGATGCTGATGCCAAGGCCGGTGCCGCCAAAGCGCCGGGTGGTGGAGTCATCGGCTTGAGAGAAGCGCTCAAAAATCCGCGCGAGTCGGTCCTCGGGGATGCCGATGCCGGTGTCTTTCACGCTGAAGTGCCAGCGCCCGGGGTCCACGGTGGGGCGTACACTGAGGCAAATGCTGCCATGCTCGGTGAACTTCACGGCATTGCCGGCAAGATTGAGCAACACCTGGCGCAGACGGGTTGGATCGCCCAGCACCCAGGCGGGGAGGGGGCCTTCGGATGACAGGGATACGTGTAGGCCTTTCTCTGCGGCACTGACGGATATCAGATCCACCACATCTTCCAGCAGGGCCTGCAGGTTGAACGGCGTCTGCTCCAGCACCATCTTGCCGGATTCCAGCTTGGAGATGTCCAGAATGTCGTTGAGGATGGTCAGCAACGATTGGGCTGAGCTATCCACGGTGCGCAGCAGCTTTTGTTGCTCAGGGCTGAGGGGGGTCTCCAATAGCAAGGCGGTCATGCCGATGATGGCGTTCATCGGGGTGCGGATTTCGTGGCTCATGTTGGCCAGGAAGTTGGTTTTGGCGCGGTTAGCGCTTTCGGCCGCCTCGCGCGCCTGGATCAACGCGGCTTCCGCCTCCTTTCTGGCCGAGATGTCCATCATCACCCCGGTAAAGCGTTTCTCTCCGCCGATCGTCATTTCGGTGACGTTGAGGTAGAGGGGAAATTCACTGCCGTTGCGGCGCAGCCCTCTAAGCTCGCGGCCGATACCAATCATGCGCGAGCTCTGGGAGCCTCGGTAGTGCCGCAGGTGATGGGGGTGTTGCGAGCGATCGGGTTCGGGCATCAGCATACCGACGTCTCGCCCCAGCACCTCGCTGGCATCAAAGCCAAACATCCGCTCCGCTTCGGCATTGAAACTCAGGATGGTGCCCTGGGGATCAATGGTGATGAGGCCCGCAGCGGCGGTATCCACCATGGCCTTGATGCTTTGGGTCTGCGCTGCCACCAGTTCTTCCAGATGGTCGCGGTGGTTGTTCAGCTCTTCCTGTAGCTTGCGCTGTGCGGTGATGTCGCGCCAGCTACAGTAGATGGCGGGCTCGCCCAGCAGGCTAATGGCCAGGAGGGTCACCTCCGCCAGGAACTCGCTGCCGTCGGCGCGGGTGTGTACCCATTCAAAGCGATGAATACCCTTCTCTTTTGCGGCGGCCATCATGGCTTCGGCCTTGGCGAAGGAGGTCTGGCCGTCGGGTTGAAACTCGGGTGACAAGCGGGAGGGGTGGAGGTTCTTCAACTCTTCGGTGTTGCGATAACCGAGGAACTCCACGGCGGCGAGATTGCACTCGATGAAGGTGTTGTTCTGGATGATCCAGGTTGGGTCTGGAGAGTAGTTAAACAGCGCGTGTAGTTGATCGCTGCGGGCCAGCAGGTTGCGCTGCAGTTCGGCCAATTGTGTGTCTTCTGTATACAAGCGTTTGGCGATGAAGGCCAGCAAGAACGCGTGAGCGGTTTCCACACCGATTTGCACCAGGGCCTGCTGTGCAGTGAGGCAGGTCGCACTCAGTTCAGAAGCGAGGCCCGCAGAGCCAGTAGCCAGCAACAGCGCATCGAGAAAAAGGTTGATCCCCCAGGTGAGCATTATCAGGCGCCAGTCGCGGTAGATGAGCAGGGCGGCGGTGAGGATAAAAAACGGCAGATGTGCTACCAACACGCCTCCGCCTAAGGTCAGGATGAGCCCAGAGAGCGTGGCCGCCGCGACGGCGTTGTAAGCCGGCACGGCAGCACTGTGTGGCCAGCGGTGTCGCAGTAGGTGACTGCCTGCCGCAGTGGCGCCGGCCATGATCAACACGATCAGGGCGGTCAATGACCCGTGAGGGCTGAGTGCTGCCCATCCGCCCGGCTGACACGCACTTAACTCACCCTGGCTATGGGGGGCGATGGCAGCCAATACCACTGCGACGGGCACACAGACACTCAGCAGCCAGGCCATCAGGGCGTTGGCGTGTGGTGACTTGCCCAAAGCCGCTGCCAGGTAAGCCTGATGCGTTGGGCCGATGTGGTTTGTACTTTGCTGTCGGATCATGCGTGCTGAATAAAGCCTCCTCACTGGGCTTGGCGAGGTGCGCCCCGGTTGGTTCGCCGCATGGCGAAACGGGGGCGCTGCCGTTCTGCGGGCCTGATCCGCGTGCTTATCATTTTAAGTTTAGCCCAGGCCGGTGTGTGCAGCTGCGATAGCCGCGCGGCGGCCAAGCACGGTGCTCTCCGGCAAAGTGTTGCTGAGCCCTCGGGACTTTTGCGTGCTGATCGAGGCAGGCTAAGTATGGCTGGAGCGCTGTCGTCTCGCCCCCTTGCTGGCGGTGTTTACAGCGGACTTACTATGCGCCCTCACGGGCTTCATGTGTGCAATCAGCCCACTTTCCTGATAATTAAGGGCGTCAAGCATCTGGGAGTTCCGTGATTATAGAATAAAGGCATTAAAAATCATTGGTTTATAAAAAAAGCAACTATTCCCACGGGGGCTTTGCTGGGCCCTGTCAGTGTCACAAAAATGTAATAATGCGCGCCACCGATTTGACCCCTTTTGATGCTGACAACAGGTGAATCCATGTTCGGCCGACTGATGCCCCGCGAAGTGAAGTTCTTTGACCATTTCAATGCGCACGCCAAGGAAATCGTCAGGGGGGCAGATGAGTTGGTTGCTGTGATGGCAGCGCTCGCCACCTCGCAGGAGGCCGCCGCGGCCCATGCGGCCAATATCGACGAGATCGAGGCAAGAGCCGACAAGATCGTCGACGAAACCCTGACTCGCCTGCACCAGACGTTCATCACGCCGCTGGACCGCGACGAGATTCACCAGCTGACCAAGAACCTGGATGATGTGCTGGACACCATTCAGGATGCGGCCGGCACCATCAGTACCTATGACATCCGCCGGGCCACGCCCGAGGCGATCCGCTTTGCCGAGATCATTCGCGCCTCTTGTCAGCTGCTGGAGAAAGCGGTGGGCTTGTTGCACGACATGAGCAATGGCGAGGCCATTCTTTCCGCGTGCAAGCAGATCAGCCTGCATGAGTCCGAGGCTGACCGCGTGTTGCGTGAGGCCATGTCCAAGCTGTTCCGCGAAGAGCAGGACGTGCGCGAGCTGATCAAGCTCAAAGCCATCTACGAGTTGCTTGAAACCGTCACCGATTGTTGCAAGCGCGTGGCGACCATCCTCGAAGCTATCGTGCTCGAAAATTCCTGAGCCGCCGGAGCAGAGATCGATGGATCAACTGACCATGTCCATTGGCGTGCTGGCATTCCTGGTGGTGCTGGCACTCGCCTTCGACTTCATGAACGGCTTTCACGACGCCGCCAACGCCATCGCCACGGTGGTATCTACCCGGGTGCTCAAACCTCACCAGGCGGTGATGTTGGCCACGTTTTTCAATTTCGCCGCGATCTGGGTGTTCCAGCTCAAGGTGGCCGCGATGGTGGGCAAGGGCACCATTGATCCCGCTTTCATCGACCACTATGTGGTGTTTGGGGCGCTGGTCGGAGCCATTGTGTGGAACATCATCACCTGGTATTTCGGCATTCCGTCCTCCTCGTCGCATGCGCTGATTGGCGGTTTGATTGGTGCTGCACTGGCCAAGGTTGGCCCGGAGGCGCTGATTTCTGCGGGCATTACCAAGGTGGTGGTGTTCATCTTCGTCTCCCCCTTGGTGGGCATGCTGCTGGGCGGCTTGCTGATGCTGCTGATCTCCTGGGTGTGCAAGGACAGCACGCCGCGCAAGGTGGATACCTGGTCCCGCCGGTTGCAACTGGTGTCGGCGTCTGCCTATGCCCTGGGGCACGGCGGCAACGATGCGCAGAAGACCATCGGCATTATCTGGATGCTGCTAATCGCGGCGGGCGTGTGTGGCAAGGACGAAGCCGTACCCTACTGGGTAGTGTTGGCGTGCTATGGCGCGATTGCTCTCGGCACCGCCTTTGGTGGCTGGCGCATCATCAAGCTGATGGGGCAGAAAATCACCAAGTTGCGCCCGGTGGGTGGTTTCGCCGCACAGACGGCGGGCTCCGTGATGCTGTTCACGGCCACGTCCTTTGGCATTCCGGTCTCCACCACGCACACCATCACCGGTGCGATTGTCGGCGTGGGCGCCAACCGCAAGCTCTCCGCGGTGCGCTGGGGTGTGGCGGGCACCATCGTCTGGGCGTGGATCTTCACCATTCCCTGTAGCGCGCTGGTGGCGGCGGTGTTCTGGTGGTTGGGGCGCTTTATTATCTAAGCTCGTCGGGCTGCGCAAGGGGGAACCTTTGCGCAGTGCTAGCGTGTAGGCGTTGTGAGCGCGCTCATAAAAAGCCTGCCGGCAAAACCGGCAGGCTTTTTTTTTACCCGTGGTTAGGGTTGTAGTAGCACTTTTACGCTGGCATCCAGATCGTCCTTACTGATGTAGCCGATGGCATTCGGATTGTCGGCGAGCACCGCCTTGGCTTTGGTGGCATCGGCTGCCAGCTTGGGCGGGCGCCCCGCACCGGAAAATACCATTCGGGCCCAATACGCCTTGTACTGAACTTCGGTTTTTCCCGTAATGGCATTAAGAAACTCGACGCGTGTATCCTGGTCTTCGGGCAAGTCCACCGGCATGGCTTCCTGCCCATTGGGCAGCGCACGGGTTTTGCCGAGGTAAATATTCGATACCTCTTGTTTGGACAGTGCCGACAGCGGCGAGCTGGCTCCTGCCACCACCACTACCTCTGCGTCTGCTAGGCTGCTGAACAGAAGGGCCGCCATTAGCCTGCAATAGGTCTTCATGTGCACTCCCTCCATGCTCAGAACACGAAATCAATCGTGGCGGTAAAAAGATTGAAGTCGGTGGGGCGGGTGCGATCGATCGTTGCGCGATTGAACATTACTTTTTGGCCGCCGGTCTTGATTCCTGACACCAGGGCGTTATCGGAGTATTCGCTGTCCAGCGACCAGTTTTCGGCTTGTAGCTTAACGGCCACGTTATCCATGACATCCCAACGCACGCCGAGGGTGAACACCTCGCGGCCGATATTCTGCGATTGGTAGTAATCGTTGATGATTTTTACGCTATCAACGTATGCTGTTCTTTCAGGCCCCGGTGGCAGTGGGATGTTGGCGTCTACCAGCTTGTAATCATTGCTGAGGGTGTTTGACAGCGCGAAGCCCACGTAAGGGGTAAATGACCCGAGCGCATAGGAGGCGGTGAACTCATAGCCGGTGATGTCCGGAATCATGGTGTCGGATTTGCGGTAGAAACCCTCCAGGGTGAAGGCGGCATTACCATAGTTCGCTCGGCCGGCCAGGGTATAGGTGGTCAGCTTCGCGCCGTTGTCGGCGCGATCCCACTCCTCGGCAAGGGAGGCGCATTCATCGCACCACCCTCGGTTTGCGAGGTCTATCAATGGGTCGTAAACCTGTGCCACGGTGGGCTCCGCCGCCTCGCCGTCCAGGGCAAATGCGGCTTGCACCACGGCTCCACGCAACAGGTACTGGTCGTTATCCCAGGTGAGCGCCGCGCCGTAGAGCAGATTGCTGGTGTAGTACTGCTCGCGCCCTTTGTGATCATCGGGCAGATCGTACTTGGTTTGGCCAACAAAACCGATCGCCCGGATGGTGCCATTGCCCAACTCGCCGAGGTAGGTGATATCCATGCCGTCGTGGTTGGAAAGGGGATAGAAGCCGAACAGTTGATTCGAAGGCTTGGCGCTTAGGCGGCCATAACCCACATAGCGATAATCGGACTCCAGGAACACGGGGGTGAGCACGCGGCCCAGCCTGACCGACCAAACAGGGTCAATGTTGTAACGCAAAAAGGCCCACTCAGGCTCCACGGTGAAGCGGCCGTCTTCGCGCATGGTGCCGATCATTTGAATGGTGGCAGATAGTCGCTCTTCGGAAGCGATATCCAGTTGTCCGGCGATCAGGGAGTTCGGCTCGAAGGACCACTCCCCAGCAGCAGAATTGGGCGGGGTAGGCTGCTGTATGCTCGACTTATATTTAACCCTTGAGTTGTCGGTGGTGGAGGCCGATAGGGAACCAAAACCGTGAAATTTGAATAAATCCGCTTCCTCTGCCCATATGTGCGGGGCGATCAATAGCGCGCTCACTAGCGCTCCCAGGGCAAATCTTCTCTGGGTTTCAGCCCTTTTTATGGCCATAGAGTACTCCCTCGCTCCTCACGTGCGAAATTTGCCGTATAACCAATCTAGCAGCGGGGTATGGCCTGTCAAACAAGAGGGTTAATTGGGTGGGGGCATGGGATTGATGGTTATAACGGATGGGGTTATTTAGCATGTTTTGCAGGCAATATTTGCCCCTTAAGAGCCTCTAGCATCATCAACACGCACTGATGCCGTGCTTTGCTGCACCTGGTGCGAGCCTTGGCGCAAAAACGCTCGTCGCGGCTGAAAATGCATATTTTGCTCGCCGCTAGGTGAGAGCCGCTTTCGAGTAGCTCTGCTCGGCTATGCGTTAAGGGGCATCACAGAGGCCACGCCAACGGCGCGTTGCGCGAGTGGCACAACGTTGCCAGAGCATTCCCCGCGGCTTGAGGCACTATGGTTCTGGCGTGTTCAGGGTGAAAGCCTGCGCTGTAAGTGGCTTAAAGCGCATCCAGTGCCTGCGCATAACGCGCCTGAAACGCTTCGTGGTCATTGCCTTCTTGCTTCATCACGTCGAACAGGTGCCGCATGGCCACTTGCCCCACGGCGTGTACCGCATCGTGCCGGGTCAAGCCTCGGTCTTGCAGGCGGTAGAGGGCTTGCATCACGGCGGGCAGGCACTCGGCAGCCTGATTTTCGACGATGGTGTGAATGGTGGTGTGGGCACGAAGATTTTTCAGCCCAAGGTGCTGCTGTTGGTGGTAGCGCTCAATCAGCGCGATGCGCTGGTGTTGTTCCAGGGCCAGCCACTGCAGTGCTGAAGGGGCTGCATCTGGGTCGTAGTGTTTCATGGATGAGTCTATGGGGTAGGGTGTGACTCCTTTGTAGCATATTTCGCGCGGGAAATGCGCTCAGCTCGGGAGGGGGGCATCTAGCGGGTCTGTGAGGGGCCCTGGGGCCCCCGCAGCCGGGGACGCTGATTATTATATTTTATGGCCGGTGCTTGTGGTTATGTGCCTTGCAGTGGTCGTTCTTATTATCCCAAGGCGATTTTTATTCTTACTCGAGCCTTTGGTGCATGTTTGTATTGTTGTGCGTAATAAATCTAAGCGGATGTTCCACGCCAACATTTAATGACATTTTTTCAATGGGTTGCGTGGGTGGTGTCGCTGATGTGGTGCTTTGGAGATGTGGGTTTGTTACACATCGGCACGCGATACGTGGCAAACCTGCGCTGAGAAGTTCCATTGTCACGTGCTGGTGCGTATGTGTTTGGGCGCTGTCAGGCATTCATGCCCGGGCCCTGTTGGTGACTGGATTGGGTTGCCCAAAGATTGGGCGGTTGTGCCACAATCTTTGTTCCACCTGAGGGTGGGCAAACCAATAATGTGAACAGGGAGCATGGTGTGATCGTTACCAACATAGAAATTATTCCAGGCAAGCGTGTGACGAAGCATCTGGGCATGGTGCAGGGCAGTACCGTGCGCTCGAAGCATGTGGGGCGCGACCTGATGGCCGGCCTGAAAAATATCTTCGGTGGCGAGTTGAAGGGGTACACCGAGTTGTTACAGGAGGCCAGAGAGGAGGCCACAACGCGCATGGTGCAGCAGGCGGAAGCCATCGGCGCCAATGCGGTGTTGAACGTGCGCTACTCGACCTCTTCAATTACCGCCGGTGCGGCTGAGCTATTCGCCTATGGCACTGCCGTCGTGCTGGAGTAAGGGCCATGTACGATCTGGTGTTCTTTGTGACGCTGATAGCGCTGGGCTATATCTTTGGCCAGTTGGCTGAGCGCCGCCATTTTGCCTCCATTCGCGAGCGGGAAAAGCAGCTGGCGGGGGTGCTGGCTTTCAGTGAACGCTTGCCGCCACCACAGTTGGGGCCGGTGAGTTGTGCGCTGGTAGGCGGAAATGTGGTGATCTCCAATGACTACTTCAAACAGGTCGCGGCGGGTTTGCGCAGCTTGGTGGGGGGGCGTGTGAGATCATATGAGTCACTACTGGAGCGGGCCCGGCGCGAGGCCATCCTGCGCATGAAAGCCGAGGCGCACGCGCGGGGTGCCAAGCTCATTGTCAATGTGAAGCTGGAAACGGCACCGATCAATCAGGGGCAGAAGCAACAGGTGGGGTGCGTCGAGGTCTACGCCTATGGCACTGCCATCACGGTGCAGTGATGCAGTATGAGAACCCGCCGCTGCCCGAGGGCATCAATGTAACGGATGAGCACCCGCTGCGGGAGTTCTCACTGCTGCTGGCGGGCGTATCTGCGGCAGTGCTGGTGGGGGTGGTGGTGCTGGCCTGGTTGGCGGGAGCCCTGGTGCGGTTCATTCCCGCCTCGGTGGAACAGCGCCTGGCCAGCGCCCAGCTGGCGGATGTGTTGAGTGAGCCGGCGTGCCTTGCACCCGGTCATGCGGAAGTGCAGCGCTATCTGGAACGGCTGAGCATGCCGTTGGCGGCGCGTGCGGGTTTGCCACCGGACATGCCGTTACAGGTGCATTTTGTGCACGGGGATGAGGTGAATGCGCTGGCATTGCCTGGCGGACACATCCTGGTATACGAAGGGCTGTACCGCGCCATGCCCAGCGAGAATGCGTTGGCCCTGGTCATCGGGCATGAGATTGCACATATAAAACATCGCGATCCGTTGGTGGCTGCTGGGCGGGGCGTGGTCATCGCGCTGGCGCTGGGTAGCCTGGCGGGCTTTGGCGATGGGGCGGCGGACTCCATGGTGAGTGTGGTGGGCAGTTTGACCGCCTTGAGCTTCAGCCGCGATCAGGAGCGGGCGGCAGATGCGTTGGCGCTCCAGATGCTGGCGGGGCAGTATGGGCATATCGCAGATGCCGACAAGGTGTTTGAGGTGCTGCGTTCAACACACGGCGTGGAACCGCCCGCCTTGTTCAGCACGCACCCCGTGAGCGAGGATCGCATTGCGGCCACGCGCGACGCGGCGCGGCACTATGCGGCGGATGGCCCCGTGACGCCTTTACAGGTGAGCCTACCTCGCGCTGGCGCGAGTTGTACGGCGAAGGGATCCTGATGGCGGGAGCTTTCATGAGGCTAGCTTTGTGGTGAATACATATCGATTGAAGATCGGCGGGTTGTTGCTCACAAGTCTGCTGCTGATACTGTTGGTGGCGCTGCAGGGGCCGATGCCCCAGGACCCGGCATATCATAATTTTGCCGATCAGCGTGCGCTGGCGGGTGTACCCAATGCGCTGAATGTGCTTTCCAACCTGCCCTTTCTGCTGGTGGGGCTGTATGGGTTATGGCGGGGTAGGGGCTTTCATCACGAGTGCACGCGCGGCTACCTGGCTTTGTGTCTGGGGGTGGCCTTGGTGGGCTTGGGCTCGACCTGGTACCACCTGGCACCCAGCACGCCGACGCTGTTGTGGGACAGGTTGCCGATGACCATTGCCTTCATGGCCTTGTTTGCCCTGCTGCTCAAAGAGCGCGTTATCCCTCCGGGGGCGTTTGATCCCCTATGGTGGCTGCTCGGGGCGGGTATTGCCTCGGCGCTGTATTGGTATTGGAGTGAGCTGCAGGGCGCGGGTGATTTGCGCTTGTACGCACTGGTGCAGTTTTTGCCGATGCTGCTGATACCCGTGGTGCTGTTGATTTTTCCTCGCCGCTATTTGGTCGATGCGCCGTTGTGGTGGGCGTTGGGGTGCTATCTATTGGCCAAGCTGCTGGAGCATTTTGATGTTCAGCTGCTGAGTCTGTCGGGGGGCGTGATCAGTGGGCACTCGCTGAAACATCTGGCGGCGGCGCTGGCGGTACTGTTCATCGTGCGGGCGGTACCCGCGACAGCGGTCGGCGGGTTGCCACAGCACCAAGCGGCCTGAGTAGCGGTTGATTGAGGGCGCGCTGAGTCGATCGCGTATGTTTGATCGATGTCAGCACGCTTACAGCGCTTCTTCAGCTCGGGTTTAGTGTTGGGCCTGTTGGCGCAGTCCATCCAGTTCGCGCTTGGCGGCCTGCATGGCGGCGACAAACTCCGGGTCGGCGTGCAGGCGGGCATAGAGCGCCGCAGCGGCAGTGCGGCCTGCGATCAGATCCGATTCATAGTGGAAGCCGCACACCGCGCGGCTCTCGCCGAAGTCGATGCCGCGCGCCAGCGCTTCTGCGGCGCGTTCAGGCACCAGTTCCGCTAGGGTCATGCCCCAAAGCTGGCCCAGCAAGGCGTGGGTGGAGGGGTATGAACCGCTCTCGGGCAGTTTGTACTGGTAGTCCACCGCCTTGTGGCCCGGCACCAGATCCACCGGCTCCAGGCAGGTGGGAGTGGTGGGGAAGCGCACGAAGGGGCGCAGGCGGCCGCCGTGTTTCACCTCGCGTTTGATCGGTTTCACCAGTGCGGCGCCATCGAGCTGGGCCCGGCCAATCAGTGCCAGCAGGTTTTGCACCTTGGCCGGGGCTAACTTATCGCTCAGGCCAACGGCGGGGGCGAAGCGCGGCCAGACCTTCTCCGGGGAATATTCGTCGTCCTGGGCGGCTTGCATCCGGCGCGGGGTGATGTCGCCGGTGCGGGATTGCCAGAACAAGGCCAGATCGCGGTTGTCGGTGGCATCGCCGGCAAGGGGCTGGGGGGGCAACAGTCGCTCGATCTGCATGGCCGCCAGCTCATGTGGGTCGAGAAAACCGCTATCGTCGGCTTGAGCGCCACTGCCTGTGACCACGAGCAGGGCGAGTAGGGTGGCGCGGAAGGTGTTGGCTGTCATTTTAGTTTCCAAAGGTTTATACCGGCGGTATCCGCGGGTGCGGAAGGCTTCAGCCTCCGTTGATCAATGCATCCGGGATGCTGTATTCCTCACCGCTGTCGAAACGTAGGGTGTTGAGGTCGCCACTGCGGTTGTTCTGCAGGGGGCCGGTGGCGTCTGATGCCGTGGGCACGCCCTGTACGAACAGCATGCGCCGCACGACTTTGCCGCCCTGGCTGACCTCAATGGTGGCCGTGCCAGTGCCAACGCGCCGGATTGCGGCGGCATCGCATTGTTGGCTGTTGGCGGTATAGGGCAGTTTGCAGGGGATGCTGCCCGCGGCGTGGTGGCGGGTGCCGGCGATCAGTGCGTCCTGCTCGCCGGGGAGCGGTTGCAGCGGTTCGCCGCTCAGCGCGATATGCAACTGATAGTCACTGTTTTCCTTGCGGCGCGCGGCGGCACGCATCAGGTACACACGCACGATGTAGTCGCCATCGTCGGGCAGCAAGCGCTTGCAATGTTCTTCTATGGCGCCGATGAACATGGCGCTGTCGCTGCCCTTGGGGGTGACATTGAAATAGGTCTGCGGGTTGCTCTTGTCCAGCGTGATGGTGAGGGTTTGGCCGGCGCTGGCGTGTATCAGGTAGTCGACGATCTTGTCGCCGGCGATGTGCCCCTTGATCTGTTGTTGATTGCTGCCCTTGGCGAAATGCACTTGCTCCTGGCGGATGCTGGCCTCGGCTTGGAGCGGGTGGGGCAGGCAGCTCAGGGCCAGAGCAGAGAGGGGGGCGAGCACGGCACGCATGGCAAAGTCCCTTTTATCGTCGAGTCGCAGAAAATATCACGAATTGCCCGCGGCAGCATGGGCTTGCCGGCGCGGTGAAGCGGGGTGTGTGCCCCTTCTGCATGCTTACACCCGACAGGGTGATGAATTTATAATTGGCACATTGATGAGTTCACTGGACCAAGGCTGTGGACGAGGCCACGGCAGTCCTTGTGTGACGTGTTTTCTTGCCGTTTGTGCTTGTTTGCAACCGATGAGTGAACTGGTTTTATCTGCAGTTAATCCTTGCCTGAGTTGCGGTGCCTGCTGTGCGCACTTCCGGGTGTCGTTTTACTGGGCCGAGGCAGAAGCCTCCGGTTTGCCTGCCGACATGGTTGTGCCGATCAATAGCGTCTACAGCTGCATGGCGGGCACCGAGCGTGCACCGGTGCGCTGTGCTGCACTGCAGGGGAAGGTGGGGACAGCCGTAAGCTGTGGCGTCTATGCCCAGCGCACCTCGCCTTGCCGCGAAGTGCAGGCAGGTGACCTGCAGTGTGCTCGTGCTCGGCGCGCACATGGCCTGGCGCCGGTGCCGGTGCTTCAGAGGGGGCTGGCAAGCGCGCCAGAGCTGTTAAACTGACGCCATATCCAGCCCGATGCCCACCATGAAACAGACCGTAGATCAGCCATTGCCCAATTCGATTTGCCCGCTCTGTGGGGGCCCCAACCAGTGCGCCCCGGCGGGTTGTGGCCGCTTTGATACACCTTGCTGGTGCACAGAGGTCAAGATCAGCCAGGCCTTGTTGGCGCGGGTGCCGGAGGCGCAGAAGGATCTGGCCTGCATTTGTCCCCGTTGTGCGGCGGAAGCCGCCAAGGGGTGATGGCGGGCCTCCTCCGGCCTTAACAACCTATTTAGAATCGCGATCAAGGGATACAGCGCAAGGCGAAGCCGGCTGAAAAAGCGCAGCATACTGGGTGTATGTGAGCATTTTGAGGCCGACTTCAACACAGGGGTGCGCCCTTCAGCAAGATTCTGAATAGGCGCTAAGACCTCATACCCCGGCGAGTTTCAACGCCAGTCCTGCCAGTGCGCAGGCGCCGATCACCTCGATCACGCCGCGCTTGAAGCGGAACAGGGCCACGCCAGCGGCCAGGGCGATGGCGGCCGAGGGCCAGTCGAAGTGGCCGTCGAAGCCCGTGGGCCATAGCACGTGGTAGCCGAAAAACAGCGCCAGATTCAGCACCACGCCCACCACCGCTGCGGTGATGGCGGTGAGGGGCGCGGTGAATTTCAGGTCGCCGTGGGTGCTTTCCACCAGCGGCCCGCCGGCCAGGATGAACAGGAAGGACGGCAGGAAGGTGAACCAGGTGACCACGCAGGCGGCCACGGCACCGGCCAGAAACTGTTGCTCTGGCCCGAACAGCGCCTGGGTGTAGGCACCGATGAAACCGACAAAGGCCACCACCATGATCAGCGGGCCCGGCGTGGTCTCGCCCAGGGCCAGGCCGTCGATCATCTGGCTGGGGCTGAGCCAGCCATAGTGCCCCACAGCCCCTTGGTACACATAGGGCAGCACCGCATAGGCGCCGCCGAAGGTGAGCAGGGCGGCCTTGGTGAAGAACCAGCCCATCTGGGTCAGGGTGTGCTGCCAGCCGAACAGGCCGCAGAGCAGCCCCATGGGCAGCAGCCACAGCAGGGCGCCGACTGCGGTCACCTTGAGCAGGGCGGGCCAACGAAAGCGGGCGTGGGGCGGCGGCGGGGTGTGGTCGTCGATCAGGGCCGGGCCGAAGCTGGCGCCGGCCGCCGCGTGGCCGCCGCCGGTCTGGAACAGTGCCGGTCGCAGCCGCCCGCCTAGGTAGCCGACCAGGGCGGCGGCGGCGACGATGGCGGGGAAGGGCACTACCAGGGCGAAAATGGCGACGAAGGCCGCTGCGGCGATGCTCCACATGGCGGGGTTCTTCAGGGCCCGGGAGCCGATGCGGTGAGTGGCCTGCACCACGATGGCGGTGACGGCGGGCTTGATACCGTAGAACAGCCCGGCCACCAGCGGCAGATCGCCGAAGGCGATGTAGAGCCAGCTGAGGGCGATCAGTATCAGCAACGACGGCAGCACGAACAGCACGCCTGCCGCGATGCCGCCCCAGCTGCGATGCATCAGCCAGCCGATGTAGGTGGCCAGCTGCTGGGCCTCGGGGCCGGGCAACACCATGCAGTAGTTGAGGGCGTGCAGGAAGCGTCGCTCCGAGAGCCAGCGCCGCCGCTCCACCAGCTCCTGGTGCATGATGGCGATCTGGCCCGCCGGGCCGCCGAAGCTGATGAAACCGAGCTTGAGCCAGAACAGCAGGGCCTGCCTGAAACTGACCGGCGCGGGTGGGGTGTGCTCGGGGGCGCTGCTCATGGAGCTTCCTTAACGTCGGCGCGGTGGGGGTGTTCAGCGCCTTCTGATCGAGGGGGCATTCTAAGCGCTTAAGGTTTCGGCTGTCGCGGTGTTGATGGCTGACGCTGCATGGCAAAAGCGTCGTCATGTTTGTATCACAGCCTGGCGAGGGTGACTGTGGTGTTACCGTTCCCGCTGTGCCGAATTGTTTGAGGAGTTAGGCATGAGCAAGCAGGCTTACCAGCTGCTGGAAGTAAAAGGCGGCAAGCCCATCAAGCTGTGGACCGAGGGAGTGCCAGTGGAGGAGGACGCCCGCCAGCAGCTGGTGAATACCGCCCGCATGCCTTTCATCTACAAGCACCTGGCGGTGATGCCGGATGTGCACCTGGGCAAGGGCTCCACCATCGGCAGCGTGATCCCGACTGTGGGGGCCATCATCCCTGCGGCGGTGGGGGTGGATATCGGCTGCGGCATGATCGCCGCCCGTACCACCCTGATGGCCAGCGACCTGCCGGATAATCTGAAGGCGCTGCGCGGTGCCATCGAGCGGGCGGTGCCCCACGGCCGCACCACCGGCGGCCGCGATCGCGGTGCCTGGGAGGATGTGCCCGAGCAGGCCGATGCGGCCTGGGCGGCGCTGGCGGATCGCTTCAAGTGCATCACCGACAAATATCCCCGGCTGGAGAAAACCAACAACCGCAAGCATCTGGGCACGTTGGGCACCGGCAATCACTTCATCGAGGTGTGCCTGGATGAGTCCCAGCGGGTGTGGTTCATGCTGCACTCGGGCTCGCGCGGGGTGGGGAATGCCATCGGCACCCACTTCATCGAACTGGCCCAGAAGGACATGCGGCAGCACATCGCCAACCTGCCAGATCGCGATCTGGCGTACTTCGAGGAGGGCAGCGCACACTTCGATGGCTACGTGGAGGCGGTGGGCTGGGCCCAGGACTTCGCCCGGCAGAACCGCGCCCTGATGATGCAGGCGGTGGTGGCCGCGGCCCGCAAGGTGATCAGCAAACCCTTCGAGCTGAGCTTGGAGGCGGTGAACTGCCACCACAACTATGTGCAGAGGGAGCAGCACTTTGGCCGGGAGGTGCTGGTGACGCGCAAGGGAGCGGTGTCGGCCCACAAGGGGCAACTGGGCATCATTCCTGGCTCCATGGGGGCCAAGAGTTTTATCGTGCGCGGCCTGGGGAACGAGGATGCGTTTTGTTCCTGCAGCCACGGTGCGGGCCGGGTGATGAGCCGCACCCAGGCCAAGAAGCGGTTCTCGGTGGAGGATCAGCGCCGCGCCACCGCCCACGTCGAGTGCCGCAAGGACGCCGAGGTGATCGACGAGATCCCGATGGCCTACAAGGACATCGACCGCGTGATGGAGGCCCAGCGCAGCCTGGTGGAAGTGGTGCATACCCTGCGGCAGGTGGTGTGTGTGAAAGGCTAAACGGCTGTTCAACATCGCGCTCAATGGGGTGGCCGAGCGTGGCGTTTGCGGCCGCGGGTTAATGGCGCTCGTGAGCCGGATTCTGTACAAGCGCTAAGGATTCGGGCGGCTGTCGTCCTGTACCCCTGCCGGCGGCTTTGTTAGAGTAAGTATTAATCGCATTCCGCCGGAATTGCTCTCGTGAACGCACCTGTGGTCCCCACCGAAGATTTGCCCGCGCTGCTGGACGGCTTCGCCCGTCGCATCAGCTATGTGCGCATTTCGGTGACGGACCGTTGTGACCTGCGCTGCGTCTACTGCATGTCGGAGCAGATGCAGTTCCTGCCCCGGGATCAGGTGTTGAGCCTGGAGGAGATCACCCGGGCGGCGCGGTTGTTCGTTTCACAGGGCGTACGCAAGATCCGCATCACCGGCGGCGAGCCGCTGCTGCGTCGCGGGGTGGTGGAGTTGTGCCAGCAGATCGCTGACCTTCCTGGCCTGGATGAGCTGGTGATGACCAGCAATGGCACCCGCCTGGCCCAGTTTGCCGAGCCCTTGCGCCAGGCCGGTGTGAAACGCCTCAACATCAGCCTGGACACGCTCTCTGCCGAGCGCTTCAAACAGCTAACCCGGGTGGGAGAGCTGGCCGATGTGCTGGCGGGGCTGGAGGCGGCCCAGGCGGCCGGATTCGAGCGCATCAAGCTGAATGCGGTGGTGCTGAAGGGGCGCAACGAGCAGGACGTGCTGCCGCTGGTGGAGTTCGCCCGGTCGCGGCGGCTGGACCTCAGCTTTATCGAAGAGATGCCGCTGGGGGTCATCGACGAGCATTCCCGCCGGGAGAGCTTCATGTCGAGCGAGGAACTGCGCGGGCTGATCGGCCAGCGCTACCCGCTGCTGGAAAGCCTGGAGAGCAGCGGTGGCCCCTCCCGCTACTGGCGCATGGCCGACAGCGAGATTCGCCTGGGCTTCATATCCCCCCACAGCCACAATTTCTGTGCCAGCTGCAACCGGGTCCGGCTCACCGCTGAGGGCCGGTTGCTGCTGTGCCTGGGCAACGAGCACTCGCTGGACCTGCGCCGCTGGCTGCGGGCGCACCCGGACGAGGATGGCCCGGTGCTGGCCGCGATACAAGCGGCCTTGCTGAACAAGCCTGAGCGGCATCACTTTGCGCTGGATGATCAACCGCAGTTGTTGCGCTTCATGAGCATGACCGGCGGCTGATACCCTGCATGTGCAGGGCCCTGCACCTCCCGCCTACGGGCGGAGCCACCGGGCTGCATAATCCGCTTACTTCTCCCTGGCGTTGATGGGCTTTTCTTTGGCGACAGGCTCAACCAAGGCATCCTGGGTACTGCTGCGCCACAAACCGCCGTGATTGAACTGAGTCCAGGCCCAGCGGCCCCAGCTCAGGGCGGCAGTGGAGAGCCATAGCGCCCAGGCCAGGATCACCGCCCGGTAGGCCAGCATGGGCAGCGAGATCACCCAGGCCTGGGGCAGCGGGCCCTCGCTCTGATCCTGATACCAGCGCCACAGATGTTGGTGGGAGCCATTGCCGGCGATTTTCATGTCCGGCTGGCCCAGCAGGCCCAGGGGGATGGCGCTGATCAGGGTGATCAGCGCCAACAGGCTGAGCAGTCCCAGGCCGATTTGCATGCTGTTAAAGGCGGTGCGTGAGCCGGGCATGGGCCCCTGGCCGCGCCGGGCCATCAAGCCAAACCACACCACCAGCAGGGCGGCGCCGTAGGTGTTTAGCAGGCTGAGGCCCACCCCCAACAGCAGCCATTGCCAGGTTTTGAGAGGCAGGCTGCGCACCCGACCCAGGCCGATGGCCACCAGTACGGTCACCCCCAACACGCCCCACAGCAACACGGCCGGGCCGATGCTGGGGCCGCCCAACAGCAGCGGCCAGCGCCCTTGCGGCGCATTCACTTCGATTTCGATATTGGTGGCGGGCAGCGGCAGCGACAGGCTGGGCGTGCGGCTCAGGCTGCCCAGGGCCACGGCTTCGCGCCAGTTCAGTTGCACCTGTTGCTGCCCCGGGTGCAGCGGGATCTTGAGGGTTTGCTGGGCCTGCCGGCGGGGTTGGGGTTTACCGTCCAAGCGCCATTGCAGCAGCTCGGCGCCGGCCGGCAGGGTTAAGGGCAGTTCGCCGCCCTGGCTGGCACGCACCACCAGGGTCAGGGTGGACTCCTGTAGCTGGGCACCGGGTCGCACGTCGAGCTTGGCGGATTCGATGGTGACCGTGGCACCTGGCACGGCTTGTGGGCGGGTGAGGCGCAGCACCACCTGTTCGCCGGGCCAGGGCATCCACTGCCAGCGGCGGTATTCGCCCTCCCGCACCGGGGGGATGCCTTCGGCCTGTTGCACTTCCCAGTGGGGGCCGGGTTCAAGCCGCCAGCGCTCCACCAGGTGCGGGGCGTTGCTGGCCGTTAGGCTGAGGGCGTCCAGCATGGGCAGGCGGCTGTGCCAGACCAGCTCGCTTTGATCGGCGGCCATTTTGACCTGGGCCTGGCCTTGGTTCACCGCGATGCCGGCACTGGTGATGGACTCCCCCGGCAGCAGGGGCACCTGCAGTTGCAGGGCCCCGGCGGCGGGCGCCAGGCGCTGTACCCGCGTTTCCACCTGCCAGCTGTCCAGCCCGAGTTGAATGCTGCGCGCCACCACGGCGAAGGGCTCCACCGGGCTCGGCTGCAGGTCGCTGTCAGTGTCCTGGCGCCGGCGCTCGGCGCTCTCTTCGTGCAGGCTGATGCCGCCCTGCACCGCCTGGTGTTGTGCCAGGCCTTCAGCGCGCCAGCCGGGGGCGTCCAGCGTCAGGTTGGGCACGGGGGCGTCGAAATGGAATTTGGCCAGCTGCTGGGCGGGGCCGATCAATTCGATGCGCTGGCGCCCCGCCGGCAGCGCGATCTGCCATTGCCCGCCCGCCCGGGCCAGGGTGGCCGGGGCACCATTCAGTAGCACCGCGGTCGGCCGCCAGCCATCCACCACCAGCGGCAGGGCCAGGGCGCTGGCGTGCTGGGCATCCACCCCCAGCGACAGGCGCAACTGGTGGTCGCGTATCGCCAGCCGGGCATCGCTGTAACTGGCGCATTCTTCGCCGCACGCCGGTGGCGGCAACACGCGTTGCTGTAGCTCATTGAGCAGTTCCGGGCTGGGCATGTCGCCGGCCTGGGCCTTGGGGGCGGTGCCTGGCAACACGCCTGCGGCCAACAGCAGGATCAGCGCACTGGCGGTGCTGCGCTGGGGCAGGCGCACACCGCTGTCGCGCAGGTGGCGTACCACCAGGGCGGCCAGCAACAGGGCCAGGCTGAGCACCTGCAGCAGTTTGAACAGCTTGGTTTGCCAGGGGCTGAGTAACAGCAATTGCATCTGCTGGCCTGGGGCCACCGGGCCGTTCCACTGCAGGCTGACGGATTGCCAGTGCCAGGCGGGGGTGCCGGGGCCTGTCTGGGTGATGCCTTCGGGGCCTTGGGGCACGGGCTTGGCTTCGGCTTGTGCTTCCATGCGGGATTTCCTCAAGGGCGCGCTGCTGGCGAGCCCGGCCGTATCTGCTTCAATCGCGGCTTGCTCGCTGGATGCCGCTTCAGTGGGGGCCGCATAGTCACCATAGTGGGACCCTACCAGGGTGCGGTCGAATTCCAGCGTGGGGTACATCACCTGCTGTAGCTGGCTGGCGGAGAAGCTGGCGGCCAGCAGGATCAGCCCGCCCAGCCCAAGCCGCGCCCACAAGGTCAGGCCCTGCTTGAAGCGGCCCGCCGGCAGCAGGCTGCACAGGGCCAGGCTGGCCAGCAGGTTGATCCATAGGAACAACGGTTTGCCCTGGGCGTGGTAGCCGAGTACCAGGGCCAGCAATGCCAAGCCTCCCATCGCCGGGCCAAACAGGCGGCCGATGCCGAGGGCGACGAACAGCACTATGAAGATGTCCAGCAGGCTCCAGCGCGACAACCAGCTATATTGGGCCAGATCGGCACCGGCCACATGCAGCAGGGTCCAGCCCGGCGGCAGATGGAGGGTGGCCTCCAGCTGCTGCAAGGGTTGCTGCCAACCGTTGGCGTCAATGGCCTGGCCGTGGGCCACGGGCAGCCGGCTCACGCTGTGCAGTTGATGCTGGCCCGGGGGCAGGGTGATGCCTGGCGGAGTGTTGGCGCCCTGGGTGGTGATCATGATGGCTTCGCCATCCAGATCGGCGCGGCCCAGTACATAGGGGGCGGCGCTGCTGAGGCGGGTCTGCACCGGTACCCGGGCGCTGATGTCATCCGCCACGGTGAAGCCCTGGCCCTGGAAATCCAGCCATAGCTGGCGGCGGGTACCCAGCTCGGCTTGGCCGGCGTCCACGTCTCCCCGGCGCTGTTCCTGCAGTTTCAGTGGGGTTTCACGGCTCATGCGATAGGTGGCCAGGGCCTGCCAGCCATCGGGCAGGTTCAGTTGGCGGGTGTCCACTTGTTCGGCACCGGACAGCTCCAGCTGGCGCAGGCTCAGATCGGGGGCGAAACTCCATATCTCTTGGCTGGGCCAGGGGGGCGGCGCGCTGGCCAGGTGCAGTGTGTCACTGCGCGTTTGTTGGCGGGCCTGCAGGCGCAGGCGCCACTCGCCGGGTTTGAGTTGCAGCTTGAGTTGGCCATCTGGCTCCAGCCGTGAGGGCAGTGGGCTATCCAACGCCATGGCGACGAAACCCGGCGGCAACACCGGCCCCAGGCGGCTCTCGCGCACCTGGCCGGAGACACTCAGGCGCAACTCGGTTTCCAGCCGCAGGGGCACGGCGTCGATCAGGCGGCGGTAAACCTCCACGCTGAGTTGATTGCCGGCGTCAGCGGGCTGGGTGACCTGTGGCCGATCCAGCCAGAGCCGGCCTGCATCGTCCAGTTGGGCGCTGCGCGACTGGCCCTGGTTGCTGAGGAGGATCAGGCCGGTGGCCGGCGGCAACCGTAGGCTGGCGGGGCGTTGCTGCCATTGCAGCTGGCCGGTGAGCCGGTATTCCCCGGGCGCCAGGTATACGCTGGGGGCCCCATCGCGCCACACCACCGGGAGGTCGTGTGTGCCATCACTCAGCTGTTGGGGCCAGAATTGTCGGTCCCCCGGCAGGGCCACCCAGGCGGGGGCATAAGTCATCACCCGTTGGCTGAACTGGGCGCCGCCGTCGCCGAGTTCGAGTGCGATCTCGCTGATCCAGACGCAGGCGCGGCTCACCTCCGCGCCTTCTGCTGGCTGCACCGGGCACTGGGCCTCGGGGGTGCGGGCCTTGACCCAGTCCACCCAGGGGGCGAGGGCATCGGGGATCTCCACCGCGTGGCTGGCGGAGTTGAACAGGAGGGCGAACCACAGAGCGGCGAGGGCCGAGCGCATGACAACATCCTTGCTGGGAGCGGATGTTGTTCATTCTAGCGGTAGATGGGCGTGGCGGATACGCGCCCCGCAGGGCGCGCGATCAGGCTTCAGACCGGTGAGCAGATCATCACCGGGATATCGCGGTCAGTGCGGGCCTGATACTCGTCGAAGTCCTTGTGCACGCTGCGGATCACCGGCCACAGCTGCTCCTTCTCTTCGGGTGTGGCCTGGCGCGCGCGCATCTTGCGCTTGTTGCCGAAGGCGTTGGTCTCCACATCGGGGTTGGCCACCAGGTTTTTGTACCAGAGGGGATGCATGTCCAGCCCGCCCTGGGAAGCTACGAGCAGGATGTCATCGCCGTTGGGAATGTAGATCAGCGGAATGGTGCGGCGGATGCCGGTTTTGCGGCCGATCATGGTCACCAGCACCACCGGGGCACCGCCAACGATGAACTTGCCGCCCCATTTGCCGTCGGTCTTCTCGTAGATCCACACATTGAAACGGGCGGCATACTTCATGACCTTCTTGATCATGGGCACCAGTTTCGCCGGGATGGCGTCCACGTCTTCCTTCTTCAGGGGGGTGACTTTGTGGCTCATGCGGGCTCCTGGAGTGTTCTGGATGTGTTTTGATGGATGGACATTATTCGCTAAACTGTCCACTAGTCAATTGTGATCGTGTATCTCTAACGAGTTTTAATGAAGCAGCAATCCGGTGAACACGGCGAACATGAAGATACCCGCCTGCGCTTGATGGCGGCGGCGATGCGCTGCGTGCAGCGCCTGGGCATCGACAAAACCAGCCTCAACGCCATTGCCCAGGAAGCGGGGTGCGCCCGCCAGACCGTCTACAACCATTTTGCCAATGCGGATGCGGTGATCCTGGCCGCCTTGCTGGAAGCCTCTCAAAGTTTTGCCGAGCGCATGATCGCGCATATTCAGGCGTGGCCCTCCGCCGCTGATCGGGTGGTGGAGGCGATGATGTTTTGCCTGGAACATCTGCCCCAGGAGCCCTTGCTGCAGATGATCGGCGATCCGCGCTTTGCCCCGCTGGCGAACATCTCGCTGTTCACGGCCGAGACTAGTCGGCAGGTGATCCGGCGCGTGGCAGGCGTGTGCTTGGCGCCTGCGCCAGCACGTGCGTCGCAGGTGGAGGAGTTGGGTGAAATGATGACGCGCCTGTTGCTGTCACTGCTGTTGCTGGACGGCCCCGCGCCGCGCAGCCCGGATGAGATGCGTGCATTCTTGCGCCGCTGGTTACTGCCCGGCCTGGCGTTATAGCAGGGCCTTCACCCGTGCATGGAGCTCGGCGTTCAACGGCGTGGCGATGCCGTGGCGCGCGGCGACCTGCAGCAGATAGCCGGTGATGTAGTCGATCTCGGTCGGTCGGCCGGCGGCAACATCCTGATACATGGAGGAATAGTTGCCCGCCGTGAGCTTCACCACGTGCAGGGCGCGCGCCTCCAGCCCCTCGGCGATATCCGCCAAACCCTCGGCCAGCAGGACCTGGCTGATTTCGGTGCAGACTCGCCGCAGTTGCTGTAGCGCTTCCCCCTGCGCGAGTTCGCCGTTGCGGCAGCGATGCAGGGCGGTGAGCGGGTTGATGGCACAGTTGATGGCGAGCTTTTCCCACAGCCGGTGCTGGATGTTGTGCTCGGCTTCAAGCGCGAGATCGATGTTTGCCAACGCCGCCAGCAGGGCTGGCAGGTGCGCCTGATGCTGGCGGTTGAGGGCGCCGATGCGGGTGAGCCCCCGGCCAGCGTGCACCACCTGCAGTGGGCCGCGCAGATAGGCGCCCTCGGTGCTCACACCGCAGAACACCGGGTGCCCGGCGAGCAGCTCCGTCGCCGCCTGCTGCACCCCCATGCCATTCTGTAGCAACAACACATCGGCGTCGCCGGTCAGGGCCGGCAGGCAGGGGGCGATGGCCTCCAGGGTCTGGTGTGCCTTGGTGGCCACCAGCAGGTGTTGGATGGCGCCACGGCTGTCGGCGGTGTCGCGCATCACCTGATAGCTGTCCACCCGGCCCGACGCCTCCAGGCTCAGCCAGTCGGGCCCCACCGGGCCGCCCGGGCGACCCAGCAGGGTCACGGCATGGCCGGCCTGCAGCAGGCGCGCCGCCCACAGGCAACCGAGACTGCCCGGGCCGAGAATGTGCCAGTGCGCGCGGCTCATGTAGCGACATGGCCTATCGCGAGGCGGGGCTGAGGGCCTAAAATGTGCCCTTTAGTGTTATGCGCAGGGGATTTTTTCATGCCGTCGTTTGATATCGTCTCGGAAGTGGATCTGCACCAGCTCACCAACGCGGTGGACCAGGCGTCCCGGGTCATCACCTCGCGCTTTGACTTCAAGGGCGTGGATGCCCGTTACGAGCGCGATGAGCGCACCGTGACCATTATCGCCGAGAGCGACTTCCAAGTGGAGCAGATGCTCGACATCCTGCGCGGAACCCTGGTGAAGTGCAAGATCGACACCGGCTGCCTGGAGTTGAAAGACCCCACCACCTCGGGCAAGAACGTCAAACAGGTGGTGACGCTGCGCCACGGCATCGAGCAGGATATCGCCAAGAAGATCGTCAAACTGGTAAAAGAGAGCGGCAGCAAGGTGCAGGCCGCCATCCAGGGCGACCAGGTGCGTTGCACCGGCAAGAAGCGCGATGACCTGCAGGAAGTGATCGCCATGCTGCGCGACAAGGACGTGGGCCAGCCCCTGCAGTTCAACAATTTCAGGGACTGATCCCGCGCTTGTGAGCTTAGGACCCTCTGATAAACTTATAAATGACTGTTGTGTTTATGCGTTTACAGGGGCCGGGCAGGGGGGATGCGCACAACACATCCCCCCGCGTTGGCAGCGGCGGTTAGCGGCTCGCTAGCGCCATGCCCGGCGGCTCAACGGGTCTGTCGTCGTCCACGAGGTGCCCCATGCGTCGCAAGCTTGCCTGGCACGAATGGAATCCCGGCCTGGATAATGCCTCATCTACCCTGGGGCAGTTGTTGGATACGCTGCCCGCCGCCCTCGCCCAGGAGATCCCCTGGCAGGTGCGCCTGCTGGAGAACCCCGCCAGCCCCCTGGCCCTGCCCGGGGCCATCAGCCTGGCACGCCACGATGCCCTGCACGTCTTGCTCGGGCGCGGCCTCACCAACCAGGATGAGGCCTTCGTGATCGGTTTCACCATGGGGGCCAGTAAACGCGTGCGCCCGTGGCAATACCGCCTGTTTTGTTTTGCGGTGTGCCGCCTTTACCCCAAGCCCTATCGCTTTTCACAGCAGGATCTGCTGGCCTTCGAGCTGGGCTTTGCCGAAGGCGAGCGCCTGCCGGTGCGGGATGTGCACCAGATGCCGTTTGAATACTGGTCGGGGGAAACGGTGGGCGCGCTCAGGGCGCGGCTGGGGTTGAGCGTGGAGCGGCTGCAGGCGGTCTACAACACCGAGCGGGCTCTGTTGCCGCACAGCCGAAGTAGCAGGCGCCTGCACTTGGGGTGGCGCCGGGCGGACCCCAGCAGTATCTGGCCCAGAGGCTGACAGCGGGCAGGGGCGGCCGGGCATGGGCCGCCCCCAGGCCCGAGCTGCACCACTCAGGCTCAGCCTGATGCGGTGCCGTTGGCCTCGGCTTCCCGCCGGGATAGCCGCAACAGGTGAATGCGGCGTTTGTCAGCATTCAGGACCTTGAAGTTGAACGCGCCGATGGCGGTGGTCTCACCTCGGCGCGGCAGGTGGCCGAAGGCCTTGGTGACCAGCCCGCCGATGGTGTCGAAGTCCTCGTCGCTTAACTCAACGCCGAAGTATTCATTGAAGTCTTCAATCGGGGTGAGGGCTTTGACAATGTAGTCGTTGTCGGCGACTTTCTTGATGAAGTTGTCGGCGTCCTCGTCGTACTCGTCCTCGATCTCACCGACGATCTGCTCCAGGATGTCCTCAATGGTCACCAGGCCGGCCACGGCGCCGTATTCGTCCAGCACAATCGCCATGTGCTGGCGCTTCTCGCGGAACTCCCGCAGCAACACGTTCAGGCGCTTGCTCTCGGGGACGAAGAGGGGCTTGCGCATCAGCGCGGTGATGTCGGTCTGGTCCACGTTGTTGCTGAGAATCAGCGGCAGCAGATCCTTGGCCAGCAGGATGCCGAGCACCTCATCCAGGCTCTCGCCGATCACCGGGTAGCGGGAGTGGGCGGTGTCTATGATGCGGGGCAGGGATTCGCGCAGGGAGGCAGCGGACTTGATCGCCTCCATCTGGGTGCGGGGCACCATGATGTCGCGCACCTGCATGTCGGCCACCTGCACGGCGCCCTCGATGATGTAGGTGGCGTCCCGGTCAATGACGTTGTTTTCCCGGGCGACTTCCAGCATTTCCAGCAGGTCTTCGCGGCTGTCGGGTTCCGGGGCAAAGGCTTGGGCTAGGCGTTCGAGCCAGGAGCGTTCACTGGGCTCGTGACTAGATCGATCTTCGCTCATGGCGCGTATTCAACTCCGTCGTCGTAGGGCGGGGGGAAGCCAAGCTGAACCAGCAGTTCGGTCTCCAGGGCTTCCATCTCCTCGGCTTCCTGTTCTTCGATATGGTCGTAACCCAGCAGGTGCAGGGTACCGTGAATCAGCATGTGTGCCCAGTGGGCGCTGGCGGTTTTGCCCTGTTCGGCGGCCTCACGCGCAACCACGCCGGCGCAGATCACGATGTCGCCCAGCAGGGGCAGCTCGATGTCGGGCGGCAGATCGGCGGGGAAGGAGAGCACATTGGTGGCGTAGTCCTTGCCGCGGTACTGGGCATTCAGCTGTTGGATCTCGTCCTCGTCGACGATGCGCACCGTCAGCTCGGCCTCCTCCTGATGGCCGTGCACGGCGGCACCTACCCAGCATTCAATCTGCTCCGCAGAGGGCAGGTCGGCGGCCTCGGTGGCCACCTGGATGTCCACCATCAGGTTCATGCCTTGGGCTCCTCGTAGCGATCGTAGGCTTCCACGATGCGCTGTACCAGCGGGTGGCGCACCACATCGCGCGAGTTGAAGCGGGTCACGCTGATGCCGTTTACGTCGGCCAGCACGTCAAGCGCGTGGGCCAGGCCCGAGGGGGCGCCACGGGGCAGGTCGATCTGGGTCAGGTCGCCGGTGATCACGGCGGTGGAGCCGAAGCCGATGCGGGTGAGGAACATCTTCATCTGTTCCCGGGTGCAGTTCTGCGCCTCGTCCAGAATCACGAAGGAGTGATTCAGCGAGCGTCCACGCATGAAGGCCAGCGGCGCGACTTCGATCACGTGGCGCTCGATCAGCTTGCCCACCAGCTCGAAGCCCACCATCTCGTACAGCGCGTCGTAGAGCGGGCGCAGGTAGGGGTCGACCTTCTGCGCCAGGTCGCCGGGCAGGAAGCCCA
>CAZYQX010000039.1:0-28720 GCA_964649985.1 uncultured Pseudomonadales bacterium | reverse complement strand
CTACGACCGCTACTTCCTCGACAACTGCGCCGGCTGGATTCTGGAGCTGGACCGCGGTCGCGGCATTCCCTTCGAAGGCAACTACTCCGCCTGGCTGGAGAACAAGGAAAAGCGCCTGGAGCAGGAGCAGAAGAGCGAGGAAGCGCGCCAGAAGGCCATCAAGCACGAGCTGGAGTGGGTGCGCTCCAACCCCAAAGGCCGCCACGCCAAGAGCAAGGCGCGTCTGGCCCGCTTCGAGGAACTCAGCTCCGAGGACTTCCAGGCCCGCAACGAGACCAACGAAATCTACATCCCACCGGGCCCCCGCCTGGGCGATGTGGTGATCGAATTCAACGACGTGGCGAAGAAGTTCGGCACCCGCACCCTGTACGAGCACCTGTCATTCAGCATCCCCAAGGGCGCGGTGGTGGGCGTGGTCGGCCCCAACGGCGCCGGCAAATCCACCCTGTTCAAGCTGATCTGCGGCATGCAGCAGCCGGATGCGGGCTCGGTGCGCATCGGCGAGACGGTGAAGATCGCCTACGTGGAGCAGCTGCGCGACGCGCTGGATGACAAGAAAACGGTGTGGGAGGCGGTCTCCGACGGCCTCGACATGCTGCAGATCGGCACCTACACCGTGCCCTCCCGCGCCTACATCGGCCGCTTCAACTTCAAGGGCGCCGACCAGCAGAAGCGCGTCGGCGAGCTCTCCGGTGGTGAGCGCGGGCGTCTGCAGCTGGCCTGCACCCTGAAGGAAGGCGGCAACGTACTGCTGCTGGACGAACCCTCCAACGACCTGGACGTGGAAACCCTGCGCGCGCTGGAAGAGGCCATCCTGGCCTTCCCGGGCTGCGCCATGGTGATCTCCCACGACCGCTGGTTCCTGGACCGGGTCGCCACCCACATCCTCTCCTTCGAGGACGACGAGGTGGTGTTCTTCGAGGGCGCCTACAGCGAGTACGCCGAAGATCGCCGCGCCCGCCTGGGCGATGCCGCCGACCAGCCCAAGCGCCGCTACACCAAGCTGGACGTTTGAGCACTCGCGGGGGAGCGCACCTCCCCCGCCGCTCAAGGCTGCTGCAGGGCGCGCCCAATCGCGCCCGGCACGTCCACCACCTTCATGCCCTGCTCCAGCAGCTGGCGCGCCTGGCGCCCTTGGGCATTCCTCTTGAAGCAGACAAACAGCTCCTTTTGCGCCAACAGGCGCGCATTCAGCCTCAAGCGGGGCGCCAGTGGTTTCAATTCGGGGTCGTGTGCCAGCAGATAGGCCAGCACATGGGCATCAATCACGGCGGCATCCAAATGGCCAGCGGCCACCTTCAGCACGTTTTGGCGATCGGTCACTACGGCTTCCACCATTAGCGCCCCTCGGGTAATCAGTGCATCCAGGGCCGGGGTATTGCTGTAACCCTGCACAACCCCCAGCCGGAACTGAGCAAGATCGTCCTCGCGCGCCCAGCGCACTGGGTGATCAACCCGCTCCACCAGCCCCAGGGGCCCACGGGCGATCACCGGCGAATAATCAAATTTCGCCGCCAGCCCGGGCAGGAAATACTCGGGGAAATACCCCACATACGCGGCGTCGTTTTCAGCCACGTGCAGCGCTCGCCCCCAGGGTAGAAAATCCACCTGGATATCGACGCCCACCGCCCGGTAGGCCTGTCGCACGGCCGCCACCCCGGCGCCCTGCTCCGGCAGGCTTGCGCTCACATAGGGCGGCCACTCGGCAGAGGCAAAACGAAATACCGGGGGCTCCGCCATGACGCCACGGCAGGCCATCAGCAAGCCCAGCAACAGAGCCACACGCATGGCGAAAACGTCCTTTTCACGCGACACAACGCCGCCGCACTCATCGTGCGACACCCACCTAAAATGCAACTACACTAACAACAATAGTTCACCCACGCGGCGCGGGTGTCGGGCCGGAGAGCCCATATCGGAACATTGATCAATGGGATACTGTCGAAACCACGCCCGCATGGGGGCGGTGAAAAGCGCGGCCTCCAACGCAGAGATCGACCTGAACTCAAGGTACGGGTAGGAGGGGTATCCCCCTAGACGGCAGGCGACGCAAGATGCCAAAGCCGACGACTGCAGGGACGACCCACATGGATGTGGGAAGTTTGCCAAGTCGGCGGGATCGACTGGCATGTAGTCGTTAGCGCGCCAAAGCCGAGCACAATGGGCATATGTAAGCTCTTTGAGGCTTACCGCCAACGCCGCCGTGCGGCCTGTAACGAGACAACGAGATTCCAAGTAGGTTCTGAGTGAACAGACACCGCGTGCCCACACGACAGAGCATGATGCTTGCCCTACCTACATCAACTCAACCTTCGTTCACCCCATGCTGAAGCGAGCAGAAGGCAACGTGCTTAGCCGGCTGAAAAGCAGCCCACTGGCCACCCGCATGCTCGGGCTGATCTTGCTGGTCAGCTCGGTGTTCACCTTGTTGGGCGTGGGTCTTCAGCTGGGCAAGATCTACGACAATGGCCTGCGGGAAATCGACGCGCGGGTTGAGGGCGTCCGCCTGTCTATAGCCCCGGGGCTCAGCCTGGCGCTATGGAACTTCGACTCGGCTCAGGTCAATCTGCAACTCGATTCGCTGCTGCAACTGCCTGACATCGTCGCCGCAGACGTATCCTGGAATGCCGCCGGCAAGGAAATGCAACAGCGCGCCTTGCGCCCAGGCGCGAGCCTCAACGACGTCAGCGAATGGGTGGCCCTGCCGCTCAACCACCAGGGCAACGCCATCGGCCAGCTGGAACTGGGCCTCAGCCACAAGCGCTTGGTGGATGATGTGCAGCAGCAGGCCTGGCTGATCGCCCTGGTGCAGGCCGGCAAGACCTTCCTGGTATCCATCGCCATACTGCTTATTGTGCAGTGGCTGTACACCCGCCACCTGAACCAGATCGCCCACCACGCCCGCACGCTGGGGCTGGCCAATCTGGGCGCACCACTGCAATTGCATCGCCCCCGCCGCGACCGGCGCGACGAGCTGGATGAAGTGGTGGATGCCATCAACAGTATGCGCGAGCGCATCCTGCTGGACATCCAGGAAAAAGCCGATGCGGAAGCCTTGCTCTCTGCAGAGCGCATGCAGCTGGAACAGGTTCGCCAGCAGCAAATGGAGCAGGCCATCGAAGCGCGCGCCAAGAGCGAGTTGCTGGCCACCATCAGCCATGAGATACGCACACCCATGAATGGGGTGATCGGCATGGTGCAACTGCTCAAGGACTCCCCCCTCAGCGAGCAGCAGCAGGAGTACCTGCGCATCATCGAGAGCTGCGGCGACACCCTGCTGTGCGTGATCAACGACGTGCTGGACTTCTCCAAACTCGCGGCAGGTAAACTGGAGCTGGTCGAGCGCGAATTCAACCTCGACGAACTGCTGCACAACACCGCCCTGTTGTTCAGAGAATCCCTGCGGGAGCGGCCAATCATTCTCTCTGCGGCCGCCGCCCCCGGCCTGCCGCGCCAATTGCTGGCCGACGACCGGCGCATCCAGCAGATTCTGTTCAACCTGATCGGCAATGCGGTCAAGTTCACCGAAAGCGGCCACGTCCGGGTCTATGTGGACGGCAAACTCGACGGGCCCAGCTACCTGCTGCAGCTGTCGGTGGAAGACACCGGTATCGGCATCCCCCCCGCCGCCCGGGAAAAACTGTTCCAACCCTTCGTGCAGGCCGACAAGAATACCTCCACCCGCTTTGGCGGCACCGGCCTGGGGCTGACCATCTGCCGCCAGCTCAGTGAGCTGATGGGCGGAGGTATCGTGCTGGACCCTGACTACCTCAGCGGCTCGCGCATGCTGGTCAGCCTGCGCGTGCAGGTGCCGCCACTGGCCCCCACCAACCAGCTCGCCAGCTGGCACGACCTGCAGGTTGCCGTGGTCGGCAACCTGCATATGAATGGCCTGGCGGATTGCATTGCGCGCCTGGGCGCGCATATCAAACGCGTCGAGACCCCGGAAGCCTTGGTGCCCGGCAGCCCTCTGCACCTGATCTGCCTGGATGCATCTGCCAGTAGCCATCCGGCCATGCAAGCGCTGCAACAACAAGGTGCCACCTTGTTGCAAATCGCCGGCAGCCCGGGTTCAGCGGGGCTGCAGCCGCCCTTTACCACCCAAGCCCTGTGCCAGACACTGGGCTACAAGCCACCGCAGCCCAACAGCACACCTCGCGCCCAGCGCTACCCGCACCTGCGGGTTGTCGCGGTGGACGACAACGCCACCAACCGGTTCGTGATCGAGCAGATGCTGCGCAAATTGGGTTGTGAAGCCACCGTGCTGGCCAGTGGTGAAGAGGCACTGGCGGCGCTGGACAGCGGCACCGGGCGCCCGCACCTAGTGCTGATGGATGTGGAAATGCCCGGCCTCGACGGCTACCAGACCACTCAGGCCCTGCGCCAGCGGGAAGCCGAGCGCGGCTGGTCACGGCTGCCGGTGCTGGCGCTCAGTGCCCACGCCCTGGCCGAGGCCTCCGCCCAGGCGCTGGAGGCCGGCATGGATGGCTACCTGACAAAACCACTGCAAATGAATGAGTTGCACGCCGTGCTGGGCGCCATACAGGTACCTGCGTCCAACCAATAACACTACCCATATGGATGGGGATACAGGAAAATCCGCATGCGGTGGCCTATAGTTTTCCATGCCTACAAGCACCACCGCTTTTCCTTCACGGATGGCAGCGGCAGCACAGGAGTCTAGCAAGTGAGTGATACGCAAACCCCCGACAACCGTCGCCTGTTCACCCGCGTTCCGTTCGATGCGTGGGTGGAGCTTCACCAAGGTGACCGGGTGTGGAATGCCGTACTACTAGACATCTCCCTGAAAGGCCTGCTGGTCAAGGAGCCTGAGAACTGGAAGATCGCCCAGGATATTCCCATCACCGCCTCGGTGCGGCTGGGCAGCGCGGCCGCCATCACCATGCGCGCCACGCTGGTTCATGCTCACAATGACCGCCTAGGGTTCCGCTGCGAGCACATTGATGTAGACAGCATGACCCACCTGCGCCGCTTGCTGGAACTCAACCTGGGCAACACACAACTGGTAGAGCGCGAGCTGGGCGAACTGGGGCACAGCCATCACTGAGCCAAGCGCCACATTCGCCATGCGCGCTTGGTGAGTGCGGTCAAGGCCATCGCGCTACTGCATCGCCTCCAGCGCCTCCGCCAGCCCATTCACCCCCACCACCTCCATGCCCTCCACACCGCCGCGCGGCATGTTCGCCTTGGGCACGATGGCCCGGGTGAAGCCGTGCTTGGCCGCCTCGATCAAGCGCTCCTGACCATTCGGTACCGGGCGGATCTCCCCGGCCAGCCCCACTTCGCCAAACACCACCAGATCCATGCCCAGGGGGCGATCCCGGAAGGACGACACCGCCGCCAGCAGCAAGGCGAGATCGGCACTGGTCTCCAGCACCTTCACGCCGCCCACCACGTTGACGAACACATCCTGCCCGCCCAAGTGCAAGCCGCCGTGGCGGTGCAGCACCGCCAGCAGCATCGACAGGCGGTTGGCATCGGTGCCCACCGCCACCCGGCGCGGATTGCCCTGGCTGTCGTCCACCAACGCCTGAATCTCCACCAGCAGAGGCCGGGTGCCCTCCCACACCACCATCACCACGCTGCCCGGCGAGGCCTCCTTGCCCCGGGAGAGGAAGATGGCCGAGGGGTTCTTCACCTCCTTCAGGCCCTGTTCGGTCATGGCGAACACGCCCAGCTCATTGACCGCGCCGAAGCGGTTCTTGTGCCCGCGCAGGATGCGAAAGCGCGAGTCATCCGAACTCTCTAGCATGATGGAGCAGTCGATGATGTGCTCCAGCACCTTGGGGCCGGCCAGGGTGCCGTCCTTGGTCACGTGCCCCACCAGAAACAGCACCGTACCGCTCTGCTTGGCGTAGCGCGTCAGCGCCGCCGCACACTCCCGCACCTGCGCCACGCCACCGGGCGCCGAAGGGATATCGGTGCTGTGCACCACCTGGATCGAGTCGATCACCATGATGCGCGGGTTGGTCTGCTCCGCCACCCGCATGATGGCCTCCACATTGGTCTCGGCCAGCAGCTTGAGCTTGGGCGCGGTGAGGCCAAGCCGGTTGGCGCGCATCGCCACCTGCTGCAGGGACTCCTCCCCGGTCACGTAGAGCACGTCGAACTGGTGGGCCAGGTGGCAGAGGGTCTGCAGCAGCAGGGTGCTCTTGCCGGCGCCGGGGCTGCCGCCGATGAGAATGGCCGAGCCGGCCACCAGGCCACCCCCCAGCACCCGGTCGAACTCCTGGAAGCCCGAGGGCACCCGGGGCTCGGTGCGCAGGTCGATCTCGTCCAGGGTCTTCACCTCGGAGAGCGCCCCGGCATAGCCGCCGAGCCGTCCGCCCACGCCGGCCTTGGCGGTGGGCACGCGAAATTCCGACAAGGTATTCCAGGCGCCGCAGTCCCCGCACTGGCCAGCCCACTTGGTGTGCTCGGCGCCGCAATCCTGGCAGACATAGGCAATCTTGGACTTGGCCATACGGGCTCCCACCCTGAAGCAAAAACAGCCATTCTAACCGAGTACATCCCGCCCGCGTTTGCCACTACAATGGGAGACCATAGCCCCGACACACCGCAACCATGCCCTCGCTGCTCCCGGAAAAACCACTGGTGATCTCCCCCTCCCTGGCCACCACCCTGGGCCTGGAGGAAGCCGTGCTGCTGGCGGGCATCAGTGAATGCCTGGCGCACCAGCGCCCGGAGCCGCACCACGGCCTGCAGTGGCTGCGCCTGGGTGAGACCCAGCTGAACGCGCTGTTTCCGTTCTGGACCGATCGCGACCTGCAGCGGGTGGCCAAAAACCTGAGCGACAAGGGCGTGATCCTGCTGGATGGCGCCCCCTACACCCAGAGCCGTGAGCTGTGCCTGGCCATGAACGAAGGGCGCCCCAGCCGCCCGGTGCCGTCGCCCGCTCGCCCATCAGAGCGCCCGGCCCGGCGCAGCAGCGGCCAGGCCAACCTGCTGGCCCGCCACTGGCAACCCAGCGACGACGTGATCGCCCAACTCGGCATGTCGGGGGTGCCGGGGGATTTCGCCCTGCAACAACTGCCGGAGTTCACCCTCTACTGGGGCGAGCGGCAGGAGGCCCACCACGCCTGGAGTGCCAAGTTCGTCCAGCACGTGATGAAGGCCTGGCGACGCCATCAGGCCGACGAGGCCAGCCGCCAGGGCGTGCAGCCGATGACCACCGAGTGGCAGCCCCACATCGACGCCGTCGAGATCCTGGAGCGGGCCGGTATCGCCCGGGACTTCGTGGAAGACGCCGTGCCGGAATTCGTGCTCTACTGGAGCGAGCGCGGCGAGCTGAGCAAGACCTGGAACTCGCGCTTCATCCAGCACGTGAAGAAACAGTGGCTGCGCTTCACCGCCGCCCTGGAGCACGACACCGAGCCGCGCCGCATCCCCGAGCAGTGGCGCCCCAGCCCGGATGTGTACGACATCCTCAAGCTGGCCAATATCGAACGCGGCTTCGCCGATCAGCTGCTGCCGGAGTTCATCCTGTTCTGGCGCGACAGCAACCAGCTGCACAGCTCCTGGAACACCAAGTTCCTGCAGCATGTAAAATATCACTGGGCCAAACAGCACCAGTACCCCGTAGCGGAAGGCGGACATGCACAAGAGCGACGAACTGCTGCAACAGGTGATCGCAAGACCACCAGCATCATCGAACGCCTCACCGATCGCTCCTGGGCGGACGGCCTGCAGTGACGAGCCCGAGGCCCCGCCCCTGACGGCGGAGCTGGTGGACGCCATCAACACCCTGTTCACCGAGTTCGAGGTGGCCTTTCCCAACCTCTACCACCGCGCCTACGCCAGCGACGAAAGCCTGCGCCTGGCCAAGCAGCTGTGGCTGAACTCCCTGCGCAAATACCCGGCGCGGGTGATCCTGCGCGCCGCCCAGAAGGCCATCGAAAGCTCGGACTTCATCCCCACCATCAAGAGCGTGCTGGCCTTCTGCGAAGACCAACGCGGCGCCCTGGGCCTGCCCACCGCCCGGGCGGCCTACATCGAGTGCTGCATGAAACCGGAGCCCAAGGCAGAACAAGCCTGGAGTCACCCGGCGGTCTACTTTGCCGGCCGGGAAACCGGCTGGTTCCTGCTCAGCACCGAACCCGAGGCCGAGGTGTTCCCCATCTTCGAACACCATTACGCCCAGCTGTGCGAGCGCGCCCTGGCCGGCGAAAAGCTCGACATCGTGCTGCCCAAGGCGCTGCCGGCGGAAATCCCGGTGCGGCTGACCACGGAGGAGCGCAAGGCCCGGCTGGCGAAGCTGAGGCAAGAGGTGGGGCTGTGATGCGAATCACGCCATGAGCTTCGCCTAAGGAACCTCTGAATAAGTCCATCAAGGCGATGATGACTAGGCAAAATCATGCGAAAAAGCGGAGTTTACTGGATGTAAAATCTGAAGAAAGGGTGACGCCTTTAGCTGCCTTGTGCGACGTGCCATTCCGAGGCCGTCCAGCTACGCAATTCCCACCCTAGATAATAGGAATGCGTGTGTCAAGCCGCGCGCGATCATTTCTCATGATCCTCATTAACATCCAACCGCCGACGAGCACGCGTCCTGCTCGCAAAGGCCTCGGCACCCACCGCCTCCCCCACAATCTCACGCTTGTTCAGCAGCGCTCGCATCGCCTCGATACTGGGCGTCACGTATTGCAGCGTGGTGCGGACATCCGCATGCCCCAGGAGCGCCTGGACCAACGGCAGGTTCCGCTCAGGATCGGCCATCAATGACGTCGCCAGCGCATGCCGAAAACGATGCACTGATAACGTGCAGCCCACGTGGTTCGACAGCCGCTCAAAGAACTGGATCACCTTGCGGTCCGTCAGCGCGCCCTCCCAGGTGTCATCGAACAACGCCAGTGCAAAAACCTGCTCAGACAACAGCGGATCACGCTGCAGCACTCGTTCGCTCTCTTGCAGCAGACGCGCGAGAAACGGCACCAGGTCGGATGCCATCGGAATATCCCACTCTCGCCGCGTCTTGGAACTCTCAGAGCGCAGCCGAATGGTCAGTGCCACCATGTTCAGATCACCCCAGCGCAAACTCACCAGCTGTCTGAGTCGCATCCCCGTATACACAGCAGTTTCCAGTAGCGCGCGCCAAAACCAAGCCGGCGCAAAACGATCACGCTGTGGTAGCCACTCCCCCTGCTGCGCAAAAAAACCCAGCACACTCCGGGCACGCTCCACCGCGTTGTCCGAGACCATGCGCTTGGGCTGCCGAGGCTCCGGCAGGTTGCAGCGATAGAAGTAATTGGCGCCGGGCCACTTCAGGTCCGTAATGGCAAAGTTCACCTGCGCGCGCATAACGCGGACATAGGCATTGAACGAGATGGCAGACAGGCCGCGCGCCACTTCCGTTTCACGCCACTTCAACACCACCTCGCGGTTAATCGCCCCCAGTTCGGAGACCTCGGTCGCCACAATAAAGCGCCGCATGATCCAGCGGTAATGGCCTACCGTGACCGCACGCAGCGGGCGGTCGTTGATATAGCGGTCCAACAGGTACATCAAATCCATGTTATCCCTGTACGTCATGACTCCTTGAACGCAGAATGGTAAGGGTTGCCGCCCCATGATTCATGGGGCGCCTCACGCAAAAACGTGACACAGATCACATTTATACCGAATTTGGCTGCAAAAAATTGCATTACCCAACAAATGATCTAGCAGTCACTCCCTCACCAGCGTCAAATAGGGGTTGTCCGCCACCGACACGGCGAACACCTGGGAAGGATCCCGCAGATAAAAGCCCTTGAGCTGGGCCGACTTCCGCGCCCCCTGCACTTGGCAAATCCAGACACTTTCCCCGCCGATGGTTTTCTCGTGCAGCTTGAGCTGCTGGAAACCGCGCTGCACTACCTTCCAGACGCCCTGGTCGCGCGCAGCCTTCGGCGGCTGACCGGACTTCAAGCCCCTGGCGAACGCTACCAGCTGGTCCGCGTCGTTTTTTGCCGTGGGCTCGCTGCCCGTCACGAAGGGCGCGCATAGCGACTCATGTTGGCGGGCAAAGGCCTGGAATATGCCGGGGGTGACCAGAAAGGCACCCCCGGCGACCGCATGCACCATCGCATTGGCTTCATTGACGCCCAACGCCTGGCTGGCGACGCAGGCCTTGACCCACTGGTGAAACAGCACCCCCAGTTCGCGTGGTGTCTGTGGCTCAGCACGCCCCGCCAAACTGGGTAGCTCACCCTTCGGCTGACGTTTGCCTCTGCGGGTGTTGGGTGATGAATCCTGCAGTCCCTCCCGTGGTTCATGACCAATGGCAGGCGGGAGATCGGCTTCGGTTTGGGATGGGGCCAGCAAGCTGGCGGTCAGTGTATCAAGTGACTGGCTCAGCAGGCGGCTCTCCTCGATGCCAGGGATCTCATCACACGGGGGGTGAACGGCTGGGACAGCAAACTCCAGCCCGGCAGGAAACCCACTGCTCTCGGAGAAGTTGACGGCGGGTGGCGTGGTGTCTGTGCCGGGGACACCCATGTGCGGAGCGGTAGTGGCCTGTGCCGCCACTACCGGCGACACCTCCCGTTGACTGCCTTCATGGCCTGGGCTTGGCGCGGGAGCACCGGCATCCATAGCCAGCCCACCCGCCGTCACCTCCTGCGGCGTCACCAGCCCGGCAAAAGCGGCGGGTTGACGCCCCTGCGCCCAGATCCGGCCTGGATCAATCCGCAGCAGGGTGAATGCGTGCGCCCAGCCCTGGCGGTTATCCACCAGGCAGTGCCAAATGGCCTTGTCCTCGCAGGGCACGATCACCCGGTGCTCCATCAGGATGTCAAAGATTCGGCTGTTCTGACTGGGGATGCCCGCCTGGCCATCCGCCAGCAGTTGCGCTCGCAGGGCATCGACCGCGACTTTAGACACCAGCCAGAGACTATCCTGGGTCAGCCAGCCCGCCGCCCCGGGGCGGTTCAGCGGCAGCTTATTCTCATGCAGCAGGTAACGGAGTGCCGCCAGCATTTTCTGGTGCAGCGGTTTTGCCTGGGTGCTGGCCGCCGGCGAGCCGGACGTGGCGCCCAAATTGCGCGCCACGGAAGCGCCATCGGCTTTCTCGATGATCTCCCCCAGCGGCCCGGCATCCTCGGTATCACCCGCCACCGCGAGGATCCAGCTGGCCCACACCTCGCGCTCGCTGGCCAGCCAGCTGAGCCCCTGTACCGGGACGATGAGCTGGGAGAGCAGCAGCGAGGTCGGCTCATGGATGGCGTACTGGCGCTCGGGCACGAAACGCACCCGGTAGCCCCGGCCCTGCATGGCCCCCTCCCAGGGAAACCAGCGCCGGCCCTTGCCGCTGCCATCAAAGACCTCCACATGCTGATCGCAGGCTATTTTGCCTACATCATGTAGCAGCCCCCCAGACGCGACGGCATAGGTATAGAGCTCGGCCATGGGGCCGGCTATCTCCGGCGCCCCGCCCGGTGGCAGTACGTAGCCGCGACGAAGTTTGAGACCATTAAAGACGACCTCCAGCGCGTGATCCAGCATTCCGCCAACCCCGGCATGGTGGTGCACCTCCGATGCGGGGAGTTCCTGTACCAGTGTGGCATAGCGCTGGAACATGCCCAGGTAGAGACTTTGCCAGCGGCTGTCCGACACACTGGTCATCTGCTTGATCTGCCGCAGCAGCTCCTTGCGATGGGGGGCCTGTAGCAGCGCATCAGCGGTCTGGATGTGATGCAGGGATGCACCGGCCTTTTGCGGCTGGGCCGCCAGCGCGCGGGATGGCTGAAACAGTGACGGCAACAATCTGCGGAGCACATGAACCTCGGGTACGCCATTTGCGGCCTTTTCGGGTAGGCCCCTTCCCATTAAAAAACCATTCCCCCTTATCAGCCCTTTGTGAGGGCCTTCTGTCCAGCTGACGGACTGAGGCAGTTCACCATGCGAGCAAACAGCACGGTGAGCAACTGAAAACCCGCACACACCGAGCGCGTGTTTTCCCTCGCAGCTAGTGCGCCTGGCCGATACTGTGCGCACATCCCCACCTCCGCGCGACAAATGGCATGAAGCTTCACTTGGGCTACTACGACTACTTCCGCCGCCAGAAGCAACAGGACGTACCGGCTATCTGGGACAGCGCACAGTTGATCAACCCGCATTTGCTGTTGTGCGGAAAATCCGGGACAGGCAAGAGTCACCAGCTGCGGCACCTGATGCGACAGGCCGGGCAGGATCACGCCCTGGAGCGGATCCATGTGTTCGACGTGCATGGCGATCTGGATGTGCCTGGCAGTTCCATCGTGGAGTTCTCCGGTGCCACCCGTTACGGCTACAACCCGCTGGTACTGGATACCGATCTGGCTTCAGGGGGTGTCAGGCGTCAGACCAGCTTCCTGATCGGCGTGCTGGGACAGACGGCGCGCAAGCTGATGGATCGGCAGGAGGCCTGCCTGCGCAACCTCGTCACGGATCTGTATGCGCTCAATGGCATCTATGAGGACAAGCCTAACACCTGGCTGAAGCAGGAAATCACGGACAGCCAGCGCAAGGCGCTGTGGGATCAACGAAACTTCCATGCGCTGCGCGATTACTACCCGACATTGGAGGATCTAATCGGCTTTGCCGAGCGCAAACTGAAAGCTATGTATGGTGGATTTGACGGCAATGAGGCCGGTGCCCGTGCGGTGTCTGCACTGGAGGAAATGAACCGTGCTGCACAACGGCTGAAGCAGACCGCCGCAAAGTTCCACAAGGGCAAGACTGGCCCAGACCAGGATGAGCTGACCAAGCAGTTCGAGTCCAGCAAACAGAAGTTCCTGGGACGCGCCAAGGAGTATGTGGACGGCCTCGACTCGGGTAGGGAGTTTGATGATCTGATCAAGTACGACAGCCGCGAGGTGATCAAGAGCGTCATCGACCGCCTGAAAAACCTCAAGGCCACGGGGATTTTCAATGCCTCACCCCCGCCCTTCGATCCCCAGGCCAAGGTCTGGGTGTACCGGCTGCACAAGCTTTCTACCGAGGAAAAGGTGATCTTCGCCAACCTGCGTGCGCAGGTGCTGTTCCGCCAGCGCTTGCTGGGTGGTCTGCAGGATGAGGTGCGCGAGGTTATCGTGGCGGATGAGGCCCACCTGCTGTTCGATGCCGACCCAGACAATGTGTTCAACAAAATCGCCAAGGAAGCCCGCAAGTTTGGCCTGGCGCTGTGGGGAGCCTCGCAGTCACCCAGCGAGTTTCCCGAGCTGATCCTAACCACCGTGGGTACCAAGATCCTGCTGGGCATCGACCGCTTCTACTGGAAGGCCTCCTGCACCAAGCTGGGCATCACCGAGGCGGTACTCCAGTTCATCGAACCCAAGCGCACCCTGGCGCTGTACATGGATCGTGAAGGCTCCCTGCAGAACCAGTTTGTCGGCGTACAGCTGACCTGACGGCCAGGTCTGGCTGCCACCTCCCCGATTTCCGAGCGTGTCTATATTGACGGGGGGCTCTTGTAGAGGAGCCTGCCATGTCGATTACCCAGCTTCCAGAAATTGCCAAGTCGTGCTTGCTACTGGCGCTAGGGTTTTCCCTGGTCATGCTGGGAGGCAAACCGAAGTTTGTGCAGTATGTCGGTTGGGCCGCGCTGCCAGTGGCGATCTTGTGCGCTTATGTGACCCTGCCCAGCCCACCTAAAGTGGATTGAGGCGGTGTTGGCTATATTCAGGAGGTAATCGCAGCCATCGTGGACATCTCCTTCTAACTCGGCGGCGGGAGGCTGGGGTTGCAATTCAGCAGCCCGCTAGACGCACATCAAATTCCAGCCATTGTCGTGGGCGGGTAGTCCGATGCCAGCAGTGCATCAAGTTTTTCGCTAACCAGAGTGGTCGATCCGGGCAGAAATGGTAAGCCACCAATCTCCACTTGGCTGATGCTCTTGTAGAACTTGTGGTCTCGATAGCGCGTTTCGTTCGGATACGGGAACAGTACCACTGCGCCCGACACCACTCCCTGCTTGTATTCGGTCGGTTTCATTGGATGCGGGATAGCAATGGCATCGCGGTAGCGGTGCATCGTGTTTACATCCTCAGTCGTTGGACCAGGTCCGCCATAGAGCTTAATGTAGTCGCTGTCGAACTGAATTCGATACTTTGCGTCGAAAATGTAGAGCTTGTCGTCGCTGGCAAATTGGATGACATTGTCCGGCTTCTGGGCGATGGTGGGCAGACGATTGAATAGCCGGTTGTAGACCACATACAGAGGCTTGCCCGTTGGCTTGTGGGTGAATCGCATCGCCGATGATTTGCCCTTTGACAGGGCCACCGTCGTTCGCAACCGATTGACCTGGACGACCGTTTGCTCTTCGAGGTCGAAGCGTTCCCTTAACAGGCCTACGATTTTCAGAAAACACCAATACTCATAGAGAAGCGACGTTTCCTTCATACCTATGGGGACGATGTTCCCTGCGAACGACAGGCCACCATTGAGCAATCTGCACAGCTTGTCGAAGCGCGAATACAACGGATGCTTGTGGAAGACCATTGAGTCGGGTTTTGCGAGCGTTGCCTCGGCGACCTGCGCAAGGAATGGGCTTCGTAGCACCGATTCAATCTGCCGTTCCATGCCCTTCAATGTTGGGCGGATGGAGTCGAAAAACTTCTTCTCCGAGTAGCGGTCCGCATCCTCGTCGCCGGATTCATCTACGCTTGAAAGCGTGCGGATGTTTCGATAGGTTGCCTTGATCAACGCCTTGAAGTAGCGGTTCTCGGGCGTGTCGAAAGTTGGCGAGGAAACGCTCTCGTGGATTTTTCGTGGCAATGCGACGCCAAGGCTTGGGATGGCCACGCCGCTGTTTTGCCGTCGCAGTGCACGGCTGATCGTTTGCCTCGACACCCGGCGAGCACGTTCCGTATCCACCGACACTGACTTACGCACCAAGCCGCAATGGGGGTTCTTGGTTATTCCGTTCGTGAGCCTAATGAAGTCGTCGAAGTGGCCTTGCAACAGGGCGAACCACTCGACAAGAGTTGGGTAATGATCCTTCGCGGGTGCAGCCAGTCCAAAGGTCTTCGCATTAGCTGCCATTGCTAAATTACGAAGCATCGCCGATACATCATCCCGCATGGCTACGTAATCTGTTCGATAGTCAGCCTTGCGCGAGAAGACTTCGAGTCGAAGCCGCGCCGATCCACTGCTTGTCTTGATGGAGATGTCGGCAAAGCCGACGTTATTGCCGAAGTTTAGGTGGTGATGTTCAGAATCGGCTCGGACTCGTCTGGCTTCGGCGCCGGGAGGGAGGATCAGGGTTGCCGACGGATCAAGCTTCTCGAAGTGGATGTCGTAGGCTACGGCCTCGAAGAACAGCGGTTCGATCAAGTCGCCCGCCGCCACAGGCAGCATGCGATTAGACTTGGCGTCATGCCGTTCCATGCAAACGGCGCCAACGGCGATGATGGCCGACTCCGTGGCGTTGGAGATAAAGGCGGGCAGCTCGGGCAGCTCGGGCAGCTTGCCAATGATTTCGAGCTTCCAGCCCGCTCCGGATGCTTGGAGCAGCAATGGCACTTAGGCACCCCAGTAGCGAGTTGATCCGTCGAGCTTCAAGATTTCGCTCATACGCGAAACTTTCTGATGACTGCGCTCAAGCGGGCCAGCGAATTCGGATGTGACGCCGGGAGCTGCGGCAGCAGTGTCCGCCGATGCTTGTAGCCAGGCGGCTAGCTTATTCAAGGCATCGGCAAGCACTTCCCCGCTGCCCGACACCTTCGGCAAGACCTTTTGCAGGATACAGAAGTCCAAAGCCGCATACCCGGCCATGATATCGGACAAGCCCAATTGCCGCCAGAAGTGCAGGTAAAGCAGGATCGCGTCGCGCGTGCGGTAGCCAAACTTGATCCCCGCAGGTGATAGGATGTCTTGAATCTCGCTGAGCTGCTGAGCGATGTGCTCAAAGAGTTCCTGATTAACCGCACGCGCCTCCAACACCGAAATGGCGTTGGCAGGATCAATGACGATGTTCGAGAGGATCTCAAAGGTCGCCGATCCAGCGGCCGCTCCAGATGCGAAGGAATTCAGGTCAGGATCGTCGAATTCGATGGTGAATGCTCTGTCGAGAACCTTGGGGCTAAACGAGTGAGTGGTCTCGTCCATATTGGCCGTTCCGATCACGCGTAGATTCGACGGCAGCTCAATGCCGCGCAAGTCCGCTTCGGGGTCTGTTTGACCACTGCCCGGCACCGCGGGCAACTCGATGGGCAGCGGGTCGGAACCGATCCGCGTTCCCTTGCGTCCTCGAGATTCCGCAACGCTGAGGTAGTCACTGAAATAGTGCTCGACTGGCGCGAGGTTCATTTCATCAAGAAGCGCGATCACCAGCTTGTCGGGGTGATAGTGTGCGTCCCGAAGAGCCATGATCAGTTTACCTTCGACAAACGTGGTGGGCGAAAGGGTTGGAACGAAGCCAAACAAGTCGCTGTTGTCCGACCATTGAGGCTGAACAGGAATGGGGTGGAATTTCGAGTTTGTGCGCTTGGCAAACTTACGAGGTAGCAGACTTTTGCCCGTACCTGAAATCCCGGAAAGGATCACCAGTGGACTGACTATCATCGCCAAGAAGAAGTTGGCAAGCTCGGCAACCGAAATCAGATAACCCTCAGCTTCCATGGCTTCTTGAATGGCTTTCAACGCCTCGCTTGGGCGCACAACACCGGAAGCCGGAGCAGTCCCAGCAGGAGCCGCCACCAACACCGCGGTCGTGGGTGCTGTCGTGGCATGGGCAGGCACAAGCAGAGGACCAAACTCATAGAGATTGGTGGTGCTCCCCGCTCGCGGACCGGACTGAGCCCGCGTCTTCGCGCCGGTATCGCGCAAGTAGCCTTCCTTTACGAGACGCTTAGGCTGGTGCGGCTTTTTCGTGGACAGAATCTGGTCGTTCTCTGGAGCCTGTTGCCAGATGGCGTCGGGCGGGAAGCGGTGATCCGGGCCGAACTGCGCCAGCATCGACTCCAACGCAGTGACTGCAATGTCGTGAATTTCGTCGTTGTCCGTGATCATGCTTCCTCCTGATGTTGCGCTTACTTCTTACGTTTGGATGGCGCTGAACGTGCGTCGAGTTGGGCTGCCAAGTGCGTTGCGATGGCCTGCGACAAGTTCGGTGGAACCGCTTCTCCAATCATGTCCATGCCGATGCCCATGCGAGCCGTGTCGTTGTCATTGATCATCGAGGTGACAAAGCGGAAATCGTCATCGAACGACTGCAAGCGAGCGGCTTCACGCATCGTGATGCCGCGAAGTTCCGTCGGGTGCGAGAAGCGGCCCGATCCAAGAAAGTTGGCGTTGGCGGTAATCGTCAGGGCCGGTAAGTCCCAAGCCAGCCGCGTATAGGCGCTCCAGTAGTAGTCGCGATAAAAAACAGGATTGATCGAACCTGTTCGCTCAAGATTAAGTCGCGCTTGTTCTTCGCTGACGCCATGGGCCTTTGCATATTTGGAGATGGCTCGGGCGTATTTCTCCCGCATCCGCTCACTCTCCGAATCCCAAGTTTGGCCTGGTCGCATGTGTTTGATGATGTCGAGCACTGACTTTTTGTAGCTGCGAGTGACGTGGTTGAATGGAAACGCAGTTTTGCTTCGCATCGATCGTGCGTAGGCGCTGGGTTCACCATCATAAAGAGCAATGTCGCGCCCACCGAGAGAATCGTCTCCAAAGGAGGGGGCGGGCAAATCGCCAATGGCTTCTTTTACCGTGACCCATGGCAAGCGGCCTTCCTTTAACAAAGCCGAGTTATTGGGGGCGGCATGGCTGGGCTTTGGGAGTGATGCCGGACCAATAGAACTGGCAATAAATATCGCCCGCTCGCGAAGTTGGGGCACGCCGTAATCTGCGCAATTCACGACAGCAACCTCGACTTTGTAGCCCAAGTCTTTCTCAAGCATTTGTATGACAATTTCAGAAAGCTTGCCCAAACGCCCGTCGAAGCCGTGGTTGAGCATTTGCGGTACGTTCTCGATCACCAAAAACTTGGGGCGTAAAGCTTCAGCGACTTCCAGATACCGCAGAACCAGATCGTTGCGAGGATCGTGAGCAAGCTGGCTGTATCCGCTGAACTTGACAATCTTTCCCTGTTCGCAGTGCTCATTGCGTCGAAGTTGTGAGAAGCCTTGACAGGGCGGGCCGCCAATCATGCAGTCGAGGTCACCCTTGGCTATGCCACGGTCCTTCAAGGCATCGTGAATTGTTTGTACATCCAAGAGGCGAATGTCTTTGCGAACAGTCGCGGGAGCCACGTCATCCCAAGCATGGTTGAACTCGAATGTTCGGAGCGCTTCATTTTTGACATCATTGCCGAACGCAACATTGAACCGCCCTGAACGAGTAAAGCCTCGGGAAGTCCCGCCGCAGCCGCAGAAGAATTCAGCCAGTGTGTATTTTTTTGAGGTCATGGGCTGTGTTGATACAAAACGGTGTTGCGGCAAAGTATTCTTCTGCTCATTGTTATTTCTCTGTGCCTTCTCGCACTTGGTTTGCCTGTTGCCTGATCCAATTATCGATGTCCGCCCGCAAGAAGCGCCACGTACCGCCCAGCTTGAAAGCGGGAAGCCTGCCTTCGGCCGCGAGGCGGTAGACAGTGCGCTTCCCAGCCTTCAAGTAGGCAGCCACCTCGCCCAGGGTCAGAACTTCACCTTCCGGGTCTGCCATCATTTTCCCTTTGCCAATAATGAAAATTGATTGCCAAGAGTTGCCAATTATTCCACATGGCAGCAAGTTAAGCCAGAGGCTGTGCGAAGAACAAACGGCCAAATCATCGGATCTGTGGACTCAAGGCCCGTGCGTTACTATCTGGCTCTGAAAACAGACGCGGTTCGGTTCCGTGCTCCACCTTGGTGGACAAATGGTCGAAACGGTGGACGCTCGGCCAAATTAGAGAACACCTAGTCAGGAGCGGGCAAGGAATTAAACCGCCCTGCGTCCTGCTCCCGAACATGCTCATACCAGCGCTTGACGGGCACTGGCGCTTCTGCAGAATCTTCCGTTTCGACGACAATCGCTAAAGAAAAACCCGCCGAAGCGGGTTAAAGGGTCATACCAACTGCTTGGCCAGCGCCACCTCGATGCTATCGCCATCTTGGTTCAGCACGTCCAGCCCGGTATCAGGGGTGTCGCCTGACGTTGACTGCGTGACCGCAATCTTCTTCGCCATCAGGCTGTAGCAGGTGGTCTGTGCGCTCCCCGCGTAACCCAGGTAATACACATCCACCGCCTCCCGCTGTCCGATCCGCCAGGAACGCCTAGCCGCCTGCATCACGGTATAGACGTTGTAACCCGACTGCATGAACACGATGGTCGGGAACTCCAACAGATCGAGACCGGTTTTCACCAGTTCCGGGTTGGTGATCAACACATCCGCCCCGCGATCCACCTGGTCGGCAATCCAGTCCTCACGCTGGCTGGTATCCACGCTTGCGCGCAGCACCGCCGGTTTGAAGCCTTCTGCCTTCAACAAGGTGGCCAACCGGCTGCTGGTATCCCGCTTGCCGGTGTAAATGGTGTAGACCAGCACACGTCGGCCTTTGGCTTTCTCCTGCCGGCAGATCTCGATCAGCTCCGCCTCCTTTGGGGATGGCTCGGTTTCATCGAGTACCGGCGGCACATAGGCCAACAGCGCGCACGTGCGCGGGTGTTTCACCACTTCTTCCCGAAAACAGCACTCCGGCCATGCTAGCAGGACATTCAGCACCACACCCAACAAAGTAGTATCACCGCACACTAGGGCGCGTTTCAGCTCCTCCTTGAGGGTGTGGCTCAGGTTACGGTAGCGTTCCGCCATCTCCGGTGTCATGGGCACATCCCGGTAGTGCTCCCGGTAAGGAGGCAATACGTTCTGGCCTAGCTCCTTCAACTTCAGGAACACCGTAAACGGCAGCACATAGCGCGCAATTCCCTTCGGCCCAAAACCAGGGGCCTTGGAGGTGCGAACCGTAATGCGCTTGCCGCGAGCGGTCTTGTGACTACCGCCTTCCGTCTCCTTGTACACATCCTTGAGTACGCCGTGACGACGCATGAACGCCATTGATGCCGCGCCCAGCGTGCCACTCTGGCCGTACCGGAACCCGTCCTCGATCATCCGTTCTGGCATGATGCGCCAGAGCAGATAAAACAGGTCATCGGCATAGCCGCCCATCAGAGTCCCGGTCAACAACAGCGTCTTGCGCGCCTTGTTTGCCAGTACGCCCATCGCCTGCCCTTGGGCCGAATCCGCGTTCTTGAACTCATGCCCTTCATCGACCACCAGTAGGTCGAAGAAATGCTGAGGCAGATACCGCTTCACGAACTCGGTCGCCTGGTAGCCGCCCTGCCCAAAACTAAACTCCGTTTTGGCCATGGCGCGCTCCATGCGCTGTGCCTGGCGGTCGCTGAATACCAGGTTGCCGCCCTCGTCCATAAGGTTGATGAACTCGTAGACGTTATCCTCTAGCATCCCGCCTAACAGGCTTTCCCCAAACATCGACAGCAAACGCTCCGCTGTCTTGGTACCAATGGTTGGCAACTGACACAGGGCATTGCGCACCATGTCTCGCCGTCCTTTGGACTGCGACTCGGGGCGCATCAGCGTCCACAGTGGTTCACCGCATTCTTTACAACTCAGGCGTTTTTCAGAGGCCTTCATCGCCTCCAGGCTGACCACTCCCCCTTCCGAGTCGCGGACAAGCTGATAGCAGTGAGGACACGCCGCGCAGCTGCGCGAGGTAACTACGGTCTGGGTATTAAACTCGTCATTGCTGACCAGTTTTTCCCGTTGGTGGATCTGCCTGACCAGGCAGGCTGGCCGCCAGTGGAAACCCATCCGCATGCGCACGCGACCGAGCACGAAGAACTCCGGCCCTTCTGCTGCTGGCATGTGAGCCAGCATGGCGCGCAATTGCAACAGTTTGCGAAGGGTGTCCGGGCCATTCAGTACCCATACCCGCGCCCCTGGCACCGTTTCCATGATTTCTCGCCGCCACTTGTACACCAGGTGTGGCGGTGAGATGACCAGCGTCCGGCGATAGCCCTCAGCGTTGAGAACCGCTGCGAGGCAGATCGCCATCATGGTTTTACCGGTACCCATTTCCGCGTTCAGGATGGCGGCTTTTTCGCCTTCATCCTCCAGTAGCCGGGCCAAAGCCTGCACCCGGTCGCGCTGCGCATCGAAGGGTTTGCGCCGCAAACCATTGAGCACCGCATCGCGGAACGGGCTCGCATTTTCCGCCAGGTAAACCGGGGGGTTCTGCCTGGACACGGCTTCCAGCAAGCTGGGGCCAAAGTCCGCCACAAACTGCGACAGCGGAATCACGCCGGGCTCCTGTTCTGGTGTTTCCACCGGCTCAGGCGTCAGGGTTTCAACATCATCAACCAGATCAGCGTCACTGAAAGGTTGCAGGTCAAAGGCTACAGACATGGTTATATCTCCAAGTAAACCCTTGGAGGGATGCCCTTCCCAGATGGGATGGCTCCCACCAGGGTAAGGTTTGTCAAAAATGCGGAGCGCTCCACGTTAGTTCCAGTCGGTCAAGCAGCGGTCAGGCGTCCAGCACGGATGAGTTCCCCCACCAGTGTTTCCACCTCTTCGCTGCCCAGCTCGATAAGCATGGCGCTGATGCCAATGCAGTGCGGCATGGGTTTTACCCAGTCACGCTCCACAAATGTGCTCATAAGAATGGACTGCCAACTGTCCAGTAATGGCAAGTGACAGACGTCCCGAACCAACTGCCAGAGTCGGTTTTGATCAATCACAGCATCCCGGCCAAGCAGGATGGCGCGGCGATTAACCCGGTCGGGTTCCAGCGTAATCGGATCAAACAGCCATAGGTTGACCATTTCTCCGAATAGGTTGCCCTTAGGCATCCGTCCGGTGTGCTTGCCGAGACGCTCAACATCGCGTGGATAGACCATCAGGCGACGACCTGAGACCACTACGGCGAAGCTATCGAGACCACCCTCGCCTACTGATACAGTCAACCTGGCCAGCAATTCCTGTACTGCGGTGTCGCGCCCCCAGAGGGACGTGAACACCAGATTGCTGGCGGCATCGGTGACAACAGCATCACAGAAGATACCGTAAATACCCTGCACTTCATGTAGGGTCGGCGTTTCAGTTGCAGATGGGTTAGACATGAGTTCCTCCAGATCATCAGGGATGCCCGAAGGAAACGCCGCCCGGACGGGTGGTTTCCCCGTCTGGGCGTGAGTTGAGAATGGATCCCGCTCAAAGAGCGTGCACCGACTGCCGGATCCGTACAGTGCTTGCGGTATGGCGTTGCCGACGCCAGAGCGGTGTTACTGGGACAGGCTAACACAACAAGTCTTCCCAGTAACCAGCCACCGCAAGACTCAGTTAGCGGTATCCCATTCTTCTAACCGCGTCCACTCCTCCGCCAAGGTCAGCAGGTGCACAGGAGGTGGCTCGTCTACCAGCTCTCCGCTGGTGATTTCCACCAGGGCGTGCCCTCGGTCATCGAACACATCGAGACTGTGCTCCATCCGATAACCAAAGGTTTCCAGTGCTGCCTCAATTTCCTCCTTTCTCGATTTTGTCCGAGAGGGTTCAGATGGTTGATTGGCAGCTAGACCAAATACATCGCAAGCCAGTGGCGCCAGATCTCGCCCGGTAATTGCGGTGTATATATCGGCGCAGGCCTGGTAATGCGATCCATCGAATACCGCCCTGGCACAGCCATCCGCGTAGCGGCCATACAGCGTAAAAATCACGCCCTCGACCTCGGGTTTATCCTCCAGATCCGCCAATGCAGCAGCGGCGGATTCGGCAGAATCAATGAAGCGGCCCAAGTATGACTGGGCTGTCTCATGCTCTGTAGTTCCCACCATTGAATCGGTTTCTTCAATGGTGATCAACGCGACCATTTGAATGTCGTAACTGACAAATACATTAGCCATGGTATTTCTCCTCGGTGCAGTGACGCCATGAAGAGAAACGCCATCCGCGAGGGAGGTGATTCTCCCCAGCGGGCAAGGTTTTTGAGTGAGCCGTGGTTAGTTCGAGAACTGTTTATCCAGGGCTTCTTTTATGGCCGTGGCCGTGGCGATCCATGCCTCGGGGTTTACCACTGAACTGGCCGGATAGTCTGTGACGGTTGTCGCTGCAACATGCTCAGACCACTTGCTCAACGCATCAATCACGAACACTTGAACAAGCCCAAAATGGAGGTTCTGCGTTAGCTCCCCAGCCATTAGCTTTCTCATGAACTGCTCGTTTGTAAGTTTTTCCGTTTTGGACGGCATGGTGGATCTCCGATGTCCTGTATCCCCATGAACGTCACCATCCCTAAGCGGGACAATAAACCCGCAGGGATGAATGGTTCTTAGTTGTGACCACATTCCACCAGGTGGTGGAACCGCTCCGGCTGCCGTGATCATGCGGAGCTTTTTTAGTGTGACGTTGCCCACGTCACCAGGGTTTTGCCTCATTGCCAGTGGCATTTCCCAAGCCCGCTAAGTGCGAGCCTCGAAAATGCCCCCGAGGGGGCTAAGGATCAATTTACAGAGCGACGTAGGTATTCACCTGCACTGCCCATTCTCTGCGTTTTACTCTGATGAGCTTAATGACCCGCGAGTAAATGCACCCGCAACCATCGTAGTCACACATGCATGTAGGGCGAAAGAAAGCAGCATGGATAGCTTCCTCAATTTCCGTTCTTTTGATATGACTGCGCACAGACATAATCATGAACATGCAACTGCGTAACCCCGAATCATAAGCGAGGCCAGACGGGAATGTGTGTCTAGTTTTTATGACACGCATCACGACATCACAGTGTTGAATAATTCGCGGCATGGCAGTGTTCCTCCTTCAGCGAATCGTCAGCACATGGCCATAGGTTGGGCTGCTGGGAGTGAAGTCCAAAGCACGAATGACCGGCACAAACCGATCCAGTGCAGTGCGTATTTCCGACACGCTGCCCGAGTCCTCGTCGATCTCCGTCGTCACTTTCACCGCTTTCTCCTTGTGGGTGTCGCCTTTGACCACATACATCCGGCCATCTTGCGAACGGACCATGCCGGATATCTGGCCAGCCGCGAGAACCAACGCCAAGTGCCAGTCGGACAGTTGTCGCAATGGCCGGCGATGGGTTGTCACCACGTTGCCAAACATTAGATCGAACTGCTGCCACAAGCATGGAAAGCGTTTCACCTCCTCGGCCAATTGCGCGGCATCGGGCTGTGTGTAGATGAACTTCATCTCACCAGTTGAAGCTGGTACAACATAGGGTTCCTCCCAGGGGTCTTTCGGCAAATCCGGTGGTAACGCACCCTCTGCAATTGCTCGCAGTCGGTTGCGCGTCTCCGACGCTCTCGCGACATTCTCTGCCGCGCGCGTGCGAACACCGAAAACCACCACCTGCTTGAATTGCTGTTCAGGCGCCGTAAACACTTCGACACGCTCGAAATACCGTGATACCAGCTCACCCACCTCGCCACTCAGGACGTAGTGCGGCACGATCAGTACCATGACCCCACCAAACTGCAGATATTGGCTGGCCTGGCGCAAAAACTGTGCTTCCAGTCGTTGCTTGCCATTAGTGTCTCCAGTCTGCCCCTTGTCCGATACAGCATCCCCGTAGGGCGGATTCAGAAACAGCAGGCCGAAGCTGCGTAAACCAATCACACAGTCGAACAGGCTGCCGTGGATACAGCGATCAAGCAGTTGCTTGGCGTGCCAGGCACGTTCAGCGTCGTACTCCACACCATAGGCCGCGACATTGCCGCCGCAATTGGCGTGTAGCCATGCTTTGCACTCTGCCAACGCCACCCCTTCACCTGCCGTTGGGTCGATGATGCGTATATCGCCGTTACCACTTGGCCAGATCGCGTGAAGCACCCCTGACAGTGTTGCTTCGTCCGTAGGGAAATAGCCATTTTTGATAAAGTTGCGCGCTAGGCGCGGAAACATAAGTGCCATTGAGGCCTCCAGTTCATCAGAATGCTCTGGAGCACCTGCCCAGGGGCAAGTACCCCATGGGCGTTGGTTAATTGTCGCTAAATGTTGTAAGCGGCCTGACTGATCAGCTGCTGATAGCGCGCCTCTTCGGTCACTCCAGGATGCTCGACCTCGCGGTCGATAATCCTGGTGAGATCATCGAAATAGACATCACCAAGCAGTTTGATTTCAGGTCCGTCATGCTTCGTTAGCAAACGAATGCGGTAGGTGTCGTTGTATGCGAGTTCCACCTTCACGATGCCTTTGAACAGGAACCCCTGCACTCGGAAACTTAAAGCGCCCAAGTGCTTGTCGGTTTGACTTGGTTCATGCCAACGGACAGCATGGGTACCCCAGGCGCCCATGCAGGCATTACCTGGCGTGCCATCCACACCTCTTCCGGCCAAAATCTGAGTCAAGATCGTATCGGCGACTTCTTTACTCATGGTGTACCTCCTTGAAAGGTTGTGTGCCACCCCTATGGGCGCGCGGTGACAGCATTGGCGCCCACTTGGGGGCGAGCCCCAAGGCTGATTCAGAATGACCACCCCTGCGTGTGCAGAGTGCTCCGGCTGCCGTGGTCATGCAGAGCTTTTTTAGTGTGACGTTGCCCACGTCACCAGGGTTTTGCCTCATTGCCAGTGGCATTTTCCAAGCCCGCCAGGTGCGAGCCTCGAAAATGCCCCCGAGGGGGCGGTAGTAGCAAGCGTCACAGGAAACCTCTTTCGGCAAACGAGCATGATCCGACGGCGGAGACCACAATGTGATCCAACACCCGAATGCCCATGAGCCCCAGAGACTCTATCAGTCGTGTCGTCAACTGCTTATCCGCAGAGGATGGTTCGGACACGCCACTGGGGTGGTTGTGACTAAAAACCACGGCGGCGGCGTTGTGCGCCAGGGCCTGTTTCACAACCTCCCGGGGATACACGCTGGCGGCGTCGATAGTCCCCCTGAACAGTTCTTCAGAACTAATGACGCGATGCTGTGAGTCCAGGTACATAACCATGAAAACCTCATGCCCGAGATCGCCCAGCTTTAGCCTGCAATAGTCCTTCGCATCCTGAGGTGTTGATATAACGGCATCCTCACGGCGCAGCTTGTTTTCGAGCAGCCGTAGGGCCACATGAACAATTACAGCCTGGTCGTGTTCCGTCAGTGTGCATAGATCTAGCTGATCAGCGGCAGCCAGCAGCTGAATCAGATGGGATTCCTGCTGGAGGTCATGACGCGGTGGTGTAGGCAAGCGAGCGACTTTGCTCATGGTGTTCTCCTTGAAAGGGGAGGACACCCCCGATGGGAAGTGTCCCATCGGGTGAGTTGCGAAAGTGGCTTACGCCGCTTTCAGAGCGCTTTGAGCCTCGTCAATAACCGCCTTCACCATGTCAGCAAAGTACTCATCTCGATAGCGGATGTAGAAATCTTCCACCGTGCGGTAACAGCAGCAACCCAGATGGGTGACTGCGAGTTCCACACCGTTCCGCCAGGCACTAACACTTGCAGAAAACCAAGCAAAGCCACGCAATGCGCGGTATTGCCGGGCTGTCCATCCGCAGTTCTGGATGAAGTGCTGCCGCATGGAGATATCCTCCGGCTGGCTGGCAAAGCAGATAATGAAACCGTCTCGCTCAAACAACGGAATCATCGTCAGTGATGCGCCACTGTTCATGGTGCTCTCCTTGAAAGGGGAGGACACCCCCAATGGGAAGTGTCCCATCGGGTGAAATAGTGCGATTGGTTGAGATGCGGCGGCTTACTTCTTGATCCAGACCTGTTCAGTCGGGGCATAGAAGTAGCCAAGCTCTTTCAAGGCCACAATCTGCTTGCGCAGAGTGTCGCGGCCTATGGTCGGGTCCAGCTTAACGGTGTTGTGCAGTGGCCATAGCTCGCCAAACAGGCTCGCCAGCGGGTTGATGCCCTCATCCGGTTGGTTCAGGTCTCCGCACGGTTCAGGCATGGCCAGCTCCGGCTGAGTCGTGCTCGACGTAACCGCTGTTGCAGCCGCCGGCATTTCTTCCTCCATCGGATCAGGCTCAGCGGGATCCAGGATGGGGTCAGGCGTTGATAGCACCTCATCGAGCTGCATATCATGCAGATCGGCGCGCACTTCAAGAGTGATCCTGCCGCCAGCGTTAAAGCTGCTGGGGTAGATTTTCCTGATGGTGAAACTGCCCGCGTAGGCGCCCTCCTCCAGTTCTTCGATCAATTTGCTTTTAACAGCAAACTCACCGACTTCAGAGACCAGCTTGCCAACACGAAAAGCACCGAGACGGCCAGTAATGACGCGCACGGCAAGGTTTCCACGAACATTGATCATGGGAATGCTCCTGTACTGAGGTATAGAGTGCACAGGAGCCTCCCGAGGGAAGAAACTCCCTGCGGGTAAGATGAGGATGAACCAGTCATTGCTGACCGCACCGACTGCCTGGTTCTGGCGGTGCTTAGGGCAGCCTCGGAGAGGCGAACCAACGTTCCAAGCCTAATAGCGTGATCCGTCGATGTCAATTGTCATGTCGTGCTTAACTTATCCACAAAGATGGTGGATAAGTGTGGGGACAATACCTCGCGATGACTCTCTTCGCCAGTCGCGCGAATGCAGAACAAAAAATGTACAGCCGAAGCCGATAGGCTTATGGCTAGGCCTGCATAGCCTTGGACAGTGATGCCGGAAAATCACTTCGCACCAGGCGATAACCATGTCTACGGCGGTCAGCCGCAATACGCGAAATCACACTGCCGCATTCAGCTGAATGCGGCAGAACGTCCACGCGATGGCTGCCAAGGCCTGACTGCCTGGAGCCCCAGATCCTTAGAAGGGTGAGATCACCAATCAAGTCCGTCTGCATGATGATCATGTAGTAACGGCTGTCGGTTTCCCAGCGGGCCGAGTGGCTCATGATGCGGCTCCTTCCTTGCGCCTAAAGGCGTTGTAGATCGTGCCTCGACTAACGCCCAATGATTTGGCTACTTCGCTGATGGTAATGGCGCCCGCGCCTACGGCGGCCCACGCCATATCAATCTGCTCGGAAGACAAGGCCTGAGGGCGCCCACCTATCCGGCCCCTAGCTCGCGATGCAGCGAGCCCAGCCAAGGTGCGCTCCTTGATGATGTCCCGCTCAAACTCGGACAGTGCTGCAAATAAATGAAAAACCAGCTTGCCGGTTGAGGTCGAGGTCTCAATCTTCTCGGTCAGGGACTCAAAGCCCACCTGTCTGTTTTGCAAGCCCGTGACAGTTTCCACCAAGTGTTTCAGGCTGCGCCCCAGCCGATCCAGTCGCCACACCACCAGCACGTCACCGGGACGCAAGGCATCCAGGCAGCGGTCCAGCTCGACCCTGGCAACCGATCCGCCGGAGGCTTGCTCTTGAAAGACACGCTCACACCCTGCCGCGAGCAGGGCATCCACCTGGAGGTCGGCATTCTGCTCTAGCGTAGAAACACGGGCGTAACCAATTTTCATGATGCTCGCATGTTCAAAAATCACTGAACTAATGAGGTTTATTGAACATAGATTATTACACAGAGTTTTTGAACACAAAATCTTGCGTGAATACGCCTGGATGTCATTTTCAGAAGACGGCCGCACCAAACATCAGAAGTCGATTGCACTATGCCGGTGAAAGAAAAAACTGGCTAAATTCAGTACGTGCTAAACCTGCCTGTAGGGGCTCCACAGAGTACCTTGGCTAGGGGTCGAACTTGGCGTTGAGTTCATTGGGCGCTATCAGATAGGGCCTTGCTCTCATCACACAACCTGATAAGATAGTAATAGATTACTTTCTTTTGGATTGGCGATGAGCGAACACCCTAAGC
>CAZYQX010000038.1:0-29321 GCA_964649985.1 uncultured Pseudomonadales bacterium | reverse complement strand
GCTTAACGCTGACCGACGAGCGCATCACTCGATTTAGCCTCGCTGCCCTCTGGCCAGACTGGCTCCTTCTGCCGCGATGGTCGAAGGTTTCGAGTGAACGTGAGTGAGGTGGTTTAATCAGGCTTAACACTGACCGACGAGCGCATCACTCGATTCAGCCTCACTGTCCTCTGGCCGGTCTGGCCCCCTTCTGCCGCGATGGTCGAAGGTTTCGAGTGAACGTGAGTGAGGTGGTTTAATCAGGCTTAACACTGACCGACGAGCGCATCACTCGATTCAGCCTCGCTGTGTAGTGGCTTAATAATTCAGGACACTCTCATAGGCAGTAAACTACTGTCTGATCCAGAGAAACTGAACCATGACAAGAAGAGCGTATACCCCTCAGTTCAAGCATGAAGCCGCCTGTTTAGTGGTGGATCATGGCTATAGTGTGCGGGAAGCCTGTTAAGCCGTGGGCGTTGGCCCGACAGCCCTTCGACGCTGGATAGAACAGCTCAACAGTGAACGCCGCGGCAAGACGCCGGTGAAATCCCAGGCACTGACGCCTGAGCAGCAGCGCATCCAGGAGCTTGAGGCCAAGATAAGAAAGATTGAGCGGGAGAAAGAAATTCTAAAAAAGGCTACCGCTCTCTTAATGTCGGACACCCTCAATCAGTCGCACTGATTGACACATTGAGTGAGCATTGTCCAGTCGTTGAGTTGTGCCGGGTGTTTGGCGTGCACCGCAGTGGCTATTACGCCGCGATGGCCCGTCGGGATCATGTTGATGAACAGCGTGAACACTTGCACGAAGTCGTCAAAAAGCTGCATGAAGAAAGTCGCGGGTCTGCCGGAGCGCGTAGCATTTCGGCGGGCCTGCGAGCTGAGGGTCATGTTGTCGGGCGGTACAAAGCGTCGCGTTTGATGGTCGAAACGGGGCTCAGCAGTAATCAACCACGGAAGCATCAATACAAAGTCGCCAACGAGGCGTCGAAGATTGCCCCCAATCTCCTTGAGCGCGCCTTTGAGGTAGAGCGGCCTAATCAGGTCTGGTGTGGCGATGTGACTTACATTTGGGCCGGCACACAGTGGCTCTATCTTGCTGTCGTGATCGATCTGTTTGCCCGCTGAGTGGTCGGTTGGGCAACGTCGATGCGACCAGACTCCCATTTAACGAGCCAAGCGTTGACCATGGCCTTTGAATCACGAGGAAGACCGTCCGGCGTCATGTTCCATTCTGATCAAGGCAGCCATTACTCCAGCTTGCTTTATCGCCAGGCTCTATGGCGCTATCGCATTAAGCAAAGCATGAGCAGGAGAGGTAATTGCTGGGACAATGCGCCCGCAGAGCGCTTCTTTCGAAGCTTGAAAACGGAGTGGATTCCAGCGGCAGGATATGCCGATATACATCAGGCTCAGCGCGATGTTATCCGCTATGTCAGCCATTACTACAATCGTACCCGACCACACAGCTATAACGGTTACAAAACCCCGGTGGACATGGAGCTTCAGGCTGCATGAAAACCTTAACAGGTGTCCTGAATTACTTGACCACTACACTGGCACCTAGATGCCGTTTAGGTGGGAGGAGTCCATACCATTGCCCTACGCGAGCTTTATGGGTGTCCTTTTGTTTTCTTACCTTTGGAGCAAAAGAACAAAGCGGGCACCATAGGCAAAAATTCGGCTTCAACACACTCTTAAAATCGCTTCATTATCCTAGCGCGGCGGCGGGCTTAGCAATCTATTAAACCGCAAGCCTCTAATACTTGATATTAGATACTACTCTTGGAGTAATATTTTAGTTCCTCTAAGTTTGGGCATGCCACAACCTCGGCTTTAAAAAGGCTTGTTAAATTCATCAGTATAGGCACAAATACTTTGGCGTAATTAGTAGGATCAGCGTAACTTTTAACACATATTTTTTCATTTGGCTTTAAAGTAACTGAAAAATTAAAGTCCTGAGCACCTCTCGCCGTAACAAAAAAATTATGAGTTCCCGAGCTAACTTTTAACTCAGCATATTCACTGTTATTTAAAGATGCATATGTTTTTCCGTTTTCGCCAAAATACAAGCTTCCACCACCTCCATTAAAAGCTGGCTCTCGAAATATAAGTATGCTCGAGGTGGATGAGGATTCGATATTTGGCGTTGTGATTTGCATTGACTGACAGCCTGTTAAAATTAATAATACAAGTATTAATGGTATTTTTTTGCTCATAAAAAACCCTCTTCGTTTGTGAGTATAAAATCTAGCAGTTAACCAGACGCCAAATTGTCGTCTAATCATGGCAACCGATGCCAATTACGACGACTGAATATTTTTAGCTGGTTAGGCGTCAATCAGGTGCCTCAAAACAAAAACACCCCACGTACTACCCACCAGCTCGCACAACAGCTCGACCAACACACCACCACCCTCAGCACGGCGCAGCCCCCCCCCTTAAAGTGAGCCGAGGAGCGGAGGCCGGGCGCGGATCAAGGGCGAGGACTGTTTGAGCGCAGCCGAAGGCGTAGCGAGTTCCGCACGACCTACATGGATGTAGGAAGTTTGGCGAAGCGCCGGGAGCGCGTAGCCATCACCCGCGAACGGCTGAGCACCACAGGTTACCCCGGCTGCGCAGCAGGCGGCGGCGAACGACCAGAGGGGCGCCGCGCACGACTGCATGGACGCAGGAGGTAGAGCAACGCAGGAGCAGTTGCCGAGCGCCCCTCTGGGGCCAGTCCGGCCTGAGGACCTGCACGACAACAAAACGAGATGAAGTATCAGGAAACACTAAAACGAGAAAACAAATCCCCTGTCACACCATCCCTGCCCACCAGCCACCCTCGCCAGCGCACAAAAAACCACCGTAACAAGTCTACTCAAAACGCCTAACACTAAAAATACAGTGAAACCGCAGTCTATTTGAGCGCCACCACAGGCCAAGCAAGCCGGCAACACCACCCCCACCCTAACCCTCCCCCTGAGGGGGAGGGAAACTGGCCAGTGCCGCTACACCGCCAAACCAAACACCACGCCAGCCACAACACAACCAGGGCACCGTGCCAAAACCGCACCAGCCCGGCTAATCATCGTCCAGGCCACGCCCCAGCCCCCTAAACAACAGCGCAATAGCGCGATAGGGAAACTCGACCAGCAACTCGATCAGATCCACCCACCAATAAGCGTCTTCAGCGTGCTCGCGACGCTTGGGCAACACCCAGTACGCCAAGGCCAAGCATGCCACCGCCGCCAGCAAGAGCTCCGGATCAAAGCCTGAGATCAACAGCTCAATCAGGCAATAAACGCCCAGGACGAACAAGGTCAGGGCGAGACAGGCGCGAATGCCTTCCATGCAAAACTCCCTGTGACAGATTCACCTGCAGATGCAGGGCAAGGTGCGCCGCCGAAACCAAGCACGGCGCAAAAGCCACGCCCCTACTCCGCCCACACCATCAACCCCTCGCCCTTGGCATTGATCCGCCACCACTGATCCGGATCATCCCCCTCCTGCCAGCCCTCGGCCACACAGCGCACGTCACCGCCCAACGCCGCGAAGGCGGCGCGCGCGGCATCCACATCCGCCGGCCAGCGGGCCGGGCGCTGCTTGAACCAGACGCAGGTGAAGCGCTTGCCGGCCGCACCCGGCACGATGCGCACTTCCAGCCAGTGCTCGCCCTCGCGCACCTGCCAGCAGCGGGTGTTGCCCTTGGCGGGCTGCTCCTCGGCGGCGTCGAAGCTGGCCTGCAACCACTGGCCGATGGCAGTGGCGTCGGCGTCTTTCAGGTAGATTTCGAGGTCGTTGTTCCATTCGCTCATGGCAGCAGCAACCTCGCGATGATGCGCTCATACATGCTGGAGAGCAGGTCCAGATCCGCCGCTTTGACGCGCTCGTTGACCTTGTGGATGGTGGCGTTGCCGGGGCCAAGCTCGATCACCTGGGCGCCGGTGGGGGCGATGAAGCGGCCGTCGGAGGTGCCGCCGCTGGTGGAGAGGCTGGGCTCGGCCTCGCCCACTTCGCGGATGGCGGCGGTGACGGCGTCCACCAGCTCCCCCACTGGGGTGAGGAAGGGCGCGCCGCCCAGGGACCATTTCAGATCGTATTTGATGCCGTGGCGGGCGAGGATTTCCTCGGTGCGCGCCTGCAGGCTGGCCTGATCCGACTCGGTGGAGAAGCGGAAGTTGAACAGCAGTTCGGCGGAGCCGGGGATGACGTTGGTGGCGCCGGTGCCGGCGTGCATATTGGAGATCTGGAAGGTGGTGGGCGGGAAGAACTGGTTGCCGCCATCCCAGGCGGTCTGGGCCAGCTCGGCGATCACCGGGGCGACGGTGTGGATGGGGTTCTCCGCCAGGTGCGGGTAGGCCACGTGGCCCTGCACGCCCTTCACCACCAGGTCGCCGGAGAGGGAGCCCCGGCGGCCGTTCTTGATCACGTCGCCCACGCAGCAGTCGCTGGTGGGCTCACCCACCACGCACCAGTTGATCTTGGTGCCCTGCTGCTCCAGCCACTCGACCACTTTGACGGTGCCATCCACCGCCGGGCCCTCTTCATCGCTGGTGATGAGGAAGGCGATGCGGCCGGGGTGCTCCGGGTTAGCAGCGACGAAACGCTCGCAGGCGGTGACCATGGCGGCCAGGCTGCCCTTCATGTCGGCGGCGCCGCGGCCGTAGAGCCAGCCGTCGTCGAGGGTGGGGGTGAAGGGTGGGTGGGCCCAGTTGGCTTCGGGGCCGGTGGGCACCACGTCGGTGTGGCCGGCAAAGGCCAGGATCGGCCCGTCGTTGCCGCGCACCGCCCAGAAGTTGTCCACCTCATTGAAGCGCAGGCGGGTGGCGGTGAAGCCAATGGCCTCCAGGCGGGCAATCATGAGGTCTTGGCATCCGGCGTCTTCGGGGGTCACCGAGCGGCGGGCGATCAGATCCAGGGCCAGGGTCAAGGTGGGAGAAAGCTGTGTCATGTTGGGCCATTTGCTGCGCTAATGGGAGGCGAGCAATCTTGGCTCGCCGGGCTGCGTCCTAGTCTACCAAACCCGTCAAGCCCATATGGCTAAATCCAAACATCAGCGCAGGCAATGCTAAAATGCCGCGCCTGTCGCCCAACCGATCATGCTAAGGACACCGCCACAGATGGAACCCCGCCACCGCTTGAGCCAGCGTTTGTACTGGCGCGCCCTGCTGCCCACGGCAAGCGCGCTGTTGGCGGCGTTGGGGCTGCTGGCCTGGTCCGGCTGGCTGCCCCACACGGCACTGTGGGCGGCGGCGGCAGCCGGCGGTGCCAGCCTGGCGCTATACAGCCTGCTGAGCCAGCGCTTGGTGCTGGCCCCCCTGGCGGGGCGCCTGGCCACCTTGCTGCGGGTGATCCAGCGCTGGAGCCCCGCGCAGCTCAACAAGCCACTGGCGCCCAGCAATGCCCCGGTGCGAGACGAGCTGGATGCCCTGATCCAGCAACTGGAATGGCTGCGGGCAGAGCTGCACGGTGAGCTGCAGCATTTGCGCGACACCTGCCACCCGCCAGCGCAACTCACCACCGACATGGACGGGTTGATGGCCCACATCGCCAATCGTTTCATCACTTTGCCGGTGGAACACATTGATAGCGCCATCATCAGTACCTTTGCCGAGGTCGGCCTGCTGCTGGACGGCGACCGCTGCTTGCTGTTGCTGCACAATGCGGAGGATCAACACTGGTCATCCATTGAGCTGTCACCGCATTTGGGCCGGCCGCCCTGCGTGGATCTGCTTGATCCGCAGGCGGTGGAGCAGCTCGCCCCCCTGCTCGCCGAGTTGCAGCAAGGCGCTGCCGTGCGCTGCGACGACACCCAGCGAGAGCCGCTGCCCGCGGCCGTGGCGCCCCTGTTACAGCTAGCACCCGCCCGATCGCTGCTGTGCCTGCCGATCAGCCACTTAGGCAAGCTGGAAGGCGCGCTGGTGCTCAGTTGCATCAGCCAACCACGGCCGTGGCGCGGCGACGAAATCGCGGCGCTGCGGCTATTGGCCCAGGTGATCGCCAACGCGCTGCAGCGCAAGCGCGAGGAACTCGCCAGCCGGCGTGAAGAGGAAGAGCTACGTGAAGACAACCAGCGCTTGGCCGAGCTGGCCCTGCTGGACGGCCTGACCAACCTGCCCAATCGGCGCCAATTTGATCAGGTCATGGCGGCAGAGCTACGCCGTAGCCAGCGCAGCGATTCCCCGCTCAGCCTGGCCATTTTCGATATCGACCATTTCAAACGCTACAACGATCACTACGGCCACCAGGCCGGTGATGAAGCCCTGAAACAGGTGGCTCAGCTGCTGGCAGTGCAATTTCGCCGGGCGGGCGAGCTGCCGGCGCGGATTGGTGGAGAGGAGTTCGCCGTGGTGCTGCCCCACACCGGCGACGCAGACCCCGCCATGGCGCTGGAGCAGGCCTTGGCCCAGCTGCGCCGCCTGGAGATACCGCATGCGGACTCCCCCGTATCGCCCTACCTCAGCCTCAGCGCCGGCCTGGTGACCACACACCAGCCCCGCCGGGTGACTGTTACATCACTGCTCAAGGCGGCAGACGATGCCCTCTACCGCGCCAAGCATGAAGGCCGGGATCGCTGCTGCCAAGCGCCGGAAGAGGCGGCCTGGGTAGAGGGGGCCGCCGGGGAATAGCGTCCACCGATGCCGCCGATGAAATAGCCGCACCCGGCCCGCTGAGCCTGCCACCGCGCGCTTTGACAGCAGCCTGGCAGCTCAGTCATCAGCGGCCCGCATCAACACGCCTACCCCTCGCTGGCCTGTCAGCCCTGTACGAAGGGGTTCTCCCGCAGCTCTTCGCCAATGCTGGTCATCGGGCCGTGGCCGGTGATCACCCGGGTGTCCTCGTCCAGCACGTAGAGGCGCTCGCGAATGGAGTGCTGAATCTGCTTGAAGTCGCCGCCGGGGAAATCGGTGCGCCCCACCGAGCGGTAGAACAGGGTGTCACCCGCCACCAGCAGCTTGTGCTGCTCGAAGTGGAAGCTGGTGGAGCCCGGCGTGTGGCCCGGGGTGTGGATGGCCACGCCGCAGCCGCAGGCCAGTTCCTCACCGTGCTCCAGCCAGCCATCCGGCGGCGGCAGAGGCGTGTAGGGCACACCGAAGGCCTGGCACTGCTGCTCCACGCTGTCCCACAGGAATTTGTCGCCCGGGTGGATCTTGATCTCGGCGCCGGTCACTTCTTTCAGCTCCCCCGCCGCCAGGATGTGATCCAGGTGGGCGTGGGTGTGAATGATGGAGACCAGTTTCAGGCCGTGCTCATTGAGAAAGGCCAGGATGCGCTGGGCATCGCCGCCCGGGTCGATGACGATGGCGCGCTGGCTGAGCTTGTCGCCGATGATGGTGCAGTTGCACTGCAGCGGGCCGACAGGAAAGCAGGTGGCGACCATCTCGCTGGGCGCGGCGGCGGGCTGCGACGGGTTCATGCGGTCTCCTGGTAGCGCTGTTGCAGGGCTTGGTAGAGCTCGTCCTTATAGCGCGGGCTGCCGGCATCCAGGCTGGCGGCCAGTTCCACCAGGTGTTCGTTGTCTTCACGCCCGCCCCACAGCTTGCGGTAGGTGCCCTGTTTGTAGCCGTGATCCTGGCGGAAGAAGTTGAGCACGTTCTTGCCCACATAGCCGCGATAGAGCTGCTCGAAGCTCATGCCGGAGCTAGTCATCAGCTCCCAGAAGGCGGTGACGGAAAAGCCGCGGCTCTGCAAGGCGGCGCCGGCGAGTTGTTCCACCGCCTCGCGCAGCTCAAGCCCCTGGGGCTGCCAACCGGCCAGGGCGGTTTCGATCTCGCTGGCGATGGCCTCCACCGGCTTGCCGGGGGCAAACAGCGCACTCATGCCGAAATGCCAGATGTCGATGATCTCCAGGTGCACCTGCTCCATATCCGGCTGCTGCTGCTTCCACCACTTGAAGCCGTAGTGATCCAGCAGTTCGGCGCACTCCACCCACAGGGCGCGGTACCAGGCAAAGCCCTGGGCCACCCAGTCCTCGTGTACCTTGCGGTTCATGGCCTCCTGCATCTGCAGCATGGCCAGCAGCTGGCTTCGCATCTTTGCGCCTCTGAGTCTGATATTGGATGTGGAAGGACGGTCGACTCATCGTGACACAGATGCCGCTCATCGATCCGGGATCGCGCGATGCTAAGGAGCCCCACCCCTTGCGTCAAGCGCCATTTAGCGCCCCCTACCCCCCCATTTGTAGGAGACAAAAATTGCGCGGGATACGAAAGATTTTCAGCTCAAAAAAGCGGCAATTCATTATCCACAAAATCTGTGGATAACTTTGGGGACAACACACGCACAACCCCCCTCAACCCGCAGATCACCTAGCCCCGGCTCAGATTGATCACTTTTTGATCAATAATTGATATGCCTTTATAATCATATATTTACGCAACATTTCGAAGCATTCTCATGAGCTTTTGGCCGTTATTGGCCGAGTTTTGGTGCGATGCACGATATCTGACCAATGCGCTGCACAATTGTGCACAACTTTTCTCTAGCACAAAGAAAAAGCGCCCTGCAAGAGGACGCTTTCGATTATTTTCTTAAATGTGATTCAGCCAAATCGGCGCACACATTTAGCTCATGTGCAACAACATTTCATACACCATGGCGGGCTGGTCTTTACCCACTACATTGATCTGGGTATCGAAGTTGAGCATGGTGCCGGCACGGGTGGCCCGTACTTCCTTGAGCCGGCAGTGAGCATGCACTCGCTCACCCGCGTGAACCACGCTGACAAAACGCAGCCGATCGGAGCCATAATTCACCATCACGGTCTGCCCCACCAGCTCGAAAGGCCAGGGTGCCGCGATGCGTGGCAACACCGCCAACAGCAGGAAGCCGTGGGCGATGGGGCCGCCGTAGGGGCTCATCTGGCGGCACTTCTCTTCGTCCACATGGATCCAGTTGTCATCCCCCGACATGGCGGCGAAATCGCGGATCATCGGCATGTCCACCAGCAGTTCCTTGCTCCACGGGCCGAAATCACCGCCCACTTCAGCCTGCAGGGCCTCAATATCATCAAAGCGTATCTGGCGCATGGCGGCCTCCTCAGGCTGGCTGGTAACGCAACAGGGTGATGTCGCCGCGGTCCTCGAACAGCGGAACCAGTGGCATACCCACTTTCAATTCATCGCCCTCCTTCACCACCAGGGTGGAGCACAGGCGCACGCCCTCTTCCAGCTCGACGATCACCAGGCGCTGGGGCACTTCGTCGGCGAACATCGGCGCGGAAGGCACCTCACTGACACAGAAGCTGTAGATGACGCCTTTACCGCTCACCGGGTGCCAGGAGAGCGCCCGGGACAGGCAGTGCGGGCAGTGGCTGCGAGGGTAGAACACCCATTGGCCGCAATCATCGCAGCGCTGCAGCTGCACCTGGCGCTGGCGCAGGGCATCCCAGAATGGCCGGCTCACCGGCGTGGGCAGTGGCATTGGCTTGTACATGTTCAGCCCCCCTGAAGAATGATGGCGGATTGTTCACTCATCACACCGCCTGTCCCCGACACGTAGACGGTATCGCAGCAGCGCAGCTGGCGTTCGCCCGCGGCGCCGCGCAACTGCCGCACCGCTTCCACCACTTGGGTCATGCCGCCGGCCTGGCCGGGCTGGCCGAAGCTGAGCTGGCCACCGTGGCTGTTGACCGGGAAGTCGCCGCAGTAACGCAGATCGTGCTCGCGAATGAAACGCATGCCCTCACCCTTGGGGCAGAAGCCGGCGTCTTCCAGGGTCAGCAGCACGGTGATGGTGTAGCAGTCGTAGATCTGCGCCAGATCCACCTGGTCACGCTTAATACCCGCCATGGCAAAGGCGCGATCCGAGGCGGGGCCAATGGGCGTTTTCAGCAGATCCTTGGCGTAGCCGGCGTATTTCACCGCCAGGTGCTCGCCGGCGCCCGTCACCCAGGCGGGGCGATGGCGACAGCGGGCGGCGATGTCTTTGCTGGCGACGATCACCGCCCCGCCGCCAAACACCGGCATGACGATTTCCAGCATGTGCAGGGGCGGTGCGATCACCCGGCTGGCCAGCACATCGTCTTCGCTGATGGGCTTGCCGTAGAAAATGGCATCGGGGTTGGCGCAGGCATTGAAACGCTGCTGGGCGGCGATCTTGGCCATGGCGCGCTCATCGTAGCCATAGGCGTCGGCATAGCGCTGGGCGATCATGGCGTAGCCGGTATTCTGCGCCAGGTGGCCGTAGGGAATCTCGAATTCCGCCTGGGGCGAGCCGTAGTGGTCACTGGAGGCGCCGAGCATCATCTTCTGGTAGTAGGCGGCCGGGTCCACATTGGGTGGCATGGGGGCGTGGCCCGAGGGCACCACCACCAGTACCGCATCGGCAAAACCCAGCTCCACCGCCGCCGCCGCGCGCATCACCGCACTCACCGAAGAGGCGCCGCCCAAGTCCACCAGTTCGGCAAAATGTGTTTCCAAGCCGAGATACTCCGCCACCGTGGCCGGCACGAAGTGGGCCGATTCGGCGATGCCGCAGGTCACCAGGCCGTTCAATTGATGCGCCTGCAGCCCGGCGTCGGCCAGTGCCTGGCGGGTCAGTTCGGCCATTTGCTCCAGGGTGGTTTCCACCACCCCCTCGGCGCCGATCTTGCGCGGCTTGAACTCCGCCACACCTACAATGCCCGCGCTACCTGAAAGCCCCATAATGTCACCTTTGGCCAATCTTACAATTACTAAACTACTGATATTTAATGAGTGCAGCAATGACCTTTTCCGCCACCCCCATGACTAAAGCGGACACTCACCCCAAACCTTGATGCCGCAACAGTGCGCTAGACCACAGACCCGGATGGCCACGGGCTGCTAGAATGGCGGCCTACGGAGAGCGCATACCATGTCCATACCCGGCTACCGCATCATTCGCCGCATCTGCCAGGGCGGCATGGCCACTGTTTATCTGGCGGAACAGGAGAGCGTGGGGCGGGAAGTCGCCCTGAAGATTCTCTCCCCCGCCCTGCTGCAGGACCCCAACTTCAGCCAGCGTTTTCTGCGCGAGGCGCGCTTCGTCGCCAAGCTGGTGCACCCTCATATCGTGTCTCTGTTCGACTTGGGCGAGCACGATGGCGAGCTGTATATCGCCATGGAGTACCTGCCCGGCGCCACCCTGCGCGAGCGCATCCGCCAAGGCATGGGCCTGCCGGAAGCCCTGCGGGTGCTGCGCCAGCTGGCCAGCGCCCTGGCCTGCTCCCATCGGGAAGGCATCATCCACCGGGACGTGAAGCCCGATAACGTGCTGTTCAGAGCCGATGGCAACGCCGTGCTGACCGATTTCGGCATCGCCACCGTGCGCGACAACGGCATGACCATGACCCAGATGGGCCTGGCGGTGGGCACCCCCAACTACATGAGCCCAGAGCAAGCCCAAGGCAAGAAGGTGGATCACCGGGCCGACCTCTACAGCCTGGGGGTGCTGCTCTATGAAATGCTGACCGGCACCGTACCGTACACCGGCGAGGACCCCATCAGTATAGGCATCCAACACCTCACCGCGCCGGTGCCCCGCCTGCCCCCCGCCTATCAATTGGCACAGCCCCTGTTGCAACGGCTGATGGCCAAGCTGCCGGATGAGCGCTTCCAGTCTGCCGAGGAACTGGTGGCCGCCATCGAAACCCTGGAGCTGGCCCTGCTGCATGGCTCGGCCCATATTTCGGGGCGCCAGGTGGTGGCCATGCTGGGCGCCCTGAGCGCCACTGCACGCACCTGGCTCAGCCAGCGGCTGAGCCGCCAGCACCCCCTGCCGGGCAAGGCCGCAGCAGACGCGCACACCGTGCAAAGCACCCTGGCGCGCGACCTGCCACCCAAGCCCAAAGCCGCCCGCTGGCTCGCCCCCGGCTTGGTGGCCGGCATCACGCTGGGCACCGCCAGTGCCTGGTGGCTGCAGCGCGATCACGTGGCGGCCCCGCTGAACAGCAACATACCGACGGCGACAGCGCCCCAAGAAGCCGCTGCCACCCCGGTGGTGCTGGAAGCAAACGCCGTGCTCCCCGCAGAGGATGCCCCCCCGGCCCCCGTGGGCGAGCCCACCGCGCCCACCGACTTCCGCCTCAGCATAGAGACCGAGCCAGCCAAGGCCCGCATCAAACTGCTCGGCATCAAAGAAAAGTACAGCCCGGAGCTGCGACTGCCCGCAGGCCGCTATGAGGTGGAAGTCAGCGCCGCCGGCTATCGCAGCGAACGCAAGACCATCGAAATCGGCACCGCCGACGTGGCCGAGCGCATCGCACTCAAGCCCTTTGCCGAACTCTACCCCCTCGGCCAGGAGTTCAGCGACAGTGCCACCACGCCGCGCATGGTGGTGATTCCCGCCCCTGGCAACCCCGGCAACCCCGGCTACGCACTGAGCAAGTTTGAAATCACCTTCGCCGAATTCAATGCCTACGCCAAGGCCACCGGCATCAAGCCCGCCTTCGTGCCGCCCGCCGACATGCAGCGCTGGCCCGCCACCGGCATCAGCTGGCAACAGGCCCAGGGCTATGCCCGCTGGCTCTCCGCTAAAACTGGCCACCGCTATCGCATCCCCACTGGCAGCGAGTGGCAGCACGCCGCCAGCGCTGGCAGCACCGCACGCTACTGGTGGGGTGAAACGGCTCGCTCCGGCATGGCCAACTGCCGCTTTGGTTGTGGTGATGGTTTACAGAAACTGTTCCGAAGCACCACCCGACAGGTGGGCACCTTTGCCGCCAATGCCTACGGCCTGCACGACACGGCCGGCAATGTGGCCGAGTGGACCAGTGACTGCTTTTATGAAGATGCCAGCCAAAAATGCAGCGTGCGCACGCTGCGGGGCGGCTCGTATGACGACAATATCAGCGCACTCGCCACCCAACAGCGCAGCGGTTTGGGCGTAGACGAGATTCAACCACAAGTCGGCTTCAGGGTGCTGCGGGAGCTGGACTGACCACCGCGCGCCCGCCGCCTCGGCGGCAGGCTTGAGGCAACGGCTGGCCCGCCCGGGCCAGTGAATAACAGTGCAGGGATTTTTTGATCAGCCGATCCACCGTGCCATCGGCACGATATTTGGCCACCCCCGCGTTGAGCAACGGGATCAGGCCGGCATAGGCCGAGCGCCTGGAAACGGCGAAATACAAGCCTTCCGACAGCAGTGGCTGCGGTAGCGGGTGGAGCTGCTTTTCCAGGCCCATTTTTTTCGCCGCGATCATGCCTGCGTACAAGCCATAGGGCATGTAGTCGATCCGCCCGGCCTGCAACTTCAACAGATTCTGTTCGATGCTTGCCACCCGCTCCACCGCCAGCTGCTGCCGCATGAACTGATCGAATTCAGGGCCGTAACTATCGCCCAGCACCGCGCCCCCCCGCCGGCCGCGCAGATCCTCCCAACGGGAGAATGGGAAACTTCGCCCCTGCCAGACCCACACCACATTGGGGTCTTCCATATAGGGCTGCGCCGTGAAGATCAGATCGGCTTCTCGCTCCGGTGTCTTGTAGGCGCTGTAAATGACGTCGATATCCCCCTCGCGCACCGCCAGTTGCGCCCGCGCCCAGGGCACTACGACGCGGGACTCAACACTCAGCCCGGCATCCGACACAATCAGCCACAACAACTCGTCGGCCACCCCCAGCATCGAGCCTTGCACAGCCCAGGAGGAAGGTGGGTAGTCGGGGTTACCGGTGCTCAACAGCGGCCGCTCAGGCCACGTGCTATCGGCCGCCAGGCTGTCAGCAACGAGTAGCAGGGCAAGCAGTAGCCGGCGCCATGTCATGGAACTCTCGCTTGCGAACATTTAGCTGGCGGTGGGCTCAGTATAGCCCAGCAGCCCCCTCAGCTCAGCGCGCGACACCGGCATAGAACGCCGCAAAGGCATCGCAGAATGCCGCCAGCGCCTCCACCGGCAGGTGGTTGATGCCGGCCGCCGCCGCTCGCCCACCGCCGGTGGGGTAGCGACGGCAGAACACATCCGCGCCGCTGCGATTGGCCAGCGGCGCCCGCACACTCACCACGAAGCCGCCGCCCGGCAGGGGGGTGAGCACTGCGTGGGCACGCTCAGGGTGGGCGTTGGCCAGGTCATTGCTGTACACCCCGCTCACCCGTCGCGCCCAGGGCGCATCGGGCAGGATGAACACGGCGGCCGCCGGTGTGGCGTGCTCGGGGGCCAGCGCCGCCGCCTGGGCCATGTCGCCGCGATAGCCCTGCTCCAGCCGCTCAAAGCTGGCGGCATTCTCCGCCATATAGGCAAACGGGCTGGCAAAGCCGGCGAGTTGGCGAAACAGCTCGGCCGGCGGGAAGTGCAAATCCTCCTCCCGCGCCCCGTAGCCGTTGTAGTTGATATAGGTGCCCAAGGCCTCCAGCGCCTGACATCGGCGCTCGTCCAGCCCCAGGGTATCGGCCACCGCCCGGGCGCTGCGGTGCAGATTGTCGCCATAGGCCCCCACCACCGCCCACTCGGCGAAGCGCCCGCGCAGATGGCCATTCACCAACAGGCTGGTGCACACCTCGGGGGATTCGTTGATCAGCGCGGTGAGCCCCGGCGCGGCGGGGATCTCCCCGGCGAAGTGGTGATCCACATAAAACACCTCGGCGCCCGACGCCAGCAGGCGCTCCAGCGGCGCGCGATTCTTGTCCAGCGACACATCCAGCACCGTGACCCGATCCCCCGCGCCGGCCTCTACCCGCTGCAGCAGCTCGATGTCGCGCTTTACCCCCGTCACCAACACGCTGTCGCCGGGCTCGGCCAGGCGCAACTGGGTCAGGGCGCAGATGCCGTCGGCATCGCCATTGAAGACGTCATATCGGAGCATGGGCTGTTCCTGGCTGGATCGGGGGAGTACAGCCTAGCCTAGCGCGCCGGCCACCACCTCCCCCAAAGGTGTCAGACGGCGAGGGACTGGGCAATCGCGTTCAGCACCGCGATGGGGTCGTCCGCCTGGGTAATGGGGCGACCCATCACCAGGTAGTCGGCGCCCTCGCTGACTGCCTGCTGCGGTGTCATCACCCGGCGCTGGTCGTCAGCCGCACTGCTGGGCAGGCGAATGCCGGGCGTGACCAGTTTGAAATCGGCGCCACACGTCGCTTTCAGTTCGGCGGCTTCCCAGGCGGAGCAGACCACGCCATCCAGCCCGGAGGACTGCGCCAACCCCGCCAGGCGCAGCACCTGCTCGCGCGGGTCCAGGTCCAGCCCGATTTCACGCAGGTCATCCTGGGTCATGCTGGTCAGCACCGTCACGGCAATCAGCAGAGGGGGCTGCTTGAAGCCCACCAGCGCTTCCCGGGCGGCCTCCATCATGCGGCGCCCACCGCTGGCGTGGACGTTCACCATCCACACGCCGAGTTCAGCCGCGGATTTCACCGCCTGTGCCACGGTATTGGGAATGTCGTGAAACTTGAGGTCAAGAAACACCTCGAAGCCCATGCTGTGCAGTTTCTCCACCACCTGGGGGCCGCACGCCGTGAACAGCTCCTTGCCCACTTTCAAACGACACAGGCGAGGATCAAGCCGTTCCGCCAGGGCCACCACCGGTGTCAGGCTGTGGTAATCAAGGGCCACCAACAGAGGAGAAGTGACAACGCTCAACGAATTGCTCCTGTAGGCGCGAGGCTCAATCGCCTTCCACGCTGTGAATAGGTTTGATGGTGCTCCATGATTTACACGCCGGGCACAGCCAATGCAAGCGCTTGGCCGAGAAGCCACAGTGCTCGCAGCGATACATGGGCTTTTTAGACAACAGATCGGAAAACAGCCCATAGAGGATACGCAGGTTGTCGCGCGCGCCTCCCTGAGCACGCTCCAGCTCCAGCTCGATCAAGCGGCGCAACCCCACCAGGGTCGGCCTGGCCCTCAAGCGATCCACCAGCAGGCGCACCGCCTCGGCATCCCCCTCCAGCTCCCGGGTCAGCTCCACACTGGCCAACAGCACCCGGCTGGATTTCCAATGTTTGTAACACTCCAGCAGATAATCGCGCAGCCCGATCAAATCGCCCAGCTGCCTGAACACGCGATCCAAACGCTCCAGACTTTCAGAGACCAGTGAGGCATCCTGCTCCATCACTCTCAACAAGGCTTGGCGCGCCGCAGGATAATCGCCGCACGCCACCGCCGCATCCGCCTCAAGCAATGAAGCGCGCACACAGCGGGCGTCCTCCACCAGTGCCTCTCGCAACAGCGCCCTGGCCTGTTCAACGTCGTCCCTCTGCAGGGCTTCCTGCGCCCGCTCGCAGAAAAAATGAGACAGCGACTGGGCCAAGCGCTCCCGCCGGCCATCGCCCGACTTGCGGCGGCACACTAACTGCAGCTCACGGGCGCAATCGATGGCGCGCAACCAATCGCGCTCCTGTTGGTAAATTTCGGTGAGCAGACTCAGTGCTGGCTCACGCTGCTCTGGATGCAAACTTAAATCAACCAGCAAGCGCTCTGCACGATCCAACAAACCTGCCGCTACATAGTCGCGCGCAAGCTCAAGGTGGGCCTGCTGAACCTGGCCCTTCTGCAAGATGGGGTGCGCCAGCAGATTTTGGTGCACGCGAATAGCCCGCTCCACTTCGCCACGCTTGCGCAGCAGTGTACCGAGGCCAACGTGCATCTCGAAGGTGTCAGGGCTCACTTCCAGGGTCTGCAGGAAGCGCTCTGTTTTCTGGGTGCTGAAGTCTTCTTCCAGGGAGCTGACACTGGGCAAATAGCGCAAGGTCTCCGCGCCAGCCTTGCGGCGGCCGCCCCAGTGCCCCAGCAACCAGCCTATCGCCACGGCCACCACGAGCAAGATATAGAGCAAGTGGCTATCCATCTAGCACGATACTCCACACGACAATTCAGCCATGGCTAAATGCTTCATCCAACCCGGCGGCCAGTGGCGGGCACTTCCTGGCGCTTTTCCTGCCGGGCCAAACGTCGCTTCAGCATGTTGCGTTCGAGGGTGAGGCGTGCGCCAATCCACACCGACGCAGACAAGCCGCACAAGGCCCCACACACAAAAGCAAACAACAAGAGCGGGCCGAACGGCAAGCCCTCCCAGCGCAACACGCCGATATCCACCACCACCGGCGCGTCATGGCGCAGAGCAAAGGCAAGCGCAAGAACAAACATGGCGGCAGCCATCAACCACACCGGCAAGCGCAACAAGCGATTCATGGGGTCATTCCACACGGGGTCAACTTTGGCATCTTAACAGATGCAAAACAGGCTTGGCGCTGAGTTGTGAATGCATTGACCGCCCAAGCAGCGGAACGCGCTGGCGCAATCCCCCCCGCCGCAACACATCCCGCAAGGCTCCTCATGCCCAGCCTCGGCATCCACGCCAAGTTCAGGCGAACCTAAGCTCAAGTGAACGCGACAACTCGATGATGCGCCTATAGCTATACATACGCCTGCGGATGGGCCACCAGTCATACAGAAAACGTTGAATGGGGCGCCAGAGCGCCACCCAGCCAATAATCATCAACTAGCAGACTGGTCAGAAAACCATCGGTATAGTGCACCGCCAGTTGGCGGGCGACGGTACAAAACACCAGAAATGCGATGCCAATGGCCAAGCTCAAACGCCCGTCCCGCAAGACATTAACCCATTCCCGCCGCGTCTCCTGCGCCCGCCAGCCAAAATAGTTGGCCAGTGCAGAGGCAAGCTGCTCCCGGGATGTTTCAGCCGCGCACGCCTGCGGCAGGTGAATAACCAATTTCAGCGCATCATCTCGCGCAAAATCTTCCACGCACTCGACAATGTAGCGCTCAGCCGCATCATCGAGATCTTTCTCGTGGAACGGTGAAGGATCAATGGTGTTGAACAGTTGCTTGGGGGATGACAACTTGAGTTCGATCAGCCAGTGTTGCGCTTCTTGCCGGTAAGGCGGTTTGTGCATGATCTGCCTCGCCTAAGAACCTACTAGAGGCTCTCGCTGAAAGACTCCGGTGGCGCTTAGCACAGCCCGCCGAGATCACCAAGACCTCGCTCGATTGCACCACTGTTTTGACGCCATCGTCTGCGCCCGCTTGCGCCTGAACCCAGTTCAGCCATTCAAGCTAGGCACAGCGCACATTTTCCACCAGATGGACAGACCACGCCAGCTGCGTTGTCAGAAGAGCAACACGCGACGAAGAAAGGGATGAGCCAATCGCCTCCCCGCAGGAGCCGATTCGCGAAAGGGCTAGCGCTTTATCAAATGCGCTGTTGCACGGCCTCGTTGACGCGCTCGCGCATCTCTTTGCCGGGCTTGAAGTGAGGAACGTACTTGCCCTCGAGTTCTACGGTATCGCCCGTTTTGGGGTTGCGACCGCGGCGAGGAGCACGATAGTGCAGGCAGAAACTGCCAAAGCCCCGGATTTCGATGCGCTCGCCCACGGCAAGAGCCTGCGCCATCTGTTCCAGGATTGATTTAACGGCCAGCTCAACGTCCTTGGGGGATAGCTGCGGCTGACTCGCGGAAATGCGTTCGATCAGTTCGGATTTGGTCATCTTCGCCTCTCGATACTTCTAAACGTACAGGATCTAACCCAAAACAAGGGTCGCCGGCCTCTCGGCCGGCGACCACAAGTCTTATTCCTGGTTCTGCATCTGCGCCTTGATCAGGTCGCCGATGGTAGTCGCAGGGGCTGCGTCAGACTGGTGAGCCTTGACAGCTTCTTTCTCGTCTTCGTAGTCCTTCGCCTTGATGGACAGGCCGATGACGCGGTTCTTGCGGTCAACGCTGACAATCTTGGCGCTAACGCTGTCGCCCACTTTCAGGGCATTGCGCGCGTCTTCTACCTTGTCGCGGCTGATTTCAGACGCTTTCAGAACGCCTTCAACTTCTTCGCCCAGTACAATGATAGCGGCTTTCGCGTCGACTTCCTTCACGGTGCCCACTACGATGGCGCCCTTGTCGTTCACAGACACGTAGTTAGTGAACGGATCGGACTCCAGCTGCTTCACGCCCAGGGAGATGCGCTCGCGCTCTGGATCGATAGACAGTACAACCGCTTCGATCTCGTCGCCCTTTTTGAAGCGACGCACGGCTTCTTCGCCCGGCTCGTTCCAAGAGATGTCGGACAGGTGAACCAGACCGTCGATGTTGCCTTCCAGACCGATGAAGATACCGAAGTCAGTGATGGACTTGATGGTACCCTTGACGCGATCGTTTTTGCTGTAGCGCTTGCCGAATGCATCCCACGGATTCTCCTGGCACTGCTTCATGCCCAGGGAGATGCGGCGACGCTCTTCGTCGATGTCCAGCACCATAACTTCGATCTCGTCGCCGACCTGAACGATCTTGGACGGATGAACGTTTTTGTTGGTCCAATCCATTTCGGATACGTGAACCAGACCTTCCACGCCTTCCTGCAGCTCTGCGAAGCAGCCGTAGTCGGTGAGGTTGGTAACGCGTGCTTTAACGCGGGTGCTCTCGGGGTAGCGCGCCTTGATTTCAACCCAAGGATCGGAGCCCAGCTGCTTCAGGCCCAGCGATACGCGGTTGCGCTCGCGATCGAACTTGAGGATCTTGACGTCGATCTCGTCGCCAACATTGACGATTTCGCTCGGGTGCTTGATGCGCTTCCACGCCATGTCGGTGATGTGCAGCAGGCCATCAACGCCGCCCAGATCAACGAACGCACCGTAGTCGGTGAGGTTCTTGACGATACCTTTGACCTGCATACCTTCCTGCAGGGTGGCCAGCAGGGCGTCGCGCTCGGCGCTGTTGGCTTCTTCCAGCACTGCACGGCGTGAAACCACCACGTTGTTGCGCTTCTGGTCGAGCTTGATGACTTTGAAGTCCAGCTCTTTGCCTTCCAGGTGACCGGTGTCGCGCACAGGGCGTACATCCACCAGAGAACCGGGCAGGAACGCACGGATGCCGGCGACGTCGACGGTGAAACCGCCTTTGACCTTGCCGTTGATAACACCCTTGACCACTTGCTCTGCGGCGTAAGCGCCTTCGAGTTCGCGCCAGGCTTCGGCACGCTTTGCCTTCTCGCGGGACAGACGGGTTTCACCGAAACCGTCTTCCACGGTTTCCAGGGCTACCTGAACCATGTCACCCACATTCAGGTGGAACTGGCCAGCCTCGTCCAGGAACTGAACGCGGGGGATCACGCCTTCGGACTTCAGGCCGGCGTGAACGGTAACCCAGTCGGAGTCGATGTCGATGATCACGCCGGTCACGATGGAACCGGGCTGCATATCAACGGTCTTCAGACTCTCTTCAAAAAGTTCTGCAAAGCTCTCGCTCATTACTCTTTACCTATCGCTTGGCGCGGTGTCTCTCGACAACCGCTTACACACCACACCACCAGCCGGCGTGGGTCCGTTCTCGTTGCCGGGACGGGCGGCACTTGCTGGCCAACCGGCCGCCCCGGCGTTTTCGCGGCCCAGCCAGGCTATCTGGGCGGCACCGCAAAAATGCTAGACGAGCGACAGCCGCCTCACTTCGGCCATCACTCGCTCGAATACGTCTTCAATGCCCATCGACGTGCTGTCGATGATCACGGCGTCATCCGCCGGCTTGAGGGGCGCCACGGTGCGCTGCATGTCGCGGGCGTCACGCGCGCGAATGTCCTCAAGAAGACTCGCGAGATTAACATCATCGCCACGCGCTTTCAACTGCTGATAGCGGCGATCTGCGCGCTCCTCGGCACTGGCATCCAGGTAGATCTTGAGCGGGGCATCCGGGAACACCACGGTGCCCATGTCGCGCCCATCCGCCACCAGGCCTGGGGCCTCACAGAAGGCGCGCTGGCGCTCCAGCAGCGCCGCCCGCACACTGGGGTAAGCCGCTACCCGCGAGGCATTGGCCCCCACCTGCTCGTTGCGGATCAGGTCGGTGACCTCCTCCCCCTCCAGCACGATGGCCACGCCGCCGTGCAGATCGTCTCGGAACTGCACATCCAGGTGGCCGGCCAACACTTCCAGCGCCGGCTCATTGGCCAGATCGACGCCGTGATTGGCCGCCGCCAGGGCTACCAGACGATAGAGTGCGCCACTGTCCAGCAGGTGCCAGCCAAGGGCGCGGGCCAGGCGCTGGGCGATGGTGCCCTTGCCCGAACCACTCGGCCCATCGATGGTGATGACGGTTGCGCTATTGACGGCGACTACCATGCCTAGTGAACTCCATTGCGACCAAACTCGGTCGAAAAAGCCAAAAAAAGCACGGGGCGGTGAGTGCCGCCCCGGTATGTTATGTGCGGGACATTCTGAGCACCTGTTCACGATCTCGCTGAAGGGCGCATCACTGCGTTGAAGTCGGCCTCAAAATGCTCACATACGCGCAGTATGCTCCGCTTTCTCGGCCGCCTTCGCCTTGTGCTGCATCCCTTGATCGAGAGCGTGACCAGGCCCAAACAGATCAGCTCTGCTTCACTTCCAACCGAATGCCCACTTCCCTGGCCAACTCGGCAAAATTCGGGAAAGAGGTGGCCACGTTGGCGCAGTCGCGAATGGTGATCGGCGCAGCTGCCCGCAGGGACGCCACGGTAAACGACATGGCAATGCGGTGATCGCCATGGCTGACCACTTCGCCACCCTGCAACTGACCACCTTCGATGACGATACCGTCTGCGGTGGGCTCATTCTTGATACCCAATGCGGTGAGGCCGTCCGCCATCACCTGGATGCGGTCGCTCTCTTTCACCCGCAGCTCCTCAGCACCGCGCAGCACGGTAGTGCCCTCGGCACAGGCGGCGGCGATGAAAATGGCCGGGAACTCGTCGATGGCCAGTGGCACCTGATCGCGCGGGATCTCGATGCCCTTCAGCGCCGCGCTCTTGACGCGGATGTCCGCCACCGGCTCACCGCCAGCACAGCCTTGATTTTCCAGGCTGATGTCGGCGCCCATCAGGCGCAGGATGTTGATCACGCCGATGCGGGTGGGATTGATGCCCACATGCCGCAATACGATTTCGGCATCCTTGGCGATGCTGGCCGCCACCATGAAGAAGGCGGCGGAGGAAATGTCGGCCGGCACGTCGATCTCGGTGCCGCGCAGTGAGCCGCCGCCATTGATGCGCACGGTGTGATTGTGCACTTCAACGCCATAGCCCAGGCCGCGCAGCATGCGCTCGGTATGATCGCGGGTGGGGGCTGGCTCGACCACTTCGGTCATGCCGTCGGCGTACAAGCCCGCCAGCAGGATGGCTGACTTCACCTGGGCACTGGCCACCGGCATGTGGTAGTGGATCGGGTGCAACGGATGACAACCGCGCACGCGCACCGGCGGAAGACCGCCCTCCTCCGTTTCCACTTCGGCATTCATCATGCGCAGCGGAATGGCGACGCGGTTCATCGGCCGCTTGGACAGCGATGCGTCGCCAGTGAGCGTCACCTCGAAGCACTGGCCCGCCAGGATGCCGGAGAGCAAGCGCATGGAAGTGCCGGAGTTGCCCATATAGAGCGCCTTCTCAGGCTTGCGCAGGCCGTGCAGGCCCACGCCGTGCACCACCACCTCACCCGGCGCCGGGCGTTCGATTTTCACGCCCATATCGCGGAAAGCCTGCAGGGTGCAGAGCGCGTCTTCCCCCTCCAGCCAGCCGCGGGCATGGGTGATGCCCTCAGCCAATGAGCCCAACATGATGGCACGGTGAGAGATGGACTTGTCGCCCGGCACCCGGATGTCGCCGGAGGCACTGCCGCCGGGGGATGCGATGTAAATGGTCTCAGACATGGTGTTACTCCCTTGCCGATGGCTATTCGCCGGCGCCCGCCGCGTCGGCGCGGGCAACCCGTTCCGCCAGCATGCGGGCGAAGCGCTCACGCTCGGCCTTGGCGTGGCTGAATGTATTCAAGATAGTGTCGCTGTCACCGGCTTCGATGGCAACGCGCAGCTGGCTCACGTAGTGGCTGAACTGATCCAGGCTGCTGAGCAATGCGGCCCGGTTGCCCAGCACGATGTCGTGCCACATCTGCGGATCACTGGCGGCGATGCGGGTGAAGTCCCGGAAGCCACCGGCGGCAAAGCGGAAAATGTCGTAGCTGCAATTCTGCTGGGCCAGAGTATCCACCAGCGCATAGGCCAGCAGGTGCGGCAGGTGACTGGTGAAGGCCAGGATGCGGTCGTGATCGTCCACCGACATGTGCACCACATCGGCCCCCACCGCCTGCCACATGGCCGTAACCAAGGCCAGCGCCTGGGCGTCGGTATCCGCCTCGGGGGTGAGGATCACCTTATGGTGCTCGTAAAGATCAGCCTTGCCAGCGGTGACGCCACTTTTCTCGGCACCGGCGATGGGGTGGCCCAGCACGAGCTTGGGCGGCACCCGGCCCCAGGCGGCGCGGGCGGCCTCCAGCACGCTGCCCTTCACACTGGCCACATCGGTGATAATGCACGGCGCCTGGCAGGCCGCCAAGGCCTCGAACATGGCCGGCACCGACAAGGTGGGCACGCACACCACCAGCACCTGGCACTGCGCGGCCAGGGCCTCGACGGAGTCGGCCACCGCATCCACCACCCCCAGGCTCAGGGCCTGCTCGCGGGTTGACGAGCTGCGGCTGTAACCCACTACGCGCTCCACCGCACCGGCCTTCTTCAGGCCGAGCGCCAGCGAGGCCCCCATCAGGCCGATGCCGAGTATGCCTACACTCTGCAAGCGGGGCGTGCTCACGGGGCCAGCACCTTGTCCAGCGCCTCGAGGAAGCGCGCGTTCTCGCGCTCCAGCCCCACCGATACCCGCAGGTGGTGCGGCATGCCATAGACGCCGATGGGGCGCACGATCACGCCCTCTTTCAGCAAGGCGTGATAAATGGGCATCACATCGCGACCGAAGTGCACGCAGACGAAATTGCCCACCGAGGGAATGAAGTCCAGCCCGCGCGCCTTCAGGCCGGCCTCCAACTGGGCCATGCCGGCGCTGTTCAGCTCGCGGCTGCGGCGCAGATAGTCTTCATCTCCCAGCGCCGCTTCGGCCGCCGCTAAGGCCAGCGCGTTGACATTGAACGGCTGGCGCACGCGGTTCAGCAGGTCGGCGATCTGCGGGCTGCAGGCGGCGAAGCCGACCCGCAGGCCGGCCAGACCGTAGGCCTTGGAGAAGGTGCGACACACCACCAGGTTGGGGTAGCGCGACAGCAGCTCCAGGCCGTTGGGGTAATCCGGCTCGGTGACGTATTCCACGTAGGCTTCGTCCAGCACCACCACCGTCTCTTCCGGCACCTGGTCCAGAAAGGCAGTGAGCTGCTGGCGGTTCACCCAGGTCCCGGTGGGGTTGTTGGGGTTGGCGATAAACACCAGCCGGGTGTCGGGGCGGATGGCGGCCAGCATGGTGGGCAGGTCGTGCCCCCAGTCTTTGGCGGGCACCACGATGGCGTGGGCACCTAGGGCCTGCACCGCCAGGGGGTAGACCACGAAGGCATACTCGGAATAGACCGCGCTGGTATCCGGGGTGAGGAATACCCGCGCCAGCAACTCCAGCACGTCGTTGGAACCGTTGCCCAGCACGATTTGCTCAGGCAGCAGGCCGAATTTCTCCGACAGCGCCCGCTTCAGCCGGTAGCCGCTGGCATCCGGGTAGAGGGTCAGTTCCGGCAGGGCGCGCTTGATCGCCTCCTGCACCAGCGGGCTCGGCCCCAGGGGGTTTTCGTTGCTGGCGAGTTTGACCACTTCACTCAGGCCCAGCTCGCGCTGCACTTCCTCGATAGGTTTGCCCGGCTGATAGGGGCGCAGCCCCCGCACACCGGGTACCGCCAGCAATTGGTATTCCGCCGCCATGACGACCTCACAGCACCGCGTTGGGATACGAACCGAGGATCTTGATGTCCGCCACCCGGGCCGACAACGCCTCGATCACCTGGGCCACGGCGGGGTTCGCCACATGGCCATTGAAATCGATGAAGAATACATAGCTCCACGGGCCGGCCCGGGAGGGGCGCGTCTCCAGCCGCGTGAGATCGATATTCGCGGCCTGGAACGGCTCCAGCAGCTCGTGCAGGGCACCGGGCTTGTTGCGCACCGACACCAGCAGAGAGGTCTTGTCCTCCCCCGAGGGTGGCACTTCGTGGGTGCCGATCACCAGGAAGCGGGTGGTGTTGTCCGGCAGGTCCTCGATGTTCTCCGCCTGCTTGGTCAGCCCGTACAGCTGGGCCGCCATGTCGCCGGCGATGGCCGCCGAGTGCCACTCACCCTTGACCCGCTTGGCCGCCTCGGAGTTGCTGCTGAGGGCGACGCGGTCCACCTTGGGGTAGTGGGCGTCCAGCCACTTGCGGCACTGGGCCAGGGACTGGGCGTGGGAGTAGATGCGCGAAATGCTGTCGGGCCGGGTGTTCTCCCCCACCAGCAGGTGGTGGTGGATGCGCAGCTCCACCTCGCCACAGATGCGCACGCTGGACTCCAGGAAGTTGTCCAGGGTGTGGTTGACCACACCTTCGGTGGAGTTCTCCACCGGCACCACGCCATAGGCCGCGCTGCCTGCCGCCACTTCGCGGAACACCTCGTCGATGGTGGCAAAGGGCGTGAGCACCGCACCGTGGCCGAAGTGCTTCTGCGCCGCCTGCTGGGTGAAGGTGCCTTCGGGCCCCAGATAGGCCACCTTGACCGGCGCCTCCAGCGCCAGACAGGCCGACATGACCTCGCGGAACAGCCGCGCCACGGTGTCGCCGTCCAGCGGGCCGGGGTTTTTTTCCTTCACGCGGCGCAACACCTGCGCCTCGCGCTCAGGGCGATAGTACTGGATGGGGCCAGCCCCCTCGGCCTTCTTGACCTCAGCCACCTGCTGGGCGCACTTGGCACGCTCATTGAGCAGCTGCAGCATCTGGTCGTCCAGGCTGTCGATGCGATCGCGCAGCTCGGACAGGGTGATGTGGGGAGTATTCTCAGCCATGGCGCTGGGCGAAGTCCTTCAGGAAATCGATCAGGGCATCCACACCCGCTTCGGGCATGGCGTTATAGATGCTGGCGCGCATGCCGCCCACCGAGCGGTGCCCCGCCAGATGGGTGAGGCCGGCCTCTTCCGCCTGCACCAGGAAGCTGCTGTTGAGCGCGTCGTCCTTCAGTTTGAAGGGCACGTTCATCCAGGAGCGGCAAGCCAGGTCGATGGGGTTGGAGTAGAAACCGCTGTTGTCGATGTAGTCGTACAGCTTCTTCGCCTTGCGCTGGTTGCGCTCGCCGATCACCTCAAGCCCGCCCTCGGCCTTGAGCCACTTGAACACCAGCCCGGCCAGGTACCAGCCGAAGGACGGCGGGGTGTTGTACAGCGATTTGTTGTCGGCGTGCAGCTTGTAGCGCAGCATGGTGGGCGTGCCCGGCAGGCACTGCTCCATGAGGTCTTCCCGCACGATGGCGATGGTGAGCCCCGCCGGGCCGATGTTCTTCTGGGCGCCGGCGTAGATCAGGCCGAACTTGTCAACCTCGATGGGGCGCGACAGGATGGAGGACGACATGTCGGCCACCAGCGGTACCTCGCCCACCTCGGGCAGGTAGCCAAACTCCACCCCACCAATGGTCTCATTGGGCGTGTAGTGGCAGTAAGCCGCGCGCGGGTTCAGATGCCAAGTGGCCGGCTCGGTGATGCGGAAGTTACCCTCCTTCACCAGCGCCTTGATCTCGTTAACCTGACCAAAGCGCTTGGCCTCGGCCACCGCCTTCTCACCCCAGATACCGGTGTTGATGTAGTCGCAGTCCAGGTTGCCGCGGCCCAGCAGGTTCATCGGCACCATGCCGAACTGGTGGCTGGCGCCGCCGTGCAGGAACAGCACCTGGTAGTGGGCGGGAATACCCATCAGATCGCGCAGATCCTGCTCGGCCTGGGCCGCCATGGCCTCGAACTCGGCGGAGCGGTGGCTGATTTCCATCACGGAAATGCCCAGCCCCTGCCAGTCCAGCAGTTCGGCCTGCGCCTGGCGGATGACGGCTTCCGGCAGCATGGCCGGGCCGGCGCTGAAGTTGAACTTGCGCATCGCTCTCTCTCGATTCAGCCCGGGTTGGCCGGCGGGCTGTGCTTCAGTGTCGATTGGTAGTAGCGCACCATCCGGGGTGCGATCACCAGCACCAGGCGTCCCTTGTGGTGCCGCTGGGGAAATGGCTCCCCGAGATATTTGTGGGCGATGGCATCCACCACCGCCAGATCGTCGTCTGGCCGCACCTCGACCAGCTCACCGCGCAACTGCAGCTGCTGGTAGGGGTTGTCCCGGTGCGTCACCACGATGGCGACGCGCGGGTCCCGCAGCAGGTTCTGCACCTTGAGGGTGCGATCGGTACTCACCAGCAGCACGCGATCGCCCTCCCGGGCGATCCACACTGTATCCAGTTTAGGCGCACCATCCGGCATCAGGGTAGCCACCTGGGCGTAGTGCGGGCCGTCCAGCAGATGCCGGGCGGCCTCGGGTAGCGCTGTCATTGTCATGCCTCCTTGCATACCCCCCCTTATACGAGGGTGGGAGAGGTGGACGCGCCGCGCACATCCACCCCGCAGCCATCAGGCCTCGCTGTCGGCAGCGCCGTCCGCAGCCTCATCAGCCTCGGACTCTTCGTCGAACTCGCCTTCCTCTCCGGCGGGTTCCACCACCCGCTGCAGGCCCGCCAGGCGCTCGTCTTCCGCCAGACGGATCAGCGTCACACCCTGGGTGTTGCGCGACAGGACGGAGACCTCATCCACCCGGGTGCGCACCAGCGTGCCCTGGTTGGAGATCAGCATCACGTCTTCGCCGTTGTGAACCACGATGGCGCCCACCACCTTGCCGTTGCGCTCGGTGGTCTGAATCGACACCACGCCCTGGCCGCCGCGGTTGTGCACCGGATATTCGTCGATGCCGGTGCGCTTGCCGAAGCCGTTTTCGGTGGCGGTGAGGATGGCGCACACGGGCTCGGGCACGATCATCGCCATCACCTGCTGGCCGTCGGCCAGGGTGATGCCGCGCACGCCGCGGGCGGTGCGGCTCAGGGGGCGCACGTCGTCTTCGTTGAAGCGATTGACCTTGCCGCCGTCGGTGAACAGCATCACGTCGCACTGGCCGTCGGTGAGGGCCGCGCCGATCAGCTCGTCGCCTTCCAGCAGGTCCAGCGCGATCAGGCCGGTGGAGCGCGGGCGGGAGAACTCTTCCAGTGCGGTCTTCTTCACCGTGCCGCCGCGGGTGGCCATGAACACGTACTTGCCTTCCACGAATTCCTTCACCGGCAGGATGGTGGTGATGCGCTCACCCTCGTCCAGCTTGAGCAGGTTGACGATGGGGCGACCGCGCGAACCACGCCCCGCCAGCGGCAGCTGGAAGGTCTTCAGCCAGTAGACCCGGCCACGGCTGGAGAAGCACAGCATCATGTCGTGGGTGCTGGTCACCAGCAGGTGCTCGATGAAGTCTTCGTCCTTCATCTTGGTGGCGGACTTGCCGCGACCACCGCGCCGCTGGGCCTGGTATTCGGCCAGCGGTTGATACTTGGCATAGCCGGTGTGGGACAGGGTCACCACCACCGTCTCCTCGGCGATCAGGTCTTCGATGCTGAGGTCTTCCTCGCTGGCCATGATCTCGGTGCGGCGGGCGTCGCCGTACTCGGCCTCGACGGCCTGCAACTCTTCGCGGATGACCGTTTTGAGTTTCTCCGGGTCGCCCAGGATGTGCAGGTACTCGGCGATCTCGGCCAGCTTGACCTGGAATTCGTCCAGCAGTTTGTCCTGCTCCAGGCCGGTCAGGCGGTGCAGGCGCAGTTCCAGGATGGCCTGGGCCTGGGCCGGCGACAGATGGTAGCTGCCATCCACCAGGCCGAACTGCGGCTCCAGGTCTTCCGGGCGGCAGGCGGTCTCGCCGGCGCGCTCCAGCATGGCCAGCACCGAGCCGGGCGCCCAGGCGGCGGCGATCAGGCGATCCTTGGCCTCGGCCGGGTTGGGCGAGGTCTTGATCAGCTCGATCACCGGATCGATGTTGGCCAGGGCCACCGCCAGACCTTCCAGGATGTGCCCGCGCTCGCGCGCCTTGCGCAACAGGTAGACGGTGCGGCGGGTGACCACTTCCCGGCGGTGGCGCAGGAAGGCCTCCAGCATTTCTTTCAGGTTCAGGGTGCGCGGTTGGCCGTCCACCAGGGCGACCATGTTGATGCCGAACACGCTCTGCAGCTGGGTCTGGGCGTAGAGGTTGTTGAGCACCACCTCGCCCACTTCGCCGCGCTTCAGCTCGATCACGATGCGCATGCCGTCCTTGTCGGACTCGTCGCGCAGCTCCGAGATGCCCTCCAGGCGCTTCTCCTTCACCAGCTCGGCAATCTTCTCGATCAGGCGCGCCTTGTTCAGCTGGTAGGGAATCTCGGTGATGATGATGGATTCGCGGCTGCCCTTCTCCATCGGCTCGATGCTGGCCTTGGCGCGCACCACGGCACGGCCACGACCGGTGCGGTAGGCGGCCACAATGCCCGCGCGGCCATTGATGATGGCGCCGGTGGGGAAGTCGGGGCCCGGGATGTAGTCCATCAGGTCGTCGATGGTCAGCTCGGGGTTTTCCAGCAAGGCCAGGCAGCCCTGCACCACT
>CAZYQX010000037.1:0-30755 GCA_964649985.1 uncultured Pseudomonadales bacterium | reverse complement strand
AATACGGCGAGACCCCCGGGGTGGAAACCACCACCGGCCCGCTGGGCCAGGGCATCGCCAACGCGGTGGGCATGGCGCTGGCCGAGAAAGTGCTGGCGGCCCAGTTCAACCGCCCCGGCCACGACATCATCGACCACCACACCTACGCCTTCCTGGGCGACGGCTGCATGATGGAAGGCATCTCGCACGAGGTGTGCTCCCTGGCCGGCACCCTGGGCCTGGGCAAGCTGATCGCCTTCTATGACGACAACGGCATCTCCATCGACGGCGAGGTGCACGGCTGGTTCACCGACAACACCGCCCAGCGCTTCCAGAGCTACGGCTGGCAGGTGATCGGCCCCATCGACGGCCACGACAGCGCCGCCATCGCCGCCGCCACCGAGCAGGCACGCGCCGAAACCGGCAAGCCCAGCCTGATCATCTGCAAGACCATCATCGGCTTCGGCTCCCCCAACAAGCAGGGCAAGGAAGAGTGCCACGGCGCACCACTGGGTGACGCCGAAATCGCCGCCGCCCGCCAGCAGCTCAACTGGCCGCACGGCCCGTTTGAGATCCCGGCCGAGATCCAGGCCGCCTGGAGTGCTGTCGACGCCGGCCGCGCCGCCGAGGCCGCCTGGAACGAGCGCCTGCTGTGCTACGGCGAGGCCCACCCCGAGCTGGCCGACCAGCTGGTGCGCCGACTGAGTGGCGAGCTGCCCGCCGACTTCGCCGAGCAGGCCCAGGCCTACGTGGAAGCCTGCCAGGCCAAGGGCGAGACCATCGCCAGCCGCAAGGCCTCGCAGAACTGCCTCAACGCCTACGGCCCGCTGCTGCCCGAGCTGCTGGGCGGCTCCGCCGACCTGGCCGGCTCCAACCTGACCCTGTGGAAGGGCTGCAAGGGCGTGGAAGCGAAGGACGCCAGCGGCAACTACGTCTACTACGGCGTGCGCGAGTTCGGCATGAGCGCCATCATGAACGGCGTCGCCCTGCACGGCGGTTTCGTGCCCTACGGCGCTACCTTCCTGGTGTTCATGGAATACGCCCGCAACGCGGTGCGCATGGCCGCCCTGATGAAGCAGCGCTCCATCTTCGTCTACACCCACGACTCCATCGGCCTGGGCGAAGACGGCCCCACCCACCAGCCGGTGGAGCAGATCGCCAGCCTGCGCTACACCCCCAACCTGCACACCTGGCGCCCCTGCGACACGGTGGAATCCGCCGTGGCCTGGAAGAGCGCCATCGAGCGCAAAGACGGCCCCAGCGCGCTGATCTTCTCCCGCCAGAACCTGCCGCACATGGCGCGCGACGCCGCCCAGCTGGCCAACGTCGCCCGCGGTGGCTACGTGCTGAAGGACTGCGCCGGCGAGCCCGAGCTGATCCTGATCGCCACCGGCTCCGAGATCGAGCTGGCGGTGAAGGCCCACGAAGCCCTCAGCGCCCAGGGCCGCCAGGTGCGCGTGGTCTCCATCCCCTGCGCCGAGCTGTTCGAGAGCCAGGACTTCGCCTACCGCCAGGCCGTGCTGCCGATCGAAGTCAGCAACCGCATCGCCATCGAAGCCGCCCACGCCGACTACTGGTACAAGTACGTCGGCCTGGAAGGCCGCATCATCGGCATGCAGAGCTTCGGCGCCTCCGCCCCGGCCAAGGCCCTGTTCGAGGAGTACGGCTTCACCCTGGAGAACGTACTGGCCCAGGCCGAGGAACTGTTGGAAGACTGAACCATCCCGCGCCTCACCGGGCGCGGCTGCCATAGCCTGGAGCGCGCATGAGCCACCGCATCGCCATCAATGGCTACGGCCGCATAGGCCGCTCGGTGCTGCGCGCGCTGCAGGCCTCACCGCTGGCGGAGCGGCTGCAGATTGTCGCCATCAACGAGCCGGCGGATGCCGCCACCATCGCCCACCTGACCCGCTACGACTCCACCCACGGCCGCTTCCCCGGCAGCGTCGAGCTGCAGGCCGGCCAGCTAGTGGTGAATGGCCAGCCGATCCACCTCAGCCACGCCGAGGCCCCCGAGGCCCTCGACTGGGCCGCCCTGGGGGTGGACCTGCTGCTGGAGTGCTCGGGTGAGTTCGAGCAGCGGCAGGCCGTGGCGCGCCACCTGACCGCCGGCGCCCCGCGGGTGCTGGTGTCCCAGCCGGTGAGCGACGCCGACGCCACCGTGGTCTACGGCGTCAACCAGCAGGCGATAAGCGCCGACGCGCAGATCGTGTCCAACGGCTCCTGTACCACCAATGCCATCTTGCCGGTGATCTGCGCCCTGCAGGATGCCTTCGGCATCGACAGCGGCGTGATCACCACCATCCACTCGGCGATGAACGATCAGCCGGTACTGGACGCCTATCACCACACCGACCTGCGCAAGACCCGCGCCGCCTTCCAGTCGCTGATCCCGGTGGATACCGGCCTGGCACGCGGCATCGAGCGCCTGCTGCCGGCCCTGGCCGGGCGCTTCGAAGCCCAGGCCATGCGCGTGCCGACCCTCAACGTATCGGCGCTGGATCTGTCGGTCTACCTGCAGCGCCCGGTCACTGCCGCCGAGGTCAACGCCGCCCTGCGCCACGCCGCCGACACGCGCTTCTGCGGCGTGCTGGGCTACACTGAGGAGCCGCTGGCTTCCATCGATTTCAACGGCGATGCACGCTCCGGCATCGTCGACGCCAGTCAGACCCGGGTGGCCGGAACCCGGCTGGCAAAAGTGTTAATCTGGTTCGACAACGAATGGGGCTTCGCCAACCGCATGCTGGACGTGGCGACCCACTGGCTCTCACAGGCTGATCCGAGGAAATAACATGGCCTTCAAGAAACTCACCGACCTGGACCTCAAGGGCAAGCGCGTACTGATCCGCGCGGATCTGAACGTACCCGTCAAAAACGGCGTCGTCACCTCCGACGTGCGCATCCGCGCCTCCCTGCCCACCGTGCAGCACGCGCTGCAACAGGGTGCCGCGGTGATGCTGATGAGCCACCTGGGGCGCCCGGTGGAAGGCGGCACTGCTGAAGAAAATGCACCGTTCACCATGGCCCCGGTCGCCGCCCGCCTGGGCGAACTGCTGGGCGTCGAGGTGCCGCTGGTGAAGGACTATCTCGAAGGCGTTAGCGTAGCGCCCGGCAAGCTGGTGCTGTTCGAGAACGTGCGCTTCAACAAGGGCGAGAAGAAGAACAACGAAGCGCTGGCGAAGCAACTGGCCGGCCTGTGCGACGTGTTCGTGATGGATGCCTTCGGCACCGCCCACCGCGCCGAGGCCACCACCTATGGCGCCGGCATGTTCGCCCCAGTGGCCTGCGCCGGCACCCTGATGGCGGCCGAGCTGGAGGCACTGGAGAAGGCCCTGGCCAAACCCGAGCGCCCGATGCTGGCCATCGTCGCCGGCTCTAAAGTCTCCACCAAACTGGACGTGCTGAACTGCCTGTCCGAGAAGTGCGACCAGCTGATCGTCGGCGGCGGCATCGCCAACACCTTCCTGGCCGCAGCCGGCTACAACGTCGGCAAGTCGCTGTGCGAACACGACCTGATCCCCACCGCCAAGGCCCTGGCCGCCAAGGTCAGCGTGCCACTGCCGGTGGACGTGGTGGTGGCCGAAGTCACTGCCCCGATCGACGATTTCATGGCTTTTGTCGCCAATGCCACCCCGGTCACCAAAAAAGTGGCGGACGTGGGCGACAATGACATGATCCTGGACGTGGGCCCCGAGACCGCCGCCCAGTTCGCCGAGATCGTCAAACAAGCCAAGACCATCCTCTGGAACGGCCCGGTGGGCGTGTTCGAAGTGGACGCCTTCGGCAACGGCACCCAGGTGCTGGCCGAGGCCATCGCCGCCAGCGCCGGTTTCTCCATCGCCGGCGGCGGGGATACCCTGGCGGCGGTAGACAAGTACAATGTGGCCGAGCAGGTCTCCTACATCTCCACCGGCGGCGGCGCCTTCCTGGAGTATGTGGAAGGCAAGGTGCTGCCGGCGGTTGAAATGCTGGAAAAGCGCGCCTGAGCGCACCCACAGAGCGAGATACAGGCGGCTGTGCGCAGCCGCCTCAACACACAAAAAAGGAATAGCACATGGCACTGATCAGCATGCGTCAAATGCTGGACCACGCCGCCGAGTTCGGCTACGGCGTACCGGCTTTCAACGTGAACAACCTGGAACAAATGCGCGCCATCATGGAAGCGGCCGACAAGACCAACTCCCCGGTCATCGTCCAGGCCTCCGCCGGCGCGCGCAAATACGCCGGAGCGCCCTTCCTGCGCCACCTGATCCTGGCCGCCATCGAAGAATTCCCCCACATCCCGGTGTGCATGCACCAGGATCACGGCACCAGCCCCGCCGTGTGCCAGCGCTCCATCCAGCTGGGCTTCAGCTCGGTGATGATGGACGGCTCCCTGGGTGAAGACGGCAAGACTCCCACCAGCTACGAGTACAACGTCAACGTCACCAAGCAGGTGGTCGACATGGCCCACGCCTGCGGCGTGTCGGTGGAAGGCGAGCTGGGCTGCCTGGGCAGCCTGGAAACCGGCCAGGCCGGCGAGGAAGACGGCATCGGCGCCGAGGGTATCCTCGACCACAGCCAGATGCTGACCGACCCCGAAGAGGCGGCGGACTTCGTCGCCAAGACCGGCGTCGACGCCCTGGCCATCGCCATCGGCACCAGCCACGGCGCCTACAAGTTCACCCGTCCGCCCACCGGCGACATCCTGGCCATCGAGCGCATCAAGCAGATCCACGCCCGCATCCCCAACACCCACCTGGTGATGCACGGCTCCAGCTCGGTGCCGCAGGACTGGCTGGCTATCATCAACGAGTACGGCGGCGACATCAAGGAAACCTACGGCGTGCCGGTCGAGCAGATCGTCGAGGGCATCAAGCACGGCGTGCGCAAGGTCAATATCGACACCGACCTGCGCCTGGCCTCCACCGGCGCCATTCGCCGCTACATGGCGAAGAACCCGGCCGAGTTCGACCCGCGCAAATACCTGAAGGAAACCGTGAGCGCGATGCGCGACATCTGCATCGCCCGCTACGAAGCCTTCGGCACCGCCGGCCAGGCCAGCAAGATCAAGGCGATCTCGCTGGACGCGATGTTCGAGAAATACGCCAAGGGCGAGCTGAACCAGCAGGTGAAGTGAGTCTGGCGCAATCAAAAAAACCCGCCTGCGTGGCGGGTTTTTTGTGCCTGTCTAGCCGATCTCCAGTGCCGGCACCCGCGCAATGAAGTGCTCCCGCATCGCCTCGGGCCACTCGGCATAAGCCACCCGTCCATCCGGTGACTGGGCAAAGCGCTCTGCGCACGCCAGCAAGGTGTCGGCACTGGCGGCATCCGGCGGCAGGCCACCCATCACGTAGCCCAGCTTGCCCGGCGCCTGAAGTTGCGCCACGCAATGGCGGCTGCAGGCCATCATACAGCGCATGGTGCGCAGCTGTACCGCAGCGCCTTCGGCCGCAATGCGTTCGGCCAGCAGCGCTGCCAGACGGGCACCACCCGTCTGGCCATCCTGGTCATAGTCCTCACGGCTGAAGCGGCAGGTTTCACAGATGTAGAGGATCGCCGCCATGCTCAGCTGTGGTCTGGGCCGTCGGGGTGCTGATTGGCGTAGGCGCTCACCAGCCAGGCCACCAACACCGCCACATAGAACTGGCCGATCACCGCCTCGATGGAGGCCAGCACCTGGGTCAGGGGGTGCCGGGGCGCGATGTCGCCATAGCCCAGGGTGGCAATGGTGACGAAGCTGAAGTACGAGTGATGGTAATCCATCGGCATGACCACACCCTCGGGGTAGGCAAAGCTGCCCGGCAGCAGCACTTCGGCAATGCTGTAGATCTGGGCAAACAACAACGCGATCAGGATGTAGCCCACCACGGCGGCAAACAGCGTGTCTGCGGTTACCTGGCGCTGCTTCAGCGCATGGCGCACGATGGCCGCTGCGCACAGCCCGAGCATGGCGGCGGCAATGCTTTTGCCCAGCACATGGCATTCCAGCCCCCAGTCGTCCAGCGGCCACAGCCGCATTGCCGCACCAGCGGCCCACAATATCACCATCAACCAGCGCAACCGCATGGGCGAGCCAGCGGTAGACAGCGCCACCAACAGGGCATTGAGGAACAGCAGGCTCATCACCAGCGGCACCAGTTTCATGTGGTGGAAACCGGCGTTGATCAGCATGGTGAAAAGTATGAATACGAACAGCTGGGCAAAACGCAGATCGTGCCAGCGGCCTGCCAATGAGCTCATCATTTAGAGGAATCCGCTGTTGTCATAATCGCGCTGCGCGATGCGGGCCGGATTGCCCAGCATCAGGCAACGAGCAGGAACATCTTGCAAGACCACCGCCCCAGCACCGATGGTGGCGCCATCGCCGATACTGATATTGCCCATAACTTTGGCGTGGGCGCCAATCCACACATCATCACCAATGCGCGGCCCCGGCTCTGCAGGGGCCACAGCGGTGAGCTGCGCATGCTGCTGGATGGCGCAGTTTCTGCCGAACACGGCATTTTCCACCCGAATCCCTCCAAAATGGCCAACATAAAAGCCAGCGCCCAGATGGCTGCTTGGAGCAAGGGAAATGCCGTACGCCTTGCGAATATACCAATCTAACAGCCGATAAACACACTGCAACGGCAAGGCCGCCACAAACCCCAAAGGGTAGTGCCTGAGCCCCTTTATCCACTGCCCAAATCGATAGACGACGACAGCTTGCAAGCCATAGTTTTTCAACAGGAGATGGATAAGCTTGTGCCATCGCAACGGTGAGCCGCTGCGGTGCAAACGCAAAACATCTGCTCGAATAGTGCCGAACACCTAGCGCTCCTGGGTGAAAATGCCTTCGCCATCCACCCATGGCGATAACGATTTTCGCATTGAAGAATTATCGTAATTTCGCTGAACGACGCGCGGAGGATTGCCCTGCATAACCACGCCCGCAGGGATGCTTTTAGACAGCACCGTACCGGGCAACAATGTGGCACCATCGCCGATGGTGATAGCGCCATAGACGATGCAGTCCGCCCCAATGAAAACATTCTGCCCGATAGTGGGTATGCCTGAGTCAATCAGACTCATGCCCACGGTGCAGCGCTCACCTACCACGGTACCACTGCCAATGCGGTTAGCGCCAAGAATGATGAATCCCTTGTCGGAGAAATCGACCCCTGGCTCAATCACCGTGCTGTCGAGAATGTCGCTTTTGGTCGCAATTTTCAGTATCCATTCCAGCACAAACAACACCGCCTTGATCATGCGTCGCTTGATCAAACCCAATCGACTGGTGGGTTTTGACACTTTCAAGGCATGGGCATAGCGCTGGAACGCTGTGAGCCACAGGCCCTGCGAACACAAAAACGTCGCGATGTAAGCCAATGCCGACCTCGGCGCAACACCATGCCGCCGAACGTACCGATATTTTATGTCTTCCCTTAGCGCATTCAGCATGGTGGTAGAAAGGCTTCACTATAAGTTGGAAATGAATTGCAAAAACGCCGTTGCCACCAAACGCTGCCCCAGCGGATTGAGATGCCCGCCGTCACTTGTTAATGCCGGATTGAGCACTTCAACCGAGCGATCATCCACAGTAACGCTGACCTGCCCGCCCTGGCTTGAAGACTCCACTGCCGCCAAATCAAACAGTTTTCCAGCCTCAGTGTAGTGGGCACGCAAAATAGCATTAAACTCCGCGCGCTTGGCATTTTCCACATACTCGCTAGGCAAACGCCCCATCAACCTTTTTACCCAGGCTTTAGGCCCCACCTGCACGGTAGTAAGCGGGCTGGTGACTGCGATGAAGTGTGTTTGCGGGTAGGCCCGTGCCAACCCCTCCAGCGTTTCAATGTAGCGGCTTGCCAACGCCCTGGCATCTGTCTCGGTATTGATATCGATGTAGCACAGCTTGAGCACGGCTATATCCGCCCCTAGCCCAGCTCCCGCCACAATGCTATTGCGAAAATCCTCAATTTTAGATTCCGGCTCAGTGTTAGTGCCCACCTTGAAATGGTGAATGCCCGCCGTACTGACAGGGCTTCGACTCTCACTGATATTGAGCTTGACCCCATCCCGCTGCGCTAGAGCCTCAACGCCCGAAAGAATGTTGGCCCCCACCGATTGATGGGCAAACAAAATACGCTTGCCCGTCACCGACGGCCAAGCAATCACATCTTGCGCAGAAGCTTGGGGAGCATCCATAGGATTGCAGGCTGTAACCAGAAACGTAGTAGCGAGGATAAAGAAAAATTTTTTCATATGTGAATTCCATTGCCTAGCTGGCAGGGCCAACAAAAGTACCATAGATGTGGATTACGGGGCGAACACCACGCCAGAAGCAGCGCGACGCAAAGCGTCCGCCCACCGACATAAATGCTGCATGCGACGGGAGAAATGTGCCAACCGATGCGTTCGAGCACGATAACGGTAGTGGCAGGGCGGCATCCTAAGTCAACGCGAGGCCAGCGAGCGCAAATCAGCGCCTTACTCAACACTACAGGGTTGGACCATTGCCGCTACAGCGTTCAACACCCTCGCGGACTTTTGTCAGCTGTATTCAAAAACGCCCCGAAGCGTTGACCAGGGCAAGCACACGAGCGAATTGCCCGGGCGGCAACGGATGGAAAGGCTCAACCATGAACAATGAATGTCATCAGGCCAAATATTGCATCACTCGGATTGGCAACGCGCTGCCCTCGGCCATCGTAAACTGAGATGCCGGCATTGAAGCCCGCTTGCTTCAGCTGATTGAGCTGGCCTGAAAACGATATGTAGTACTGATACGTACTGTAATCATGATATGTATCGTTAATGATCGAGTACTCTGCCAAGCGAATTTCACGAGGTTTGAGCCGACTACGATTGTAGACACGTTTAACCAGTGTTTTAGCCCAATCCACTGCATTTGGCAGCAGCCTCAAGGGCAGCCCTGCGCGCTTGAACACTGGGAATTCGAACGATGCCGTATATTCCGCGCTGTTGGTATTGTAGGTCGAGAACACAAAGCACCCACCTGGCTTGAGTATTCGACGAACCTCCGCCAGGATCGCCAGGCGCCCAGGATGATCCACCATGCAGATCCCCCCCCACGCGAAGACAATGACATCAAAGGAGTGATCGGAAAATTGCGGCATTGCGCGCGCATCTGCTTGTTGGAATTCCACCTCAGGAAAGCGGCGCCGGCATGTGTCAACCATGTTGTGCACATAATCCACACCGAGGTAGCTCTGACTGATCTCGCGCAATGGCTGAACGAGCCTGCCCCCACCTACGCCGATATCCAGGATGCGTTGCCCGGCGTGGTGCTTTTTAAGATAATCAAATACCGCCACTTCGGGTGCAGACAGTGGTGCCTGGTACTTGCTGTAGTACCCCGAATTTTTTTGCATTGCCTTCTGATTCAGGGTATCGATGTTTTTTTTATTTTCGCTTTTGCCGAGCATTTCGGGCAATCTCTCGTAATGCGATAGACCATCCCAGCCGCTAAAATATATCGCTGAGCCTCAGAAAATGCATTGCGAGCAGCTGCTCCAATGCACTAAAAAGAGCAAAAAACCCATTTTTTGCCCCATATTTTAATCAAGCATTTTCCAGCACTAAAAAGCTTCTTCTAGCAGCTATGTCTGCGCAGTCAAAGCCGGTAAGACCAAAGCAGCCTGCCACCCGCATATTGCAGCCCCATACAGGATTACAGATAAGCGGAGTGGTCAGAGGCCTACCCGAATGACCCGCGTACGCCTTCCCTTTTGTGCCGCCGCCAGCATTGCAGCAACATCCGCTCGGCCCCAATCAGTTCAGGCGCTGCTCGGGATTCGCAGCCCCACTTAATAGTGCAGACCTGACACCGAGATGCGCTGCCAGTCGGCTAGGCACAAGCGAGATTTCACTGACAGACGGTACAGGTATGGATGAAAGGTGCTGACTCGCCGCAACAGACGAGTGCGCAAAAACGCCTACAACACCTTTAAGGAGGAATACCACAAAAGAAAAATAGGTGAGGCCATGCTTTTTCTTATGCAGAACCTACCATACACTCCAGCAAGCAAGCCCGCTATTTATGGCAGGAATTATGCGCGGAAATTTTATCCCGCGCAACAAACAGCATACGATTTATGTTAGCCAGAAAGCAGTGCATCATTAGTGAGCAAGGGCGCACCATTAGGGAGCGGGAGCGCACAATGGCCCCTCAGTCTTCTCGACGAGAAGAGGTGCCCAGTGCAGAAATGCCGTGGTTTTCCGCTTTGCTTCGATGTCGCGATACACCAGCTCCGCGTGCTCGGGCGTAATACCCAGCTCGTTTGCTAATTGCGCTGCCGCTACTCCCGTATTGTACGCCAGCAGGGCAATGTCCATTTTTGCGTAGGGCAGCGCAAAATAAAACTCATCCTGCCCCTGCACCATGCTATAGGTATCGGTAGTGGGTGCGGCACTGCAAATTTCCTCAGGCAACATAAGATAGCGCGCAAGCTGATACACCTGAGTTTTATACAAATGCGCGATGGGCTTGAGATCAGCCGCACCATCGCCATTCTTGACGAAAAATCCTTGATCGTACTCAAGCCTGTTGGGCGTGCCAATTACCGCATAATGGAGGCGATCTGCGTGGAAATATTCAACGTTTTTCCGCACGCGCTGTTTGAAATTTGTCCCGGCAACTATCTGCAAATAATTCTTGTGGTCGAGCTTTGCATCCTGAACCGTGCCATCAGTTTTTTGCACCACTAGCTTGAAATAGTTGAAGCGGCCATCCTGCCCACCGTCGATAACGATTTTACTTTTCCAGTCCGAGGTATACTCGGGAAAAGTGGCACGCATGGCCTCGTCCCGCCAGCGATAGCAACCCAGCGCCTCAAGCGCAGGCGCAATATCAAACAGCTCATACTTTATGCCCAGCTGCTCAGCGACCATGCGACCACGCGTGGTACTTTCCTGGCTCGAATCATGTTCAGGCAATAACAGGCCGAAAACGTGCGACGCACCTACAGCTCGCACAGCGAGTGCGGCGCACACCGCACTATCCACACCGCCCGAGATGGCGATGATAAGCCCACGCCGGTGGAGCTGCTTACCCAGCATATGCCGGATACTGGTCGTTATGCGTTCCACTTCTGCGGCTGGATCAAGCACGAGTTGCTGGGCGAGTGACATTAGCAGTTCCTAGCTTCAATTTTGTGATGTCATAGTGGCCAGAACCTTGCGGTCGACCTTGCCATTGGCGCTTTTTGGCAGCTCCTGTAACAGCGTGAAATGCGCCGGCACCATGAAGTTTTCCAGGTGCTGACTGCATATTTTCCGCAGCTTTTGCTCATCCAACTCAGCGCCATCGTTCAGGCTGATAAAGGCGTGCACGGCCTGCCCAAGCAAGGGATCGGGCACGCCAAGTACAGCGGCCTCTTTCACCCCGTTGACGCTGAACAGAACGGCTTCCACCTCTACAGGGCTAACCTTTTCTCCTCGACACTTGATGATGTCATCACTTCTGCCTACGAAGTAGAGGAAACCATCCTCATCGGTGGTGAAGTAGTCGTGTGTACAGAGCATGCGTTCGCCTGGAAAGGGCCCCGCAGTAAGCATGTAATCGGTTTTCTCCGGCTGCTGCCAGTATCCCATCATGACATGCGGGCCACGCACGTAGAGCTTTCCTGGTTCCCCAGGGGGCACCGGGTTTAGTGCGTCGTCCAATACCAACACTTCGGTCCCCGGAATCGCTTTCCCGACGGAGTCAGGCTTTTGTTCGATCAACCCAGGCTCTAGATAACTAACGCGCTTGCACTCGGTCAAACCATACATCCGATAGATGTCGGCCCCCGGGAAAATGGCCTTGAGACGCTGGTTGAAGCTTGCAGGCAACGCAGCCGCGGTGTTGGTGACCCGTTTTACCTGGGGGAAGCACAGCGGGGATTTCTCATCCGCTGACAACAGCATGGCGTAAACGGTGGGGACACCCGGAAAAACCGTGACGCGCTCTTCCTCCATCACCTTGAATATTTGCGCGGGGTAGGTGAAGGAGCGCTCCAACACCAGTGTTGCCCCCACATGAACACTCATGAGCAGTTGATAAAGACCATAATCAAAGGCAAGTGGCAGCATGCCTAAGATGCGGTCATCGCTATCCATGTGGAGGTATTCCACCAGGCTTTCCAATGCAAAGCGCATCGAAAGATGTGAATGCATCACCCCTTTGGGCTCGCCGGTACTGCCGGAGGTATAGATCAGCGAAGCCAGGTCACTGGCGATATTCGCATTGCCGACTTCCTGCTCGGAGGCACTGTGCAAGACATCGGCCAGAGCCTCGCCATCAGCGCCCTCGGCCACCTGGCCAGACACCAGCACGCTAGGCGGCTGTGCAAGCTGCTGGCATGCGGGCGATACCACCCTCATCAGGTGCTGCTCGGCAATCAGCACCCTGGCCGCGCTATCCTTGAGGATGTAGGCGAGCTTGTCACTCTTGGTTTGGTTGTTGATCACCACGAACACGGCATCGGCCAACAAGGCGCCGAACACAGAGACCGCACACTGCCAGTTATTATCGAGAAAAATGGCGACCCGATCTCCCCGCGCCACACCGCGCGCATGGAGGGCATTGGCCAGCCGCAGACTATCGCCCCACAACTGCCCGTATGTTATGCGATCTTTGCCTGACACGATGGCCAGCTTATCTGGCGCCAGCAAGGCCGTTCGGCGAAGGCTGTCCTGCAATAGCCTCAGAGGACGAGGTAGCTCGCTCAAGATTAGGCCTCCGCCTGCTTGCGTTGCACGAAGCCCACCAGGTTATCCACGGAGTCGAGATTTTCCGGCAGCATCTCTTCTTCTTTTACTGCGAAACCGAAAGTCTGCTCCAAGAATTGGGCAATCTCCAGCGCGCCTACCGAGTCAATGATGCCTTGATCAAGAAAAGATGCATCATCAGCCAATGCTGATTGGTCGTCCGTGAACAAAAAGTTTTCCAGGATATAGCCGCGGATTTGTGTGCGCATGTCCATGTCATTACTCATCAGGAAGTGTGCTTAAAGTTTTGGAAGTTTGTCACGAATTGCTGGTGCCAGATCTGAGTAGAGAGAATACCGACCAAGGCCATGTTGTCGCGGAACGCAAACGCCCGCCCCGAGCGCGCCTTTGCCGCCAGCATGCTCACCTTGCGGTGATCGAAATATCCGGCCTGGCGGATGCTGCTTTCACTTAGCAATTCACCCACCCACGGCGGTGCCTCTGGCCCAAAAAAAGCAGGGATGTCGGGCGAGCGATAAGGCTGCTTGTGTCTGCGCAGAATGCCCGCAGGCAGGTGTGGCCCCATGGCGCGTTTCAACAGCGCCTTCTCATTCAGCGCACGCATTTTGACCCTGGGGTGCAACCTAGCCGCAAACTCTGCTACGCGATGATCCAAAAATGGAAAACGCCCTTCAACCGAATTTGCCATCAGCATGCGGTCACCCTGCGAGTTCAACAGGTAACTTGGCATCAGGGTTTTAAGCTCGAGATACTGGCTGCGGTTAAACGGGTGCCACCCCTCAAAAGACGCCGGCAAGCTCTCGCAAAGCGCTGTTTCTGCCTGCTCATTCAGCATCGCCCGCAGCTCACTGGAGAAGAACTGCTTGCACTGCGCCGTGGTCTGGACGCGCGTCATGTGGCTGAACAGCGGGTTTCCTGGCTGATCCAAGCCCACGCCATAGAAATTGCGCAAATAGGCTTGGCCCTGACTCCCCGAGCTGCTCAACCACGGGTATAGGCGCTGCAACAGCAGGGCACGCCACGCAGAATCAGGCTGGCGCGCCCAGAACTGGCGAATTTTGGCTTCCTTGAAGATATCGTAGCCACCCAGTACTTCGTCAGAGCCCTCACCCGTGAGCACCACTTTGTAGCCATTGGCGCGCACCAAACCAGACAGCAAGCGCATAGGCACCGGAGCCGTGCGCAAAACAGGTGTTTCAGTGTGGTAGATGGTGTCGAAGAATGCGTGACCAATGTCAGCATTTCTGCATAGTGTACGGTGATGATCCAGCCCCAATGCATCCACCAGGGCTTGCTGGTGCGAGCTTTCATCCAGGGCTTGCTCTTCAAAGCCGATGGAAAAGGTTTTCAGCGGCGCATCCGAATGGCGTCGAATCAATGCCACCAGGGCCGAGGAATCAAGCCCACCCGACAGGTAAGCCCCTACCGGGACATCTGCCCGCAGCCGAATGCTGGTAGCATCCGCCAACAGGGAATAGAGCTGATCCGCCAGGTCGGCATCGCGACCGGTGTGCCACTCGCCATCCTGCGGAAAGGCCCAGTCCCAGTAGCAACGATCCACTAGCGATCCGGCTTCAAGGATCAGCATATGCCCAGGCGAGAGCTCCTTGATGCCATTAAAGATGGTGCGCGGACTGAGCGGCGCCCAGAACGTAAATAGCTGATCCAGCGCCACAGGGTCCAAACCTGGCGCACTGTGAAGTACAGGCAACAGCGACTTGACCTCAGAGGCGAATAGCAGCTGCTCATCCTGCAGGGTATAGAAGAGGGGCAGGATGCCAGCACGGTCCCTGGCCAACAGCAGCCGGCGACGCCGGCGATCCCACAAGGCGATGGCAAACTGCCCATTGAGATACTGCACAAAACTGTCACCGTACTGCTCATAGGCATGCACGATGACTTCAGTATCGCTGTGGGTATAAAACTGGTGACCCAAAGCCAGCAGCTCTGCACGAAGCTCCGGGTAGTTAAAAATCTCGCCGTTAAAACTGACCCAGATATCACGCGTTTCATTGTGAATAGGCTGCGCGCCACCCGCCAGATCGACGATGCTCAGGCGCGTATGGCCCAGGCCAATACCCGGCTCGACATGCACCCCACTCCCATCGGGGCCGCGATGGTGCAGTGGCGGCAGCATACGCTGGAGCGCGTATGGGTCAATGGGCTGCCCGCCCAGGGAGGCTATGCCTGCGATACCACACATAACTCGCTCGAAGCTCCTTCTACCAGGTGCTGCAGACACCATCAGCCGGGCGCCATACAAGCCTCTTAGCATAGCCTGTGGCTATTAATTTTGACATGCGCCTCATCAAATACTTCACAGACACCCTCGGCCCAATGCGCAAGGCCAGCCGTATTAAATTTGCCAGACCTGCACACTAAAGCTACGCTTTTGGTATGACTGTACCTGGAATTCCAGTCATACCAGTCCCCGCACCTCAATCACGCTAAGCGCAAGGGATCGCCGCATGATAAGCACGTTGAGCTCATCCCAGGCCTTTGCCCTCTCCATGGGCACAGTAACCGCCATGCTCGCGCTGCTGATGATCGGCATGTGGCGCAATAGCCGTGAGCCCGGCTTACTTCTGGCCGGCGTCGCCTACCTTTGCACCGCTGCGCAGAATTTTGAAGTGGCCTCCTTTGGCCCCCATCCTGAGGGCGCCGTATGGTGGTTTCACCAAGTGAACGGCATCCTGGCCATGACCCTGCTGATGGCCGGGATCATGACCTATGTTCGCGGCAATACTCGTCACTTAGTGAGGGATATCGCCACCCAACTGGCCGTGTTTTTTCCAGTGCTGGCGCTCAGCCTGTATCTGCTACCCAAAGCACTGGCCGGCCACGCCGCCTTCTCCGTCTTGATCATGCTCGCCGCCTGGCATACTGCCCGCGCCATCCCGCGGGAGCCCCGCATCGGCCACGGCTGGGTATTGGCTTCCCTGTTGTTTCAGCCAGCGGTACTGATGCTTGCCTTCTTTACAGGCCTGCACGAAAAAGCGGATGTGCGCACCATCGCAGCGGTGCCCTGGGTGTTTATCGGCATGACACTACTGGGCGTATCCTTGAACAGATCACGCGCCCGCGTCGCCTCTGAGCTGGCCCACCGCACGCTGGCCGAAGGCCAAGTGCGCAAGCTGATGTATGTAGACACGATCACTGGCCTCCCCAGCCGCTTCGCGGCCTTGGAGCAGATTGAAACACTGATTCAGCAACAATCACCCTTCGGCTTGCTGATCCTCAACATTGATGCCTTTCGCCGTATCAACGACCACTTTGGCTTGGCTGGCGGCGACGCCTTCATATGCGCGGTGGCACAACGCATTCTCGATTTTCGCAGCACGCCAGGTTGCCGAGTACTGGCCCGCTCAGGGGTAGATGAATTCATGCTGGTGATTCACGCTATTGACGAGCAGGAATTGCTCAACCTGGCACGCGCACTCAACAACACATTCCACCAAGCCATCCGGTTTGATGACAATGAAGTGTTCGCCAGTGTCTCCATGGGGCTCGCACTCCACCCCGATGACGGCTGCAGCGCCGAAATGCTGCTGCGCAATGCCGCCACAGCCCTACATGATTCACAACAAGCCGGGGGCAAAGGTTACCAACGTTATCAGAGCAATATGCAGGCGCTGCTTCAGGAGCAAATGTGGCTGGATCACCAACTGCACTTGGCGCTCAAACACGGTGACTTCACCCTCCACTACCAGCCCAAAATCGACCTCCAATCGGGCAGCAAGGCAAACGCCAAAAGCGTAGAGGCGCTGATCCGCTGGCCCCACACAGAACGCGGCAATATCAGCCCGGCTCAATTTATTCCCCGGGCCGAAACAAATGGCGTGATTGTGCCCCTAGGCCGCTGGGTACTGGCAGAAGCCGCCCGCCAAGCCCGTCGCTGGCTAGAGCAAGGGCTTAGCATGCGCATCGCCGTCAACCTCAGCGCACGCCAATTCAGTGATGCCGCGATTCTCGATCACCTGGCCAGTGCACAACGTGTGGCCGGCGGCCTGCTGGATCTCGAGGTCACCGAAAGCTCGGTTATGGAGCAGGAGCTGCATGCCATAAATATTCTGACCAGCTGCCGGGAATTGGGTTACGGCATCCACATGGATGATTTCGGCACAGGCTACTCTTCCCTGGCCCAGCTAGTGCGCCTGCCACTCACCGCCGTGAAGCTCGATCGCAGCTTTATCTGTGGCTCGGCCACCGAGCGCAACCAGGCCCTTGTCCGCTCCATGGTGGCCGCCGTCACTGAGCTTGGCCTGGACGTCGTCGCGGAGGGCGTTGAAACACAGCAGCAGGCCGAATTCCTGCGCCACATCGGCGTACACTATGCCCAGGGCTGGCTTTACACGCCGGCCGTCGCCGCTGACGCCATCTTTGAGCGCTACGGGCCAAGTACGAAACCCAACCACATCCGACTCATAAACTAGCCATCACTCCCATGCCGCACGAACAGCTCCCCGAGAAGCCCTCACTGACGCGAGGTCGCTATCGACACTACAAGGGCAACGAATATCAAGTGATCGATCTTGCCCGCCACAGCGAGACGCACGAATGGATGGTGATTTACCGGCCGCTCTATGGCGAGGGTGCGCTTTGGGTGAGGCCCTACGGGATGTTTATTGAATTTATCGAAATAAATGGTGAGGCCCGGCCTCGTTTTGCACTTATCCCGCCAGAATCCATGCTCGACAAATAACCATAAAATATCTGTCTATAATTATGATCCGGTGCAACAGCCGCGCAACGCTCGCCGGATGATCCGCTCAGTGAGATCCCTCAAGGCGATGCTAGCGCTTAGATCAAGGCAAGCAAAGCCGGCGACCACAGCGACGCGCTCGGCCGAGCGACTCTTCGAGCCAACGCCGCGGTCAGTGATAGCACCACATGTGCATGTGACAGCCCGCCCTGCACCAGCGGCCTCAGCGCTCCCTGGAATGTGGGCATGATGTCACCGACGCCAGCGCTACTTGCGGGACAGCTAGACGCGTCCGAAGCGCGTCGCGCGCCGACAAAACGCCAAGCCGCGCTCCCCAAGAGCGCCTGGCCGCCGTACGAGGGAGTGTGGTCTGCATGCTGTTGAACTTCTTTTTTCGCCGCGTCGCCATCGCCAGCTTAACCCTATTGCTGGCCATCGGCGCTTCAGGTGCTTGGCTCTGGCACAGTTACCAACTGGCCTTGCGCCATCAGCATGACGAGGCCATCGCGAAACATCTGGAGGGAGAGTTTCTGCAAAAGAAACTCGCCCTCGAACAGAACTTCAATGTGATGTACCGCAATGCGCGAACCATCTCCTTGCTGCCAAGTGTGCGTGCGATATCTGGTGGTAACCGCAATAACGAGCAGGAGGACGTGGTGGCCTCCGGCCGATTCAGTGCAGATGCCCACGGCACCGTACAACAGATCTACAATTCTCTCGCCAGTGTGCTCAGCGTCTCGGAAATCTATGCCGTGGTGGAGGGTTTGGATCACCGCAAAGGCCAAGTGCCCTTCTTTATGTATGACAGCCTCGTGCTGCAGCAAAGCGGCAGTGAAGATGGCTCAACAGAAAGCGCAAGCGCCGACACGCCCGAGGAGAGCGAGGAGGCTGAGTACAACTATTTTCCACAGCAGATCGATGCGCTTCGCCGCCAGCACCCGCGTTTCGATTTCCACAGCATTGACGACATCCCAGCGGTACTCTCGCCACTGATGCGCACCTGTGATAACTCACAATACGAGTCTCGCAGCCAAGGCAACGAACACGACAGCCACGGCTTACTCTACTCCGTGCCCTTCTATAGCGAGCAAGACAAGCAATTGCGCGGAATCATCTCGATCATTCTTCGCGCGAATGTATTGGAAGCACAACTTATCGGCGTGCCCTTTCTCATCCTGACCGAGCAGGATCGGCGCAATGCCGCCAACATGGGCTTCAGCATGCCCGATAAGCCCGCCAACTTCGCGCTAGTGAATGAGCGCTACGGCATCCGCATCCTGGATCGCCGCAATACAAACCTCGCCCAGCAAATAAATCAGAAACCCGATGGCATACAGCTGCACCGACAAGAGCTCAAAACGCATGGTGATGCCCCGTGGAGCCTCTACTACTACATACCCACCGAAGTCATTGAGCAGGAACTGATACCCATCCGCCAAGAGTTCCGCCAAACGGCCACCTTCATGGCCAGCACCTTCGTCATTCTCTACCTGGCCGTTATTTTCTATTTCTATCGCCAGTTCCTCATGCGACAGGAGCTGGCCAATTTTGGCACGCTACTCGGTGAGATTGCCTCCGGTGACGGCAACCTGACCCGCCGCCTGAACTCTGATCGCAAGGATGAAATCGGCGCCATTGCCCGCCATTTCGACCAGTTTTCCAATAGTGTCAGCGAGATCATACGCGGCATTCTGGGCGCCACCCAGCAGATCCGCACGGTGGGCGATCACGTGCTGCAAGCCAGTATGTCGCTCAACGCCAACATGGGTACGCAAAAATCGTCCTCTCACGATGCCGCTGAAGAAATCCGGCAGATCCATGATTTCCTGCAACAGGAAGAGCACAGTGCGCGCAGCACCGCCCAGCAACTGTCAGAGACTGCCGAACGCCTGCATGCACTCGACTCACTGGCACAACAAATCGCAATGCGCATGGGTTCAAGTGCAGAGAACCAACAGGCCCTGGCCACAGAACTCCGCAACCTGAGTGGCAGTTCTTCTCAGATTCATGAGGTGCTCGGCTTGCTCAAAGGCATTGCCGATCAAACCAACCTGCTGGCACTTAATGCCGCGATCGAGGCAGCTCGCGCAGGGGAGCAAGGACGCGGCTTCGCAGTCGTCGCAGAGGAGGTTCGCCGACTGGCGGAGAGCACCCGCGCCAGCTTGGATACCATCGATAACACCTTGACCGAGCTGGTGCAACGCGTCATCAATAGCGGCGATCGCATCGAGCGCTTCTCGCTGGAGTTCGAGGGCTTGCGCTCTGGCGCCAATGAGTTGACCACGGTCATTCAGGCCGGCACAGCGGTATTGCAGCAAACGGTGCAGCAGGCCAATCATAGCGCCAGCGGCATGCAACAACTCGCCAGCCAGAGCGGTCATTTGCTACACAGCCTGGGCGACATCGGCCAAATGGCCGACGGCAGTGCGCTTGATGCAGGTGAACTCACCCAGCAGGCCAACGAGCTTTATCGGCACATCGCCAAACTGTTGGGCCAAGTGGAAAAATACAAAGTGTGAACATGCCGCCACCCACCACAGGCAGAAACGCCCCGACATTGGCATGCCAATGCGCTGAACTCACGGCAAACAGCGTTGTCCGCGCAAAACAAAAACGCCCGCATTATGCGGGCGTTTTCAAACGCTTAGGTGGCTAGCAAGCCACCGCAGCCTCAGGCGCTTTTGCCGGGGCGCTTAACCAGCTTGGAAGCGGAGTTGCCCAGCTTCTTGGCAGCAGCGGCGCTTTCCTTGCCAAAGGTCTTGAACTCGTCTTTCAGACCATTGAAGTATGCCAGTTCGGTGTTCAGCACTTCGCTGGCGGATTTGCAGCCGCGCAGGTTCTTGACGTTGTCGATGCCGCCGTCAACCAGCTTGGCGGTGAAGCGCAGTTGACGCTCTACGTAGTCGCCCAGCAGTTCAGCGCCAGTGTTTACGGTGTGCTTGAGTTGGGTACGGAAAGTGGTCATGGCCATGTCCTATGCAGGTATCGGGCTAATTGGGCGCCGCGATTGTGCGCCGCACAAAACATAAATTACACCCGTTCCCAATGCAGCGCAAGAAAATTTTGTGCAGTGCGCAAAAATCCACACGCCCCCACTATCGCTCTTGTCGATCCTCTTGCTCGCGCTCCTTGTCCCGCTCTTTTTCTGGCTCGCGCAGCTCTCCTTGGGCCCCAGGAACCAGCGGAGTGAAGTTCTTCCAGAAATCGACAAACGGACGGGTGAAGGCCGTCAACAATGGTCCGCCGCCACTCCAGGTACGGCGCACCTGCTCGCGGAAACGAGCCTGCTGCTCCAGGAACGCCAGTATGGCTTGCTCGAGATAGCCCCGCAGCATGCCATTCATGCTGTCACCATAGAAGCGTATCAGCTCTTCCAGCACGCGGTTGGTGAGCAAGGACTCGTGCCCCTTCGCTTCCAGCTCAGTAATCACCTGCAGTAAGGTCGCGCGGGTCAGATCATCGCCGGTCTTGGAGTCCACCACCTTGAACGGCACATAATCTAATACCATGCGATGAACATCGTTCACCGTGATATAGCGGCTTTCATCCGTGTCGTAGATGCGTCGGTTGGGGTACTTTTTGAGCACCTTCACCGCGCCACTTTCAGTGTTCTTCGCCATATGGCGTTACTACCTTTTGTCCTGGCCTGTGGAACCCCGAGTGCATCAGAAGCACTCATACAGGGCGCCCCAACAGGCGGGTCAGTTTCTTGTCCAGAACCTGGATATCCACCGGTTTGGCTATGTAATCATTCACGCCGCGCTGAATAGCCTCTTTCAGGTGCTCCTTGTCATTTGAGGCCGTCACCATGACAAAGGGTATTCTGGCCAACGGCGGCTGCGCCCGGATACTGGCAAGCAGCTGTAAGCCATTCATATCTGGCATGTTCCAATCGCACAGGATAAGCCGGAATGGCGGCTGATGCGAGGTCAGCACCATCAACGCGGCTTCCCCTCCATCAACGGCACTGACCTGGGGAAAGCCTAAATCCGCCAGCAGTGCCACCATCAGATCTCGCTGTGTGGCGTCGTCATCTACCACGAGTATATGACTATCGTGGTCAACCAACACCCGCTGCTCACTAGTCTCCAGTTCTGGCACATGCTGGAGTGTCAGGCTGGCACCGTCGCGCAAGCTCCTCAGCTGCTGCATGCCACTGTTCAGCAACTGCACGCTCTCACGAAACACGCGGGCCTCAGCCTCCAACAGCTGCCCACCCTCCAGCCTTTTCTTCAACCAGGCCAAACGCGCACCCAGCGTTTCAAGGATGACATCCAACTCCCTTGAGCTCATCATAGCCGGCATACTCCTTTCCCACGCCCCTATCGGCGGCGGAGTGAAGCGGATAGGGCGCTTAACAGTGTAGCCCATCTGACACCCTTCCCTGCGTGTTATGATGCACCGCACTATTCAATTCCCTGGTACCGATACCCCGCATGAGCACATCCTCTCGCCCGGTTTTCAGCTATGCCATCAGCTCTCTGCTCGGGCTCTGCCTGATAGCCGCCTTCTGGTGGTGGGTGGGCCGCCCCATCCAACTGGAAGATCCACTGCCTGCCGGCCGCAAAATGCAATGTGCGTCTTATACGCCATTTACTCGGGACCAATCGCCGCTGGTGAAGGGTTTCGTCATCGCGCGCGAGCAAATAGACCGGGATTTCATCCAGCTAAAGAAGTATTTCCAGTGCGTGCGCACCTACTCGGTGATTGGCCTGGAGCAAGTGCCCGAGGTGGCACGCCAGCACGGGCTGAAAGTGATGCTGGGCGCATGGGTCAGCACCGATCCGGCGGAGACCAAGCGCGAGCTGGACGAATTGGTCAAGGAGGCCAACGCCAATCCTGACGTGGTCACCAGCGTCATCGTCGGCAATGAAGTCTTGCTGCGCCGGGAGCTCACCGGCGACCAGATGGTTAACTACATCAAACAAGTCAAAGCGCAGGTCAAACAACCCGTAACCTATGCCGACGTGTGGGTGTTCTGGCTGCAGCATCCGCAGGTGGCCCCGGCCGTGGACTTCGTCACCATCCATCTTCTGCCCTATTGGGAGGACGAGCCCAGCGGCATCCAGCAAGCACTGGAAACCGTGCGCCAGGTCCACGCCAAGATGAGTGCCCAGTACCCCGACAAGCGCATTTTTGTCGGCGAGACCGGTTGGCCCAGCGAAGGCCGCCAGCGTGAGACAGCGATTCCCAGCCGTGAAAACGAGGCGCGCTTTATTCGCGGCTTTGTCACCATGGCGGAGCAAAATGGCTGGGGCTACAACCTGATCGAGGCCTTTGACCAGCCTTGGAAGCGCCTGCATGAAGGTGTTGTCGGCGGCTATTGGGGGCTGTTTGATACCGACCGCGAAGACAAGCACGTGCTGTCGGGCCCGGTCAGCAACGCCCCGGACTGGATGCGCTGGACGCTAGTGGCCGGCGCTGCGGCCCTGTTGCTGCTGGTGATTGCCGGCGCCCCCTCAGCGGGCGCGGTTCCACTGGCCCCGCTGCTGATCGGCCTGGGCAGCGCGCTGGCGGCCTACCACCTGAGGCAGGGTGAGATCAGCTGCCGCAATGGGCTGGAGTGGGCTTGGAACTGGGCTGAAACCGCGCTTTCATTGGGCTGCGTTGCAGCCGCTGCCCTGGCGCTGAACAAACCCGACCAGGGCTGGCGCGCCAGCCTGATAGCGCTGGCAGGCCGCCATAGCCATTCGCTGGCCGTTGGCATCGGTTTCTGCGCCGCCGTCACCGCACTCGGTCTGGCCTTTGAGCCTCGCTACCGCAGTTTCCCTGCCGCCGTATACCTTGCGCCCGCGCTGGCCCTGCTCTGCCTGGGTCGACTGAGCTGGCTGAAAACTGGCCCGGCCTTGAAACTGCTGGGGGGCTTGCTGTTACTGAGCCTGCCGGTCATCACCTACCGCGAACTCATTGCACACCGGCAGGAGCTTACGTTACTGGTGATGAATGAGCAGGCCCTGGGTTGGCTGTTGGTCAGCCTGCTGTTGGCCGTGGCGCTGCTGATGGGACGTCGCGCACCAACCTGAGCAAGGCGAGGACAGCCGCGGGAGCACCGAAGCTGGCGTTGTAAAAACTGAGCGCCACTGCCGCCGCCAACAACCCGACTACCGCCAGCGCAAGCCCCGCTCTTCCCGGCACGAAAACTGCCGGGAGCGCCAGGGCGATGGCCGCATAGCCGGGATAGTTGAGGTACATGGCTTCGCCCATCTCGGCGCGAAACACGCAGACAAACTCCTGGGCATGGGCTGCACAGTGGTTCACCAGCCAATCCACCTCGATGTAGGTGTATCGAACCCAGTAACACGCCGCAAACCAAACAACCATCAGCGCCCCCAGCAGGGCTGCCCGCTTCGCCATAAAATTCCCCCTTGTGTAGAGGGCGCGAGCATAGCCGGAATGCCCGTGGAGTGGAATCGGCCGTGGCTATTTTTCAGCTACGCGGCCAACATCAGGCCCACAGGCTGATTTCATCCACTTGGCCAAAGAAGCCTCTTTCTGCCATCACATTGAACAGCGTTTTGATAGCCAGCTCCGCGCTGGCCATGATCGCCACACCCGGTTTGAGCACCTCAGGCTGCTCTGGGTGGATGCGAATCAGCGGACCACGTTGCTGTTCGGCAAACCGCCGCACGCCGTGAACACCCCGCCCGGCCCCAATCTCGATGGTTACAGGTGCACGACACTTGGCCATCCACTCGGCCATGCGCTTGCGCTGCATATCAGTTCGCCGGCTCACCCAATCCATATCCAGCAACAACTTGGCATTCGGGCGGGCCACCGCATCTTCGCAATAGATACAACGAGGCAACTCCCCCTGCCAACGATGATGCAGCACATTCACCTCCAGCCCCGCCGAACTCCACACTTCCTGACAACAGGGAGCCGAACACTGCAAGTGGAGCAGAGAACCGCGGCTCTCGACTATGCGCGCGGGGTCAAAGCCGGCCCGCTGAAACAGCCCATCGACCTCGGTGGTGAAAATGAAGTGGCCGCGCGGCAATTGCGCGGCAATTTCCAGCAGATAGCCATACCCCGCATGCGGGTGAACCTCGCGTGTTCGCTGCAGCGTGGGGCCCCACCACCCCCACGCCAAGCCGGCATCGTCTCTGAAACAGGCCGGCTCGAGTACAGTACTGTCTTGCAGGTTAAGCGGCGGAGCAATTCCTCGCCATTGACCGCTCTCATCCACACGCGACTCGGCCCCCATGCCAGCCCCAGTGCAGATCAGCAAGGCATCTGCGCGACCGATCAAGTCGGCGGCCTTGTGACAGTCACGAATCAGTTGCTCATCCATGCATACCTCGCTACCTGCTCATATATGAGACGGGGGTCAGCTGTACTATTTTTAAGCTTAATCCAAGCCCCAGCAGCCGTCATGGCTCAATGTACAAAATGCGAGCGAATACTCACATTGCCTCATCCGTGTCGCTTCGCCAGTGGTTCTCCATCAGATAGTCCTCTAGCCGCCCCCTGAAGGCCCAGCACTCCATGCTCAGCATGGGCTCCGGATAAAATGTGGGCACCCGCCCCAGACAAAGTACCGCAATCGGCTTGGCGCCCTCGGGCATCCCCAACAGCTCGGCCAAGGCATCAGGATCGAAGATCGAAACCCACCCCACGCCAACCCCTTCAGCACGCGCCGCTAACCATAAGTTCTGTATGGCACAGGCACAGGACGCAAGATCCATCTCGGGCAGTGTGCGGCGACCAAACACATGCTTTTCACGTTGATCGCTGAGCGCCACCACCAGTACTTCGGCGCAATCCTGCAGCCCCTCCACTTTGAGGCGCATGAAATCTTCGCCCCGCTCACCCAAGGCTTCTGCCGTGCGATCGCGCTCTTCCATGACCAGCCGGTGGATCTCATCGCGCAAGCTGCGCTGGGTGATGCGTATGAAGCGCCAGGGCTGCATGAAGCCCACACTGGGTGCAGCATGTGCAGCCTCCAGCAGGCGATGCAGCAATGCGGGCTCTAGCGGGTCAGGCAAAAAGTGGCGCATGTCGCGACGGGCAAATATGGCCCGGTACACGGCGGCGATTTCATCGGGGCTGAACGCCTGGCTGGTCATGGTGTGATCCCGAGTTCAGGTCAGCCTATCTTATCAGGCCAAGCTGTCGGAAATCCTGGATAATGCACCACGCGATGATATGCAGGAGAGATTCACATGGGCAGATGTCTGATGGTGCAGGGCACCACCAGTGACGCGGGCAAAAGCTGGCTGGTCACGGCACTCTGCCGAGCCCTGGTCAACCGTGGCTGGCGCGTCGCCCCCTTCAAGCCACAAAACATGGCCCTGAACAGTGCGGTAACAGCGGATGGCGGCGAGATCGGTAGAGCCCAGGCGGTGCAGGCACTGGCCTGCAAGCTCGCCCCACACACCGACATGAACCCGGTGCTGCTCAAGCCAAACTCCGATATCGGCGCCCAGGTCATCATTCAGGGGCGCGCCATTGGCAACCAGAACGCCGCCACATATCACGATTACAAACGCGTAGCGATGGGCGCCGTGCTCGACTCCTTCGCCCGCCTCAGTGCAGCCTTCGACGCCGTGTTGGTCGAAGGCGCTGGCAGCCCTGCGGAAATCAATCTTCGCCCCAATGACATTGCCAACATGGGTTTTGCCGAGGCCGTCGACTGCCCAGTCATCCTGGTGGCAGACATCGACCGCGGCGGCGTGTTTGCCCACCTGGTGGGCACGCTGGCACTCCTCAGTGAAAGCGAGCAACAGCGCATCGCAGGCTTCGTCATCAACCGGTTCCGCGGCGATATCTCACTCCTTCAGTCGGGGCTGGACTGGCTGGAACACCACACCGGCAAGCCTGTCTTGGGTGTGTTGCCTTATTTGCATGGCCTGCACCTGGACGCAGAAGATGCCGTGGCCACCCACCAGGAAATCGGCCAGGAAGACGTGCTGAAGGTGGTTGTGGTCGGCTACCCCCGCATGAGTAATCACACTGATTTTGATGCCCTGCGCCTGCACCCTCAGGTGGATCTGCAGTTCGCCCGCCCCGGCGCCGCCCTCCCCCCTGCCGACCTGCTGATCCTCCCCGGCAGCAAGAGCGTGCAAGCCGATCTCCTCGCCCTGCGAGCGCAAGGCTGGGATTTGGCGATCATGCGGCACCTTCGCTTCGGCGGTAAGCTGCTAGGCATCTGCGGCGGCTTCCAGATGTTGGGGAAAGCCTTGCACGACCCGCTGGGCCTGGAGGGCGACCCCGGCAGCCTGAGCGGACTAGGACTGCTGGAGATGGAAACCACCCTGGCCGCCACCAAACAGCTGCGCCAGGTCAGCGGCAGGCTGCACTGCGGAGCGCAACTGACCGGCTATGAAATTCATGCCGGCACCAGTTCAGGCCTCGCCCTGGAGCGGCCTGCGTGCCAGCTGGACCATGGCACAGACGGCGCTTGTAGCGATGACGGCCAACTGATGGGAAGCTATGTTCACGGGATTTTTGATCACCCCGAGGCATGCCAGGCACTGCTGCAGTGGGCAGGGCTCAACAACGCCGCGCCCGTGAATCACGCAGCGCGGCAGCAGGCTGATCTGGAACGGCTGGCACAAGCCGTGGAAGAACACCTGGACATGGCACGCATCACCGCGCTATTGGGCGCGTGACTGACTACTCCAAGGTGCTCCAGTCCACATCACAGCAAAGCACCCGCTGCTGACCCTTCTGATCAAACGCGATGGACAGGGTCACACAGAGATTGCCCCCTGAAATCGACCGATAGGGACGCGAAATCTGCACTTCGCCCAAGGACTGAATCGCCTGTTGAAAATAAGACCGACGGCACCATGCAGCCCCCTCGGTGTCAAACAGCGGGGCAAACCTCACATCGGCCGGACCGCGCGAGCGGCTTTCCAGATTGGCGCTGATCTGATAACCCTGATCATCCAGCAGGAAGCACCGCTCCACCCGCGCCAGCTGAAGCAAGGACTGACACGCCGCCGTAGCAGGCAAGCCCGCCCCCAAGGCGACAGAGGCCCGTCTCAACTGCATGCCGACCAGATCCAGCACCTCCTTGACCCTGCACCCGACTTGCTGACGCGCCAGCCAGTAGTTATCAAACAACTGGTTAAGCACCGGCGATTGCAAATCTTTCTGATCCCAGTGCGCTCGCGGACGGGAAAAATAATAGCCCTGAACCAGATCCGCCCCCGCCTCCATGGCGATGCGGGCTTCCTGTTCCGTCTCGACCCCCTCCATCAGGACCAGCGCACCGGCCTCCCGGATCAGATCCACCAGGTTGGTCAGAATCCGCCCCTTGACCAGATGCTGATCGGCCATGGCGATGATGGAGCGATCCAGCTTGACGATATCGGGACGCAGCCGCCAAATGCGACCGAAATTCGAGTTTCCGGTGCCAAAATCATCGATGGCGATCAACGCCCCCAATTCACGGTAATAAAGCACCGCCTCTTCCAGCATCCGCTCATCGTCGATGCAGGCCTCGGTGATTTCCACCACGACTCTGGAGGGGGGGACGCCATACTTGTGTAGCAAATCTCGAAAAAAAGCACCGTAATTGACACCGCGCGCCACGGTGAGCGGGTGCACATTCAGGAATAGCCAGTAAGGGGTTCCCAGTTCCGGCTGGTTGCGCACATGCACATCCCGGCAAAGCCGATCGAGTAGTACCACATCCTGCTCATGGCGCACGCGAGAAAACAAGCTCATGGGCGACGTGGCCTGGCCTGCGCCATCACTGGCGCGCAGCAGCGCCTCCAGCCCCACTAACCGCCGGTGCGGCAAGCTGTAGATCGGCTGGAAGACACTCGACATGTGGGCGGCACCAAAACGACCGAACACATAGCCCGCATTGGTGAAGGTCATGCTCTCGACATGATCGAGGGCCGACGCAGCACGTGGCGGGGCGAACACCCCAGTTTGGGCTAAAGACACCATCGGCGCGGTCAACCTCCGCTGAGCTACATCTGACGAACCAGTGAAAACGGAACACGGGTAAAACACACATCAAGCTCCATGCAAAAGGTCGATAACGACCATCGGCTTTGCATGAATCTGTTTTCTACACGACTTCAAAACGTGACGCAAGTATCATTTCCAACCAAGCACAAAGAAAACTATCCTAAAGTAGTTTCTAGCTCTTGCCGCGCAACCAAACCCACCCACCCCAGCTCCCCAACAGGGTGCAGCCAGCCCAATCCATGCGCAGAATTAATGCATAACGTTGGCCGCGCATTTAAACAGCGGAACACGACAACATCATGACAGGCGCCTCATTACACCGACGTTGTAGCACCCCATCGGCGCTGTCGGAACGTGCCGGCAGGGCACCGGCGGCGCCCCTGCCACGGCATCTGCACCGAAAAACAAACAGACGCCCACAGACGCGCCATTGCTAGCGCGATGCCTAAACCAACGCTGACTACGACAGGCATGTGCTTGCTAGCACGGCGCCTGACGCCGACACCGCGGTTTGGAAGTGAAATGCGCTTATCGCTCACCAGCAGCGGTGAGCACTCGGAGAATACCGGCGGTGGTAGAGGTGGTGCAGTGCCGAAACAGCGTAGGGCAATAGCCCACCTGCAGAACCCACCGGCCCGGATTACGGTGAAAGGTCAGTGAGTGGCCGCGGCCGCCGGCACTCCATAGCGCTGCCAGAAATCCTCCGCCGCCAGCGGAGGTGAATAGAGATAGCCCTGCACCAGCTCACAGTTCTCTTCTTGCAAGAATGCCCGCTGCTGCTCCGTCTCCACACCCTCCGCCACCACGCGCAAGCCCAGGCTACCCGCCAATGCCAGCATGGCGCGCGTAATAGCGGTATCGTTGGCATCGACCGGGATATCGCGCACGAATGAACGATCTATCTTGAGCGTCTGGATAGGGAGGCGCTTGAGGTAACTCAGCGAGGAATAGCCTGTGCCAAAATCATCGATCGCCAATGAAATGCCCAGCTCACGCAAGGCATTCAGCGTTTCAATAGCGTGCGTGGCATTTTGCATGATGAAGGTCTCGGTCACCTCCAGCTCCAACGACGCCGGGGACAGACCCGTTTCCCGCAATACTCGGCTCACGGTATCGACAATATGCCGTTGCTGGATCTGCTGACCCGCGATATTCACGCTGATTTTCTCCAGCGCCAAACCCTGGCGCTGCCAACGCGCGACCTGCTCACACGCCTGGCGCAAAATGAGTTCTCCCAGCGGCACAATCAGCCCGGTTTCTTCCGCCACCGGGATGAAGCGCAAAGGGGGAATCAAGCCCATTTCCGGGTGACGCCAGCGCGCCAACGCCTCCGCCCCCACCAATCGGCCCGAACCCAGATCAAACTGAGGCTGGTAGTGCACCAGCAATTCACTTTGCTGAATGGCGCGATTCAGCTGAGCTTCCAATTTAACGCGCTCACTGGCCGCCGCCGTCAACTCAGAGGTATAAAACTGATACGCGTTGCGGCCACCATGTTTCGCCCGGTAGAGCGCGGCATCGGCATTTTTCATCAGCTCCGTCATGTCTGCCGCATCATCCGGAAACACGCTGATCCCTATACTGGCCGATAAGTGCAGATCATGCCCACCCGCCTGATACGGCTGTTGAATGGCTTGCAACAGCTTGCGTGCAACCTTCGCAGCATCAGCCGCCGGCGAAGAGAGATGCTCGGCAAGCACGAGAAATTCGTCCCCCCCCGGCCGGGCAATGGCATCTTCATCACGCAGATGAGCCGAGAGTCGCTTAGCCGCCTGCCGCAGCACCTCGTCACCTACCGGGTGCCCCAGGCTGTCATTGATGTGCTTGAAACCATCAAGGTCGATGACCATCAACGCCAGCGCGCTACCCTCCCGCTTGGCCCGCCCAATCGCACGTGCACCATGCTCGTTGAACAGTATGCGATTGGGCAGATCGGTCAGGGCATCGTAATGTGCCAAGCGATGCAAACGCTCCTCGGCTATTTTTTTCTCAGAAATATCCGAGAAAATGGCAATTGCCTGCGCCGGGTGATCATCATCAGCCGCCTGTGCACTCAGGCTCAGCCACGCGGGGAAAATTTCACCGGACTTGCGCCTTAGCGCAACCTCGCCCTGCCAGTGCCCCGTCTGGTAGACCTCGGCCTCCACCGCCTTGAAAAAAGCATCGCTCTGATGACGCCCCATCAACATGGAAACAGGTTGCCCGACGATTTCCTGCTCGGCATAGCCGGTTGTTTCAAGCAGCGAACGGTTAACCCTGACCACCTCATGGCCGGTACTGCAGATCAGGATGCTTTCGCTGGTACCGTGAAAAACCCCCGCATTTAATCGCAACTCGCGCTCGGCACGCTGACGCTCGTTTACCTGGGCCTGCAACAATTCGTAGGCCTCCTCCAAGGCCTGGGTACGCTCCCTTACCCGATCCTCCAGGCTATCTCTGGCCTCCGCCAGCG
>CAZYQX010000036.1:0-34290 GCA_964649985.1 uncultured Pseudomonadales bacterium | reverse complement strand
GATCTGGCCGGCGAAGAACAGGCCCTCGACGTATTTGGTTTCCAGCGAGTGCTTCAGCTCGCGCGGATCGAAGTAATCGTATTCGATGGCGTAGCCGGGGCGGGTGATCCAGGCGTTCTCGAAGCCCTTCAGGCTGCGCACGATCTCCATCTGCACGTCGAAGGGCAGGCTGGTGGAGATGCCGTTGGGGTAGAGCTCGTGGGTGGTGAGGCCCTCCGGCTCGATGAACACCTGGTGGGTGGGCTTGTCGGCGAAGCGGACGATTTTGTCCTCAATCGACGGGCAGTAGCGAGGCCCGATCCCCTCGATCACCCCGGCGTACATGGGCGAGCGGTGCAAGTTTTCGCGGATTACCTCGGCGGTGCGCTCGGAGGTGTGGGTGATCCAGCAACAGACTTGCTGTGGGTGCTCTGCCACCGAGCCCATGAAGGACATCACCGGCAATGGATCATCCGCGTACTGCTGGCCCAGGCCGTCGAAATTCACCGAGCGGGCGTCGATGCGCGGCGGGGTGCCGGTTTTCAGCCGGCCGATGTTGAAGGGCAGGGCGCGCAGCTTCTGCGACAGCGCATTGGAGGGTGGATCGCCCGCCCGCCCACCGGCGTAGTTTTCCATGCCGATGTGGATCTTGCCGCCCAGGAAAGTGCCTGCCGTCAGCACCACCGTCTCGGCGCGGAACACCAGGCCCATCTGTGTCACGGCACCGCAGACGCGATCCTGCTCAATGATCAGATCGTCCACCGCCTGTTGGAAGATGCTCAGGTTGGGCTGGTTTTCCAGTATCTCGCGGATGGCGGCCTTGTACAGGATGCGGTCGGCCTGGGCGCGGGTGGCGCGCACGGCAGGGCCCTTGGAGGCATTCAACACGCGGAACTGGATGCCGCCGCGATCGGTGGCGCGGGCCATGGCGCCGCCCAGGGCATCCACTTCCTTGACCAGATGGCTCTTGCCGATGCCACCGATGGCCGGGTTGCAGCTCATCTGGCCGAGGGTTTCGATGTTGTGGGTCAGCAGCAGGGTTTGGCAGCCCATGCGCGCGGCCGCCAGGGCAGCCTCGGTACCTGCATGTCCGCCACCGACTACGATCACGTCATAACGCTTTGGGTAATCCACTGCCACCACCTCAGTCTTCGCCGCGCGGTTGTGTTTCAAGCGGTTTGCGCGGCGGGCGGACGATTATACGCATCTCCATCCAATTGATCAAAATGTGCACAATATGAACAGTTAAGAATTAATATAGATATATATGTTTTAAGAGATAGTGTTTTTATGTCTTTGTGTATTGTTAATGTTATTAGTGTGGGTAAGTTCTGTGGATAATAAGTTTTAATCTTTTATTATCAATTTGTTAGCTACTTAATAACCCAGTCAACAACCGCTTGGTAGAAGGGGGTACAACGGGGCTTGAAGCTGGGGACGGAATGCCTGTTTGTCCACAGCGCCAAGGGGCTGCCGCCTTTGTCCCCTTTTTGCCCACAGGCCCCAGGACGATTGCTGCACCTGCTTACCCACATGCGCGGCGCTACCGTTAATTAGCTGTTCAGCAAGCCGTGGATAAGCGGTGGGTATCTCGATCAGGCCTGCCGCGGTGCTCCGTAGCCCGCACCAGTAGCGTGTAATAAGTGTTATGCACATTAAGCCATAGCAATCTCACGTTAGTGCGTGTTGAGCGTCACGATCAAAGGGCTGCAGCACGCGCTGAAGTTGGCCGAAAAGTGGGGGCTGCCAAGGCTGAGCATACGGGGCGTATAGGGGAATAGCGATGGGAATTTCGACAGGGGCTACGGTGAGCCTGTAGGACGCTTTCTATTTATTTACCGATGCAGAAACTGGAGAAGATGCGGCCCAGCAACTCGTCGGCGCTGAAGCTGCCGGTGATTTCGCCCAGGGCGTTTTGCGCGGCGCGCAGGTCTTCCGCCAGTAGTTCACCCGCGCCCATGGCGCGCAGTTGGTGGGCGCCGTGGGCCAGGCTGTGCTCGGCTCGCTCCAGCGCTTCCAGGTGGCGGCGGCGCGCAGTGAAGCCCGATTCCTGGCCGCCTTCATAGCCCATGCAGGTTTTCAGGTGTTGCCGCAGCAGATCCATGCCCTCGCCGCGTTTGGCGGACAGGCCCAGTACCGGGGGCTCACCGTCGCGGTCGATCCAGCCTGGTGCTTGTGCTACCAGCTCCACCTTGTTCATCACCACCGTCAGATGGTGGCTGGAGCCGATGCGCTGAAAGAACTCAGGCCAGTGGGCCTGGATGTCCGCCGCATCGCTGTCGCTGGCATCCACCACCAACAGGATGCGGTCGGCTTTTTCGATTTCGCTCCAGGCGCGCTGGATACCGATTTTCTCCACCGCGTCTTCGGTTTCCCTCAGGCCGGCGGTATCGACGATGTGTAAGGGCATGCCGTCGATCTGGATGCGTTCCCGCAGTACATCCCGGGTGGTGCCGGCGATATCGGTGACGATGGCCGCGTCGAATCCCGCCAGGGCATTCAACAGGCTGGATTTACCCGCGTTGGGCCGGCCGGCGATCACCACCGTCATGCCGTCCCGCAGCAGTGCGCCCTGCTGGGCCTCTTTGCGTATGGCTTCCAGCTGGGCTTGAAGCGCGCGCAGGTCGGCGGCGACTTTGCCGTCGCCGATGAAGTCGATTTCTTCCTCGGGGAAGTCAATCGCCGCTTCCACATAGATGCGGAGATGGATCAGCGCTTCCACCAGTGCATGGATTCGGCGCGAGAATTCACCGCGCAGGGAGCGCAGCGCGCCTCGGGCGGCGGCCTCGGAGGCGGCGTCGATCAGATCGGCAATGGCTTCGGCCTGGGCCAGATCCAGCTTGTCGTTGAGGAAGGCGCGCTCGCTGAACTCCCCTGGCCGCGCCAGCCGGGCACCCAGCCGGGTGACTTCCTTCAGCAGCAGGTCGAGGATGACCGGGCCACCGTGGCCCTGCAACTCCAGCACGTCTTCGCCGGTGAAGGAGTGTGGGCCGGGGAAGAACAGGGCGATGCCTTCGTCCAGGGCGCGGCGCTGAACGTCCGCACCTTCGTGGAAGGGGCCGTAGTGGGCATAGCGGGGAGTGAGCGCTCGGCCGGTGATGGCCTGGGCGATGTCCCGGGCGCGGGGCCCGGAGACGCGTATCACGCCGATGCCGCCGCGCCCCTGAGCGGTGGCGACGGCGGCGATGGTGTCGTTATCCAGGCTGGCCATCAGGCCTTTTCACCGGCCTCGATGGCGCGGGTGATCATCCACTGCTGGGCAATGGACAGCACGCTGTTCACCACCCAGTACAGCACCAGGCCGGCCGGGAAGAACACGAAGAACACGGTGAAGATCACCGGCATCCACTGCAGCACCTTGGCCTGCATGGGGTCGGTGGGCTGTGGGTTCAGCTTTTGCTGGATGAACATGGTGATGCCCATCAGCGCCGGCAGCACAAACCACGGGTCCATCACGGAGAGATCAGTGATCCAGCCATAGAAGGGCGCGTGGCGCAGCTCGATGGCCTCCATCAGCATCCAGTACAGGCCCAGGAACACCGGCATCTGCACCAGGATCGGCAGGCAGCCACCCATCGGGTTGATCTTCTCCTTTTTATATAGCTCCATCATCATCATGGATTGCTTCTGGCGGTCATCCGCATAGCGCTCGCGGATCTCCATCAGTTTAGGTGTCACCTTGCGCATGTTCGCCATGGAGCGATAGCTGGTGGCCGACAGGTGATAGAAGCAGGCCTTGACCACCAGGGTCAGGAAGATGATGGCCAGGCCCCAGTTGCCCAGGCCGGGTCCGATCTGGAACACGCTGTCGCCCAGGTGCAGCTGACCGGTGGAGAAGAAATACAGCACCACGAACAGCGGCTGGGCGATCCACCACAGCCAGCCGTAGTCCACCACCAGGTCCAGGCCCGGGGCGATCTTGGCCAGGCGGAACTGGTCTTTGGGCCCGGCGTAGAACTGGGTAGCCAGGCTGCCGGACTTGCCGGGGGCAATGCTTACCGCCGGCGAGGTGAAGCCCAGCAGGTGCATGCCCTGGCTGGTGACGCGGGCGAAGTAATTGTTCTGGCTGTTGGCATCAGGCACCCAGGCGCTGACGAAGTAGTGCTGGATCATCGCCATCCAGCCACCTTGTAGCTGGCCCTGGTAGGCCTTCTCCTTGATATCGTTGAACTTCAGCTTGTGGTAGGGCGCATCCGCGGTAGAGGTGGCGGCACCCAGATAGGATTGCATGCCCATCTTGTTGCCGGAGGCGCTGGGATCAAGGCTGCTATCGCGCTTGATCTGGCCGTACAGTGCGGCATTCCAAGCTTTGGCACTGCGGTTTTCCACCAGGTATTCCAGCTTGATCAGGTAGTCACCGCGTTTGAAGCTGTAGCGCTTGGTGATGCGGGCTTCTGGCGTTTCCAACAGCAGATCCACGCTGAGGCTGTCCTGCCCCTGTTGCAGGCTGTAGCTGCGCGCGTTGCTGTTGAAGGTGGGGCGAGCGCCGTCTTTGTCTGTGCCCTGATCACCCACCAGGCCGCTTTGCGCGATATAAACCCGGCGCTCACTATTTTCGAGCAGCTGGAAGGGGGTCTTGTCTTCACTGCTGGCCTGGTGCTGGGTCAGTGCAATCGCTACCACATCGCCCCCGACAGGGTCGATTTTCAGCTGCATGAGGTCGGTTTCGACGCTGATCAGGCTGTTGCTAGCTGCGGCCTTGTTTTCAACAGGTGCCGAAACGGTGGCAGCACCGGGCGCCTGGGGCAGCTCCTCGGCCGCGGTGGTGGTGGGTGCACCGGTGGGTACCTCGGGCGCTGTGGCCTGGCTGGTGCTGGCGACTTGCGCGGTGGGTAGTTGGGCCTTATCGGTTGCCACCCATTCTTTCAGCAGCAGGACAGACAGGAAAGCGACTGCCCCGATCAACAACGTACGCTGGATATCCATGGTTTACTCGAAATGCTTGCTGTCTGGAGAATTTTCCAGCCCAGGCACTGGATCGTAGCCGCCAGGATGCCAGGGATGGCAGCGCGCGATGCGCTTCAAGGCGAGCCAGCTACCGCGCAGGGCGCCATAGTGTAACACCGCTTGCTCCGCATAGCAGGAGCAGCTGGGATAAAAGCGGCATCTAGGCCCGATCAACGGGCTGATCAGCCATTGGTAGAGGCGGATGGGCAGAATCAGCAGCTGGCGCAACATCCGGCTTCTCCACGGGAGGGGAGGTTCGCTTTTGCAACTTGCGGGCGAGACGGCGCCAGGCGGGGTGTATGAGATCCCACAAGGCGTCGTTGTCTAGCTTGTCGGCACCCGAGCGCACCAGTACGACGATGTCCATGCCCGCGACTTCCGCCTGGTGTAGGCGAAAACCTTCACGCAAAAGGCGTTTCAGCCGGTTGCGTTCATGGGCGCGTCTTACATTGCGCTTGGCAACAACAATACCCAGCCGCCCCACGGGCCGTTCAGAACGGCGCGTAAGGAACAGCAGGGGGCCTTGGTGCAGCTTTGCTTCGGTGCCGTCGAAAACTGCTTTGAACTCCCGCGCTTCCATCAAGCGATGGTCGCGGGTGAAGAGCTGTGGCACCACGCGGATTAGCGGCTCTTAGCCTCAGACGGTCAGGCGCTTGCGGCCTTTGGCGCGGCGGGCAGCAAGAACCTTGCGGCCGTTAGCGGTAGCCATGCGTGCACGGAAACCGTGGGTACGCTTGCGCTTGATGGAGCTTGGTTGAAACGTTCTTTTCATGGCGGCGATCCCTAGATCAATCGCTTATAAAGGAAGCTATTCCTGCCCTTGAGAGGGCGGAAAAAGGCCCAGAATTGTAGAGAATTTGATCGCTTTAATCAAGCACTTTGTCGAGTTGAATTTAATGAGGTCTCTTAATCCCATGCGGGCATTAAAGAGTTGTTAATGATTAAAGCTTGTTTACACGGCTTTGTCACTGCATATACCCAGCTTATCCACAGGGTTGTACCGTGACGTGCGCTCTTTTTTGCGCAACAATGATTCATTGCGAGTATGAACGCCGTGTATTTATTTAAGTCCTTGATAATAAAAGGCTAATTTAATTCCACAAGCACTTGTTTTTTGTGGATAACTTGCTCGCTAGGGGCTAAAATGCACCCCCCGCGAGCCATGCTCGACACCTACAGGAGCTTATTGTGCCGGAACAGCTCTGGGAAAAGTGTACTTCCTATTTGCAGGATGAGCTTCCCGCCCAGCAATTCAACACCTGGATCAAGCCATTGCAGCCCGAGGCCGATGGTGAGGTGTTGCGCTTGCTTGCGCCTAATCGCTTTATCAAAGATTGGGTGGTCAATAAGTATCTGGAGCGTATCAGTGAACTGATGCACGATCTCGCCAGTGATGTCGATGTCGTGGTTGATGTGGGCAAACGTGAAGCGGTGGCGCCCGTTCGCGTGGCTCGCCAGCGCCAGCAACGCGAGCTGGAGCGCGAGGTTGTCAGCAGTGCGGGTCGTGCCGAAGCGGCGCCCGTGCTGAACGCTCCCTCAGCCGCCAGCGCGGTGATCACACCGCCACGCCAAGTGGTGGTAGAGGGGGGCATCAAGCACCAGAGCTTCCTCAACGAAACCTCCACCTTCGACAATTTCGTCGAGGGCAAGTCCAACCAGCTGGCGCGTGCCGCCGCCATGCAGGTGGCCGACAATCCCGGTGGTGCCTACAACCCGTTGTTCCTCTATGGTGGCGTGGGCCTGGGCAAGACGCACCTGATGCAGGCGGTGGGCAATTCACTGCTGAAGAGCAATCCCAACGCCAAGGTGGTCTACCTGCACTCTGAGCGCTTCGTGGCTGACATGGTCAAGGCACTGCAGCTCAACGCCATCAACGATTTCAAGCGCTACTATCGCTCGGTGGATGCGCTGTTGATCGACGACATCCAGTTCTTTGCCAAGAAGGATCGCTCCCAGGAAGAATTCTTCCACACCTTCAATGCCCTACTCGAAGGTGGCCAGCAGATCATCCTGACCTGCGACCGCTACCCGAAGGAGATCGAAGGCCTGGAAGAGCGCCTGAAATCCCGCTTCGGCTGGGGGCTCACCGTGGCGGTGGAGCCGCCGGAGCTGGAAACCCGGGTGGCGATCCTGATGAAAAAGGCCGACCAGGAAGGTATCGACCTGCCCCATGACGCCGCCTTCTTCCTGGCCAATCGCATTCGCTCCAATGTGCGCGAGCTGGAAGGTGCGCTGCGCCGGGTGATGGCCCATGCGCGCTTCACCGGTCGCCCGGTCGATGTGGATCTGGTGCGCGAAGCGCTGAAGGACTTGCTCGCCCTGCAGGACCGCCTGGTCAGCATCGACAACATCCAGCGCACCGTGGCCGATTACTACAAGATCAAGGTGGCGGAGTTTTCTTCCAAGCGCCGCAGCCGCTCGGTGGCGCGCCCCCGCCAGCTGGCCATGGCGCTGGCCAAGGAGCTGACCAACCACAGCCTGCCCGAGATCGGCGATGCCTTCGGCGGCCGCGACCACACCACGGTGTTGCACGCCTGCCGCAAGATCAAGGAGCTGCGGGAAACCGACAACGATATCCGCGAGGATTTCAAGAATCTGCTGCGCACGCTGACCACCTGAGCCAGCAGTCCCCGCGAGTGGGTGGATGCGACTGGCGTGGACATGCGCTGGGGCAGCTCGTCATATTCATTTTTAGAGTTGGCGCTAACTGCTTGTTTGCCCTAGTATTAGAGCCTTGAGCGCGTACCGAAAGCACATTGAAGGAACCAGCATAGCCATGAAATTTTCGATTGCCCGCGAGGCACTGCTCAAGCCCCTCAATCTGGTGGCCGGCGTAGTGGAACGCCGCCATACTCTGCCTATCCTCGCCAATGTCCTGGTGGTGGTGCGCGGTAGTGAACTCTCGCTCACGGGTACCGATCTCGAGGTGGAGTTGGTTGGGCGCGTGGCACTGGAAAACCCCGGTGTTGAAGGTGAAATTACCGTGCCAGCGCGCAAGCTGGTGGATATTTGCAAGAGCCTGCCGGAAGGATCGGTGATCGATTTTGCGGTGGATGACGGTCGTGTGGTGGTCAAATCTGGCCGCAGCCGCTATGTGCTTTCCACCTTGCCTGCCACTGATTTTCCCAATGTGGAAGACAGCACCGGCGCGGTGGAGTTCTCCCTCAGCCAGGCTCAGCTGAAGCGCCTGATCGACCGCACTGCCTTTTCCATGGCCCAGCAGGATGTGCGCTACTACCTCAACGGCATGTTGTGGGAAGTGACCCCCGAGCGCCTGCGCACCGTCGCCACCGACGGTCACCGCCTGGGCATGTGCACCCTTGAAACCGCCTTGCCGGTGGCGAATGCTCAGCAGGCCATCCTGCCCCGCAAGGGCGTGATCGAACTCGGTCGCCTGCTCGAAGGCGATGGCGAGGTCAGTATCCAGCTCGGCACCAACCACCTGCGCGCCGTCACGGCGGCCTTTACCTTCACCTCCAAGCTGGTGGACGGCCGCTTCCCAGATTACGACCGGGTGCTGCCGCGCGGCACCAAGCGCCTGGTGTTGGCCGAGCGCGACGAGCTGAAGCAGGCACTGGCCCGTGCCGCCATTCTCTCCAACGAGAAATTCCGCGGCATTCGTTTGATCCTGAGCGACAGCAACCTGCGCATCCTGGCCAACAACCCCGAGCAGGAAGAAGCCGAAGAACAAGTCGCGGTGGACTACACCGGCGAAGAAATCGAGATCGGTTTCAACGTGAACTACCTGCTTGATGTGCTGGGCGTGATCAAAACCGAGCGCGTGCAGTTCAGCTTCACCGATTCCAACAGCAGTGCCTTGATCGAGGAAGCCGCCGAGAACGGTGACTCCCTCTACGTCGTGATGCCGATGCGCCTCTAAGCGCGCCCGCATCGCCCGCTGTTTTAGCCGTACCCCGCAGTGAAAATAGAGCGACTGGATGTAGCCGATGTGCGCTGCATCCAGTCCGCCTCGCTCCGCTCCCTGTCTCAACTCAACCTGCTCTGTGGTGCCAATGGCAGCGGCAAGACCTCGGTGCTGGAAGCCATCCACTGCCTCAGCACCGGCCGCTCCTTCCGCACTCGCACCGCCGCCACCCTGATCCGCCGCGAACAAGCGGCGCTGACGGCCTTTGCCCAACTCTGTGGCGAGCACAATGAAGGCATGGGGCTCGGCATTCGCCGCCAGCGGGATGGCTGCTTCGAGGCGCGCCTGCGGGGTGAGCGGGTAGAGTCGCTGGCCTCCCTGGCCGGGCTGCTGCCGGTGCAGGTGGTGGATGCCGATGCCTTCGAGCTAATCGCCGGTGGTGCCGGTGAGCGGCGGCAGTTTCTGGACTGGGGAGTGTTCCACGTGGAACATTCTTTCTTTAGCGCCTGGAGTCGCTTAAGACGGGCACTGAAACAGCGAAATGCATTGCTCCGACGTGGTAAAATGGATCGCTTTGAGGCGGAGTTCTGGCGCCGTGAGCTGGCCGAGGCTGGCAGCGAGGTCGATGCTTGTCGCCGCCGCTACCTGGAGCAACTGGCACCCGAGTTTGCCGTGCAGCTGTCGGCCTTGGAGTCCTCGCTGGCGGTCAGCATCGCCTACTATCGCGGCTGGGATGCCAACACCCCGCTGGACGAGGTGCTGGCCCAGCGCGAGCAGGCGGATCAGGAGCTGGGTTACACCATGTCGGGGCCCCAGCGGGCAGATCTGCGCCTGAAGTGGAACGGCGCCTCGGCGGCCGAACATTTGTCGCGCGGGCAACAGAAGTTGGTGGTGTGTGCCCTCAAGCTGGCCCAGGGCGCCGTCGTGGCCAGGCTGGCCGACAGGCGCTGCATCTACCTGCTGGACGATGTCGTGGCAGAGCTGGATCGCCCCCACCGCGCCTCGCTACTGGCGGCGGTGTTGAGCAGTGGCCACCAGGTGTTCGCCACCGGCACGGAACTGGATGAATTGCTGGCCTGTGTGCCAGCGGCAGCACAGATAACAATGTTTCACGTGGAACATCCTGGGCGCATCAGCCCGGTGGATGGCCACAACACCGGTGGGCAACCGCCTGCCGGTACAAGCGCTATAAGCGGAGATGCTCATGAGTGATGAGACCAACAGCTACGACTCCTCGTCGATCAAGGTGCTGAAGGGCCTGGATGCCGTACGCAAGCGCCCGGGGATGTACATCGGCGATACCGACGACGGTTCTGGTCTCCACCACATGGTGTTCGAGGTGGTCGACAACTCCATCGACGAAGCCCTGGCCGGCCACTGTAACGAGGTCAACGTGGTGATCCACGTCGACAACTCGGTCAGCGTGTCCGACAACGGCCGTGGCATCCCGGTAGACATCCACGAAGAGGAAGGCGTCTCCGCCGCCGAGGTGATCCTCACCGTGCTGCACGCCGGTGGCAAGTTCGACGACAACTCCTACAAGGTCTCTGGCGGTCTGCACGGCGTGGGCGTGAGCGTGGTAAACGCCCTCTCCTCCAAGCTGAAGCTGACCATCCGCCGCAACAACAAGGTCTACGAGCAGGAGTACACCCACGGCGTGCCCGATTACCCGCTGAAGGAAGTGGGCGACACCGAAGGTCGCGGCACCTCCATCCGCTTCTGGCCCTCCACCGAGACCTTCAGCAATGTGGTGTTCAGCTACGACATCCTGGCCAAGCGCCTGCGCGAGCTGAGCTTCCTCAATTCCGGCGTGCGCATCGTGCTGAAAGACGAGCGCAGCGGCCACGAAGACATCTTCGAATACGAAGGCGGCCTGGCGGCCTTCGTCGAATACCTCAACACCAACAAGACCCCGCTCAACCGCGTGTTCCACTTCACCGGCCAGGGCGAGAACGGCATCGGCGTCGAGGTGGCGCTGCAGTGGAACGACTCCTACCAGGAGAACGTCTACTGCTTCACCAACAACATTCCCCAGCGCGACGGCGGCACCCACCTGGCCGGTTTCCGTGCCGCCCTCACCCGCTGCCTCAACGGCTACATGGAAAATGAGGGCTTCCTGAAGAAGGAAAAAGTCGCCACCACCGGTGACGACGCCCGCGAAGGCCTCACCGCCATCGTGTCGGTGAAAGTGCCCGATCCCAAGTTCTCCTCCCAAACCAAGGACAAACTGGTCTCCTCCGAGGTGAAGCCCGCCGTCGAGTCCGTGATGGGCGACAAGATGGCCGACTACCTGCTGGAGAACCCCGGCGAGGCCAAGGCGGTGGTGCAGAAGATCATCGACGCCGCCCGCGCCCGCGAGGCCGCCCGCAAGGCCCGCGAGATGACCCGCCGCAAGGGCGCGCTGGACATCGCCGGCCTGCCCGGCAAGCTGGCCGACTGCCAGGAGAAGGACCCCGCCCTCTCCGAACTGTTCCTGGTGGAGGGTGACTCGGCGGGTGGTTCCGCCAAGCAGGGCCGCGATCGCCGCACCCAGGCCATCCTGCCCCTCAAGGGCAAGATTCTCAACGTGGAGAAGGCCCGCTTCGACAAGATGCTCTCCTCCCAGGAGATCGGCACCCTGGTCACCGCCCTCGGTTGCGGCATCGGCACCGACGAATTCAACCCGGACAAGCTGCGCTACCACCGCATCATCATCATGACCGATGCCGACGTGGATGGCTCGCACATCCGCACCCTGCTGCTGACCTTCTTCTTCCGCCAGATGCGCCCGCTGATCGAGCGCGGCTACGTCTACATCGCCCAGCCGCCGCTGTACAAGATCGCCAAGGGCAAGCAGCACCAGTACCTGAAAGACGACGAGGCGCTGAACCAGTACCTCACCAATGGCGCCCTGGAAGAGGCAAGCCTGCACGTCAACGCCGACGCTCCAGGCATCGGCGGCACCGCGCTGGAGAGCCTGGTGCTGCAATACCGCAAGACCATGGCCATCATTGAGCGCCTGTCCCGGGTCTACCCGGTGGACGTGCTGCGCCAGCTGCTCACCATGCCCACCCTGCCGGCGGCCGACCTGACCGACGAAGCCAAGGTCACCGCCTGGTGTGAAAAGCTCGCCACCTGCTTCGCCGAAGACACCCGCGCAGGCGCCAGCCGCGTACAAGTGGGCCACCGCAAGCACCCCGAGCGCGCCCTGTTCGAACCCGAAGTAGCCATCGTTGAACACGGCGTAGAGCGCCGCTACGACTTCGGCAACGACTTCTTTTCCTCCGGCGAATACCGCGAAATTGCCGACCTGGGCGGCAAGATCCACGGCCTGATCGAAGAAGGCGGCTTCGTGCGCCGGGGCGAAAAGACCGCCGTGGTGAAAGACTTCCACCAGGCCCTGGAATGGCTGATGCAAGAAGCCCGCAAGGGCCACACCATCCAGCGCTATAAGGGCCTCGGCGAGATGAACCCCGAGCAGCTGTGGGAAACCACCATGGACGCCACCGTGCGCCGCCTGCTGCGCGTCAACATAGAAGACGCCATCGCCGCCGACCAGATCTTCACCTGCCTGATGGGCGACGCGGTAGAACCCCGCCGCGACTTCATCGAGAGCAATGCGCTGGCGGTGTCGAATTTGGATGTGTGAGGTAGCCATCTGGTTACCTTCACTTCAATGGTGAGCTTTCATTCATGGAGACTGAAGGCATCCGCTGGCAGCAGCGCCTGGCCAACTACAACCGGGCGCTGTCTCAGCTCACAGACGCAGTGAAACTGGCGCAGGCGCGTCCTCTGAGCGAGCTGGAGAAGCAAGGGCTGATTCAGGCCTTCGAGTGCGTCTTCGAGCTGGCCTGGAACCTGCTGAAGGATTACTTCCTCTACCAAGGCGACCCTGGCATCAGTGGTTTCCGCGATGCCATCCGCCATGCCTTCAAGCAAGGGCTGGTCGATGACGGTGAGGGCTGGATGGAAATGATCAAGAGTCGCAACCAGACCGCCCACACCTACAATCAATCAGTGGCGGATGAAATTGCCGATCACATCCTCCACCGCTACCACGGACTGTTCCTGCTGTTGCAGGAAAAGATGCAGTCGCGGGTAACAACGCCGTGAGTGATGCACTTTTCGGCTTGCCGCTGCAGGCCGTCGAAAAGCTGCGAACCGTGTTCACTCACTGGCCACAGATTGCCACGGTCTGGATCTATGGCTCCCGGGCAAAGGGCTGCCAGCGCCAGGGCTCTGATATTGACCTCACGCTGGAGGCACCAGGCATGAGCCTGGCCGACTTGCTCAAACTCGAAAACGAAATCGACGATCTGCTCCTACCGTGGATGGTGGATCTCTCCCTGCGCGACAGAATCGACAATACCGACCTGCTGGACCATATCAGCCGTGTCGGGCAGGTGTTTTATCGGCGTGCCGAAGCCTGAGATGTGTTAGACGATAGGGCTTGAATCGGTCGAGATAATTCGAGATATAAATAAGTATTTGATATTTATATATATTATCCATTAAGACTAATTTCGATAGGATTAGTAGTTCCTCGATCCAGGTAGTCGATCAGTGCTGTAGCTGGTCCATTGCTCCAATGAAATCAGCCTGCCCAAACACCATCCAGATCCTTGGCAGCCAACAACTTCTCCCGAAGCGCATAACGCGTAGACTGCATGTTCACGGTGCTACCCTCACGCCGCGCGATGGGGCCAACCGGAACCGCCGGTGCCTTGAAGCGCAGCAGGTACTTGCCGGTGTTCTCGAAGGGTTCAACCTGCTCGATTTCGGCTATGTGTGTGATTGCTGCCACCGGAGAGACCTGGTAGGCGGCAATATACTTGAGCTTGGGGATGTGCCGGGCATTCAAGCGCACCGCATACCAGCAGTGTTGGCCGAGAAATACCTGCTGAAAGCCCTCTTCCCGGGCCGGTACCACCAATGTGTCAAAGGCCTCCGTTTCCTGTGCGCCTGTGGGTGACGGGATACAAGCCCCCCCATCGTCCTGCGGCTGTGGGCTGAAGGCATTGATACCCAGCATGGGGAGGATCAACAGCATGTCCTCCAAAAATGCCATCGCGGCTGCCCTGCTCACCGGCGACATACTAGGCGAGGTTGGCACATTCTTGTTGGTGAGAATGGCCCGGTTGCACTGCTTGGCACGAGCTACCAGCTCAGCTTCCAGGTATTGCACCTCGGTCTTGCCGATCTTGTGATTGGTGTCGAAGAAGTACACCCCCCAGGCCCAGCCCTCCTTTTTGGCCACATGGTTCTTCAGCCGCTCGCCTAGCGGGTCCGCCTCGCCGATATAGAGCGTCTCCTCCGCCGCATTGCCCACCAGAATGTACAGCCCCGGCCTATCGTAGCCGGGTTCATGCTTCAGTTGCCCGAACAACGCCTTGGTGAACACCACGCCAAAGCCGGACCAGTTACTCTTGTCCACATGGCGAATGCCCTGCGGGTCTCCCTCGGGGGCGAACAGGGTGATGGCGAAGGGTTTGTTCATCCGTTGAATCTCGAAACACGGCTAGAAAACATGCCATAGCTTAGCGTGTTTGAGTAGGCATGAGTCCGGCTAAAATGCGGGCTAGGTGGTCTTTGGTGTGGTCTGGCGATAGACTTTAGAGTACGCCCCGCCACCCCCGATACCGCCTTACTTCTGGTGGTGCTGAATTGACTTGCAAACATAGCAAGAACCTAGGAACCCGCTGAACGATGACTTCCGCCAAACTCACTCTCGCCCGCCTGGAAAGCCTGCTGCTCACGGCATGCGATGACCTGCGCGGCAACATGGATGCCAGCGAGTACAAGGAATACATCTTTGGCATGCTGTTTCTCAAGCGCGCCAGCGATCTGTTCGATCAGCGCCGGGAAGAGATCAGGCAGGAAGGTGAGGCCGCCGGTCTGTCGGAGGACGACATTGCCCTCAACCTCGAAGACCCGGATCAGTACTCCGGCAAATATTTCTACGTACCGCCGCGTGCCCGCTGGAACGACCCATGGGTGGATGACGCGGGCAACACCCAGCCGGCGCTCAAGCACGTGAAGGAAAACGTCGGCTCCACGCTCAACAAGGCGCTGGAAGCCCTGGAAGAAGCTAATGCCGATGCCCTGCAGGATGTGCTCAAGGGCACCATCAACTTCAACCGCAAGATCGGCCAGAACACCCTGGATGACGACACCCTGGTCGACTTCATCCAGAACTTCGAGAAGATACCGCTCCACGACGATGACTTCGAATTCCCCGATCTGCTTGGCGCCGCCTACGAATGGCTGATCAAGCACTTTGCCGATTCGGCGGGCAAGAAGGCGGGCGAGTTCTATACCCCGGCCGAGGTGGTCCGCATCTGCGTCGAAATTTGCGACCCCAAGGAAGGCATGAGCGTGTACGACCCGACTGTTGGGTCGGGCGGCATGTTGATCCAGGCCCGTGACTACCTACGCGAATGCGGAGCCGATGCCGCCGAGTTGTCGCTCAACGGGCAGGAAAAGATGGGCACCACCTGGTCCATCTGCAAGATGAACATGCTGCTGCACGGCATCTCACATGCAGATATCCGCAATGCCGACACCCTCAGCGATCCGCAACACAAGGACGAAAGCAACGAGCTGCGCCGCTTCGACCGGGTGCTCGCCAATCCGCCCTTCAGCCAGAACTACGCCAAGACCAAATCCAGGGAAGATGGCAGTGGCGCGAAGAAAAAGGAGCCCATCGCCTACCCCGGCCGCTTCCAGGTCTGGATGCCGGAAAAGGGCAAGAAGGCCGATCTGATGTTCGTGCAACACATGCTGGCCGTGCTCAAGAGCAACGGCCGCATGGCCACCGTCATGCCGCACGGCGTACTGTTCCGGGGCGGTGAGGAGCGCGAAGCCCGCCAGTACTTCATCGACCGTGGTTACCTCGAAGCCGTCATCGGCTTGCCCAGCAATCTGTTCTACGGTACCGGCATCCCGGCCTGCATCCTGGTATTGAACAAGGAGGGCGCAGCACAACGCGACCACGTACTGTTCATCAACGCCGACCGCGAATACCGCGAGGGCAAGGCACAGAACCACCTGCGGCCGGAAGACATCGACAAGATTGTGCACGCCTACCGCGCCGGGCAGGACATTCCCGCTACGACCACCAGGGATGGCGGAAGTGCTGGGGCTGCTGGAGCTGGCCCCATGTACGCCAGGCGCGTGCCAGTGGCCGAGATCAAGGCGGAAGACTACAACTGCAACATCCGCCGCTACGTGGACAACGCCCCACCGCCCGAGCCGCACGACGTGCGCGCCCATCTGCACGGTGGTGTGCCAGTCAGCGAGATCGATGCCCTGGGCCACTTCTGGCAGAACTACGCGGGCTTGCGCGAGAGCCTTTTTGTGCCCCGCGCCACGGCAACACACGGCATCTGGTATGCCGATTTCGCTGCCACCCTGGCCGACAAGCGCGACATCGCCCCGCACATCAACCGCCACGCCAGCATCACCCAGCGCCATGCTCAATTCATGTCCGACCTGGCCGCTTGGTGGCAGCAGCACCTGCCCGTCATCGAGGCGCTGGCCCCGGATACAGCCAATCAGCTGGCAGCCAACCAGAACATAGGCCGCAACGTTTACGCCGTGCGCGCCACGCTGCTCGACAGCATCGAACGCAGCTTTTGTGGCGAGGGGGCGAGCCAGCACCTGCTCAACCGCTACCAGGTGCGCGGCGCCTTCGCCAACTACTACAAGGGGCTGGTGTCCGACTTCAAATCCATCGCCGCCAGCGGCTGGGGCCCGGAGTTGATTCCGGATCAAGACATTCTTCAAAGCCAGTTTCCCGAGGTGCTGGCAGAGCTGGAGCAACAACACGCCCGGCTGGCTGAGCTGCAAGCCCTGTTCGCCGCTGCCAGTGAAGAGGATTTTGAAGACAGCGATGACACCGGCGTGCTGCCCGCCGATGAGGTGAAAACCCTCAAGGACGAACTCAAGGAAGCCAACGCCGAGTGGAAGGCCCAGCTCAAGGCGCTCAAGGGCGCCGTGGGCGATCTGTTCACCGAGATCAAGGTGGCTGGGCGTTTGCCCAAGGGCACTGACAAGGCCCACCACTGCAGCGATGGCTTCGCCGCTAGGGAAGCCCAGTTTGGCAACGGCCAGCGTGTGCTCGATCTCGCCGCCTCGCTGGGTCACGCGTCCACTTTCACGTCAGTGATCGAAGCCGCCATGGCCGCAGGCCAGCAGGCCAAACTCGCTGCCGAACGCATCGACGCCAAGCTCGCCACGCACAAGGCACTGGAAGACGAAGCCAAAGCACTGAAAGCCGCCATCAAGTCCACCGAGAAGAAGAAAGACGATCTGGTGGAGCAGGCCCGCCGCAAGATCAGTAAGAACGAGGCCCGTCAGGTGATCGTCGAGCGCCTGGGTAGACTGCTGTTCGAGAGCTACTGGCAATACCTACGGGCGGATCAGCGCACCTGTGTCGCGGCGGTTGAAAACCTGTGGGGCAAATACGCTGTCACGGCCAAGCAGATTGAGGCCGAACGGGATGAGGCAGCCAAGGCACTGCAGGGCTTTCTGGTGGAGTTGGGGTATGAGTGACCTGACTTCTTCGGACTGGAAAGAAGTGACCCTTGGGCAGTTAGTGAAGGGCTTTCGGGGCGTTTCATATCGACCAGAGAATCTTTTGGATCACGCTTCTGAGGTAGTCGTTACGTTGCTGCGCGCGACCAACATTCAGAATGGGAATTTGACCTTCGAAGATGTGCAGTTCATTCCGCTTTCGCTCGTGGCTTCGACGCAAATTCTGGAGCGTGGTGATATTGCAGTATGCATGTCTAACGGAAGTAAGGCTCTTGTTGGAAAGTCTGCGCAATATCGTAACGGCAACGATTCTATCTATACGGTGGGTGCTTTTTGTTCGATATTTAAGCCTCTCGACAAGGAAGAAGCTAATTTCGTCTTCCATTTATTTCGAAGCCAAACCTATCAGCAGAACGTTGATTTGGTATTAGCGGGAAGCGCAATCAACAACCTCAAGAATTCAAGCATTGAAGGTGCATGTTTTGTTATTCCGACAAGCAGAGCGCGGCGAAAGAAAATCGCCACCATCCTCACCGGCATCGACACCGCCATCGAAAAAACAGAAGCCCTGATCGCCAAATACCAGCAGATCAAGGCCGGCCTGATGCACGACCTGTTCACCCGTGGCGTGCTGCCCAACGGCCAACTCAGGCCTTTCGAATTATCGACAGTTACGCAGTTCGGAAAACTACCGTTTGGCTGGAAGCTTGGATCGATTCTTGAGCTTACTGACCCGCAGCGACAGCCGATTCTCACCGGGCCATTTGGGGCAGATTTGGGCAATGCCGACTTCGTGGCAGAAGGTATTCCAGTTCTGCGGATTGGAAATGTGCAGCAGGGTGAATTAGATCTCTCGGATTTGCTTTACGTCACCCCAAGAAAGGCTGCTCTACTCAGTCGCTACCGAATTAAGTCTGGTGATTTGTTATTCGCCCGGCAAGGAGCCACAACGGGCCGCAATGCATTGGCAACCAAGTTGGTTGATGGATTCCTCATCAACTATCACATCATTCGCGTAGCACTTGATCACGAACGCTGTGCACCGCTCTTTGTGGAGGCGGCGTTTGCGAATGAAGTAGTGAAAAGGCAAATTGAGCGAGACAAAGGTCGTGGTACACGAGAAGGAATAAATACTGCTCAAATCACGTCTCTAGCGTTCCCGATTGCACCGCTGAACGAGCAACGTCAGATTGCGCAGATTTTGAAACAAATCAACCTTCAGATTGAAGCGACTCAAGCCGAACTGAATTCGTACAAAATGCGAAAGTGCGGCCTAATGCACGACCTGCTTACCGGCAAAGTACCCGTCAAGGTCGAAGAACCCGAGGTGGTCGATGGCTAACCACTATCCCAACCTCAACCCGGAGAAGGCGCTGATCTGGCGCATTGTCCACCGCGACAATCTGCCGTGGATTCTGGACAACGGCGTGCATTGCAAGAGTTCTGCCGTGCAGGACCCGAACTTTGTGCCGATTGGCAACGCCGATTTGATTGATCGGCGCACTCATCGGGTAGTGCCAGTAGCGCCAGGTGGGGTGCTGTCGAATTACGTGCCGTTTTACTTCACCCCCTTTTCGCCCATGATGTACAACATCCATACTGGGCGGGGGGAAGTGGCAAAGCGGCCCAATGAGGAAATCTGTATCCTTGTTTCTTCGCTGCACAAGGTGCACCAGATGGGCTTGCCCTTCGTATTTACTGATAGGCACGCCTACCCACCGCTTGCAAGATATTTCAACAGCGTCGATAGTTTGAATGAAATTGATTGGCCGTTGTTGCAGGCCCGCAATTTCACACGGAATCCGGATGATCCGGAGCAGATTGAGCGCTACTAGGCAGAGGCCCTGGTATACAACCATTTACCGGTAACAGGCTTGGTTGGCATCATCTGCTACACGGATGCAGTTAAGAGCAAACTTGACCAGCACATTCAGGCCAGAGGCTTGAAAATGGATGTTCGGGTTATGCCACAGTGGTACTTCAGATGATTACATTCAAGCAAGGCAATTTGCTGGAGGCCCGTGCCGAGGCGCTGGTCAACACGGTCAACACCGTCGGGGTGATGGGCAAGGGCATTGCGCTGATGTTCAAGGAGCGTTTCGACGATAACTTTCGCCGTTATGCCGCTGCCTGCAAAGCTAAGGAAGTGCAGACCGGCAAGATGTTCGTGACGCAGGTAGCAGAGCTGGATGGCCCGCGCTGGATCGTCAACTTCCCGACCAAGCAGCACTGGCGTGCACCGTCGCGCATGGAATGGGTGGTCGAGGGCTTGCAGGACCTGCGACGCTTTCTGGTCGAGCAGCAGGTCAAGTCCATCGCCATTCCGCCCTTGGGCGCGGGCAATGGCGGCCTTGAATGGGCCGAGGTGCGTGAGCAGATCGAGCGAGCCTTGGCCGATCTGGATGTCGAAATCCTGGTGTTCGAGCCTACCAGACAGTACCAGAACGTGGCCAAGCGCACCGGTGCAGAAAAGCTGACACCGGCCCGCGCGCTGATCGCCGAACTGGTGCGCCGCTACTGGGTGCTGGGCATGGAGTGCAGCCTGCTGGAGATCCAGAAGCTAGCGTGGTTTCTGGAGCGAGCCATTGAGCGTTACAACCCTAATGACAACCCACTAAAGTTGAAGTTCGTTGCGCACAAATATGGCCCCTATGCCAACCGACTCGACCATCTATTGAACAACTTGGATGGCAGCTACCTGCACTCCGACAAGCGCATCAGTGACGCCGATCCATTGGACGTGATCTGGTTCGACGATGAGCGCAAGGGCTATGTGCAGACCTATCTCAAGAGTGAGGCCAAGGCCTACGCGCAGGCACTGGAAGCCACCGCGGCGCTCATCGATGGCTTTGAATCGCCCTTCGGCATGGAGCTGCTGGCCACCGTTGACTGGCTGCTAGTCCGAGAAGGCGTGGCACCCAACGTGCCCGCCTTGCGCCAAGGGCTGCGCCACTGGGGCGGTGGCCCGGATGCCGCTGCCCGCAAGGATCGCCTGTTTGACGATCGGGCACTGGGCATTGCCCTGGAGCGCCTGACACAGCCAGCCACCGCACTGACCTGAGGGACGGCTGTGAGCGAATACACGGAGGTCGAGCGCCTCTTCCTGCAGCAACTGGCTGAATTGGGCTGGACGACCATCGACCAGGGCGTGGGCGTGCCCCAGGATGCGGCTCCCAGCCTGCGCGATAACTTCCGCCAATGGCTGCTGCCAGAGGTGTTCGACAGCGCCGTGCGCGGTATCAACCGCACGGACGATGGGCGTGAATGGTTGACCGAGCGCCAGCTGGAAGAGCTGCGCAGCCAATTGCTGCGCCAGCCCAACCGCACCCTGCTGGAAGCCAACGAGGCCGTGCAGGCACTGCTGTTCAAGGCGCAGGCCGATGTGAACGAGCTGACGGGCGAAGCCGACCCGGTGGTGCGCCTGATTGATTTTCACAACCCGGCAAACAACCAGTTCCACGCCATCAACCAGTTCCGCATCGATACGCCGGGCTGTGTGAAGGCCTTCATCATCCCGGACATCGTGCTGTTCGTGAATGGCATCCCACTGGTGGTGGTGGAGTGCAAGAAGGGCTCGGAAACCTGCGCCAACCCGATGCAGGAAGCCTTTGTGCAACTGCAGCGCTACATGCGCCGCCGCAAGGAGACAGAAGCCTCCGGCCTAAAGGAGGGCGAGCCCCGCTTGTTCCACAGCAGCCTGATGCTGGTGCGCAGCTGCGGCCTGGAGGCTGACTACGGCACCATCACCTCGGGCGAGGAACATTTCTATGCCTGGAAGACGCTCCACCCCGCCGACGACTCGGCGTTGGCCGGGCTGAATGCCCAGCAGCAGTTGATTGCCGGTATGTTGAACAAGGCCAACCTGCTGCAGATCCTGCGCACCAGCTCCGTATTCATGGACACCGACGGCGGCCCTCGCGTTAAGGTGGTGTGCCGCTATCAGCAATTCCGCGCCGCCAGCAAGATCGCCGAACGTTTGCGCACGGGTGAAACGGCGCTGGAGCGCAGTGGCGTGGTGTGGCATACCCAGGGCTCCGGCAAGTCGCTCACCATGGTGTTTCTGGCGCGTATGCTGCGCGCCAGCCGCGACCTGGCCGACTACAAGATCGTGCTGGTGAATGACCGACAAGACCTGGAAGAACAACTGGGTGACACCGCCACGCTGATTGGCGGGCGGGTAAACGTGATCGAAACCCGGTCGGGCCTGCGGCAACATCTGGCGACCGACAGTTCGGACATCAGCATGGTGATGATCCACAAGTTTCAGGAGCACAAGCAGACGCTGACCAACACGGTAGCAGAGGCACTGGGCACTTATCTGGCCATGCCTGCGGGCAAGACCTTCGGGGTGGTCAATACGTCCGATCGTATCATCCTGATGATCGACGAAGCGCACCGCACGCAGAGTTCGGACCTGGGCGACAACCTGTTCGAGGCCTTCCCCAACGCCACGCGCATCGCCTTCACCGGCACGCCATTGATCACCGAGCGCCATGGCGAAAAGAAGACCCACAAGCGCTTCGGTGAGTACATTGACACCTACCGGCTGATGGATGCGGTGAACGATGGGGCCACGCTGCAAATCCTCTACGAAGGCAAAACCGCCGACAGTGCGCTGAACGAAAAGCACGCCTTCGACCAAGCCTTTGAAGACTTGTTCCGCGACCGCAGCGAAGAAGAGTTGCTGGCCATCAAGAAGAAATATGGCGCGACCGGCGACATCCTGGAGGCGGAAAACCGCATCAACGCGATTGCGCGCGACATGGTGGCGCACTATGTCGACAACATTCTGCCCAACGGTTTCAAGGCGCAGGTGGTATGCCATTCCAAACTGGCCTGCATTCGCTATCAGACTGGCATTGAAGCCGCGCTGGCCGAGAGGATTGCCAAGGAGGAAACCAAGGCATCCCCCGACACTGATCTGATCCAGCGGCTGCGTTTCCTGAAAACTGCCGTGGTGGTGTCGTCGGATGGCACCAATGAAGCCGCCTACATCACCCATGCTCGCAAACGGGCGCAACGCATGAATGCGGTGGAAAACTTCTGCCGCAACTTCGATTTTGAAGACCCGGACAAGGAATACACTGGCATTGCCTTTCTTATCGTGTGCGATATGCTGCTGACGGGCTTCGACGCGCCCATCGAGCAGGTGATGTACATCGACAAAAAGCTGCGTGAGCACACGCTGCTGCAGGCCATCGCCCGCACCAACCGCGTGAAGAAGGGCAAACAGCGTGGCTACATCGTCGATTACATCGGCTTGGCCAACCACCTGACCGATGCCCTGACGCTTTACGCGGCCAGCGACGAGCTACAGGAACTGCACGACGGGATGAAGAACATCGTGTCGGAACTCCCGGTGCTGGAAGAGCGATACCAACGGCTGCTGCAGCATTTCACGGCGCTGGGCATTAAGCAGATCAAGGCCTTCGTGAATGGCGAGTTGCCCAATCTGGATGCCGAGGCTGCGGTGGTGCATGAGGCGGTAAAGGCACTCAAGGACGACAAGAAGCGCGCTGATTTTGAGGTGTACCTGAAGAAGTTCCTGCTGAGCCTGGACATCATCCTGCCCAACGCGTCTGCACAGCCCTACCGAGTGCCCGCAAAACGGTTCGGTTACATCCTGCAGGTAACCAAGGAGCGCTACAAAGACGCCAGCCTGAATCTGGGTAACGCAGGCGAGAAAGTGAAGGCGCTGATCAATGAACACCTTATCAGCTTGGGGATAAATCCCAAGGTACCGCCGGTCGAGCTGCTGGCAGAAGATTTCCTCGACAAGCTGGCCGCGCACGCAGGCCAGAACAGCGAGGCGAAGGCCAGTGAGATGGAGCACGCCATCCGCAAGCACTGCACCGTTCACCACGATGAGGACCCTGCCTTCTACAAGAGTTTGTCGGAAAAGGTGGATGCACTGATCGAGAAACACCACGACGAGTGGGAGCTGCTGGCCGAAAAACTGGCCGAGCTGCGCAAAGAAGCCATTGCAGGTCGTCAGCAAGGCGAGGATGGCATGAGCAAGGAGGCGACGACTTTCTACGAGTACATTGCTCAGCTTGGCTTCGCGAGTGGTTCTGTGAATGAAGCAGACAAGCCTGCCTTCAAGGCACTGATGGAAACCACCGTGGAAATTTTGCAGGAAACCATTTCCAGCATCGATTTCTGGCAGAACCCCGACAAGCAGAAGCGCGCACGCGGCTTGATCAAGACCGAGATCGCCAAGACGGGCATCGAAGAATTGAAACTCAACCGTGAACGTGTGGCTGTGGAAGTCATGAGGCTGGCCAAGAATCGCCACGATGAACTGGTCAAAATTGCACGAGGGGAGGTGTGATGCAACTCCGTCAGGTGCGCGATATTGAATACCAGTTGTTGCCGGGCTCGGACCGCCAGACCACGGACATCGTGATTGAGCGCAACGGCATCGTCACCGTTCGCCCGCCAAAGCGTATGACGCCCGAGCAGGTGGATGAAGCCGTGCTCAGCAAGCGGATGTGGATCTACCGCAACCTGGCGGAGTGGCGTGATCTCAATGCCACTCGCGTGACCAGGGAATGGGTCAGTGGTGAGACGTTTCTCTACTTGGGCAGTTGCTACCGACTGCAGCTCGTGGCTGAGCAAGATGAACCTCTCAAGCTAAAAGAGGGTCGGTTCTGCCTTTTGCGCGAGCTTGTCGAACGTGGTGGTCGAGAGGCTGCGCACCAAGCGTTTGAATCGTTTTACAAGAACAAGGGACTGCCAAGAATTCGAAAGCGCGTGGCGGATTTTGCCTCCAAGGTTGGCGTGACGGCGGGCGATGTTCAGATCAAGGACCTTGGCTTCCGTTGGGCTTCATGTTCCAGGAAGGGCGATCTGCATTTCCACTGGAAATGCCTCATGGCACCATTGACTATCATCGACTACATCATCGTCCACGAGCTTTGTCACTTACACCATCGCGACCACTCGGATGCGTTCTGGAATGAGGTGGACAAGGTGCTGCCGGATTACCGGGAAAAGAAAGAATGGCTCAGGGTTCGCGGTGCGGCGTTGGATCTGTGAAACGTCATTCGGGTAGCGCGTCAGTAGACTCCAAGGGCACGGGAGCCAAGAGCGCTTTCGATGAAGAGCTAGCAACGCTGTGCGAACAGCTCCACGAACTACGTGCCAATGCAGAATCTCTCGGCCTTTTCGCAAATGAACGTGAAGTAGTGAGCGGTCCAACCTGTGGATTGCAGGAGGATGTCTCGATAGAAGGGTTTTTGATCACGCACGACATTAGATCTTTGGACGTCCAGGACAGCGGATTGCGCTTCAACGAGCTTAAGAATGGACAGCTCGCCTGTCCACGATGCGGTGCTCACGTTGTAGAGTGAGGCACAGGTGTGTTGATCGAAGATCTGCTGCATTGTGATGAACAGGACGTGTAAGGCACGTCAACGTCGCTAATGCGTGTTTCAACTGCAAACCCGCAGAGGCTATTCACCTAATGGATCAACGCGTCCATCAAGCAGCGCTGTAGATAGCTGGCGAGGTGCTTGCGTGGCACTATGGCGCCTTCCCGAACTGCCCACCATGCGTGTGTATGCCCCAATGAAAAAATCCAAGAAAAATGCCCTCCCCGACGGGTTCTCCCTAGAGGAACTCCAGGCGCTGCTGGATCAGGAAATGCAGCGCGTGAACCAGGTGGGTCTGGAGGATTTCGACGGGCTGAGCCCGGTGCAGATGGATGGCATGCTGGAAGACCCCTTCGGGCCGGCTTCACCGTTGCGCCTACAGCCGCCGGAGGACTGGGCGCAGGCCCTGCCGCTGCGGCGGGCGCTGCTGGCCCTGCTGGAATACTTTACCGGTGAAAAGGGCGAGAAGCTGACCCCCCAGGGGCGCTTGCCGCGCAAGTTGCTGTTGCAGATTCATGCGCTGCGACCCTGGGGCATTGATGCCTTCTTCGATGAGCGGGAGCCGCGCCTGGAGGAGGACCTGCCGGTGGCGGCCATGCTGTTCTCGGCGGTGCTAGGTGACAAGTTGCTGCGCAAGACCAGCGGCAAAATGTAGCTCACGCGCAAGGGGCGGGCGATGCTGCAGGGCCCGGCCAGCGAGCAGGTGGTGTGGTTGTTTCAGAGCATGGCGCGAAGGTGCCGCTGGTCCTACCTGGACTTCTACCCCGAAATGCCGGAGCTGCAACACACCTGCCTGTTTGTGCTGTGGCTGCTGCTGCGCCACGGGCAGCAGGCACGGCCGGTGAGCTTCTATGCCGAGGCATATTTGCGTGCCTGGCCGATGCTGCTGGAGTTGATACCGCCGTCGCGTTTTGACACTCCGCCACAGGAGGAGTTTGAGCATATCTTTGCGTTGCGGGTGTTCGAACGTTGGTTGCTGTGGTTTGGCTGGATCGCGTTGCGCAGGGATGGTCGGTTTGACGAGAGATATGAGGTGTGGGCGACCCCCGCGCTGGCGCGCTGTTGGGTGACGGCCTGAGCAATGCGACGGCCAGCGCACCCGTGACGCACGATCATGTAACCGGCGTGTCGGCCTCTAGCCACGCCGCCCCCTCCACAACCTTCGGAAGACAACATGTGGTCGCTTTCGGGCTATCTGGGCCTGTTCATTTCGGCCTTCGCCGCCGCCACCCTGCTACCGGCACAGTCCGAGGCGGTGCTGGCGGGGCTACTGCTGACCGGCCACTACCCCACCTGGGCGCTGTTGGCGGTGGCCACGGCGGGCAATGTGCTGGGCTCGCTGTTGAACTGGTGGCTGGGGGGCTGCGTAGAGACGCTGAAGCACAAGCGCTGGTTCCCGGTCGGCGAGGCCGCACTGGCGCGGGCGCAAGCCGCCTACCACCGCTATGGCTACTGGTCGCTGCTGCTGAGCTGGGTCCCGGTGATCGGCGACCCGCTGACGGTGGTGGCCGGGGTGATGCGCGAGCCACTGTGGCGCTTTCTGCTGATTGTGCTGCTGGCCAAGGCGGGACGTTATGTGGTGATTGCCTTTTTTATTGTGGGTGGGGGGTAGTGGGTGCATGCAATTTGAGGCGTGCGCAATATGCGGCGGGTTACGCTTCGCTAACCCGCCCTACGTGAGCTTGGTGTAAAAAATCAAAATCCTGAAAGACAAAATTCGCCATCGGTGAACTCGCGTACGACAGCATTATTTACCTGATAGATCAATCGACTAAATCCTGTAATTATTAGGTTGAAAGCCTCATCTCTAAATATAACATTCCCCTTAAATATAAAATTAATGTTGTCACTCAGTCTAATTGAAAATCCTTCGATTTCTTCTGAAAAACTAACCATTTGATACTGATTATCAAATGGTTTACCTTCCGTACCATCTGGAAGAAAGAATGAAAAAGACTCTTTGTTAACGCACCAATTCCTCATGAATTCAACAGGATTCATTGCGTGGTAATCCATTCCAATTTTGGGTTAGGCAAGAAAATTTGAATACCGCCACCCTGAAGAAAAGGTCTAGCTCCAACAGTACCAATTTGAGAAGCTGCCGCCCCTTCATAATATTTAGTACCTGCAGGAACCTTTATTACAGCGCGATTTTTAAATGTGTTACCCCATTCAGGCAAAACCGCGCTATCTAATTGTGACTGTAATGGCCCCGTAGATGGTTCTGGTGTCCAGTACCGCCCATCCACTTTGGCTTTTCCACCATAATCACGATAAAAATACATATCCGTTTCAGCCACTTTTTCTGTATATGAACCACTTCGAAAGGTCGAGGCGGGAGCACGCAAATCATTCGGATTACCTAATGGCCCAATGTCATGCGGACCAAATTTAGTTTCTATATGGTTTGTAACATTTGTTGAACTCCCCGTCGTAGCCTTATCGGCCACGACATCGGATGCACCCACCGGGCGATTATAAGGTATCCCAGCCTCAGCATCGGTAATGGAACTGGAGGCATTGGGGTTTCGGGCTGTGCTGGCGCTCTGGCTGTCAGGAAAGCCCTTCAGGATGGGAAACTTGGCACCTGGCGTGTATATGGCGGCGACGTTGAGCACGCCAAGCAGGATATTGCCGCCCGCACCTAAATAGTCGCCATCCAGGGCCTGATGTGCGCCCATGCCTAGCTGGGCGGCGCCTTGGGTGGCGGCAAGCCCGCGGATGGTTGCACCGAGTGTGCCGCTGAGCATGAAGCTAGCGGGGTCTCCTAGATCTGCCAGGCCTCGTAAATGGGCATAGATACGTGAGTTATTGAGCGCATCTTGATACGCGAGTTCGCTGTCCGTTTTTTCGTGAGGATTGAACCCGCCATATCCGTGCGCTTTATTGTAGGCTTCCTTGGCTTGGGCGCTGCCGGCAAAGGGGTAGCTATCTATGGCCGGGAGGGGGCCGTAGAGCAATGCTTTAAGGGCGAGTTCTGCTTTAGCGGGACCGTGGATCCGGTACTGCTCGGCGGTGAACACCTGTAAGTAGGCCATCAGATCCTGGAAGTCCTTGGTGGACATCGACGTTGGATCCTGCCTGTAGCGCAGCAGCAGCTCGTCGCTGAGCTGGTCGGCACCTTCGAGCATCAGAAGTTGTTTCGATCGCTCAATGGTGTTGCGATTGAGCAGCTGTTTGGCACTGAGAAGGTCTCGCTGAACTTCAGACTCAGGACCGAGAAAGTTGTTTTCTACCGCGTTGCGGCCGGCTTGGGCGGCGGCCACGGCATCTGCACTATCATCTCCCAGTGTGGCGCCGGCGAGGCCGGCGGCCAGGGTTGCGAGGGCGGCAACGGTTTGCTTTTGCTCTTCGCTCAGCTCCTCTGGCTTTTTGCCGGCATAGAGTTGTTTCGCAATCAACGAGGCCATCAGTTCGCCGCTGATGGCGCCTGCGGCCCCTGCTGCGGCCTTGTTGCCCTGAGCATCGGCGACCACGGCACCGAGCACGGCGTGCGCCATCAGGCGAGCGCTTTCGTTATCTCCAGCTTGTTGTTTGATGAGCTGCGCCAGATAGGGTGCAGATGCCCCGGCCAGCGCTGAGCTGAGGTCTCCGCCGGCGATCCCTTGCAAGGCGGCGGTAACGGCTTGGGCGGCACGCTGCAGGTCGCTACCGGTGCCGTATTCTGCCATCAGCTTTTTGTAAGTTGGGCTGTTTTGAACCTGCTCAGGTGTGGGATCGGTATTGCCTTGCTTGGCGAGGGCTTCGCGGGCGGCCTTGTCAGCGTGTAGCTGGCCCTGGGTGCGGATGATGTCAATCGACTGGGTGCCGATCTCACCGATTAGCTGCACTTGTTGCAAGCGACGTTGTTCTTTCTCTTTATCGAAAATTGCCTCGATACTACCGTTGGTCTGCTCGGTATTCCGGCTCAGGGTGGTCACATCTTGTTGCTGATGTGAGGTATCGCGAATGGTCAGGTTGGCCTTGGCCAAGGCCGAACGGGTGGTGCCGCTGTCACTGTCGCTGTGATTGTAGGCGGTGAGCATGCCGGCGGGCATGTTACTGGTGAAATTCCCTGAACCGCTGTTGCCACCACTGAGGGCGATGCCTTGTTGGGAGCTGCTGTAGTCAGCTTTGTTGTGTATGTCTGTCCAGCCAAGCGTGCCAGTGCTGAGGCTGTTCTGGTCTGGAGTGGCGGTGCTGTCGATTACGCTGCCATCCAATTGGGTGTGCTGGCCCACCGCTATCTGAAAACCCTGCTTACCGGCAAAGAAGCCAGTTTGCTCCTGCACGCTTTTGTAGTTTGAGTTGAGTTTGGACTGACTGTGACTGAAGTTGGCGCTACCACCAGCACCGATGATCGCTACACTGAGACCAGCACTGCTGTTGCTTTGTTTGGCGCTATAGTTGTCGCTGTCCTGCAGGCTCTGAAGCGATAGGTTGCGTCCGACCTGGGCGCGGATCTGTTCGCTGCTGATTTGCGCACCCTGGAGGACGCTGTCGCGACCACTCTGCAATTGGATGGAATTCCCTGCATTCAGGGTGGTTTCCGTCCAGGTGGTGCCGTTGCCTTTCTCTCGGCCCGAGCTGCTGTTGCCGCTGGCGAAGACACTGAGCCCGGCTTCGGTGCCTCCAATACCAAGGCTTACACCCAGGGCACCGCCACTGCTGCTGTTCTTACCCTCAATTTTTTGAGTATTTGCTGCGGCCTTAAGCAGAAGATCGCGCTCTGCATTCAGCATCAGCGTGTTGCCGGCTTTGAGCTGGCTGCCTTGGATTTCAATGTCGCCGCCACTTGCAGCGTTGTTGCCCGCCTTGGTTTGAATGCGAATATCGTTAGCGGCGTTTAGCGTACTGCCGTGGCTGATGCTTTGCTCGTGAAGTTGGCGTGAGTTGGATTTTTGTGAGCCCAGCGAAATGCTGATGCCGACAAACTGGGAGGCATTTGACGCACTCATACCGCCGTTTTGCTGGGAGGCTTGCCATGCCTGAACGCCACTCAGGCTGGCTTTTAGCGCTTGTAGTGTTGAGAGGCGGGTATCTTCTTCACGACGTGCCTGACGTGCCGTTTGGTAGGCACTATCAATGGCGCTGCCGACGGTGCCGGAGAGTGCGAGTGTCAGGCCGCTGCTATTGCTGGTGAAGCGCTGTTCGTCGCGTTGTTTGTTCAGCGATGCGAGCACATCGACATGCTGGCCGCTGAGCAAGATATTGTTGCCGGATATCAGATCTGAAGCCCGCAGGCTCAGATGTTTGTCGGCCACAATTTCGACGTTGCCTTGAATGCTGCCGATGGTACTGCTTCGGGTTTGTTCGCTGTGACTGCTCTGGGATGTTTTGTTGGCTTGGCTGCCCAGCGTCAGACCGATGCCACCACTGCTCATCAGGCCGGATTTTTTGCTGGATAGAAGATGTTGAGTATCGAGTGACTCCGTGGCGCCCGCTATGTGAATGTCGCGGCCTGCAAGAAGACGAGTGTCATGAGTCGAAGCGATATCGCTGCCAGTGATGTCGATGTCGTTGGCTGCCTCTAGGCGGACGCTATCGGCACTTATGAGTGCAGCGGATTGAGTCGTGCTGAGCGCACTGTCCATACGGGTTTTCTGGGTGCTCGAAAACCCGGATCGGCCCCTTTTGGATGAGTATGCGTAGTGGAAATCACTATCCTCAGCAGTGCTCAATGAAACATCGTTACCGGCATACAGATACGCCTCCTGCCCGGCCTTGAGTTGGCTGGCGCTGAGCAGGAGGTTTTCGCCGGCGCCGATGTCGAGTTTGCCGCCGGCGTCGATTTGTGCGGCTTGTTGGCGCACGCTGCTGTCTTGCTGGTGGATTTTTTTGCGGCTGCCTTTGTAACGGAATTCCTGGCTGCTGGTGTTGGCGGCTGAGGTGATGGCGACGTTCTGGGTGGCGGCGAGGGTGGTGTTGCCGCCGGATTTCAGGGTGCTGGCGCTGATGGTCAGATTCTGCCTGGCAAGTGCGCGAAGGTCGCCGCCTATGTGCACGTCGCTGCCGTATTGGGTGGTGCTGCTGTTGCTCCAGAAGTGGCGTTTGTCTTGGCGCATACGGCCGTTTTCGGCCTGGGCGGCGCTGATCTGCAGGTCGCGGCCGGCCTGTAGGTCGGCGCTGCCACCGGCGTTGATGTGGCCGCCGGTGTTGAGGATGTCGCGGCCGGCGCTGAGGCTGAGAGTTTCGCTGGCTTCGATGCCGGCGGCCTGGTCGATCACGCTGGTGGTTTGGCTGAAGTGTTTGCCGCTGCGGGTTTGCTGGCTGATGCTGCGTTCGTTGCGGATGTCGCCGGTGAGGGTGGTGGCGCTGACTTGGCGGGCCGTGATCAGGCCGCCATGGCTGTTGTGGAGGCTGTCGGCGGCCAGCAGGTTCAGGCGCTGGTCGGCTTGTATCAGACCGGTGTTTTGCACATTGCCGGCGCTGAGTTGCAGCTCGCGCTGGGCGCGCAGGGTGCCGCTGTTGTGGAGCTGGCTGCCGCTGATCAGGTTGATATCGCGGCCGGCGATGAGGGCGCCGCTGGGGGCCAGGCGGTCTTTGGCCTGGGCCAGGTAGAGCACCGGGACGAGGACCTTCTGGCCGTTCACTTCCTGCTCCTGCATCCAGACGATGTCGTGGGTGAGGGCGGCCACCTGTTCGGCGCTGAGGGCAATGCCTGGGGCCAGGTTGAGTGCGGTCTTGCTGGCGATGGCGTTGTCCATCAGCTGCTTGAACTGGGCTTCGTCGCTGTTCATGCCGGCCAGGAAGCGCTGGCCGGTGCGGGCGATGATGGCTTGTTCAATCAGGCGCTGCTCGTAGAGGCCATCCCCCAGGCGGCGCCGGGTTTGATCGCTGTGGTAGCCGATCTGGTCGAGCAGGTAGTCGGAGTTCAGAAAACCGTGCAGGCTGGCGAACAGGGGGTTGGTCTCGACCAGGTAGGGGTGGCCGGGATCGCTGTTGATGTGGAATAAGCCGTTGTCGCCGTCCGGCAGCGCGAAATCCGGCAGGCTGAGGGGGTTGATGGCCTGTTGTTGCAGATCGGCTTGGCGCTGTGGGTTGAGCTGAACCACCAGCGGCGGTTGGGTGAGCGCGGCGCGGCTATCCAGTGATTGCGGGTTGCCCGCCAGTGGGGCTTGCCGGTCGATCAGGACACTGTTGCTGCTGGTTTGGCTGGCCTGGATGGTGATGGCACCGCCGGCCTGGATCAGGGCCGGGGCCTGCAGGCCGGTGGGCGTGAGCGTTTCTATGTCCTGGGTGAGGCCCAAGCCGGAGAAGGCGGATGAGAGTTCCTTGGGGGCCGGGCTGGCGTTGTAGGGCCTGATATAGGCGGAGCGGAAGCGCCAGTCGGTGCCGTCGGTGACCCTGCCGGTGTTGAATACGCGCACGCGCTCGATGTTGCCGCTGGCGGCTCCGGTATTCTCCAGGTGCTGGGCGCTGATGTCGATGTCGCCCACCGCGCTGATGCTGCTGTAGCGATTGGCGATTTCCCCGGCTTGCAGGCTGAGTTTGCCACCGCTGTGGATGCGCGCGGCTGGGCTGTCCTCGCTGACACGGGTCTCGAAGCGCTCGGTGGCGACGTAGTCGACGTTGTGGTGGTCGCCGCTGCAGTCTCCGCACTTGACGGCGATATGGCCCCACACCAGTGCGCGGCCCTGGCTGAAGCTCTGCTTGCGGTTGTTCAGCTGGGCCGCACGCAGCTGCAGGTCGCCGCTGGATTCGATGCTGCCGGAGAGGTTATCCAGCAGGTCCATCTGGGCCAGCGTATCGTCCTTGGCGATGTCGAGTGTGGCGAGGCTGAAGATATTCCCCCGGCGGTTGCTGAGTTGGTTGGCGTGCAGCTGCATCTGTTCGCCGCTGAACAGCAGCCCGCCGTCGTTGAGCACACTGGACGCTGCAAGATGCAGCGATCGCGCTGAGCCCAGGATGCCGAAGTTGCTGAGCGCGCCAGCGCTCAGCGCCAGCGGGCCTGCTGCGCTGAGTTGGCCGGCATTGCTCAGCTCGCCGCTAAGCTGGAGTTCGGCATCGCCACCCGCGCGCAGCTGGGCGCCCTGTTGCAGTTCGCCGCTGGCGGCCTGCAGGCGCATGTCGCCTTGGCTGAGCAATGCGCCCTGGCCGCGGTAGTGGCCCTGCAGGTTGAGATTGAGCGCGCCTCCTGCCTCGATGCGGCCGTCGTTGTGCCAGTGCTCGCCGCTGGCGTTGATGTCTTCCACTGCGAGCAGTTGGCCGCTGTTGCTTTGGGTGAAGTGGCCGACGTTGAGGTCAAGGCGTTGGGCCTGCAGCATGCTGGTGTTGAGCCACTGATCCACCGCCAGCGTGAGGGCGCCGTGGGTGATGAAACTGCCTCCCGCGCCACCGACATCCGCCAGGTTGAGGTTGAAGCCTTGCGTACCGATGTGCTGGACGGTCCCCTGCTGGTTGCTGAGGCTTTTGCTGTTGAGGCTGAAGCGCGCGTTGCCGATATCGACCTGACCCTGATCGTTGCTGAACAGCGCGCTCAGGTTGAATGTGCTTTCGCCGCTGCTGCCGAGGGCCCTGAGCTGGCCGTGGCTATTGAGGGTGCTGTGGGCGTTGAGGTGGAGGCTGTTGGCGGCCTCTACCAGGCCATCGGTATTGTCGAGGCGGTCGCTCAGGGTGAGGTCGATGTATTCGCCGCCGAGGGTGCCGGCGTGGTTGTCTAGCCGGTCGGCGTCTATGGCGAGCTGGCGCTGGGCCGTGATGTGGCCTCGTTGGTTGATGATGTCCGCCGGGCCCTGCAGCTGCACATCGCCCTGGCTGGCAGACAAGGTGCCGTCGCTGTTGTTGAGGCTGTGTTGGCTGGTCAGGCTCAGGCTGTCTGCCTGCACTCGCCCTTGTTGGTTGAAAAAGTGCTGCGTGGTGGCCGTGATGCTACCCCCTTCGGCCTGCAGCTGACCATTCAGGTTGAACAGATCCGCTGCTGTGAGGCTGATTGCAGCGTTGGCAGAGAGGATCTGGCCCGCGCTGTTGTCGAGGGTGCCGGTGGTGCTGAGATTGAGCTGGCCGTTGTTGGATTGCAGTGTTCCGCCCTGGTTCAACAGGTGGCCGGCCTCAATGTTGAGGCCACCGGCTGCGCTCAGCAGCAGGCCGCCATCGCCATTGTGCAGCTGCTGGCTGGCGAACAGGTCAATGGCGCGGTCGCTGGCCAACAGGCCGGCGCGGTTGTCGGTGTGCTGGGTTTGCAGTGACAGCGCATCATGCGCGAGCAGGCTGCCGCGCTGGTTGAGGAGGTAGTGAGCCGCAATGTGGGCGGTGCCGCTGCTGATGAGGGTGCCGTCGCTGTTGTCGAGGGCGTTGAGTTGTGTGGATAGGCTGCCCAGCGCGTGCAGGGTGCCGCGGTTGATCAGCTCGCCGCCTGCGAGGCGCATGGCGGCCGGTGGATTGGCGTCGCCGTTAGCCTGCATGCCCGCTTGCAGGGTGCCTTGGTTATCGATGCGGGATGCGTCGATCTGCATGTCTGCGCGCGAGGCCAGGCGTTTGCCTGGTGCCAGCTGGACGCTACCTGATGCGCCTGTGGCGCTAATCTGTACCCTGCCCCCGGCTTGGCTGTTGTCGGTGAGCACCACCTGTTGTGCCTTGATGGTCGTGTCGCCGCTGCTGGCGGTGCGCGCCAGGCTGAGCTCGCCGTTGGTG
>CAZYQX010000035.1:8048-35926 GCA_964649985.1 uncultured Pseudomonadales bacterium | reverse complement strand
CAGGTGCAGGTGCAGGTGCAGGTGCAGGTGCAGGTGCAGGTGCAGGTGCAGGTGCGGGGTGAGAGGGTGGGAGACTTGCTGCTGGCCGTATCGTTGCATGCTGCCAGTAGAACCAGCCACCCAAGCCAATGGCGAGCAGGCTGGCGCCGGCCACGGCGGCCCAGTGGCGTGCCAGCGGGGCGCGCCCGGTGGGGACTGCGGCGATGCGATCCAGCCCTGGCCGCAACTCGGGAGCTGCCTTGCGCGCTTCCAGGTCGCGCAGCATGTCATTCACCAGGCTCATGGGGGGCACCGGCCTCCGTTGGTTTGGGCGTATTATCGGCTTGCTGCAGTGTGTGAATCGTCACGGCGCCCGCCAGTAGCAATAAGGCTAAGCCTATTGCCAGCCAGTGTTTGCGCGTCCAGAAGCGAAAGGGGCGGGCCCCTTCGGTGTCTTGCAGCGCTCGCTGGACGTGATCCCAGCCGATACGCCTGTCCCCTCGCCCGTAGGCCACCATCAGGGCCTTGTGGCTGACGATGTTGATAATGCGCGGGATGCCGCCACTTCCTCGGCTGAGTAGCCGATAGGCACTGCTGTCGAACAACTCTTCGCCATTGTAACCGGCAATGCTCAGTCGGTGTGTTACATAGCGTTTTACTTGGGTTTCGTCCAGCGGGCTCAGGCGGTATGAAAAGGTGATGCGCTGCCGCAGTTGGCGAAAGCGGTGTTGTGCGACCACTTCGTCGAGCTCGGGTTGCCCAAACAGCACTACTTGCAGCAGTTTGCTGCGGCTGGTTTCCAGATTGGTGAGCAGCCTGACGGCTTCAAGGGTTTCCGCCGGCAAGGCCTGGGATTCGTCGATCAGCAGTACCGTGCTGCGTTCTTCCTGGGCGATCTCGATCAGCCGCTGGTTGATTAGCTCGAGTAAATCGTGAGAATTGGCGCGCGCCGGGGCCTTGATGCTCAGCTCCTGGGCCAGCGCTCTGCGCAGACCGGCAGAGGTGAGATCGGGGTTGGGAATGTACGCCAGCTGGTAGCGCTCGCGCTCCAGGGTGTTGAGTAGCTCCCGGCATAGCAGCGTTTTGCCGGTGCCCACCTCGCCGGTGATCTTGATGAAGCCTTCGCCTTGGGCAAGGGCAACCCGCACCAGGTTCAGACATTCCTGGTGGGAGCTGAGCCCCACCAGGTAGTCGGTGTTGGGGGTGAGGGAGAACGGCGCCTCCCTTAGACCGAAGTGAGCTTCATACATGCTGTTGCGTGTTGCGACCGGTCACGGAGCCGGGGCGGTAACAACATCCTCCATCAGCTCATCCATGCCATTGGCATTGTTTGTTGGCGCCTTGAAGCGCTCTGCGCTTTTTTGCAGCTCTTTGACCCAGGTGGAGCTGTCGACCACGGTGGGTTTGAGCAGAATCACCAGCTCGGTTTTTCTCAGGGCGTGGCGCTTTTGCTGGAACAGCTTGCCGACCAGCGGAAGATCCGAGAGGCCGGGCAGCGATGCGTCGTTGTCTTCGCTGGCGTCGGCCAGCAGGCCACCCAGTACCACGACTTCACCACTGCGGGCGCGGATGATGGAATCCGACTCGCGAATAGTGGTCAGCGCGGTGGGCAACGAGTAGTTGTCGCCGGCGATCTCGAATTCCTTCTGCTGGTCGCTGGCCTTGCTCACCTGGGGCTTGATGTGCAGGGTGACTTCGTTGTTCTCGTTGATCTGCGGGGTCACGTCCAGGGCGATACCCGAGAAGAAGGGGGTCAGCACCACTTCCGGTTGGGTGGTGGTGCCGGTGGTGGTGCTGTTGGTGTTGTCGCTCTTCACCTTGGTGATGAAGAACTCGTCCTGCCCCACCTTGATGACCGCCTTCTGGTTGTTGGTGGTCGAAATGCGCGGGCTGGAGAGCACGCGCACATCACCTTGGGTTTGCAGCAGCTCGATCAGGCCGGTGAAATTGTTGAAGTCGAATTTGGCGGTGAACAGGCCACCCAGTTCCTTGGGGTTGGTGATGGGGGCGCTGTCCATGCCCACGGTGAGCCGATCGTTGCCGCCGGCGATGCCGGTCCAGTCGATGCCGGCCTGATAGCTGTCGGACAGGTTGACCTCCATGATCTTGGCCTCCAGCACCACCTGGCGGCGCAAGTTGCGCTCGGCGTCTTCCAGAAAGCGCTCAACCTGCTGCATGGCGGTAATGGGGGCGCGCACCACCAGCAGGCCGGACTGCGGATCTACCACCACGCTGCGGCCTTCGCCATCGCCGATGATGATGCCTACCGACGTTTTGATCTGGCCCCAGAAGTCCCCCTCAGAGGTGGTGCGCAGGTAGCTGGCATTCACCACCGAGGTGGTGGATTTTTCGGAGCTGCCGCCACTGCTGGATCCTTGATCCTCGGTGGTTTCGCTGGTCTGGCCCGAGCTGATGGAGGTTTCAGAGATGCCCTCACGCTTCATGTTCAACGCGTTGACATTGAAGGTGCGGGTGAGCACGCCATTGGAAAATATCTGATAGCCGTAGGCTGTTTTCCGGTAATCGTAACCGTGGGAGTCGCGCACGGCGTTGAGCACCTGCTCCAGCGTCACATCTTTCAGCGAAAAGCTGATGGTGCCGCTAACATCGGGGTTGACCACGATGTTGGTGTTGGACTCTTCCATCAGGCTGAGGAAGAAGTCCTGCGCGGGTAGGTCTTTCACGCTCAGGTCAAAGCGTGGGCCGCTGCTGCGCGGGGCACTGGCGGAGCCGCGCATGGGCGGCAGCAGTGCGCGCTGAACGTCGGCCGGTGGGCGCTGGGCATTGGCCTGGCGATTCTGGCGCTGGCTGTCGCTGATGATGCGGGCCTGATCTTTGCCAATCTGGCTGGAGCCGTTGTCAAAGCTCTGGCAAGCAGAGAGCAGGACCACTGCCCCGAGCAGGCCGGCATGGCGCAAACGCTGGATATGCTGCACGTTTTTCTGTTCCATAGGCTATTGGGCTTTGTCTTGCCTGAGCAGTGGCGCCACCAGGCGCAATGACTTTTTCTCGCCATTCTGGCTGAGTACTACCTCGTGGCGGTCTATGCTCTCGATCTTGCTGCCGCCGAGCTCATCCCCGACGCGGAAGGTCTTACCACTGATGTTGGCCCTGCACTTGCCGCTGGCGCAGATGATGGCCTGAAGCTGAGGCCCTGCGTTGGCGGCGGCATCTGCCGGGCCTGCAGCGGTGGCGCTTGCCTCCATCTGGGCTGGCAGGGTGGGGTCTTGTTCGATGGCCTGGGCGCTGGCCGGGGCGAGCACGCCGCTGACCAGGGCGGTGAGCATGGCGGCGCGCAGGATGTTCAATGGCTCAGACACCGATCCACTCCGCTTCTCTGCTCAGGGTAAACACCGTGATTTCTATGCGGGCAATGGGGGCGGCGGTGACTTTGTAGTCCAGCCGATCCCAGAAAATCTTCCAGCCGCTTTCTTCGACTGAGCGCAGATACTTGATCAGATCAAAGTATCCACCCTCCAGCGTGATTTTAACGCCGTGGCGGTAGAGCAGTGCGGGAGGCGGCGCGCTGTCCTTTTTCTTCAGTGACGAGATGGCGTTGGGGTCTGTGTCTGTTTGCGAGTGAACCGCTTCCGAAAAGCTGCGCAGGCTTATCAGGGAGAGGCCGCTCTGTTTTTTCAGCAGCTGTTCCAACACCAATCGCATCTTGTCCGGCGTCACCAGGGTGACGGTGAGTTGATTCAACTCCTTGTTCAGGCGCTCGCTCTCGGCGATGGTGGCCAGTAGCTGGGCCTGGTAGGCACGATTGGGGTCAGCCTTGAGCTTTGCCTCCAGCTCGGCCATTTCCGTCATGGCTTTGGTGCGGCGATCTTTGGCGGCGGCGACCTGGGTCTGTAACCGGCTGTTGGCTGCGGTGGTGGGGTCGTGCAGGGCCAGCAGATAGATGATGACCAGTACCACGGTGCCTACACCGAGGGCCAGCCATTGCTCCCGAGGGTTGAACTCCCGCCAAAGTTGAGCGATCTCCTTCACTTCCGGCCCCCTTTGGTTTCGGCTTCCTCAGGGGTGGCGTTGAGGGAGAAACTCAGCAGGCTGGATTGTTTTTCATCCCGGCGGATATCGAGGCCGGTGAAACGCTGGCCTTTAAATACGTCGGACTGGCTGAGGCCGCCAAAGTACTTCGGAATGGTGTCGGCTTCGCTGGTCATGCCGCTCAGGCTGATTTGAGTGCCACCCTGGCGCAGGTCGATTCGGGTCAGCCATATGCCGTCGGTGTGGTGCTCGGCCAGTGCCTGCAGGCCATTGCCAAAGCCCTTGCTGGCAGTGTCCAGTTGAGTTTGTACATAGGCCATGGCGCGCGTGAACAGAGCGTTATCCTGTTGTTTCTTGGCCAGTTGCTTGGGCAGTGTTTCGTCGAGCACGGGCTCGCGATAGTCGGCCTTGAAGCTGGCAAGTTGCTGTTCGATCTTGCCGGCAGAGGCTTCCGCCTCCTTGAGTTCGCTGCTGAGTTTGTATTTGCTCCACAGCAGGCTGCCGTAGTCGCTGATGCACCCCAGTGCAACCACCCCCACGAGGGCGGCGATGACGATCATCGAGGGGCCTTCGCCCTCGTTGGCCGATGCGCTTTGATAAAGGTTTATCTGTTGCATCAGGCCTCATCCTCCCGGCGCAGGGCGGCGCCAATGGCGATGGCGCAGCGGGCCTGTACGTGATCACTCAACATGGGGGCGTCGGGCATCCATTGTGCGAGGTTCAGTCGATCTACGCTGACGGTGAGGTTGGCCTTGAGGTGCTCGAGCAACTCGGGGTTTTCCCCGGGGGCCGGCAGCAGGGCCAGTTGGTTGATGTAACCCTTGCCCAGCTGGTTTTCAAAATAATCCAGTGAGCGTTGCACTTCGAGTGCCAGGGCTTCCAGGCCGCCTTGGCCGCCATAGGCACCTCCGCGCTCGATGCGGCGTGCCATGTAGACATCGGGGCCGTGCTGGATGGTGATCAGGCCGCCGCTGCTCCCCAGGCGCAGCAAGGCGAGGTTGCGCTGCTCTTCACCCAACAACAGCAGGCCGATGTTGCGCATGGCCATTTCGGTGACGTCGATGGCGGACAGGCGTGCACCACTGGCGCGCAGGGCCTCGGCATGAGCCACTTTTTCTTTGTCGGCCACCACCAGATAGGCCATGCGTGAACGACCGCGATAGGCGTCCTGGGGCAGAGGAAAGGCGTCAATGACGACGTTGTCTGGGGAGTCGCCGGTCAGTTCCTTGAGCTTCCAGCGCAGGGCATCCCGCAGCTCCTGGTCGGGCACGTCGGGGCGATCCACCAGCAGGAGCTGGTAGGCGCTTGGAGGCAGCACCACGTTGGCCGGTAGCCCTTCAAGGCCCAGCTCTTGCACCATCTGGCACACGCACTCGCCTTGTTGTTGCGGCGGTGCCTCACGGAACAAGCAGCGGGATAGGTTGGGCGCCCCTTCTGGGGTCCACTGGACGTAGGCCAATGCAACACCATCGGCAGCGACTTCGATGCCGATGAGCCCTTCAGCTTGTTTCTTCTTGTTAAAATTCAGCTTGAACTTAAACAGTTGCCACCCCCGCCTTTCCGTGCTGGAAAATGCGCACGACCTACCATTGTAGGCGATACTCCGGCATTGTCGGTCAAGGCAATGCGAACCATCAACCATGGCTCGCTTCAAAGTCTAAAATAAACCACAACTTAGCGCCAAGTCTTTATAGCAGATTTATGATTAATGTGCTGCTTTACCAGCCCGAGATCCCGCCCAATACGGGCAATATCATTCGTTTGTGTGCCAATACAGGTGCGCGTCTGCATTTGATCGGGCCTTTGGGCTTCGAACTTGATGATAAACGCCTGCGCCGGGCCGGGCTCGATTACCGGGAATGGGCGGATATGAGAGTGCATGATTCGCTCGGCAGCTGCCTGGCTGCACTGGGCTCTCCCAGGGTGTGGGCGTTCAGCAGCAAGGCTCAAGGGGGATTCGGGGCGGCAGTATTTGCGCCTGGGGATGCGCTGCTGTTTGGGCCAGAGACCCGTGGATTGCCGCGCGATGTGCTGGACGGCATTCCGCTTGAGCAGCACCTTCGCCTGCCGATGCGGCCAGCGTCGCGCAGCCTTAACCTGTCCAACAGTGTGGCGGTGGCGGTCTATGAGGCTTGGCGCCAGTTCGGTTTCGACGGGGCGGTTTGATCGCCGCCACAGCGCCCGCCGCGGGGGCGTGCGCTGTGGGCGTGCGCGGCGGCCTTAGTGGGCGGCTTCGGGTTGAGCGGCGCGCGCCAGGGTTTGCTGCAGCATTTGGTCGAAGTTGGGCTGGGGCAGCATCAGGGCGGGGAAGCCGCCTTTGACTACCAGGTTGTCGATGGCCTCGCGGGCGTAGGGGAACAGGATGGCTGGGCAGGCGCTGCCGAGGGCCTGTTGGCGCAGAGCGCCTTCGATGTTGACCAGCTGGAAGATGCCGCCTTGTTTGATCTCTACCACGAAGGCCGTCTCTTCTCCGGATTTCACGGTGACGGTCAGCGTCAGGGTGGTGTCGTGCAGGTCGCCTTCGAGGTGGCGGCTTTGCGTGTTCAGGTCCAGGTGCACTTGCGGCTGCCAGGGCTTCTTGAAGATTTCCGGGCTCTGCGGGGCTTCAAACGAGGCGTCTTTCAGGTAGACGCGGGCCAGTTGCAGCTGGGGTTGTTTGGCTTGTTCGGACATGGTGACTTCCTGTTGGCTTTATTGGTGCTGTCAGTTGTTGAGTAGGGGGTCCAGCTGGCCGGCGCGATCCAGGGCCCAGAGATCATCGAAGCCGCCGATATGGCGCTCGCCGATCCATATCTGGGGCACGGTGCGCTGACCGCTGCGGCGCATGACCTCCTCGCGCAGGGCGGGGTCCAGGTCTACCCGCACTTCCTGGTAGGGGGCGCCTTTGGCATCCAGCAGGCGCTTGGCCTGGACGCAGTAGGGGCAGATGGCGGTGGTGTAAACGGTGATCTCAGGCATTATTTTTTTACCAGAGGCAATTGTTGGGCCTGCCACTCGGCCAAGCCGCCGCCCAATCGGGCAACGTTGGTGAAGCCGGCGGCGCGCAACACTTTTGCAGCGGTGCCTGCACTCTGGCCAAACTTGCAGATGACAATAATGGGGTGCTCTTTGTGTTTTTCAAGCTCGCCCAGGCGGCCGCTCAGTTGGGCGAGGGGGATGTTGATGGCGTCGGTAATGTAGCCCTTGCGGAATTCTGCGCTGTCGCGCACGTCGAGCAGCACGGCGCTTTCGCGGTTGACCAGTTGGCTCACGGCGCTGGGCGATAGGCTCTTGCCGGCTTTGCGTGCCTCATGCCACACCAGCATGGCAACGGCGGCCAGCCAGGCGCCGACCAGCATCCACTGTTGGGCAATAAAGGCAAACAGCTTTTCCATTGGTGTCCTCGATCAGTGGGCGGTGTTGGCCGGCCAGTATACACGGGCTTTGTGACTTTTTCCCGCGCGTTGGCGGGGGGGCTGCGGGGGGCGGCGAGCACCGGCGGGGGGCGCTAGCATGTAGAATGCACAACTTCTGTCCACTTCTCATGCGGGATGTTGCTCAATGGCTGATGCAGGCGCCAAGACTCCAGTGGTTTTGATCATTCTCGATGGTTTCGGTTACCGGGAAGACCCGCAGGACAACGCGATCGCTCACGCCAAAGCGCCGTTCTGGAACCAGCTCTGGCAGACCGCGCCGCACATGCTGGTGTCGGGGTCGGGGCTGGATGTGGGTCTGCCCGAGGGCCAGATGGGCAACTCCGAGGTGGGGCACATGTGCCTGGGCGCCGGGCGCGTGATCTATCAGAGCATCACGCGACTGGACAAGGAAATTGCCGAGGGCGATTTCTTCAAGAACCCGGCTTACACCCGCGCGGTGGATAAGGCGGTGGCCAATGGCGGGGCGGTGCATCTCTTTGGTTTGTTGTCGCCGGGCGGCGTGCACAGCCACGAAGAGCACATTTTTGCCGGCGCCAAGCTGGCCGCCGAGCGCGGTGCCAAGGCGGTGTACCTGCACGCTTTTCTGGATGGGCGCGACATGCCGCCGCGCAGCGCCGAGCCCTCCTTGGCCAAGGCCGAAGCCGTGATGGCCGAGACCGGTGTGGGGCGGGTGGCCACGGTATGCGGCCGTTTCTATGCCATGGATCGCGACAAGCGCTGGGAGCGCGTGCAGCCAGCCTATGAGCTGTTGACCCAGGGGGTGGCTGAATTCCATGCGGCCACGGCCACCGAGGCATTGGCCCAGGCCTATGCGCGTGGAGAAAATGATGAGTTCGTGAAGCCTACCGTTGTGGGCGAGGCGGCGCCGATTCGCGATGGCGACGTGGTGCTGTTCATGAACTTCCGTGCCGACCGCGCCCGCCAGCTGACCCAGGTGTTCGTGGATGAGGCCTTCGACGGTTTCCCGCGCGCGGTGCTGCCGAAGCTGTCCGATTTCGTGATGACCACGGAGTATTCCGCCGCCCTGAATAAGCTGTGCAGCTGCGCCTATCCACCGGAGAGCCTGGCCAACACCTTCGGCGACTACATCGCCGCTCTGGGCAAGACCCAGCTGCGCATCGCTGAAACGGAGAAGTATGCCCACGTGACCTTTTTCTTCAGCGGTGGTCGCGAGGAGTTGTATGAGGGTGAGGAGCGCATCCTGGTGCCTTCTCCCCGGGTGGAAACCTACGATTTGCAGCCCGAAATGAGCGCCTTCGAGGTCACCGACAAGCTGGTGGAGGCCATTCGCAGCCGCAAGTTCGACGCGGTGATCTGCAATTACGCCAACGGCGATATGGTCGGCCACACGGGTGTATTCGAGGCGGCCGTCAAGGCGGTGGAAGTGTTGGATCAATGCCTTGCGCGGGTGTGTGAGGCGGTGCGCGAGGTGGGCGGCGACATGTTGATCACCGCCGACCACGGCAACCTTGAGCAGATGCAAGACTACGATGCCGATCAGCCTCACACCCAGCACACCACCGAATTGGTGCCGCTGGTGTATGTGGGTAACAAGCCGGTGCGTTTCACTCGGCCCACTGGGCGCTTGCCCGATGTGGCGCCCACCCTGTTGAAACTGATGGGGCTACCCCAGCCGGCCGAGATGGATGGCGCGGCGCTGATCGATCTGGCCTGAGGGCGCCAGCCTTGAGGCGCTTGGCCGGCGTGCTGGCGCTGACCTGTGCGCCGCTGGCTGTGCAGGCCGAACCTTCAAAGGACGATCTGCACAAGCTGCAGGGGGTGATTCAGCGCACCCAGCAGGAATTGCAGGGGCATCGCGCCGAGCGGGGCGATGCCGAGCAGCGCCTGCGAGAGGCGGAGCAAGCCATTGTCGGGCTTGAGGCAGAAATAAAGCAGGTGCGCGAGCGCATCGTGCAGCAGCGCCAGCAGTTGGCGGCCCTGCAGCGCCAGCGGGACGCGCTGGCGGCGGCGCGCCAGCTGCAGGAGGCGGGCATTGCCGAGCAGTTGCGGCTGGCCTACCAGCTGGGGCGGCAACCGGATGTGCGCCTGCTGATGCGGCAGGAGGAGCCGGCGCGCATCAGTCGGGCCGCGCACTATCTGGAGCGTTTGAACCGGGAGCGGCTGTCGGTGTTGGCGGGTTACCGTCAGACGCTGGATGAGCTGGCCCGGGTGGAGCCAGCCATTCGCCAGGAGGCCGCCGCCCTGGAAGACAGTGAGCGGCAGCTGCAACAGCGGGGTGCCGCGTTGGTGCAGAAACAGGCGGAGCGTCAACAGGCGCTGGCGGAGCTGGATCAGCGCATCAAGTTGAAAGACGAAGAGCTGCAGAAGCTGAAGGCGGATCAGGCGCAGCTGGAGAAGTTGCTGGCCGCCATTGCCGAGCGGCAGCGCCTGGCGGCCGAGCGCGCTGCCCGGGAGGCCCGGGCGCGCGAGGAGGCTGAGCGCAAGGCGGCTGAGGCCGCTGCGCGTGAGGGCAAGTTGCCGGCGGCGGAAGAGCGCAAGCGCAATCAGCCGGTGGCCAGTGATTTCAGCGGCGTGGCGACCGGCAAATCCTTTGCCGCCGCGCGCGGGCGCTTGCCCTGGCCGGTGGCGGGGTCGCTGGCCAATTATTTTGGCGATGCCCGTGCCGGCGGTGCGATGCGCTGGCAGGGGGTGACGGTGCGTGCGGCCGAGGGCGCGCCGGTGCGCGCGGTGCACGCGGGTTCAGTGGTGTTTGCCGATGCCTTCCGTGGTGCCGGGCTGCTGCTGGTGCTGGATCACGGCGGCGGTTACATGACGCTCTACGCCCACAATCAGAGCCTGGCCCGCAAGGTGGGGGACAGCGTGAATGCGGGTGATGTCGTGGCTGCAGTAGGGGCCGGGCCGGCGGGGGCGGGGCTGTATTTTGAGATTCGCTACAACGGTGAGCCACAGGATCCACAGGCGTGGTGTGTGGGGCGGCGTTGAATAACGGTTTTATGCTGGTGTATTTGCACTTATTGCGGTGTTCTGGAGCTTACATGAAAAGGGTTTTTCGGCCTTGCTTGCTGGGTATGGCCTTGCTGAGCCTGACCGCCCTGGCGCAGGAGTCAGAGACGGTGACGCAGCCTGAGGCGCGCCTGCCGCTGGATGACCTGCGCACCTTCACCGAGGTGTTTCATCATATCCGTGAATCCTATGTGGAGCCGATTGATGATCGCACCCTGTTCGTGAATGCCATCAAGGGCATGCTGAGCGGGCTGGACCCTCATTCCACATACTTGGACGCTGAATCCTTTGGCGACCTCAAAGCCAACACCAGTGGCGAATTTGGTGGGCTTGGTTTGGAGGTCGGGCTCGAGAATGGCTTTGTGAAGGTGGTGGCGCCGATTGATGATAGTCCCGCGCAACGCGCTGGCATCGAGGCGGGCGACGTGATCGTCAAGCTGGACGATAAGCCAGTCAAGGGCATGGCGCTGACAGAAGCCGTCAACATGATGCGCGGTGCCAAGGGCTCGAAGATCCGCCTGACCATCGCCCGGGAAGGCAAGTCGCAACCCTTCGAAGTGGAGCTGGTGCGCGATATCGTCAAGGTGCAGAGCGTGAAGTCACGCCTGCTGGAACCGGGTTACGGCTATCTCCGGATTGCCCAGTTCCAGGGCAATACCGGTGAGGATGTGCGCAAGGCGCTGCAGAAGCTGACCCATGATGCGGCCCTCAAGGGGGTGGTGCTGGATCTTCGCAACAATCCAGGTGGGGTGTTGCAGGCGGCGGTGGAAGTGGGCGACGCCTTTCTGGAGCAGGGCCTGGTGGTGTACACCAAAGGGCGCATTCCTCATGCGGAGTCGCGTTTTTCGGCCACGCCGGGTGATCTCAGCGGTGGCGCCACCATGGTGGTGCTGATCAATGGCGGTTCGGCTTCCGCTTCCGAGATCGTCGCCGGCGCGCTGCAGGATCACCGGCGGGCGGTGGTGATGGGCACCAACAGCTTCGGCAAGGGATCGGTCCAGTCGGTGTTGCCGCTGTCAGAGGATCGTGCGATCAAGTTGACCACGGCGCTCTACTATACCCCGGCCGGTCGCTCCATTCAGGCTCAGGGCATCGTCCCCGACGTGGAGGTACAGCGCGTGCAGGTGACGGCATTGCAAGGGGGCGAGCTTGGCGTGGCGGAGGCTGATCTGTCTGGCCACTTGAAGAATGGCAACGGTGGCGGCGACAAGGGCAGTGAAGCGCGCAAGTCTGCGGGCAGTGGGCAGTCTGAGCTGCATATGCAGGACAACCAGCTCTACGAGGCGCTGACCTTGCTGAAGGGCCTCAACGTGGTCGGGCCCAAGCTGCGTTTGCCGCCGGTGGAGCCGGCGCCCCAAGGCTGAGCTGTGGCGTGGCCAGCCCCTGTTACAGGGTGTGCTGGCCGCGTCGCTGCTGAACGCGTCGCATAGCGCCGCGATTGGCGATGGGGGCGCCCAAAAGCGCCAAGTGTGGTTGCTGCGCTTACCCCTTTGCCGCTGGGTGCTGTCTTTGGCTGTAATTGCCCCGCTTCGCGTTAGCGAGAGGGGCGTGCCGGTCGCCTTCGATGCCCTGGCAAACCCCATGGGTCCATGTCGCCAGTGGCGCTGATACCTTCGCCTCCCTCCTTTCGCTGCGCTGTCGTCGAGGTCGAAGAGTGGGGCGTGCAGTTTGCCGGTTACAGGCGCATCTCGATGCCGTGCTGAGCCATGTAGGCCTTGGCCTGGGGCACGGTGTATTCGCCGAAGTGGAAGATGCTGGCGGCCAGCACGGCGTCGGCATGGCCGATCTTGATGCCGTCCACCAGGTGATCCAGGTTGCCCACGCCGCCGGAGGCGATCACCGGCACGGCCACCGCGTCGGAGATGGCGCGGGTCACGCCCAGGTCGAAACCGTTCTTCATGCCGTCGCGGTCCATGCTGGTGAGCAGGATCTCGCCGGCGCCGTAGTGGGTCATGCGCACTGCCCACTCCACCGCGTCGATGCCGGTGGGCTTGCGGCCGCCGTGGGTGAAGATCTCCCAGCGGCCGGGCTCGCCGTCGTCGCTCACCCGCTTGCAGTCGATGGCCACCACGATGCACTGGGAGCCGAACTTGTCGGCGGCTTCCTTGACGAAATCCGGGTTGAAGATGGCGGCGGTGTTGATGCCTACCTTGTCGGCGCCGGCGTTGAGCATGCGGCGGATGTCGTCCACGGTGCGGATACCGCCGCCCACGGTGAGTGGGATGAACACCTCGGAGGCCATGCGCTCCACCGTGTGCACGGTGGTATCGCGGCCTTCGTGGCTGGCGGTGATGTCGAGGAAGGTGATCTCGTCGGCGCCCTGTTCGTTGTAGCGCTTGGCGATCTCCACCGGGTCGCCGGCATCGCGGATGTCGACGAACTGCACGCCCTTGACCACGCGGCCCTTGTCGACGTCCAGGCAGGGGATGATGCGTTTGGCGAGTGACATATCAGGATACCGTGCGCGTGATCAGGCGTCGCAGAGGCGCTGGGCCTCGGCGACGTCCAGGGTGCCTTCGTAGATGGCGCGGCCGGTGATGGCGCCGAGGATGCCCTGGCTGGCCACCGCCTTGAGGGCGCGGATGTCGTCCATGTTGGTGATGCCGCCGGAGGCGATCACCGGGATCGGGCTGGCCTTGGCCATGGCCAGGGTGGCTTCCACGTTGACGCCCTGCATCATGCCGTCGCGGGCGATGTCGGTGTAGACGATGGAGGAGACGCCGGCCTGGGCGAAGCGCTTGGCCAGATCGGTGGCCTCCACGCTGCTGACCTCGGCCCAGCCATCGGTGGCGACCTTGCCGTCTTTGGCGTCGATGCCGACGATGATGTGGCCGGGGAACTGGCGGCAGACCTCATCGACGAAGTCGGGCTCTTTCACCGCCTTGGTGCCGATGATGACGTACTCGACGCCGGCCTGCAGGTATTGCTCGATGATCTCGCCGCTGCGGATGCCGCCGCCGATCTGCACCGGCAGTTTGGGGTATTGGCGGCAGATGGCGTTGACCACGTCGCCGTTCACCGGCTTGCCTTCGAAGGCGCCGTTCAGGTCGACCAGGTGCAGGCGGCGGCAGCCGGCCTCTACCCAGCGGGCGGCCATGGAGACGGGGTCGTCACCGAATACGGTGGAGTCTTCCATGCGGCCCTGGCGCAGGCGTACGCACTTGCCGTCCTTGAGGTCGATAGCGGGGATGATCAGCATGCTCGGTCTCTGAGAATCGTTTCTATATAGAGGGCTTAGGCGCAGCCGTCCCAGCCCAGGAAGTTTTGCAGCAGTTGCAGCCCGGCGGTGTGGCTCTTCTCCGGGTGGAACTGCACGGCGAACAGGTTGCCCCGGCCCAGCGCCGAGGCGAAGCGCAGGCCGTATTCGGTCTCGCCGGTGATCAGGCCGCGCTCGGGCATGTCCACATAGTAGCTGTGTACGAAGTAAAAGCGGGCATCCTGCGGGATGTTGGCCCACAGGGGGTGGGCGACGGCCTGGTGCACCTGGTTCCAGCCCATGTGCGGCACCTTCAGCTTTTCGCCGCTGGCGTCCACCAGTGGCTCACCGAAGAAGCGCACCTGGCCGGGCAGCAGGCCTAGGCAGTCCACGCCGTGGTTTTCTTCCGAGTGCAGGTTGAGGGCCTGCATGCCGACGCAGATGCCCAGCACCGGCTTGCTCTGCACGGCTTCGTTGACGGCCTGGTCCAGGCCCAGGCGCAGGATCTCGCCCATGCAGTCGCGGATGGCGCCCACGCCGGGGAAGATCACCCGGTCGGCGGCGCGGATCTCCTCCGGCTTGCCGGTGATGAGGATCTCGGCCTCGGGGCCCACCGCGCGCAGGGCGCTGGCCACCGAGAACAGGTTGCCCATGCCGTAGTCGATGACGGCGACGCGCTGCTTGCTCATTACAGGCAACCCTTGGTGGACGGCATGGTGCCGGCGGCGCGGGGGTCGAATTCCACCGCCATGCGCAGGGCGCGGCCGAAGGCCTTGAACACCGTCTCGGCCTGGTGGTGGGCGTTTTTGCCGCGCAGGTTGTCGATGTGCAGGCTCACCAGGGCGTGGTTGACGAAGCCCTGGAAGAATTCGTGGAACAGGTCGACGTCGAAGCTGCCGATGCTGGCGCGGGTGAAGGGCACCTCGAACACCAGGCCGGGGCGGCCGGAGAGGTCGATCACCACCCGCGACAGCGCTTCGTCCAGAGGCACATAGCTGTGGCCGTAGCGCACGATGCCTTTCTTGTCGCCCACCGCCTGTTTGAAGGCCTGGCCCAGGGTGATGCCGATGTCTTCCACCGTGTGGTGGGCGTCGATGTGCAGGTCGCCCACCGCTTTCACGGTGAGGTCCATCAGGCCGTGGCGGGCGATCTGGTCCAGCATGTGGTCCAGGAAGGGCACGCCGGTGGCGAATTCGGACTTGCCGCTGCCATCCAGGTTCAGTTCAACGGTGATCTGGGTTTCCAGGGTGTTCCGCGAGACGGAGGCCTTGCGCTCGGACATGGTGAATTCCCGGGGATGGAAAAACGGCAATTATACGCTAGGGTTGAGGGGTATCGGCAGCAGTGTTGAGGTTTCGTGGGCGTCATTTTTGCCGCTTGGGATACTCTTTGTGCAGTTGTGCTTGCGTTGTCGTGGGTCGTCTGGTATAAATGCGGCCCTTTTCCGGGCTCTGTCTGGCCAGTTTGTGCACAGTTGCTTTGCCCGCAGGTTTAGAAAGTTTGACGCCCCATGAGGCGAGGAAGGCAACCATGTCCCGAGTCTGTCAGGTAACCGGCAAGCGCCCGCTGATTGGCAACAACGTTTCGCACGCCAACAACAAAACCAAGCGCCGCTTCGAACCGAATCTGCAAACCCACCGTTTCTGGGTTGAGAGCGAGAAGCGCTTTGTGCGCCTGCGTATCTCCACCAAGGGTATGCGCATCATCGACAAGAAAGGCATCGATTCCGTGCTGGCCGATCTGCGCGCCCGCGGCGAAAAAGTCTGAGGAGCTGAATCATGGCCAAGGCCGTACGCGAAAAAATCAAACTGGTCAGCACTGCTGGCACCGGTCACTTCTACACTACGAGCAAGAACAAGCGCACCACGCCTGAGAAGCTCGAGTTCAGCAAGTACGACCCCGTCGTGCGCAAGCACGTGCCTTACAAGGAAGCCAAGATCAAGTGATCTTGCTTGCTTAGAAAAACCGGCTTCGGCCGGTTTTTTTGTGCCCGGCATTTGACGGTTTAGGGTTTTGTGATCTTTTTCGGGGCTCTTATATCCCAATCCTCTTAAAGAACTCACCCCGCTGGCCGCTACCCTCGCTAACAGAATGATGCGTTGTGCCCCATCCGCGAGGCACCGCTGCAGAGGGTAGTCGCCATGCATGTTCACGCCTCCAGTTTGGGCAGTGCGCCTTTCCGGGCCAGTCACCAGGCCCTTTCGCCCGCCGTGCAGTCAACTCGCTCGCCGGTGGGGGGCAAGCCCGTGTCAGATGTGGGGCCGGTGGCGGCCGTGAAGACGGGCTTCGATGCCGAGGCGGCGGCCAAGCCGGTGCTGGCGTTTGTCGGCAAGCGCCTGGAGCAGGCAGTGGCCGAGGGGGCCAGCCAGGAGGAACTGGCCGGCCTGCTGCAGCAGGCCCGGGACGGCGCGCGGCAGGGGGTTAGCCAGGCGGTGGACTATCTGAAGGACGGTGGGCTCTACAACGACGAGTTGGGCGGCGGCATTGCCGATGCCATGCTGCGGATGGAAAAGGGCCTGGACGAGCTGGCTAAACAGTACGGGCTGGCGCCGGCTGAGCAGGCGAACGCGCCGGTGGAGGTCGCCCCCCAGCAGGCGCTGGTGGAGCGGGTGGGCGATTACCGGGCAGCTTTTGCCAGCAAGCAGCGGGTGGCACTGGAAGTGAAAACAGCCGATGGCGATACCGTCCGGCTGCGCATCGGCACCGAGCAGCGCCAGAGTGGCGCCTTGCGGGTGGGGGAAAACGGTTTTGCGGCGGCCTACTCCTCGCGCTCGTCTGCCGCGCTCAGCATCGAGGTGGATGGCGAGCTGGATGAGGGGGAAATGAAGGCGCTGAATGATCTGTTGCAGGGGGTGTCCGGGGTGGCGGATCGCTTCTTTGGCGGCGATCTGGACGCGGCCTTCGAGCAGGCCCAGGGGCTCAATTTCGACAGCAGCGAGTTGAGCAGTATGTCGCTGCGCATGAGCCGGCAGGTGTCGGCTTACCAGCGCGTGCAGGCTATGCCGTTGGCTGAGCCTATGCCGGCGCTGGGCGGGCGCTCTGCCGAGGCGCAATCGGCCTTTGCCGGGGCATTGAGCGGCCTGATGCCGGTGGCGGCGGAGGTGGTGGATCAGCCGGCCTCCCTGTTGCGGGAGTTGCTGGCGGCCCAGGCCGCCCTGGCGGATCAGCTGCCGAAGGGGCTGCTGGATTTTGCCGACCGGCTATTGGGGGCCATGGCGGGCCAGGTGAGCGCAGCGACGCCGCAGGCTGAGCCTGTGGTGGCCTCGTCGGAGCCACTGTTGGCCTGAGCGGGTGCGAGAACTGATACGGCGCGGGAGCGATTCCGCGCCGTTTTTTTTGCGGGCGGTGTTAGCTGTGACCAGCGCGGCTCGCTGCCGCTTCCAGCTGCAGGTTATCGTGGCGATCGCGACACACCAGCCAGCCCGGTGCCACAAAGGTAGTGGCGGTCTCTTCCATCACCAGCAGGGGGCCAGGCAGCGCTGTGGCGGTTGGCAGGCTGTCTCGCTGCCACACGGCGACCTCGCCGCTTAGGCCAAACAGGCGCGCTGACTGTGGTGGGGTGTTTACCTGCACGGCGGCGGCCAGCCCGGGGAGCGGTGCCGGTGCCTGGGCGGCCAGGCGCAGACTGACCAGCTCCACGGGGGCGACCAGAGCGTGGCCATAGCGGGCGGCGTGGGCACGGTGGAAGGCCTCCGTCAGCGCATGGAGTGGCTGCCAGGGCAGGTTCAGGCAAAAACTCTGGCCGCTGTAGCGCAGTTCGGCGCTGCGCTGGTAGTTGATCTGGTCGGCGGCTACGCCCTCCTGTGCCAGCGCTTCGCGGGCTTGCCGCGCTAGCTGTGCGTATTCGGTGTCCAGCTGGCGGGCGTCACAGTCCGTCAGGGCTTGCCGCCAGGCTCTGCTCAGTTGTCGCCCGCGCGGGGCCGCCAGCATACCGAATGCTGAGAGCACGCCGCCGTGGCGCGGCACCAGGGCGCGGCGCATGCCCAGGCTTTCGGCCAGGGCGCACACGTGCAGGCCACCGGCGCCGCCGAAGCTGAGCAGGCAGAAATCCCTTGGATCGTGGCCGCGCTGCACCGAGATCACCCGCAGCGCCTGGCTCATGTGTTCGTCAGCGATGCGCACGATGCCCAGGGCGGTGTCTTCGATGCTCATCCCCAGCGCGCTGGCCAAGGGGGCGATGGCGTTGCGGGCGGCGTCTACGCTCAATTGCATGCGCCCACCGAGGAAGGCCTTGGCCTGCAGGCGGCCCAACACCAGGTTGGCGTCGGTGACGGTGGGGTGCTGGCCGCCCTGGCCGTAGCAGGCCGGGCCGGGGTGGGCGCCGGCGGATTCCGGTCCGACTTGCAGCATGCCGCCGGCGTCCAGCCAGGCGATGGAGCCGCCGCCGGCACCGATGGTGTGCATGTCCACCATCGGCACCGCCGCCGGCCAGGGGCCGATGCGGCCCTCGCGGGTGAGCTTCAGGTCGCCGTCGATCATCGCCACATCGGTGCTGGTGCCGCCCATGTCGAAGCTGAGCAGGCGCTGTTCGCCGCTCTGGGCGGCCATGGTGCGGGCGCCGTTGAGGCCGCCGGCGGGGCCCGACAGCAGCAGGCGCACCGCGTGGCGGCCGGCCTGATTCGCCGCCATGGTCTCGCCGGAAGACTGCATCACCGCCAGCGGGCTGGGGCCGAGGGCGCGCTCCAGCCGCTGCAGGTAGTGTTGCACCAGGGGGCCGAGATAGGCATTCAGCCAGGTGGCCATGCCGCGCTCGTACTCGCCGCTTTCCGGCAGCACTTCGGAGGAGCGCGAGACAAACATGCCCTCGGGCATGGCCTCGGCGATGCGGCGCTCGTGCTGGTCGTCCAGAAATGAAAACAGCAGATTGATGGCCACGGCCTGGGGGGCCAGCTGCGCGAGGGCGGCGCGCAGATCGGCCAGATCCTGCTCGCTGAGGGGCTCCAAGGTGTCGCTCTGGGCGCTGACCCGGCCGCCGGTTTCCAGGCACAGCTCGGCGGGCACCGGCGGTGGCTCGGGAAGGGGCTGCAGGTTGTACAGCTCCCGCCGGGCCTGGCGGCCGATGCTGAGCAGATCGGCAAAGCCCCGGTTGGTGATGAAGGCGGTGCGCACGCCCTTGCGCTCCAGGGCGGCGTTGGTGGCCACGGTGGTGCCGTGGATCACGGTGAGCCGGCCGCTGGCCGCGGCGGCCTCCAGCCCCAGTTCCCGGATGCCCTGCAGGATGGCCTGCTCGGGGGCGGCGGGGGTGGAGAGCACCTTGTGGATGCGCAGCGCGCCGCCGTCCAACAGGGCAAAGTCGGTGAAGGTGCCGCCAGTGTCTACGCCCAGGAGCATGGGGGGATCTCTGTGCCAAAAAGTGCATTTTATCGCGCCTGCGGGGCAGTGATGCGGTAAAACTATGGCGAGTTGTTGCCGTGGAGGGCGCCATGCCGGAATTACCCGAAGTCGAGACCACCCGCCGGGGCCTGGCGCCCCATGTGACCGGGCAAACGGTGGCGCGCGTGGTGGTGCGCGACGGCCGCCTGCGCTGGCCGGTGCCGGCGGAGCTGCCAGAGTTACTGCAGGGGCAGCGAGTGGAGCGCCTGGAGCGGCGGGCCAAGTACCTGCTGTTTCACACCGCCCGTGGCAGCCTGTTGATGCATCTGGGCATGAGTGGCAGCCTACGGGTGGTACAGGCGGATCAGCCGGTGGGCAAGCACGACCACCTGGACATCGCCCTCGCCAGCGGCTGGATCGTGCGCTTCAACGACCCTCGCCGCTTTGGCTGCGCCCTGTGGCTGCCGGCCGGGGAGGGCGGCCACGCCCTGCTGGATGCGCTGGGGCCGGAGCCGCTGGGGGAGGGCTTCAGCGGTGACTACCTCTACCAGCGCTCGCGTGGGCGCCGCGGGCCGGTGAAGAACTTCCTGATGGATAACCACATCGTGGTGGGGGTGGGCAATATCTACGCCCAGGAGTCGCTGTTTCTCAGCGGCATACGCCCCACCCGCCCCGCCGGCAAGATCAGCCGCAAGGCCTACGGCGAGTTGGCCGCGCATGTGAAGGAAGTGCTGGCCCGGGCCATCGAGATGGGCGGCACCACCCTGCGGGACTTCGTCAACAGCGAGGGCAAGCCGGGTTACTTTCAGCAGACCCTGAACGTGTACGGCCGGGCCGGGGAGCCCTGCCGGGTGTGCGGGGCTGAACTTGAGGGGCTGCGGGTGGGACAGCGGGGCACCACCTATTGTCCGGTGTGCCAGCGCTAGCGCCTCTAAGAGCCTATTCAGAGTCTCGCTGAAGGGCGCATCGCCGCGTTGAGTCGAAGACCACGGCCCGCAGGGGCGCTGAGCGCAGCGAAGGCATAAATGGGCCTCACAATGCTCACATACGCCCAGTATGCTCCGCTTGTTCGGACCATTTCGCCTTGCGCTGCATCCCTTGATCGAGATTCTGAATAGGCTCTAACGACAGATTGACAGTGGCGCGGCGCTGAAGGAGGATGCCCGGCATCTAATACTCGCTCAAAGGATGACACCCATGCGCCTGGAACAGCCCAGCTTCAAGCCCCAGTACGAGAACTTCATCGGCGGCCAGTGGCGGGCACCGGTGGCGGGGCGCTACTTCGACAACCTCTCGCCGGTGGACGGTGCGGTGTTCACCCGGGTGGCGCGCTCGGACGCCCAGGACATCGAATTGGCCCTGGATGCGGCCCACGCCGCTGCCCCGGCTTGGGGGCAGACCGCGCCGGCCGAACGCAGCCGCCTGTTGAACCGCATCGCCGACCGCATGGAGGAACACCTCGAACTGCTGGCCCGGGTGGAGACCTGGGACAACGGCAAGCCGGTGCGCGAAACCCTGGCGGCAGACCTGCCCCTGGCCATCGACCACTTCCGCTACTTCGCCGGTGTGATCCGCGCCGATGCCGGCTCGGTGGCGCATCTGGACGCCTCCACCGTCTCCATGGAGGTGCACGAGCCGCTGGGCGTGGTGGCGCAGATCATCCCCTGGAATTTCCCACTGCTGATGGCGGCCTGGAAACTGGCGCCGGCGCTGGCGGCGGGCAACTGCGTGGTGTTGAAGCCGGCGGAGCAGACGCCGGTGTCGATCCTGGTATTGATGGAGCTGATTCAGGACCTGTTGCCGCCAGGCGTGCTTAACGTGGTCAATGGCTTTGGGCTGGAGGCTGGACAGCCGTTGGCCTCCTCCCCACGCGTGGCCAAGGTGGCCTTCACCGGCGAGACCAGCACCGGCAAGCTGATCATGCAGTACGCAGCCCAGAACGTGACCCGGGTAACGCTGGAGCTGGGCGGCAAGTCCCCCAACATCTTCCTGGCCAGCGTGGTGGAGGACGATGCACTGTTCGACAAGGCGGTGGAGGGCTTCGTGATGTTTGCCCTCAACCAGGGCGAAGTCTGTACCTGTCCCTCCCGGGCGCTGGTGCAGTCCTCCATCTATGAACGCTTCATGGCGCGGGTGCTGGAGCGGGTGGCGGCGATTGTGGTGGGGCATCCGCTCGACACCGATACCATGCTGGGCGCCCAGGCCTCCCGGGAGCAGTTCGACAAGATCATGTCCTACGTCGAGGTGGGGCGCCGGGAGGGGGCCGAGGTGCTGGCCGGTGGCAACAGCCGCACGGTGGCCGGGCTGGAGGGCGGTTTTTATATCGAGCCCACCGTGCTCAAGGGCCACAACCAGATGCGGGTGTTTCAGGAGGAGATCTTCGGGCCGGTGGCGTCGGTCACCACCTTTGATACGCCGGAGGAGGCGATCCAGCTCGCCAACGACACCGTCTACGGTCTCGGTGCAGCGGTGTGGACCCGCGACCTCCACCAGGCCCACCAACTGGCCAGTGCCATTCAGGCGGGGCGGGTGTGGGTGAACTGCTATCACCTCTACCCGGCGCACGCCTCCTTTGGCGGCTACAAGCAGTCCGGCATCGGCCGCGAGACGCACGCCATGGTGCTGGATCACTACCGCAACACCAAGAATGTGCTGATCTCCTACAGCAAGAACGCCCTGGGCTTCTTCTGATGCGGCGGATCAAGTTTCCTGCATCTCTGAGGGGGCAGGCTGCGCAAATTGCCAATTCAGTTGAGGAAATATCGCTAATTTGTGGCTATTATTGGATTCCGGTGGCCCGGTTGCAGATTCTGGAGAGGGTCCGGTGAATTCGCGATGGAGATCGATATGAAGCTTTCTAGTGGCAACATCCAGCGCAGCCTGATGGCGCTCTGCCTGGGCCTGACCATCAGCATGCAGCAGGTGGCGTTTGCGCAGACCGTGGAAGAGAAGCCCTCTTTCCTGGCCATGGGGGGCGATATGCTGTTTGTTCGCCCGGCGATGCTGGTGACCACCGTGGTGGGTACCGCACTGTTTTTGGTCAGCCTGCCCTTCAGTGCGGCGGGCGGCAATGCCGATCAGGCGGCTGAGGTACTGGTGCAAGGGCCTTTCGAGACCACCTTCGTGCGCTGCCTGGGTTGCTCCAAGCCCAAGCGCTGGAGCCCCGAGCAGGGCATGAAAGTTGAGCCCAAGCCTGCTCCGGCCGCGCCGGCGAGTGCCATGGCGCCTTCCGAGCCCGTGCGCAAGTAAGGTCAAGCGCTTTTCGCCTGGCGTGCGCGCCCGCTCAGGTGGTGCGCGCCTGCTTGCTGTGCCCATCCTTCGGGGTGGGCGCATTTGTTTCCGCTATTTCTACTCTGTTTCAGTTGCCTGACGCCTGCCCCTCGCGGCGCGGATCGGCTACGCCTTCCATAATGCCCGCCCGCCAGTGGATGCCTTGCAGCCCGCTGGTTTGCTCCATTTCTCGCAGGCGGTGACCGCGCTGCTGCAGCGACAGGTTTAGCGCGGGCGAAAAACGCCCTGTTTCAAGTTCCAGCCCCTTGCCCAGGTCGGTGGCGTGTGGCGCCTGAATGGCGGCCTGCAGTGGCATGCCGGTCAGGGTGTGGGCCACGCCGCGCGCCACGTAGGCGATGATGCGGGCTCCGCCCGGGCTGCCCAGGGCCAGCACCGGTTTGCCCTGGTGATCAAAGGCGATGGTGGGGGACATGGCACTGCGTGGCCGTTTGCCTGGCGCGGGGGCGTTGGCCACGCGTTGGCCGTCGTCGTTGACAGGGCTGAAGGCAAAATCGGTCAGTTGATTGTTCAGGATGAAGCCCTCCACCACGATGCGGGAGCCAAAGGCGGCCTCGATGCTGCTGGTCATGCTCACCACATTGCCGGCGGCATCGGCAATGTTGAGATGGGTGGTGGCGGGGAGTTCCGGCGTGTGGCCCTTGGCCGTCGCCAATGCCAGCCCTGGCGTGGCGGTGCCTGAGCTACGTGTGCGGTTGATGAGGCGAGCGCGCTGGTCCAGGTAGGCTGGTGCCAATAGGGCGGCACTGGGTACCGCCGCGAAGTCCGGGTCTGCCAGATAGGCCTCGCGGTCGGCATAGGCTAGGCGCGAGGCCTCGCTGAACAAGTGAATGGATTCGGCCGCCAGGGGGAACGGCCCCGGGTAGCCGGCGCGCTCCAGCAGCCCGAGCAGCTCCAGCATGGTCACGCCGCCTGCGGGAGGTGGAGCGCTGCACACCTTGAACTGGCGGTGTGGTGCGCAAACCGGGGCTCGCTCGATGGCGCGGTAGCCGGCGAGATCCGCCAGGCTGAGCTGGCCGGGGCGGATCGGGTCGTGCCGCACCGCGTCCACCATGCGCTGGGCCAGGGGGCCGTGGTAAAAGGCCTGGCTGCCCTCCCGCGCCAGGGTGCGCAGGGTGCGGGCGTAGGCGGGGTTCTGCAGGCGGCTGCCCACCGCCGGCGCCTGGCCATCGGGGCCGAGATACGCCGCCCGCAGGCTGGGGTGGCGGGTGATGTGCGGGGTGCTGCTCAGCAGGTGGTGCAGGCGCGGTGATACGGCGAAACCCTGTTCGGCCAGTGCAATGGCGGGGGCGAACAGCTCGGCCCAGGGCCGCCGGCCGTACTGCCGGTGAGCCAGTTCCAGGGCCGCCAGTGCGCCGGGGACACCCACGCTGGCACCACCGATGGCGGCCTGCCAGAAGGGCTCGGGTTTGCCATGGGTGTCCAGAAAGGGGGAGGCGGGTGTGGCGGCGGGGGCCGTTTCCCGGCCGTCGATGCTGCTGAGCCGCTGGTGGCGCTGATCCCAGTGCAGCAGGAACAGTCCGCCACCGATGCCGGATGACTGTGGCTCCACCAGGCCGAGCACCAGCTGGGCGGCGATGGCGGCGTCCACCGCGCTGCCACCCTGGCGAAGTAGCGCCAACGCGGCGCGGGTGGCGTGGGGGTTGGCGGTGACCACCATCTGGCGCGGGCTGTGCGCAACGCTGGTGTCGCCCAGGCCGCTGGCCAGCTCGGGGGGGAGTTCGGCAGCGGCGCTCTGGGCGTTGCTCAGGATCAGTAGGGCCAACAGCCAGCGAGCGGTGCGGCCCATGCGGTTATTCGCCGGTCAGCCGGTGGTACTTGGCTTCGAGTTCTTCCTCGGTCTCCATGAACTCGGGGTTGACGATGATGCACTCCACCGGGCAGACCTGAATGCATTGCGGGGTGTCGAAGTGCCCCACGCACTCGGTGCACTTGCCGGGCTCGATGACGTAGATCTCGTCGCCCTGATAGATGGCGTCGTTGGGGCACTCGGGCTCGCACACGTCGCAGTTGATGCACTCGTCGGTGATTTTCAATGCCATGGCGGTTACCTCAGGTGGGCGCGCCGAAGCGCTGTTCCAGCGCCGAGGCCACCAGCGGGTGAACGAAGCGGGAGGCGTCGCCACCCAGGGAGGCGATCTCGCGCACCAGGCTGGATGAGATATAGGACAGGTGATCCGCCGGGGTCAGGAATACCGTCTCGAATTCCGGGTCCAGGGCGCGGTTCATGTTGGCCAGCTGGAACTCGTATTCGAAGTCCGATACCGCCCGCAGGCCGCGCAGCACTACATGGGCGCCCACCTGCTTCAGGTATTTGGTGAGCAGGATGTTGAAACCGCGCACTTCCACGTTGGGGTAGGCGGCGAAGATCTGCCGGCACATGTCTACCCGCTCTTCCAGCGAGAACAGCGGGCCCTTCTTCTGATTGCTGGCCACGGCGATGATGACGTGGTCGAACAGTTTGGAGGCGCGCTCCACCAGGTCGATGTGGCCGTTGGTGATGGGGTCGAAGGTTCCCGGATAGACGGCAGTAGGCATGTGGGCTCCAGCGGAGGGGGCTCGATGGCGCGCATGGTAAACAATCCGCAAGGTTTTTCCCACCGGCGGGGCTTGCTGGCGGGCCTTTTGCCACCTTTAATCAAACAAAGAGAATAATAAATCAGAGATCTGTGTCGTGTCGGCTTTGGTCGGCGCGCGAGGGAGGTGGTCTCGTGAAGTTCTGGCAGATGGCCCACTGGGTGGAAGTCGAGCAGCTGCCCGCCTTCGCCCGCTTTGCTGAGGAGCTTGGTTTCGAGGGCGTGATGTTACCTGACCACGCCCTGTTACCCCTCTCTATCGACACGCCTTACCCCTATGCGGCAGATGGCAAGGCGCCCATGGTGGGCGATGAGCCGTACCCCGATGTCTGGGTGGCGCTCACCGCCATGGCGGCGGCCACCACCCGCCTCAAGCTTTCCACCGCCGTCTACGTGCTTCCGCTGCGCCACCCGGTGGAGGTAGCCCGGGCCAGCGCCACACTCGATCGGCTGAGTGGCGGGCGCTTCAGACTTTGCATCGGTGTAGGCTGGATGAAGGAGGAGTTTGACGCACTGGGTGTGGATTTCAGTCGCCGTGGGCGGATTGCCGACGAGAGTATCGGCCTGCTGCGCCGCTTGTGGCGGGAGCCGAGTGTCAGCCATCGTGGCGCGTTTTTTGATATTCCCGAGATGGTGCTCAATCCTCGTCCCATCAGCGATATTCCGATCTGGATCGGTGGCACCAGCCAGGCGGCCCTGCAGCGGGCGGCCGGGCACGGGGATGGCTGGCTGGGCGTGGGCTGCTCTGCAGATGAAGCCTCGGCCCTGCTGTCGCGGCTGCAGGGCTTGCGCATCGAAGCCGGCCGCTGCCAGCAGCCCTTCGAGGTCATTCTGCCGTTGTTTCCTGAACCTGACGTGGGGGTGTATGAAGCGCTGCAGGCGCGGGGCATGACGGCGGGGGTCAGTTACCCGGTCACCTTCAGCTTGGGGCCCAGCTCATCCCTGGACGACAAAAAGCGCCTGCTGGAGCGCTTCGCCGAACGTGTGATGCGGCGGGTGGCGTGATGAAAACGTGCGCTTCTGCAAGGTTTTGCATGCACTTGCTGGGCGATGAGCGATGCAGCGTCTACGCTGGAGTGAGCTATTTGACGCCACCATTGACGAGTGCTCACCGGTGATACTTCGCACCGCCCTCACACTGAGTTGCCTGCTGGCCTCCCAGGCCTTTGCCATCACGGTATACAAATACCGCGATGCCAATGGCGTGGTCAGCTTTACCGACCAGCCCACCGCCGGCGCCCAGGTGATGTTCTATCAGGATGCCTTCGAGGAAAAACTCGATGATCAGGTGCGGCTGGTGAAACAAGTGGTGGGCGATAGTCAGGAGCTCTACCTGCGCAATGACTTGCCCGCCCCGGTGGAGGTAGAGCTGAGCTTTCGCGACCGCCTCAATGTGGCCGGTTTGCCCGCTGACACGGTGCGGCAGGTGGTGCCGGCCCGCACCAGTGTGAAGGTGGCCACCGCCCAGGCGGCGGGCCCCGGCGAATGGCATTTTGATCATGGCTTGCGCTATGCCCTCTCTGACCCGGGTATGCACGGCGGCGACCAGCGCTACGCACTGCCTTGGGCCGGTGGCCCCTATCGCATCAGTCAGGGGCCCAATGGTGAATACAGCCATCAGGACGTGCTGAGCCGCTACGCGGTGGATGTGGCGATGCCACCTGGCACTCCCATTCTGGCGGCCCGCGCGGGTGTGGTGGTGGTGGCCGAGGATCGCAATGGCGAACACGGTGGCGGCAAAAACGGCAATTTTGTGCGGCTGCTGCACGACGATGGCAGCATGAGTGTCTACCTGCATCTGCTGCAGGGCTCGGCCAAGGTGCGCCCAGGGGATCGGGTGAACACCGGCCAGCCCATCGCGGCCTCGGGCAACAGCGGTAGCAGCAGTACGGGCCCGCATCTGCACTTTGTGGTGCAGCGCAATCAGGGCATGCGGGTCGCTTCGGTGCCGTTCCAGTTCATGGTGGCTGGCGGTGTGGCGATCGCACCCGTGGCCGGGCAGCGCCTTGGCGGTACGCAGGTGGCAGATGCCGGCCAGCCGGGCGACTATCGCGTGCTGGCGGCGGGCTCTTCGGCGCAGACTCGATAGAGTTCGTAGGCCACCTGTCCGGCTTCCTTCACCCGGTGGGGGGTGAAGCTGGCGGGGAGTGACGGGCGCGGCCCCTGATTGCGCCGCTCCACGTACACCCAGGCATCGGCTGCCAGCCAGCCGCGCGCCTGCAGCAGTGCGCAGGCCGGTTCCAGCAGGGCCAGGTCGTAGGGCGGGTCCAGAAATACCACGTTGAAGGGTTCTGCGGCTTGCTCCTGCAGCCAGCGCACGCCATCGGCTTGCTGAACCCGGCTGGGTGAACCCACTTCCAATGCCGCCAGGTGGCTGCGAATGGCCTCTGCCGCGCCGCGATCCCGTTCCAGGAATACCGTGCAGGCGGCGCCCCGTGACAGCGCCTCCAACCCGAGTGCGCCACTGCCGGCGAACAGGTCCAGGCAGCGGGCGCCGGGGATTTCCATCATCAACCAGTTGAACAGGGTTTCGCGCACCCGATCTGGTGTCGGGCGCAGGCCAGGCGCGGAGGGGAAGCGCAGCTTGCGACCCCGCCAGCGCCCGCCGATGATGCGCAGCTCGCCTGGGCCCTGGGTGGGTTTGGCGGGCGTTGAAGGCGATGGAGAGCGGTGGCGCATGGCTAATTTCGTGGGCTCGGCGTCAATTGTGGGTGCGCCAGTGGTAGGATAGGCACACAAATTCATTGCTGTGCCGCATATCCTACACCCTATGGCGAGTTTTTTTGGTCCCAAAGACAAAGACGGCAATCCGCAGTCCCCTGCGGCGGCTCCCGCTGTGACTGACGCGCAGGCCGAGGCCCAAAAGAAGGGCTTGTTTTCGCGCATGTTTTCCAAGGAGAAGACTGCGCCCAACGTGATCGTGGTCGGGCCTGTAGGCGAGCCATCGCCGGTGCCGCCGCCAGCCGCCGCGCCTGAGGTGCAGCTGGCGCCTGCCGACCAGCCGGCCGCCGTGCCCGTTCCGCCGCCGGTGGTCGCTGTGCCGGATCTTGCGGCGTCGCCCGTTGCCCCCGCCGCTGTGCCGGTGGACACTGCTGCCGCACCTGCCGCACCTGCCGCACCTGCCGCACCTGCCGCACCTGCCGCACCTGCCGCACC
>CAZYQX010000035.1:0-7948 GCA_964649985.1 uncultured Pseudomonadales bacterium | reverse complement strand
TGCCGCAACCGGCCAGCCACAGCCAGTACAGCCAGTACAGCCAGTACAGCCAGCGCCGCTGCAGCAGACGCCTGCTGCCGCAAGCAGCGCCGCGCCGGTGGAGGAGGCCAATCGCGGCGTACTGTCGCGCCTGTTCGGCAAGGACAAGCCCGAGGCCGCTCCTGCTCCTGCCGTACCCGCCGTCGACTCTCCGGCCACCGCGCCGGCAGGCGAAGCCGTGCCCGAAGGCGAAGAGAAAAAAGGCCTGATCTCGCGCATCTTCAGCAGCGACAAGGACAAGCCCGAGTCACCTGCCGCCGAAGGTGCCGAGGCCGAAGTCGAGAAGAAGGGCCTGCTGGCGCGCTTCCGCAAGGAAGGCGATGGTGCCGAGCCGGCCAGCAGCGATGAGCAAAAAGTCGGCCTGTTCACCCGTCTGAAGCAAGGCCTGTCCCGCACCAGCAGTGCGCTGGGGGAGGGTGTAGGCAATCTGTTCCTGGGCAAGAAGCAGATCGACGATGCGCTGATGGAGGAGCTGGAGGCGCAGCTGGTGATGGCCGACGTGGGCATCGCCGCCACCACCGAGATCATCACCAACCTCACCAAACGCGTGGCCCGCAAGCAGCTGGCCGACAGCGACGCGCTCTACAAGGCGCTGCAGGAAGAACTGCGCGCCCTGCTGGAGCCCGCCAACAAACCGCTGGAGCTGCAAGAGGGCAAGAAGCCCTACGTGATCCTCGCCGTGGGGGTGAACGGGGTGGGCAAGACCACCACCATCGGCAAGCTGGCCAAGCGCTTCCAGCAGCAGGGCAAGAGCGTGATGCTGGCCGCCGGCGACACCTTCCGCGCCGCGGCGGTGGAGCAACTACAGGTGTGGGGTGAGCGCAACGATGTGCCCGTGGTCGCCCAGCACACCGGCGCCGACAGTGCCTCGGTGCTGTTTGACGGCCTGCAGGCCGCCCAGGCCCGGGGCGCCGACATCCTGATTGCCGACACCGCCGGCCGCCTGCACAACAAGGACCACCTGATGGAGGAACTGAAGAAGGTGGTGCGGGTGCTGAAGAAGCTCGACCCCGAGGCGCCCCACGAAGTGCTGCTGGTGCTGGATGCCGGCACCGGCCAGAATGCCCTGCAGCAGGCCAAGATCTTCCAGCAGGCGGTGGGCGTCACCGGCATCGCGTTGACCAAGCTGGACGGCACCGCCAAGGGCGGCGTCACCTTCGCCATCGGCAAGCAGCTGGGCCTGCCGATCCGCTTCATCGGGGTGGGCGAGGGCATCGACGACCTGCGGCCCTTCGATGCGGACGAGTTCATCCGCGCCATCTTCGAACGCGAGCCCTCCCCGCCACCGGCGGCCTGAGGGCGCGTCGGGGCGCGGCCGGTTGGCGGCGCCCCCGATTCCACTGCTGGGGGATAAGGGTTAAGATCCTCTTACATCCTTGGCGGCAACATTTCCCCGTGATCCGTTTCGATAACGTCAGCAAGCGCTACAGCTCCGGCTTCGAGGCCCTGCGTGACGTGAGCCTGCAGATCGCTGCCGGGGAGATGGTGTTTCTCACCGGCCATTCCGGTGCGGGTAAGAGCACGCTGCTCAAACTGATCCTGGCGCTGGAAAAACCCTCCAACGGTCAGGTGCTGGTGGGCGGGCACAGCACGCGGCAGCTCAAGCCCGCCGAGATCCCCTACCTGCGGCGTCGCATCGGCGTGGTGTTTCAGAATCACCAGTTGCTGTTCGACCGCAGCGTATTCGACAACGTGGCCCTGCCGCTGGTGATCTCCGGCCACCCGCCGGGTGAGATTCCGCGCCGGGTGCGCGCGGCGCTGGACCGGGTGGGGCTGCTGAACCGCGAGCGCGCCAATCCCATCGCCCTCTCCACCGGTGAGCAGCAGCGCGTGGGCATCGCCCGGGCGGTGGTGAACAAGCCCACCATCCTGCTGGCGGATGAGCCCACCGGCAATCTGGACCCCGCCCTGGCCGCCGACATCATGAAACTGTTTCAGGATTTCAACCAGGTGGGCACCACGGTGTTGATTGCCAGCCACGACCTGGGGCTGATCACCCGCATGCACCACCGCATCATCACCCTGGATCACGGGGCGCTGGTGTCGGATGGCAGCGAAGAGTTCGAGCCCGGCTTATGAACGCGCGCGCCACCAAACACAAGCGGCCACAACAGGGCCGGCGACGCCCCGCCCGCCTCGGGCGCCTGCACGCCTGGCTGCACCACCATCGCGCGGTGGCCTTCGACAGCCTGCGCCGGTTGCTGCAGGCGCCCTTTGCCACCGTGATGACCTGGCTGGTGATCGGCATTGCCTGCAGCCTGCCCGCCGCACTGGTGGTCGGCATCCAGAATGTGGAGCGGCTGGCGGACGCCTGGCAGGGCAGCGCCACCCTTTCGGTCTATTTGAAGGACTCGGCCAGCGAGGCCGATGCCCAGCAGCTGGCGGCGCGCTGGCGCCAACTGCCCGAGGTGGAAGGGGTGGTGTACATCTCCAAGGCGCAGGCGCTGGAGGAGTTCCGTCAGCTGGCGGGTTATCAGGAGGTGCTGGCCAGCCTCAGTCGCAACCCGCTGCCGGCGGTGCTGGTGGTGACGCCTCGCGCCGAAGGCCTGGACCCGGCCAAAGGCGAGGCCCTGCGCGCGCGCCTGGCCAAGGCGCCCCAGGTGGAGGAGGCCGAGCTCGATCTGGCCTGGCTGGAGCGCCTGCAGGCACTGCTCGCCCTCGGCCGCCACGCGGCGGCGGGGCTCGGGCTACTGCTCGGTGTCGGCGTGCTGATGGCGATTGGCAACACCGTGCGCCTGGCCATCGAGAGCCGGCGGGACGAGATCCTGGTGGTGCGCCTGGTGGGCGGCACCGATGCCTTCGTGCGCCGCCCCTTCCTCTACACCGGGCTGTGGTTTGGCCTGGGTGGCGGGGTGGTGGCGGTGCTGGCGCTGGCGCTGGCGGCCTGGTGGCTGTCGGCGCCGGTGGCACGCCTAGCCGGGCTCTACGGCTCCAGTTTTGTGTTGCAAGGGCTGCCGTGGAGTGATGCCACGCTGCTGGTGCTGGTGGCCGCCGAGCTGGGCTGGCTGGGTGCCTGGTTGGCGGTGGGGCGCCACCTGTCGGCGCTGGACCGGCAGAGTGCCTGATGGGGTTGCGCGTGTGCGGTCTGTTTGCCTGGTGGGCGGGTGATGGCATGCTCCCGGGTATTTCTACCGCCCGGGGCTGAATCCTGAGCAATTTTGCCTTAAACTGGTGAGTCCCACTTGACGGGGCTGCCGCCCTGCCATAGTTAGATAGTACACAGCCAGATTTTATAAACGCCGGCTCGCCTCGAGCCCGCGGTGTTGAGGAATAGACATGGCCCGCATCACGGTTGAAGATTGCCTGGACAAGGTGGATAACCGCTTCGAGCTGGTGCTGGTGGCGACCAAGCGCGCGCGCCAGCTGTCCACGGGTGGCCGCGAGCCCCACGTGAAGGAAGAGAACGACAAGCCCACCGTGGTGGCGCTGCGCGAGATTGCAGATGGCTTCGTCAATGCCGCCATCCTCGACGAGGAAGATATCGTGGTGGTGCCTGAGGTGGACCTGAGCGCGCTGGAAGCGGAGTCCCTGAACGACCAGTTCTGAGGTATCCCATATGGCCACAGGGGTGACAGCCGAGCGAATTCCCGCCCATGTGCGGGGAACGGCCACCCCTGAGCCCACTATTGAGGTGCTCTGTGAGCGCCTCGCCGCCTACCTGGCGCCCGACGAGGTGCGCCAGGTGGCCCGGGCCTACTACTACGCGGAGCAGGCTCACGACGGCCAGCTGCGCCGCAGTGGCGAGCCCTACGTCACCCATCCCCTGGCGGTGTCTGGCATTCTTGCCGACATGCACATGGACATCCAGAGCCTGATGGCGGCCCTGCTCCACGACGTGATCGAGGACACCGGCATCGGCAAGGAAGCGCTGCGCGCCGAGTTTGGCGATGCGGTGGCCGAGATCGTCGACGGGGTGTCCAAATTCGACCAGATCGAATTCGCCACCAAGGCTGAAGCCCAGGCGGAAAACTTCCAGAAGATGGCCATGGCCATGGCGCGGGATATCCGCGTGATTCTGGTCAAGTTGGCCGACCGGCTGCACAACATGCGCACCCTGGAGGTGCTGGCGCCCGAGAAGCGCCGCCGCATCGCCCGGGAAACCCTGGAGATGTACGCCCCCATTGCCTTGCGGCTGGGCATGAACAACCTGCGCCTGGAGCTGGAAGACCTCGGCTTCCGCGCCATGCATCCGATGCGCTCCAGCCACATCGCCACCGCGGTGCGCAATCAGCGCCAGAACCGCTCGCGGCTGGTGGAGCAGATCCGCCACCAGATCGAGTTGCGGCTGGGGCACGAGCACATTCCCGGTCGCGTGCTGGGGCGGGAAAAGCACCTCTACGGCATCTATCGCAAGATGCGCGGCAAGGGCAAGTCCTTCTCCGAGATCATGGATGTGTTCGCCTTCCGCATCATCGTCGACTCGGTGGATACCTGCTACCGGGTGCTGGGGGTGATCCACAGCCTGTACAAACCGGTGCCGGGCCAGTTCAAGGACTACATCGCCATTCCCAAGGCGAATGGCTATCAGTCGCTGCACACGGTGCTGTTTGGCATGCACGGCGTGCCCATCGAGGTGCAGATCCGCACCGAAGAAATGGAGGAGATGGCCAACTTCGGCATCGCCGCCCACTGGCTGTACAAGGCCAACGGTGAAGTCAGCGAGCACACCCAACAGCGCGCCCGGCAGTGGGTGCAGAGCCTGTTGGATCTGCAGAGCCGCGCTGGCAACTCGATGGAGTTTATCGAGAACGTCAAGATCGACCTGTTCCCGGATGAGGTCTACGTTTTCACGCCCAAAGGCAAGATTCTGGAGCTGCCCGCCGGCGCCACCCCGGTGGACTTCGCCTACGCGGTGCACACCGATGTGGGCAACACCTGCGTGGGTTGCCGCATCAATCGCCGCCTGGCGCCACTGTCACAGCCGCTGCAGAGCGGCCAGACGGTGGAGATTATCTCGGCGCCCGGCGCCCAGCCCAATCCCGCCTGGCTCAATTTCGTCGTCACCGGCAAGGCCCGCACCACCATCCGCCACTTCCTCAAGCAGCGCCGTCAGTCCGAGTCGGTGGTGCTGGGGCGGCGCCTGCTGGAGCGCGCCCTGAAGAGCCTGGGCCACGGCCTGGACGAAATCGGCGAGGCGCAGATTCAAGCGGTGCTGGCCCAGACCGGCCAGTCCAGCTTTGAAGATCTGCTGGAAGATATCGGCCTGGGCAACCGGGTGGCCTATGTCAGCGCCCGTCAGTTGCTGCCCGATGCCGAAGCCAGCGTCGCACCGGCCGAGCTGACCCCCGGCGGCGCCCAGGCGCCGATGCTGATTCGCGGCACCGAGGGCTTGATGGTGAGCTATGCCCGCTGTTGCCACCCGATCCCTGGCGATCCTGTGGTCGGGCACATCAGCAGCGGTCGCGGCATGGTGGTGCACCGCGACACCTGCAACAACGTGCTGGAAATCCGCGGCAAGATGGAAAAGTGCGTGCCGCTGCGCTGGTCCAAGGACATCCAGGGCGAATTCGAAGTCGATCTGCGGGTCGAGGTGGAGAACAAGCGCGGCATCATTGCCGGCCTGGCCACCAAGGTGAACAGCCTGGATGGCAACGTGATCCGCATCAGCACCGAAGAGAAGGACCCGCGCCTGTCGGTGGTGATGCTCACCATCCGCGTCAAACACCGGCTGCACCTGGCCAACATCATGCGCCGGGTGCGCACCCTCAAGCAGGTGCTCAAGGTGACGCGGGTCAAAAACTAGCACTGTCGCGCGCAACTGAGCCGCCATCCCCGCGGGTGCAGCGTGGGGGCAATGCCCTGCTCAGCGCTACATCCCCCCCCCCCTTGCGCTCGAAACGCCAGCGTACCTAGCCCTTGAGGCGGCGCTGTCGCAGGTATTCCACCACCGCCCGCTGCTCGCCGGCGAATTCGATGCGGCCGGCCTTGCGCTCGCGCTGGAAGGCGTACATGGGGTCGTAGTACTCGTTCAGCAGCCCTTCGATCCAGCCCCGGTGCAGGGCGACATCGCCGCTGCGCGCCTGCTCGGCCAGGGCCGCCTGCATGATGGCGTGCAGGCGCTGGTGGCGCTCGCCGCCCAGGCGTTTGACGATGTTGTCCAGGCTCTGCAGCAGGCGCGCGGCGAAGCGCTCGCGGCCCTGTTCCTCGCCGTGTGCAGCGATGAACTCGGCGCACAGTTTCACCACGTAGTCCTGCAGGATGCGCTCCACGCGCCCTTCCAGGCTGTCTTCCAGCCACACCATGGGGTAGTGCTGCATGCCCTGGTACAGCTCCAGTGGCAGCGAGCAACTGCCGACGATGCGGCCTTCGTCTTCCAGTACGAACTGTTCAAGGCCGGCGGCGCGCTTCTGCAGGATGTCCACCGCCAGCGCATTCTCGAAGGCGATCTGCGGCGGCTGTGGGGTGGCGCGTTTGCCGAAGCTGGAGCCGCGGTGGTTGGCGTGGCCTTCGAGGTCCAGGCTGTGGTCGAGCTGGGCGATCACTTCCGTCTTGCCGGTGCCGGTGAGGCCGGCCACCAGCACGAAGTCGCACTCCGCCACCGCCTGTTGGGTGGTGCTGATCAGGAACTGGCGCATGGCCTTGTAGCCGCCCACCACCCGGGGGTAGTCGATGCCGACCTCGGTCTTCAGCCACTGCTGGGTGATCTGGGAGCGCAGGCCGCCCCGAAAGCAGTACAGATAACCGTCGGGGTTGGCCTGGGCGAACGCGGCCCACTTGGCGATGCGCTCGGCCTTGGTGGCGCCGGATACCAACTGGTGGCCGAGCCGGATGGCCGCCTCCTGGCCCTGTTGCTTGTAGCAGGTGCCGATCTTCTGCCGCTCGATGTCGCTCATCAGCGGTAGGTTGAGGGTGTTGGGGAAGGCGCCCTGGCTGAATTCGATCGGCGCCCGGGTGTCCATCATCGGCGCGCCGCTGAGAAAGATTTCGCGGTAGTCGGCGGTGTCGCTGCGCATCACCGCACCTCTACCGCGTACTGCTGTCGCGCCACCAGCCGGCCGATCGGGGCCAGTTGCAGGCCCAGCTGGGCGGCGGTGGCGTGGAAGGCGTCTTCGCCCTCGGGGCTCACGGCGATCAGCAGGCCGCCGCTGGTCTGCGGGTCGCACAACAGCAGTTTCTGCTCCTCGCTGAGCGGTGCGATGTGGTGGCCGTAGCTGTCGAAGTTACGGTGGGTGCCACCGGGCACGCAGCCTTCGGCCAGGTAGTAGTCCACGCCAGGCAGGCGCGGCACGGCGGCGTAGTCCAGCTGGGCAGTGAGCTGGGCGCCGTCGGCCATCTCCACCAGGTGGCCCAACAGGCCGAAGCCGGTCACATCCGTCATGGCTTTTACCCCGGCCAGCTTGCCGAAGCGGGCGCCGGGTTTGTTGAGGGTGCACATCCAGTCCCGGGCCAGGCCCACGTCCTGGGGCCTGAGTTTGGCTTTCTTCTCGGCGGTGGTGAGGATGCCGATGCCCAGCGGTTTGCTCAGGTAGAGGGTGCAGCCGGCGGTGCCGGTGTCGTTGCGCTTCAGGTGCTGCTTGTCGACGATGCCGGTGACGGCCAGGCCGAAGATCGGCTCTGGGGCGTCGATGGAGTGGCCGCCCGCCAGGGGAATGCCGGCTTCATCGCACACCGCGCGGCCACCGGCCACCACCTGACGCGCCACTTCCGGCGGCAGCACGTTCACCGGCCAGCCCAATATGGCGATGGCCATCAGCGGGTCGCCGCCCATGGCGTAGATGTCGCTGATGGCATTGGTCGCGGCGATGCGGCCGAAGTCGTAGGGGTCATCGACGATCGGCATGAAGAAGTCGGTGGTGGAGACCACCCCGCGCTCCTCGTCCAGGGCATAGACCGCCGCGTCGTCACGCGAGGCATTGCCAACCCACAGCTTCGGGTCGAGGTTCTGCGCGCCGCTGCCGGCGAGGATCAC
>CAZYQX010000034.1:0-37989 GCA_964649985.1 uncultured Pseudomonadales bacterium | reverse complement strand
GCCAGCGCCGGCTGTTGGGCCAAGGTGATGCGCGAGGCCTGCTGCAGGGCCTGGGCGAGTTTCTCCTGGCTGACTGGTTTCAGCAGGTAGCCGGTGGCGCTGGCCTCGAAGGCCTCGATGGCGTGGTCGCCGTAGGCGGTGCAGAAAATCACGGCGGGGGGGGCCGGCAGCGCCGCGATCTGGCGGGCGATGCTGAGGCCGTCCGGGCCGGGCATGCGCATATCGAGCAACACCACCTGGGGCTGACACTCGGCGATGCGGGCCAGAGCGGCGGGCCCGTCGCCCGCCTCACCCACCACCCGGTGGCCGCCCATGCGCTCGAGCAGGCGGGCCAGGCGCTCCCGCGCCAGCGGTTCGTCGTCTACGATCAGCACGTCCATGTCAGTGCTCCACCGGGTAGTCGAGCCGGGCGATGAACAGGCCATCCCGCAGGCTGGCGGTGAGCTGCGCCGATGGGCCGAACAACATCTTCAGGCGTTGATCCAGGTTGTCCAGCGCCAGGTGGTGGCCGGAGCCGCCCCCCGGGGCCGGGCTGTCGGGGCAGGGGTTGGCCACTTCCAGCTGCACGCGGCCGTCTCGCAGCGCGCCGCAGATGGTGATGGTGCCGCCTTGTGGCAACTGGCCGATGCCGTGGTAGACGGCATTTTCCAGCAGTGGCTGCAGGCTAATGGCCGGGATCGGCGCCTGCGCGGGCAGGTCGTCCACCTGCCAGCTGATCTGCAGGCGCTCGCCCAGGCGCAGCTGCTCCAGGTGCAGGTAGTGTTCGCACAGGCTGCGCTCCTCCGCCCAGCTGCCTAGGGCGCCGGCCTTGCCCAGGGCGGCGCGGAACAGCTCGGCCAGGTCTTCCACCGCGCGCTCGGCGTCGTCGGGCCGCACCGGGATCAGGCTGGCAATGATGTTCATGGAGTTGAACAGAAAGTGCGGCCGGATGCGCGCCTGCAGCGCCTCCACCTGGGCGGCCATGGCGGCGTGTTCGCGCCGGCGCAGGGCGCTGGCCAGGTAGAGGTAGCGCAGCGCCACCGCGCCGAACACCGCCGCCACCAGGGCGTTGCGCAGCAGTTGCCAGCCGTCCAGCCAGGGCCGGCCGAACCAGCCCACCAGCAGGTACTGGCCCGCCAGCGTCACCGCCAGTGCCAGCACAATCACCACTGCCAGGCACAGGCTGCCCGACGCCACCTCGGGCAGGCGCGCCAGCCACTTGCGCGCCCGGCACAGCACCGCCGCAGTTAGCATCACCACCCACAACACGGCCAGTGACACCAGCGCCAGCCACTCCCAGGGCAGCCCGGGCCCGTCCATTTTCAGCAGGGCGCTGGCGAACACCACCAGCTGCGCCACCAGAATCAGCGGCAGCAGCGCGGCGACCGAACAGAAGTTCGGCAGGAAGAAGTCGTCCGGGGCCTGATCTGGGCGCACCTGTTCACTCACTCTGACGGTGGAGGATATTCGAAGCATAGGCCCGTTCTGCAATGGCGGGTGTGAAGCCTGCCGCAATCTCCGCATGATGACACGCCGCCCTGATATACTGGTGCTCTTTCGTCCAAGCCCGATATTGTGCCATGAGCAACGAACAGCCGATCAAACCCTGGGGCGGCCGCTTCCAGGAAGCCACCGACGCCTTCGTCGAGCGTTTCACCCAGTCGGTGACCTTCGACCAGCGCCTCTACCACCACGACATCAACGGCTCCATCGCCCACGCCACCATGCTGGCGAAGGTCGGTGTGTTGAGCGAGGCCGAGCGCGATGCCATCATCGAGGGCTTGGAAGAGATTCGCGGCCAGGCCGAGCGCGGCGAATTCGAGTGGTCGGTGGCCCTCGAAGACGTGCACATGAACATCGAGGCGCGCCTCACCGACAAGATCGGCATCGCTGGTAAGAAGCTGCACACCGGCCGCTCCCGCAACGACCAGGTGGCCACCGATGTGCGCCTCTACCTGCGCGACGAGATCGACGCCATCGGCCGCGAGTTCACCCGCCTGCAGAGCGCCCTGGTGGCGCTGGCCGAGCGCGAACACGCCACCATCATGCCCGGCTTCACCCACCTGCAGACCGCCCAGCCGGTGACCTTCGGCCACCACATGCTGGCCTGGTTCGAGCAGCTGGAGCGCGACTACGGCCGTCTGATGGACTGCCGCAAGCGCCTCAACCAGTGCCCGCTGGGCGCCGCCGCCCTGGCCGGCACCAGCTACCCGATCGACCGCCACCTCACCGCCAGCCTGCTGGGCTTCGAGCAGCCCACCCGCAACTCGCTGGACTCGGTGTCGGACCGCGACTTCGCCATCGAATTCTGCAGCTTCGCCAGCATTCTCGGCATGCACCTGTCGCGCTTCTCCGAAGAGCTGATCCTGTGGACCAGCGCCCAGTTCAACTTCATCGACCTGCCCGACCGCTTCTGCACCGGCTCCAGCATCATGCCGCAGAAGAAGAACCCGGACGTGCCCGAACTGGTGCGCGGCAAGAGCGGCCGCGTCACCGGCAACCTGATCAGCCTGCTGATGCTGATGAAAGGCCAGCCGCTGGCCTACAACAAGGACAACCAGGAAGACAAAGAGCCGCTGTTCGACACCATCGACACGGTGAAGGACTGCCTCAAGGCCTACGCCGACATGGTGCCCGCCCTGCAGGTGAAGCGCGAGGTGACCTACGAGGCCGCCGCCCGCGGTTTCGCCACCGCCACCGACCTGGCCGACTACCTGGTGCGCAAGGGCACGCCGTTCCGCGACGCCCACGAGGTGGTGGGCAAGGCCGTCGCCCACGGCGTGAAGACCGGCAAAGACCTGGCCGCCATGAGCCTGGAGGAGCTGCAACAGTTCTCCAGCCAGATCGGTCAGGACGTGTTCGAGGTGCTGACCCTGGAAGGCTCCGTGGCCGCCCGCAACCACATCGGCGGCACCGCCCCGGCCCAGGTCAAGGCGGCCTGCGGCGTGGCGCGTGGCCTGCTGGCGGCGCGAGGCTAAGCCCATGAAAAAACTGCTAATCGCCAGTCTGAGCCTGCTCGCCCTGGCGGGCTGCGGCCGGGTGGAGCAGGGCATCGCGCGCTGGACCGGCCACGCCGAGCAGTGCATCGATGGCGTGATCTACCTGCAGTTCAGCTCCGGCGCCACGGTGAAATACCTGCCGGACGGCCGCATCGCCACCTGCAAGTAAGCTGGATGGGGGATGTGACATGAGCTTCACACACCCCTTGCTGGAGACCCTCCCCGAGCCGATGCACACCGCAATGCTGGCGCGGCTCGGCCAGCGCAATGTCGCGAAGGGGGAGTTGCTGGCTGCTCAGGGAGAGGTGGCGAGCGGCCTGTGGTTTTTGGCCTCGGGCCAGTTGGAATTTCAGATCGAGCACGCCGATGGCGAGCGCAGTTTCATCGGCATCGCCAAGCCCGGCGACTACCTGGGCGATTGCGAACTGCTCAGTCACAGCCCCCACTTCGCCACCATCAGTGCGCAGGATCACTGCACGCTGTGGTGGCTGCCGGCGCGCAGTTTCTGGCAGGCAATGGCCGAGTCCCCCGCCTTTGCCACTCAAGTCGCCCGTCGCATGGCCCACCGCCTGCGCCTGATGCAACAGGTGCAGGCAGCACGCCACCACATGAGCCTACCCCGGCAGCTGGCCGGTATCATTCTCCACCTGGCCCGGCACTATGGCCAATGCTCCGAGCAGGGCGAGCACGTCGTCGGCCTCAAGCTCAGCCGCCAGCAGCTGGCCGAGATGGCCGGCACCAGCCGCCAGAGCATCCACCCCATTCTGCAGCAGTGGCAGCAGGCCGGTTGGATTGACTACCGCTACGGCAAATTGCGCGTGCTGGACCTGCCCGCCCTGCGCTACAGCGTCAACGGCTGAAGCGGGCCGGCAAATATGGGATCATGGCGGCCCAGATCACAGGAGCCCGCCATGAAAGCCCTCATCCAACGCGTCACCGAAGCCCGTGTGGTGGTCGATGGCGAGACCGTCGGTGCCATTGACCAGGGCCTGTTGGTGCTGTTGGGGGTGGAGCGCGGCGACAGCGAAACGGTGGCGGAAAAACTCGGCCACAAGCTGCTGCACTACCGGGTATTTGCCGACGCCGGCGACAAAATGAACCTCGACGTGCAGCAGATCGAGGGGGGGCTGCTGGTGGTCTCCCAATTCACCCTGGCCGCCGACACCCGCAAGGGCCTGCGCCCCAGCTTTTCCGGCGCCGGCGCTCCGGCTGAGGCCGAGCGGCTCTACGAATACCTGGTGGGCTGGCTGCGCCAGCGCCTGCCCCGGGTGGCCACCGGCCGCTTTGCCGCCGACATGAAGGTGCAGCTGGTCAACGACGGGCCGGTCACCTTCCTGCTGGAAGTGCCGCCGGAGCCAGGCGCCGCGTGAATCGCGACCAGCCGCCGGCCGCGCGTTGACCCCGGTCAAGCAGCCGCCGCGCCGGCTTGCTAGAATGAATTTCAGCCTCTCACCACACAGGATACTCACATGCGCTTTCAGACCCTGCGGGACGTGATTGAATTTTCCCGCGAAGTCCATGAAGAACTGGCCGAGCGCTACGAGGACATGAGCAACCAGTCGGTGGTGGAGCGGGCCCGCATGTTGCTCGACTACCTGGCCCGTCATGAGCGCCACCTGCAAGAGGCTCTTCAGTGTTTTGAGGCCGAGGCCGCCCGCAGCGTGCTCGACAGCTGGTTCCGCTTTGCGCCCGTACACACCTTGGAGGATGTGGTCAGCGAAGTGGAGATGTTCGCCGACATGGAGGTAGACGAGCTGGTGGCCGAGGCCCTCAAGCTGGACGATCACCTGATCGCCATCTACCAGGAAGCGGTAGACAAGGCCCCCAACGCCCACGTGCGGGCAGTTTGCCAGAGCCTGTTGGACATGGAGCGCACAGAGAAGGTCAAAACCGTGCAGAGCGCTTTGCGGCTGCAGGATCTCTGATTGCCCCATTCCCGCCGCAGGGGCCGGGCTAGCTGCCAGACGGTGCCGTCCGTTGCTGGCGACTACGCCGTGGGAGGCCCGGCTAAGCACGCCCTCACCTTGCTTCGCCTCGCCGCATACCTTTTTCCACGCCTGGCGATTTCCCGCCGTGTCTGACGAGTTCTGCTAAGGTTTAAGTGCGATCTCTCCGCTATATGGAGGGTGGCGTACATGCGGGAAGGACTCCATGGCCCAGAATTCAACGCGCTCTCTCTACACCAGTGCGGCACTTGCCATCGGTGCCTGCTGGCTGATGGCGATGGGCATCTTTGGCAAGCATGCCGCTGAGGGCATCATGCTTTCCTGGGACGAGCTGGCGCTGGCGGTGTTGCCCCTGCTAGCCTGCCCGCTGTGGCTGTTTTGGCGCTTACATATACAGATCTTGCAACCCCTCAACAGGGTGCGTGAATCGATTGAAGACAGCGTGCGCGATGGCCAGCCGATCTCCGTTTCTACCCAGGGTGCGCTGGAATTTGTTTCGGTAGCGCAGTCGTTCAACCAGCTCATTGCGCAATTGCAGGCTCAGCGCCAGGACTTCGAAACCGCACTTGAAGCCGTTAGTGATGGCGTCTGGGTGTGGGATCTGGCCAGCAATGAGCTGTGGGCCTCGCCCCAAGCCAAGCGGCTCTACGGCATCCGGCCGGATCAGCCCATCACCCGCGAACAGATGGATGCCTGCCTGCTGCCGGAAGATCTGGCCTTGGCCCAGCAGCAGGCGATGGAGTTCATCACCGGCTTGCAGGATCACTTTGAGCTGCGGCAACGCTTCTACCGCCAGGATGGGACTATCGGGCACCTGTCGGTACGCGGGGTGCTGATCCGCGACGCCGAGGGCAAACCCGTGCGGATGATCGGTGCCAACACCGATGTCAGCCATCGGGTTGAGGCCGAGCAAGCCCGCGCCCGCTATGAGCGGTTGCTGCGGGAGTCCAGCCATATGGCGCGGCTGGGCAGCTGGGAGTGGTTGTTGGACGGTGAGCCAGACGTGATCTATTGGTCGCCTGAGCTGATCGCGCTCTACGACTTCCCCTCAAGCTTTGATCCAGATACCCACCGAGCTGAGAGCGTCTCGATATATGGCGAGCAAGACCGCCTGCGCATCATGCAGGCGTTGAATGCGGCAAAGGATGGCGAGGCATTCGATATCGAAGTGCGGGTGACAACCCACCAGGGCAAGGCACTCTGGGTGCGCACCATTGGCATGCCCGAGCGGGAAAACGGGCGCGTGACACGGGTGCTTGGCTGTGTGCAGGATATCAGCGACCTCCGTGCCACCGAAGACAGCCTGCGCAGCAGTCAGGCCGAGAACCGCAAGCTGGCGCTGGTCGCGGCTCACACGCACAATGCCGTGATCGTCACCGATGCTGATAAGCACATCGAGTGGGTTAACGAAGCCTTCGCGCGCATTACTGGCTACAACCTGGATGAGGTGCGGGGCCGCAAGCCCGGCGAGTTCCTGCAAGGCCCGGAGACCGAGCAGGCCACCGTGCAAATGATGCGCGGGCAATTGGCGCGAGGAGAGGGCTTCAAGGGCGTCGAAGTGCTCAATTATGGCCGTGATGGCCGCAGTTATTGGCTCGAAATTGAGGTGCAGCCCCTGCGCGACGAGGCGGGTCAGCTGCAGGGCTTCATGGCGGTGGAGGCCGACATCACGACGCGAAAGCTGGCCGAGCAGGCCCTGGCCCAGCAGCGCGAGCAGTTTCAACTGGCCCTGCAGGCCAGCAGCGATGGCATTTGGGACTGGAACCTGAGCAGCAACGAGATCTGGTTCTCCGCGCGCTGGAAGGAGCAGCTGGGTTATCAGGAGCACGAGCTTCAGAACTCACTGGAGGCGTGGGAGCGCGTGATCCTGCCCGAGGATCACGCCCGGGCCATGCGGCTGGTGGACGACTACCTCCACGGGCGGGTTGAACGCTTCGAAGACAACCAGCGCTTTCGGCACCGCGACGGCCACATCGTCTGGATTCACACCCGCGCCATCAAGGTCTGCGATCGTCAGGGGCGCCCCATCCGCCTGGTGGGGGCCCACACCGACATCACCCAACAGGTGCTGGCGCGCGATGCACTCAACCGCAGTCGTACGCTGCTCAGCCAGAGTTCACGCTTGGCGGGTCTGGGCGGTTGGAGTGTCGAGCTGCAGGGGGGCGAAACCTACTGGTCCGAGGAGATCTACCGTCTGTTTGAGCTGGATCCCGCGATGCCGCCGGATACCGAGCGGCTACTGGCGCTGGCCACGGGTGATGGGCAGCAGCTTCTGCGCCAGGCAGTGCGCGATGCCAGTGTCAGTGGCGAGGGTTGGGACATCGAACTGCCAGTGCTCACGGCGGCGGGCCATGCCCGCTGGATGCGCATGCTGGGGCAGGTAGAGCGGGAGGAGGGCAAGCCTCGCCGGCTCTGTTGCGCGGTGCAGGACATCACCGAGCGCAAGCAGGCCGAACAGGCACTGATAGACGCACGCCGGCAGGCCGAGGCCTCGGTTGAGGCCAAATCCGCCTTTCTTGCCAACGTCAGCCATGAGATCAGGACACCCCTCAACGCCATTGTCGGTTTCTCGGAGTTGCTGCTGCGCGACCAGCTCAGCACGCGCCAGCGCGACAGCCTCAACCGGGTGCACAACGCCTCGGAGCATCTGTTGGGGCTAATCAACGACCTGCTGGATTTATCCAAGATGGAGGCCGGCAAGCTGGCGCTGGAGCAGCGCCCCTTCAGCCTGCGCGGTGAGGTGCGCAAGTTGTTGTCGATACTCGGTGCCCGGGCGCGGGAGAAGGGGCTCATACTGCGCGCCGAAGTAGAGGCCGATCTGCCGGATGCTTTGGAGGGCGATCCGCTGCGTTTGATGCAGATTCTCACCAACTTGCTCAGCAATGCCATCAAGTTTACTGACCACGGAACGGTCTGTTTGTTGTTGCGGGGGGAGCCAAGCTCAGATGGGCAGCTTTGGCTGAAAGGTGAGGTGGCTGACACGGGCATCGGCATCGACCCGGAAGTGGCAGCCCGCTTGTTCACCCCCTTTACCCAGGCGGATGAGTCCACCACGCGCCGCTATGGCGGCACCGGGTTGGGGCTCAGCATCTGCCGCCAGCTGGTGGAGCTGATGGGGGGGCGCATCGAGTGGTCCCCATCAGAGCAAGGTGGCAGCCTGTTTTGCTTTCGGGTGCAGTTGGGCTATCACGCGCGCCGCCCAAAGGCTTTCGCCTTGCCGTCCACGCTGTTGTTGATAGGTGCGCAGGATAGCCACTGTCGCTATCTGCAGCGCACCTTGCAGCATGCGGGTGCCCATGTCATCAGCTTTGCTGCGCTGGAGCAGGCCTTGCCCCACTTGGCGCATGGCGTGGAGTTTTCAGCCATTTTGCTGTTGGATGAAAGCCTCGAGCAGCTACAGGCCGCGTGGCCTGCGGGGGTCGCGCCGGTACCCATCCTGTTGCTGGGGCAATCTGAAGCTAGGCAGGTGCAAGCGGGCGTCTATAGCCTGGCGCAGCCCTTTCTTGACGAGGAGCTGATACAGATCGTGGAGGCCGCCATTCGCCACCAGGACTGGAGCCAAGAAGAAGAGTATGGCGTTAGCGATGAGCGGCCGCGCGTGGGCTTAGGTCTGAAAGTGCTGGTGGCCGAAGATAACGAATCTAACCAGGTGCTGGTGCGCACCTTGTTGGAAGAGGCGGGCTGTGAGGTTCATTTGGTGGCCGATGGCGCTGCGGCTGTGGAGGCCCTGCGCCAACAGGCTTTTGATCTGGTGTTGATGGACATGCAAATGCCCGTCATGGATGGGCTGGAGGCGACCCGCCGCATTCGCAGTGAATTGGGCTGTGGCAACCTGCCCATCGTGGCGCTGACGGCCAATGTGATGAGCTCGGATCGCGAGCGCTGCCAGGCCGCTGGCATGAATCATTTTCTCAGCAAGCCAATAGCCGTAGAGGCGCTCACTGAGTTGTTGGGCCGCTATACACAGCGTAAAAACCTGCGTGGCGAATCGCCTGTCACCACACCGCGGCCAGCCCTGCCGAGTGTTGGTGCCCAGTTGTTGCCGGATGCGTTGCCTGGGCTTGAGGTCGCTGAGGCCCTGAAGCGGCTGGGCGGGCGGGAAGCGCTCTATCGGCAACTGCTGCAGGCATTTACCGAGCACTACAACACCATCGCCGATGACATCGAACAGGGTCTCACGTCAGGTGACCACAGTACCGCACACCGGTTGGCGCATAGCATGAAGAGCGTGGCGGCCAATATTGGCGCAGAGCCCCTGCGAGAAGCCTCAGCCCAGCTGGAGAGCATCATCAAAGACGGTGCTGATACGCGTGATGCCATCGAGCACTTTCGGCAGTGTTTCCAGAGCACGCTGGTGATCGCCAAGCGCCTGCTGCAGGCGGCGGCTTAGCGACAGGGCCCTCCGCACCCGCCTACCGTTAGCCGCAGTGCAGCGGGTATTGCAGCAGGCCGTAGTGCCCCACATTGACCAGCCAGTGCACCCACAAGGCATCCGTCCAGCGCCGGCGCCACTCGTAGGCGATGGCGTAGCAGATGGCGGCCAGCCCCACCAGCAACAGGCCCAGTGTGCCCGCGGCCCAGGCGCCATGCATGGCGGTGAACAGCGCGCTGGCCAGGGCGATGGCGAGCCAGCGCCGGCCGCAAACGCGCGCCAGCCATTCGGTGAGGTAGGCGCGCATGAACAGCTCCTCCGCCAGCACCACCCCCAGCATGTTCACCCCTGCAAACACCCACCAATGCGCCAGGCGCGGCTGGCTGGCGGGCTGGCCGGCCAGCCAAGCCACCAGCAATGGCAGCGCGGCCAGCGGCAGCCACCACGCCCATGCCTTGCCGGCCATGGCCGCCTGGCCTGGTGGCGGGAAACACTGCCGGTGCCAGGGCAGCAAGGCCAGCAGCAACAGGGCCAACATCAGCTTGGCGGGGTTGATGCCGAGGTTAAATGCCTCGGCGGGGCAGCCGTGCCCGAGTTGTTCCAGCACCGGCAGGGGTGGGCCTGCGTGGCTGACCCACAGCAACGCCCCCAGCAGCATCAGCCCCACCAGCCAGGCCTGGCGGAACGGCGTGCGGGCGTGCCCGCGATAAAGCATGGCGGCGCCCAGCGTCAACATCAGGCCCGCCAAGCCTGCGGTGCCGGTAGGGCCTAGCAGCAAGCCGGCGGCCGCCAGACTCAGCGCGATGCAACTGAACCCATGGCGGCCGGAGGCCCAGGCAGACAGCCTGGCCGCTGTGGGAGAAAGACAGTTCATGGATGGCGCCAACTCCTGTATCGTGTGCCGCCGATGGCAGGCAGCGCGACTGCCTTGTTTCAGCGCGCCGGGCAGCTCCGGCGCACCGCAATCCTACAGGGCCCGGCGCCAACTGCAAGCCGGCCGCGATCGGAGGTCTTATGGAGTGGCACACGCTGCTGTCGGCCCGTCGACTGGGCAAGGGTGATCGCAACCCACCGCCGCCCGAGCTGGCGCGTTCCGAATACGCCAAGGACTTTGATCGCATCGTGTTCTCCTCGGCCTTCCGCCGCCTGCAGGACAAGACCCAGGTGTTCCCGCTCTCGCGCAACGACTACGTGCGCACCCGCCTCACCCACAGCATGGAAGTGTCCTGCGTGGGGCGCACGCTGGGCACCCTGGCCGGGCGTGAAATCCTGCGGCGCGATCCTGCCCTACGCGAGCTGCTCTCGGAAGACCACGTCGGCACCATCGTCGCCGCCGCCTGCCTGGCCCACGATATCGGCAATCCGCCCTACGGCCACATGGGGGAATACGCCATACAGGAGTGGTTCTCCGCCTCCCCCACCGCCAAGGCCCTGGTGCAGCGCTGGGATCTGAGCGAGGCCCAGCAGGCCGATCTGGAGACCTTCGAGGGCAATGCCCAGGGCTTCCGCACCGTGGCCTATCTGCAGAGCCCGCACAACCCGGGTGGCATGCAGCTCACCGCCGCAGTGCTGGGCACCTTCACCAAATACCCGCGTGCCTCGGTGGTGGGAGCGCAAGGCGCGGCGGGCATTAGCGGCAAGAAATTCGGTTTCTTCCAGGCGGAGCTGCCCCAGTTTCAGGAACTGGCCCAGCTGTTGGGGCTGAAAGCCAAGCCGGGCGAATCCCAGGCCTGGGTGCGCCACCCGCTCAGTTTCCTGGTGGAGGCGGCGGATGACATCTGTTACCACCTGGTGGACGTGGAAGACGCCATGCGCGCCGGCACCCTCAGCTACGACGAGGTCTATGCCCTCTACGAGCCCTTTATCGACGCCAGTATCCAGCGCCGGCTCAACACCATGACCATCCGCGACCGCCGCATCGAATACCTGCGGGCGCGGGTCATGAACGATCTGGTCAACGCCGTCTCCGAGCGCTTTCTGTCGGTGCAGGACGCGCTGCTGGCCGGGGAGTACGAGCGGGAGCTGATCCGCGACATCCCCCAGGCAGAGCCTCTGGGACGATTCAAACAGGTCGCCGCCAGCCGGGTCTATACCGCCCGGCCGGTGATGGAAGTCTGTGCCAGCGGCTTCCCCATCATCGAACACCTGCTGGAGGCCTTCCTGCCAGCCCTGGACGACGTGGCGCGGCGCGGCGACAAGGCCAGCATCCGCAGCAAGGTGCTGGTGCCGCTGATGCCCTCCCGCTATACCAGCGCGGAGGGGGGCTTGAGCGGTTATGAATGCGCCCTGCGGGTGACCGACTTCGTCTCAGGCATGACGGACTCCTATGCCTTGAATACCTATCAACGCTTACACGGACTCCAGGTGAGTTGAGCAAGCGGGGGGGGTTGTGCAAACAGCGGGGGACTGGAGTAACATAAAACTTTAGTTAGTACGCTCGCCTCATGGTTATCCGCCCGGAGAACCATGAGGCGCTCGCCAGACAGGATGCTTGGCAGTCATATACATGTGCAAATCCAATACCATGCGTGCCGTCGAAGGGTGTTTGGCCGCAACCGTGCTGCTCGCCAGCCTTCAGCCCTTGCTCACCGCGGCTGGCTATATCGCGCTGCCCGCATGGTTGCCGGTCGCCATTACGGCAGTGGCCTTAACGGTGCTAGTGTCTATTCGCCGCCTTCGCCCCGTGCGGGCAGCCCCCACGCCCGATGCCGCAGAAAGTGGCCTGGCGCCGCTCATGCTGGTTGGGCAGGCCGAGGCTCCGGTGTCGGATCAGCAACAGCAGCGGAATGTTCTAGAGGTCACAGTCGAACAGGCTCAGGCCGCCAGCCTGACGCTGCCTGCCGTCGCTCATCGTTTCGGAGGCGTGCTGGATCGCCTATCCCAGCATGTGGCTTTGTGGATCAGCGACCCCGCCAGTGGCCAGGTGCTGTATGTCAGCGAAGGTTACGCCAGGGTGTGGCAGCGCAGCCTCGACAGCTTGTACCAGGATGGCAGCAGCTACAGAGAACAAGTGCACCCAGATGATCGTGCGCTGCTGGAGGCAGTGCGATCCGGGGAGTGGGCCCAGGGATGCGACTTTAGGTTGTGTCTGGACAATGGCGAGCAGCGGGATGTCCGGCTGGAGTTGCACCATGTGCAGGATGAGCTGAGTGGCGACCGTTTTGCCGTGTTCATGGCGTTTGATGTCACCGATTTTACCGGGCGTGAGCGCCAGTTGAAGCATGCGCTGGAGCATTTGGCAAAGACCAATATCCGCTTGCTGCGCTCCTCGCGGAAGGACTCTCTCACCGGGGTATACAATCGACAATACATGAACGAAGCCCTCAACCAGGCTTTTCGCCAGTTCAAGCGTTATCGAACGCCGTTGACCCTGGTATTTATCGACTTGGCCAAGTTCAAGCAAGTGAATGACAGCTTTGGTCACGGGGTGGGGGACAGCCTGCTCAAGGCCGTGGCCAAGCGGCTAAAAACATCTGTGCGGGAATCCGACATGGTGGCGCGTTACGGCGGCGACGAGTTTGTCATGTTGCTGCAGCATGCAGATGAGGCGGTGGCCTGGCAGGTCGTCAGCAAGCTGAGCAAGCGCCCGATCGTTGTTCAGGTTGAAGGGGCTGCGCCCGTCGTGGCGCAGTTTGATGCGGGGGTGGCGGAACTCTCGATTCGGCATGCCAGTGTGGCGGACTGGCTCGAAGAGGTGGATCGCAGCATGTATGCGAGCAAGCGTCGCGCGCTAATGCCTAGCCAACAGACACCGCAATATGTGGCCGAATTGTAGGGCGCGGACGGCGTTGCCGGTGAGGCGTGCACAGGCCGCCGCAGCGTTTATAGCGCACTAACAGGCTGTTGAAATACTCCGCTGAAGGGCGCTGCCCCGCGTTGGAACGGACTCAAAATGCTCATTTACCTATGTAAACTCGGCTTTGGCTCCAAGCGTCGCTCTACCGCCCACGTCCCTGTGGGCGTCCGCTTTTTCGCCCATCCCGGCCTTGTGCAGCATCCCTTGATCGGGTATTTCAACAGCCAGCTAAAATGTGCATGATTCATATCAGCGAAATCGTACCATTATGAAGTTGCCGTACCCCAAGTCACCTGTTTCCGGGCCAGAGGCATTTGGGTTTGGTGTTCTGTTGAGTGCGATTATGCCATTTATAGTGTTCTCAAAACTGGACAGGATAGTCCCAGCCAAGTTTTTATATGAATCATCCATGGCGTTTCCATGGGTCGCTTTAATGTATGCAATCTATGCATATTTGCTGTTTTTAGGCGGCTATTTTTCCTGTTATTCGAGCGAGGGGGTTAAGCGTGTAAATCGTGTGTTTGTCGGCATAATTTGCATGCTTTTGAATATAGTTACATGCATATATGTTGGCGTTTTAACTAGTATCTATGTGGGCTGCTTTTTTTACATGAGTACGCCGTTTGTTTTTTTGTATGGCCTCCATAGATGTGAAGATGGAAATCTAAAATCCATGTAGCACTCCAGCACGTGGTGTGCCATAGCATTGGCGCAAATTTCGCCAAGAGCACCTCTGATTAAGTCCATCAAGGCGATGGTAATTAGGAACAATCATGCGAGCCGAAGCTGAGTTGAAGGTCGCAAATGAGCATTTTACTCACCGCTGTGCGGTTCGCCCTTCGGCGCTCCCCCCCCCCTGCAAGGCGTGGGGTTAGCATGATTCTAACGACGTCAGCGTGCCTTCAGGGGGGGGCCAGAAGCTTCCTAGTACATAGTGTTCGAGGGGCCTGCTAAAGCGGGTCCTTTAACTCCGCGCAATGGGCTGGCGGCGTGATCTGCTCAGGGGCGTGTGGGATGCTTAGGCTTGGCAAAACAAGCGCCCGGTGTTTCGAGCGCCTCTAGAAGCACTTACAACGATGCCAGCCACTGGCTCATGGGGCAAGGCCGTTCCACTCCATAGCCCTGCACATAATCAACACCCACATCCTTCAACAGCATGCGAATGGCGTGATCCTCCACATATTCGGCGATGGTTTTCTTGCCGAGCACGTGGGCGATTTCATTGATTGATTTGACCATGGCGAGGTCAGCTGGGTTGCTGACGATTTCCTTGACAAACACCCCGTCGATTTTCACGTAATCGACCGGAAGACGCTTGAGGTATTCGTAGGATGAGAATCCTGTGCCGAAGTCATCTAGCGCAAATTTTACGCCGATACGCTGTAGTTGTCGCACAAGGTCGGCAGTCTTGGCGAGGTTGGCGACTGCGGCAGTCTCGGTGATTTCAAAGCATACCCATTCAGGCGCGAGTTGGTAGCGTGCGAACAGCGATTCGATAAAGCCCAGTGTGCCATCATCACTCAAGCTGTTGCCGGATAGGTTGATGGAGAGGCTGGCAGGGGGGGGGGCCTTCGTTGCCAGTTGGGCCAGGGTGGCGAACACTTGCTCGGTGACCCAGCGATCGACTTTCTGCATACGGCCGTAGCGCTCGGCTGCGGCGATGAAGTCGATCAGCTTGAGTTCGTTTTCCATCACCAGCAGCACTTCGAAGTGGCTAGGTTCAGTACTCTCGGGATCCACCGGTGCGATGCGGTGCAAACGCAGAGACAGTTCTCGTCCGGTGATGATCTGTTCAAGGCGTGCAGCAATATCGAGTAGGCCTGATCGGGATGCGTCGGTTTGCTCATTAAATACGTGAACCCGGTTTCGGCCATCCTCTTTGGCGGCGCGACAGGCGACATCCAGCTCCCTGAACACTGTGAGTGTATCTCGGTGTTGTTCTCCTCCCAGTACAGTTCCCACACTGCTGGTGAGGCTGTGCACCTTTCCTTTCCAAGGGAAAGGAAAGGCTGCCACTGTGGCGCGCAGGTTTTCAGAAAGGGCCAGGGCTCGCTCGCGGTTGCAGCGAGGCAGGCAGACGGCAAACTGGGTGCCACTAATACGGGCGATGGGTACGCTGGTTGGCAGCAGCCGCCGCAACTGGCCGCTGAGTGCCTTTAAATAGGCATCACCTGCATCGTGGCCACTGACATTGTTGATGAGAGTGAATTGATCAAGTTCAAGGGCAATAAAAGCGTGTTCGCCGTGCTCGGCTAGGCAGGCAGCCAGCTCCGCCTCGAAACTCTTGCGGTTGAGCAAGCCCGTCAGTTCATCGTGGCTGCGGCTTTGTGCGAAGTCGCGGTACAAACGCCCGGCCATTTTTTCCAGCCGCTGTTGAAAATTGCCACTAGTGTCAGGGAGGGTGGCAAACCAACCTTCGGCAAAATGCTGTGCAAGTGCTTGGCGGCTGAGGGTGCCAAATTCCTTGCCCATGCTATCGACGAATACATATTGGGTGGCTGCCTGGTTTCTCCACACAAGTTGTAACTGGTGGCCGTCAGGTTTCTGGACCCAGTCCAGCTCGCGAAGTTCATCCAGCCGCTCAAACCATCGTTGAAGTTCGGGTGCTTGAGCATCGTGCCAAGGGGGCGCCACTGTTTGTGGACAGTGATATTCACGCCATTCAACCGGTTGTAGCCCATGCAGTTGGGCATTCAGGTGCTCCAATGCGGCTTCATAGCGGTACTGGCCGGGCAGGAAATCCTCAAGTCGCTTGCGCACCAGCTCGAGCAAATTGTCGGCCTCCAGCTCACGTTCAAGGCTGGATTGCAGCCAGCCCTCCTGGTTGCTGTCACCATGCTGACTCGCCAGCCACAGGTTCAGGCGGTCGAGAATCTGCAGGCCCTCCTGGAAAACATGCCCTTGCGCACTGCCCTTGAGATGAGCGCTGACCAACAGTTCCTGCCAGCCCGTATCCAGCAAGTTGAGCACGACAGCTGCAACAGGTTTGTTTCCGAGGTGTTCGCGCAAGGCGTTTTCCACAGCTTCACGAGCTCTTTGTAGCGTATCTCTACCGCGGTGATACTGGGCAACCCGCTCAGCATTATTGCGAAATGCGCGCTCTTGCAAGCTAAGCAACTGATCAAGCTCTACACCGACTTGGTTGAAGTCCTCCATGCATGGATGCGGTTTACAGAGCAGGTTGTCGACGATTTGCTGGACCCGTGCTTCGAGCAGCTTGTTGGGGGGTTCTGAAGCTTGAGAGAGGTGCAACAATTTATCTATCGTTTGGCGCACTGGGTGCTGCGCGGCATCGAAAAAGGTACTGTCCTGTTCGGCGGCTTGCAGCACAAAAGGCATGAGCTGGCGTAATGCTGGTTTTGCTCCATTGGCAATGCTGCTACTGGCGTCCAGCTCGGCAAAGAATTCGCGCACCAGCATCTCATCTGCGTGGTGATTCAGCGGGCTGCCGCTGTGAGGTGCGCTGGTTTGACCGGCCGGGTGTGGCACCATAGCGCCGGGGCCAGCATCTGCTTCGCTGCGCAGTTGACGCAACTCGCGAATGGCTTGGTGCGCCGCTTGCGGATGGGGGGCGCCAGGGAGCCCCACTATAGGCCGGATGCTGAGCTGGTCAAACACCTTCTGTAGGGCGCAAAACCAACCCGCGAGAGGTTTGTGTAGAGACCCTTCTGCCACGGTATAAAAGCGCTGGGTGGCTGCTTTGGGCAGAGCTGCCAGGTTCAATACGCCTTGCAGGGCATCCGCAAGGCTGTTGAGGCTGATTGGGCAGCGTTCTGAATCAGCGGATTCACCAATAGCGGCTGACCAGCAAGCCAGCAACAGGAATTCTTCCTGGCCCAGGTTGTTTTGTAGTACACGTACCAAGCGCTTGCGGTTTACCCAGTCTTCCACGTCGGCATCCGCCACTAAGGCCAGGGTGCGTACGTCGATGTGGGCGAGGTCGGGCGCAGGCTCAAGTGCACGTGGATTGAGTATGCGAGTCATCATCTTGCGAACCAGTTCACCGACAGCATCGTCGCGCTGGTGCCGTATCATGCGCTGGGCTTCAAATAGTTCGCGTGCTTCCTGATTACAGGCAGCGACCATTTGGCCTTCATCTAGGGCATCCAAGTAGGCATCCATCAGCAGGGTGCCCAATACGGGGAGGTGCTCGGCGGTAGCGTGGGCGAGCATTTCACGAAGACGGCTGCGGCTGCCTGCAACAGGGGCTTCTAAACCCATTCCGGTGACCTCTCGATGCACTACAGCTGATAGGGTGCGTAGCCCCTACGCCTGGCGAAAGCGTGCAGGGACTGCGGATTCATTGGGTTGGTGGGGCGGTGACTGCCTAAGCCCTTTACTACTATAGTTCACGAGCGAATGCGCCGGGCGCTTCAGGTGCTGGCTGATGCGCTGGGGCAAAAAGGCATCAAGGTGGCCTCTAGCTGTTCAAGCTTGAGTGGTTTCGTCAGGTAGCCATCCATGCCGCTTGCGGTTGCGCGGGCGCGCATGGCGGGCAGTGCATGGGCGGTGAGGGCAATCACGGGCAGGCGCGGCAGGCCTTGTGCTTGTTCCCACCGCCGCAGCGCTTCGGTGGCTTCGTAGCCGTTCATCTCCGGCATTTCGCAATCCATCAGCACGGCGTCGAAGCTGTGGCCTGTGGTCAGGCTTTGCAGGGCTTCGCTGCCGTTTTCGCGCACCGTACAACGGGCGCCCAGTCGCCGCAACATGCCGGTGATCACGGCCTGGTTGACCGTGTTGTCCTCGGCTACCAACAGGTGTAAGCCGGCCAGCGGCGTGCTGTGCCGCTGGGCCAGATCGGGCGCATCCCGCATGCCAAGCGCTTTCAAAAAAGCCTGGCGCAGGGAGAGGGGGGTGGGGCAGAAGGGCAGGGTGTTGTCGCGGTTCCCGTGGCTGCCATTCCAGCAGAGTCTTGGCGTGCTACAAGGTGGCAGCGCGTCATCCACGAGTTCCAGATCGGCGATATTCCCATCGTCGGGGCCCTGTGCGTTGCCGAGGCGAACGCGCATGCCGGCGCGCTGTGCCACGTCGCTGCAAAAGCGGGTGACCAATGGGTCCTTCAGCCATAGTGCCAGCAATTTGCCATCCAGCCGGGGATCGCGGGCGCTGCCTTCGGCGGCCTCCAGTGGCAGGCTCAGGCTGAAGGTAGCGCCCTGGCCCGGGATGCTGGAGACCTCCAGCGACCCCCCCATCAGCTCTGCCAGCCGCCGGCTGATGGCAAGGCCCAGGCCGCTGCCGCCATAGCGCCGGGCAATGCTCGCATCGGCCTGGCTGAAGGGTGTGAACAGGCGCCGCTGTACCTCGGTAGGTATGCCGGGGCCGGTGTCTTCTACTTCCAGCAGCAGCTGTTGATCGCGTGTGCTGACGCGCAACAAGACATGGCCCGTACTGGTGAACTTGAGCGCGTTGCTGAGCAGGTTGTTCACCACCTGGCGCAGGCGGTTGGGGTCTCCCCACAGCCGGGCCGGCACATCGGCGGCCACCAGGGTCAGCAATTGCACGCCGCTGTCTTCGGCCTGGGCGCGGAACAGCTCCACGCAGCCGTCCAGCAGGGTATCCAGATCCAGCGCGATGTGCTCGATATCGAGCCGGCCGGCGGAGATCTTGGACAGATCCAGCACGTCGTTCAACACCGACAGCAGGCTTTCACCCGAGGTGAGGATGGCCTGCACCCGGTGCCGCTGGGTTTCATTCAGGGTGTCGCCAAGCAGCAGCTCGGCCATGCCGAGGATGCCGTTCATGGGGGTGCGCAGCTCGTGGCTCATGGTGGCCAGGAATTCATCCTTGGCGCGCATCTCACTGTCGGCCTCTGCCGCCAGCCGCAGGTGTTCCCGGTGTCGGTGGTTGGCGATGGTCTGTGCCACCTGATCGGCCAGTTCGCCAGCGAAGGACATTTCATCGGCTCGCCAGGGGCGAGGGCCGCCCACGTGCTCGATGCACACCACCCCGGCCACCCGGCCGCCGACCATGATGGCGGCATCCAGCATGGCGCCCACGTTGTAGGGCAGCAGGTAGTTGTCGGTGAACTCGTTGGTGCGCGGGTCGCTGATGGCGTTGCCGGCGTCGATGGCACGGCCGCTGCACAGGGCGGCAAAATAGGCCGGGTAGTCGTCGGCCTGGAACACCACGCCGTGGCTGTGGCGGCCGTCGCGGCGGTCGTACAGATCGGCCAGCCGCAGTTCGGTGGCATCCTCATTGAGAAACCAGATGCCGGCCATGTCCACGTCGAGCATGCGGGAGGCCACTTCCGCCACCAGTTTCATCACCTCCGGCACATCGCCGGCGCCCACCGCCGGGTGCAGGGAGACCTGGATCACCGCCTTCTGAAAGGCAATCAGCCGGTCCTGTTGCTGGAATTTGGGTGTGATGTCGGTGATGAAACCGACCAGCTCCTGTTCACTGCCGTGGATCGGGTCGGCCAGCTGGCCCCGGTCCCATACCCAGCGCGTTTCACCGCTGGCGGTGATGATGCGATACTCCACCTCGAAGGCGCGCTGGCGCAACAGACCTTCCGCTACCTCGCGGTGTACCCGAGCGCGGTCTTCCGGGTGGATCAGCCCCCCCAGACGGAGCACCGCTTCCCCCAGCAATTGCTCCGGGGGGTAGCCCACCAGTGCCATGCTGCCGGCGCTCACTTCCAGCATTGTCCAGCGGGCGTCGTTCAGGCAGCGATAGGCCATGCCGGGCAAGTTCGCCAGCAGGGCTTCGACGCTATTCGGGTGGTGAGGAAACATCAGCGCTCACTCGGGGGCTATGTTTATCAGTCTAACTCATCAACTTGTTTGCAAGCAGCAACAGGGAGGAGTTTCATGTTAAAGGTGCTGGCCATCGCCATGGCGTGCCTGGTGGTGTGGATTGCCGCGGTGGCTGACGCCGGTCAAAGCAATGCGCTGCTGCACGGGGCGCGCTCGCTGCCCTATGGCGACAAGCTGGGCCACTTGGGCCTGTACGGCAGCTTTGCCCTGTTGGCCAATCTGGCATTGGCGCCGCGCCAGATCGGCATCGGCCGCTGGCGCACCCACCTGGGTGGAGTGTTGGTGCTGTGTTTTGCCTGGATCGAGGAGCTGAGCCAGGCCTTCTTTCCCAGCCGCAGTCTGGACGCGGCCGATGCGCTCTGCGACCTGTTGGGCGTGCTGCTGGCGGCCGCCCTGGCTAGCGCCTGGCTGGGCCGGGCGTGCCAGGGCAAGGAGGCTGCATGAGCTGGCTCTATCTAGTGCTGGCGGGGCTGTTCGAGATCGGCTGGCCGCTCGGGCTCAAGTTGTCCCAGCAGGCACACCTGAAATGGCAGGGCCTGCTGTTGGCGGTGGTGGCGATGGCGCTGAGTGGCGGCTTGTTGTGGCTGGCGCAGCGCGAAATCCCCCTGGGCACCGCCTATGCAGTGTGGACCGGGATCGGGGCGGCGGGCACCTTCCTGGTGGGGGTCATCTGGTTCGGTGACCCGGCCAGTCTTGGGCGCTACCTGGGGGTGGCGCTGATCGTGGCCGGGGTGGTGGTGCTCAAGCTGGCGCATTGAGCCATAGCGGCCTCAATGCGCCTCGGCTGGATAAAACTGCCCCGCCCAGCGCCTGAACTTGGCGATGGGGCCATCCCCCTGGCTGAGGGCGGGCTGGGCCAGGGGGGCGAGGTTTTCCCACACTGCGATATCGTCCTTGAGATCGTGCAGATAGCCGTGCCAGAGGAAGGCGAACATCAGCTTTCTCACCCAGGGTTCGGGCAGCCTGGCCAGCAGCGGACTGATTTTGCCGGGCTCCGCCAGGTGCTGGATGGCCATGCTGGCAAACAGCCGCGTGCGGCCCTCGCCCAGCGGGGTGGGGTTCACCAGATGGCGGGTGCGGATGTTGAATTTTGGGATGTACAACTCGGTGGATGAATAACCCAGGCCGTGGGCCTGATAGGCGAACTCCACCCGCAGCCGGCTGTCCAGCAGCTGATCGAACAGGCGCCCGAGCGGGTTGTCCCCCAGTACCGAGCGCAGATTGCTGAAGCTGTAGTTGACCTGGATGCGGTGCGCCTCGGTGTCGAAGGGCGAGTCCATGCTGACGTCGTGGTAGCCGTGCACCGTCACCAGATGGCCCTTGTCGGCGATGCCCTCGGCCACCAGCTGGGGGTGGGCGCCGATGTCGAAGTGCTTGAGGGTGTGGGCGCTCCAGCCCGTGGCGTCCTCGGCCGGTATGCGCCAGGTGGGGGGCTCACCGGCTGGGTGATAGTAGACCAGCAGCAGGCCGTTTACCTCGTCGGTATGCCAGGGCTGTGTGCAGGCCTTGGCCGGCGGGCTGACCCCGTAGCCGGTGGCCTCACACTGGCCCTGCGGGCTGAAGCGGAACAGGTGCACCGGGCACTCGATCTGCTCGCCTTGCACCCGCCCACCGGCGCTGAAGCGCCCACCCAGGTGGGGGCAGCGGTCTTCCATGGCGCAGAAGCGGCCACTGGCGGTGCGGTACAGCACCAGGGGTATGCCGCACAGCTCAAACGGCATCAGCTGGCCGGGCTTCAGCTGCCGGCTGCTGCCCACGGTGAACCAGGCCGCGGGGAATGCCGCCAAACGATCGGTGGCCAGGGTATAGGGATGTGCCATGCTGCTCGCCTCAGTGCTTGGGGGGCCAGGGGATGAGCGCGGAGACCTTGCGCATGTGCTCGGCGTACTCAGGCCGCCGCTCCAGGCTGCGCTGATCCATCATCGGGATGCTGGCGCCGAAGAACATCGCCGCCATCAGTACGGCCCCGATGGCCAGCCACCAGCCGCCGGCGGGATAGGCGGCAAAGCCGAACAGCATCAGACCGACCCAGAAGCTCAGCTCACCGAAGTAATTGGGGTGGCGCGACCAGGCCCACAGGCCGGTGTTGATGATCTGCCCCGGCTGGCGCTGGGCCAGGAAGCGATGCAGCTGGATGTCTGCCACCAGTTCGATCAGCACCGCCCCCAGCACTACCGCCGCGGCCAGTGCATCCAGCCAGCCCAGGGGCGCGCTGCCCAGGTGGGTGGCGGCGTACACCGGCAGCAAGCCGGCAAACACCTGCAGGGTGGGGAACAGGTGGATGGCGACCAGATCCATCAGCCAGGCCAGGCGGCCGGCTTTCTCACGCAGCGGCGCATAGCGCCAGTCCTCGTGGCCCATGCCGGTCCAGTGGCTGGCCCAGTTCCAGGTCAGGCGCACGCCCCACAGCGTCACCAGGGCGGTGACCAGCCAGGCGCGGGACTGATTGAGTTCGGGTCCGGCCGCCACCAGCCAGTAGACCGCCAGCAGGGGGGGGATTACGCTCCAGTAGGCGTCGTAGAAACTCGAATTGCGGTAGGCACGGCTGTAGGCAAAGATCACCAGGGTGGCCACCAAGTCGGCTGCCAGTGCGCGCCACAGGGGCTCCCAGGGCAGCGCCACCAGCACCGCCCAGCCCGCCGCGATGGCGACGACATAGGCCCACAAAATCTTCCACAGGTCCTTGCTCACACTTCACCTCCACAACATTATTTATCTTATGTATTTTGCGTAAAGCCATGGCGCTACAGCCACCGCGCCGGCTGCCGCCGGCACGGGGGGCTTAGCCGCGCTCGGCCAACCTGAACAACTCCCGGTAAAGCTCGCCGACTTCGGCGTCGCTAAACGCAGGCATCACTTGCTGGGCACCCAGAAAAACCGCGTGGGCCAGGTTGCCCAACACGCGGCCGCGCTCGGCATCGCCACAGGCCCGGGTGGCCAGGTCGCGGCTGTGTGCCAGGCGCAGGGCGTCCACTTTTTCCACATAGCCGCGCACCATCTCGTCATCGGCGGCCTCGGCGCGAATCGCGCGCTCCAGGGCGCGCTGGTGCTTCAGCTCGGCCGCGATGCCGATCAGCTCTTCCACGCGCTGGGCCAGATCGCCGTGCTGTGCGCTGGCCTGTACGATTTCTTCGGTGAGGGTGTGCTGCCAGAATGCCAGCAAGGCTTCGCTGTACTGGCGGCGGTTCTTGAAGTGGTGGTAAAAAGAGCCGTGGGTCACCCCCAGGCGCGGCAATAGATTCTCCAGGGTCAGCCCCCTGAAGCCTTGCTCTACCAGTATGTTCAGGCCTTCATTCAGCCAGTCCTGCCTGCTTACACGCGCCATTCTCACCTCGCTTTGGATAAAACATAAATTAACTTATGTTTTGCGTCAACAACGTTGCGCGCGCCATCAGGTCGGAAGTGCTGCACCGTTGCTTGTTTAGCGGTGTGCTAGCCTTGTAGCACGGCCCGGCTGAACGCAGGTCTTAATGCGTCTGGCAACGACGGGTAAATACCCGATGTTTAATCAATTCATTTACTTCTCGTGTTGATCTGTATATGGCGATACAAGTTGGCGGCGGCGTGAGAGCGCCGTGCGCCCCCGGATAAGCCAGAGCTTCCATGGTGCGCATGAGACCCTTTTATATCCTGGTAATATCCGTCACCTTGCTACTGGCCTTGGTGCTGTGGGCGAGTGGTCGCTACCAGGACAAGCTCAAGCAGGATTATCTCGCCCAGGCCCTCGACGGCCTGGCTCAGACTGAGCGCGATGTGGCCGACGACATGCGCCAAGAGCTGGCCGCCACCGAGGCCTCGCTGTTGCGCTACCAGCGCGTGTTGCAGCATGCCTTGAGCGGCATGACTCCGGCGCAGCGCGAGGCTCTGCTGCAACGCTTCCATAGTTACACCGAGCGTTTGCCGGATGGCAGCACGCGTTCGCGCCGGCAGGGCTTTGATGGCACGCGTGAAACGGGCATTTGGATTCCGGCCAGTGCCCAGTTGGCTCCGAGTTACCAGGCGGCCATCGCGCAGGCCAAGCACATCACCGATCTGTTTGGCCCGGGGGCGCAGGGCAACATCTTCGTCAACACCTGGTGGCTGCCGGCCCCGGGGGGCTTTGTGGTGTTCGGCCCCGGCCCCGAGTACGCCGATTTAGTGTTTCGCTCCAGTGCGGAGTTCAGCTATGCCGATACCGATTGGATGCAGCTGGTGCGCCCTGAGCGAAATCCGCGTGGCGAGTTGCGCTGGACGCCGCTGAGCTTCGATGAAATGGCGAATGTGTGGCTATCATCGGCCTTGCTGCCGCTCACGGTCGATGGCCAGTGGATGGGTGCCATTGGCCACGATGTAACGCTGAAGGATCTACTGGGCAGGACCCAGGCCTTGGGGCAGGTGGCGGGCAGCAGTTTTGTGCTGGTCAGTCACGATGGTCGTGTCGTGGCCTCGGATCGCTATGCTCAGCAGGTCATCGAGAGCGCAGGCACGCTCAAGGTTGAACAGCTGGACAACCCCCTCTTCGCCCATGCCATAGACGCGATGCGGACGCAATTCCCCCTGCAGCGCGGCCAGGACAGCCGACTGGTCACCACCGATCAGGTGGCCTTTGTCAGCCATCTGGCCGGCCAGGATCTGATGCTGGTAAATGTGGTGCCGCTGGCGCCCATTGCCGGCCCGGTGCGGGATGCCTTCGAGCATCTGCGCGACTTGGCGCTGTTGGCGTTGTTGTTGGAGCTGGTGTTTGCCTGCGCCGTGCTGTGGTGGAGCCACCGGCAAGCCAGGCTCACTGAAGACAGCTTGCGCGATGCCAATGAACAACTTGAGAGCCGTGTCGAAGAGCGCACCCGGCAGTTGAGCCAGGCGCAGGAACAGGCTGAAATGGCGAGTCGTGCCAAGAGCCAGTTTCTGGCCAACATGAGCCATGAGATTCGCACGCCGATGAACGCGATCTATGGCATGAGCCACCTGCTGTTGATGACATCGCTGAACGCCCGGCAGCACGATTACGTAAAAAAAGTGCAGCAGGCAGGCAAGCATTTGCTCGACCTGATCAACGATATTCTCGACCTGTCCAAAATCGAGGCGGGCAAGCTCTCCATCGAGTCCACCACGTTCAGCCTGGAAGAGATTTTCGCCAGCATCAGCGACATGATGGGTGAGAAGGCCGGCGAAAAGGGCCTGGAATTCATCGTTGATATTCCTGCTGATATCCCCGGCCAGGTGGTGGGAGACCCGCTGAGGGTGGAGCAGATCCTGCTCAACTACTGCAGCAATGCGGTGAAGTTCACCGATGCCGGTGAGGTCAGTCTCAAGGTGGCGGTGGTCGAGCGCGATGAGCACAGCGTAGTGCTGAAATTCTGTGTGCGCGATACGGGCGTGGGCATCGCTGATGAACACAAGCTGCGCCTGTTCTCCAGTTTCGAGCAGGAGGATGGTTCCATCACCCGCCGCTACGGCGGCACAGGCCTAGGCCTGGCGATCTCGGCACAACTTGCGCACCTGATGGGCGGCGAAGTGGCCGTCAGCAGCCGCAAGGGCGAAGGTTCCGAGTTCAGTTTTCAGGCGAGGTTTGGGCTCGGCGCCGCTGCTGCGCAGGGCGCGATTCAGCCCATCGACAGCTTGCGGGGCCAGCGCGCCCTGGTGGTGGATGACAGCGGCGCTGCCCGAGAGCTGCTGTGCCGGATGCTGAGTGAGCTGGGGCTCGAGGCCGTTGGTGTTGCGTCTGGCCGGGAGGCCCTGGCCCAGATCAATGCTGCAGCGCTGGCGGGACATCCGTTCAATCTGGTGCTGCTGGATTGGAAAATGCCTGGGCAGGACGGTATTGAAACCGCCCGCCAGATACAGCGCGAGGGGCTCAAGGCGCCCCTGAGGGTGTTTCTGCTGGCCGGGTTCGGGCGGGACGAAATGCTGCAGCATGCCGAGGATGCCCGCATCGAGCGGGTGCTGCCCAAGCCGCTGCTCAGGGGCTCTCTGCGCGATGCCTTGCTGGCGCAGGGCGAGGGGCGGGTGGCGAGGGGCGAAGCCAGGCTGCCCAGTCATGATTTCAAGGGCGCGCAGGCGCTGTTGGCCGAGGATAACCCGGTCAATCAGCAGGTGGCGAAGAAGTTCCTCCGCTTGGCAGGCTTGCAGGTGGATGTGGCCGCAGATGGCGTGCAAGCAGTGCGCATGGCCCTGGACAAGCACTACGACATCGTCTTCATGGACATGCAGATGCCCGAACTCGATGGCGTGCAGGCTGCCGAGCAGTTGCGCCGGCAGCCTCGCTTGAATGATGTGCCCATCATCGCCATGACCGCCAACGTCCTGCAGCATGACCGGGAGCGTTGCCTGCAGGCGGGCATGAACGATTTCATCAGCAAGCCCATCGAGCCGGCACTGCTCTACAAGGTGCTAGAGCGTTGGCTGCCGCCCCGCTAGGTGGGAGCGGCGCCGGATGGCACGAGCGAGCTATGGGCGGCTGTTCCTCATTGCGGGGCAGCTTGGAACCGCCGAAGGGCACGCTCATGTCGCCGCCATCCCAGCCGTTCACCCACACCGAGCCGGCACCCTGAGCAGCGGCCACGGCAGTGGCGTTCAAGCAACAGTGCTGGCAGCGGCCTTATGCGCTCAGGTGTTGTTAAATACCCGGGCCTGACGTGGCCGCAGATAGGCGGCGTCGCCAGGCTGCAGCGCCAGAGTGCGCAATTCCTCCCGGCCCAACGCCACCAGCACCCGGCCCTTGGCCTGCTCGGTGTGCAGCTCTACCCGGGCGATGGGTCCGGCGGAGTAGATGGCGTCCACCCGAGCGGGAATGCCAGTTCCATCCAGCACGATATCAATCTCGTGCGGGCGGGAAAACAGCACCGCGCTATCGGCGTCTTGCAGCGCGCCATGGGTGGGTACGTGCAGTTCACCGATCTGGGCGATGCCATTCTGCGCCCGGCCGTGGAACAGATTCACGTGGCCGACAAACTGGAACACAAAGGGGTTGGCCGGGTTATCGTAGACCTGTTCCGGGCTGCCCACTTGCTCCAGCTTGCCCTTGTTCATCACCACCACCCGGTCAGCCACTTCCAGCGCCTCTTCCTGGTCGTGGGTGACGAACACGCTGGTGATGTGGAGTTCGTCGTGCAGCCGGCGCAGCCAGCGGCGCAGGTCCTCGCGCACCTTGGCATCCAGCGCGCCGAAGGGCTCATCCAGCAGCAGCACTTTGGGCTCCACCGCTAGCGCTCGGGCCAGCGCGATGCGCTGGCGCTGACCGCCGGAGAGCTGGGAGGGGTAGCGGTCTGCCAGCCAGTCCAGCTGCACCAGTTTCAACAACTCGTGCACGCGCTTGGCGATATCGCGTTTGCCCGGGCGGGTCTCAACTGGCCGTACGCGCAAACCGAAGGCGACGTTGTCGAACACGGTCATGTGGCGGAACAGGGCATAGTGCTGAAACACGAAGCCCACGTGGCGCTCGCGCACATCGCGCTGGGTGGCGTCTTCGCCCTCGAACAGGATCTGCCCCGCATCGGGTGTCTCCAGTCCGGCGATGATGCGCAGCAGGGTGGTCTTGCCACAGCCCGAGGGTCCGAGCAAAGCCGTTAGTTCACCGCTGGGCAGCTCCAGGCTGACATCGTCCAGCGCTCGGAACTGGCCGAAGGCCTTGCTGATATTGCGCACTTCAATGCTCATGTGTTCACTCCGCCTGGGCCGCCGCACGGCCCTCTTTGATCTGTTGTTGCACCCGCCACTCCACCAAGGTCTTGGCCGCCAGGCTCACCAGGGCCATCAGGGCGAGCAGAGAGGCGGCGGCAAAAGCGGCGGCAAACTGGTATTCGTTGTAGAGAATCTCCACATGCAGTGGCAGCGTATTGGTCTGGCCTCGGATGTGGCCGGAGACCACCGATACCGCACCAAACTCACCCATGGCGCGCGCGCTGCAGAGAATGGCGCCGTAAAGCAGGGTCCATCGGATATTGGGCAAGGTGACCCGCCAGAACATCTGCCAGCCGCTGGCGCCCAGTACCAGCGCGGCTTCCTCCTCTTCGCGCCCCTGGGCCTGCATGAACGGAATCAACTCCCGTGCCACGAAGGGGAAGGTGATGAAGGTGGTGGCCAGCACGATGCCAGGCACCGCGAATATCACCTTGACGTCGTGATCGGAGAGCCAGGGCCCGAACCAGCCGTGGGCGCCAAACAGCAGCACAAAGATCAGACCGGCGATGACCGGTGACACGGCGAAGGGCAGGTCGATCAGGGTGACGAGCAGTTGTTTGCCGCGAAACTCGAACTTGGTGATGGCCCAGGCGGCGGCCACGCCGAACACCAGGTTCAGTGGCAGGGTGATGGCCACCGTAAGCAGGGTGAGCTGAATCGCCTTCAGCGCCTCGCGTTCGGTGATGGCGGCGGTATAGACCTTCCAGCCCTGCTCGAAGGCCTGCACGAACACCAGCACCAGCGGCAATACCAGGAAGATCGCCATGAAGCTCAGTGCGAGGCCGGTGAGCAGCAGGCGCACCCAGCGCGGTTCTTCGGTTGCACGGGAAAGCCGTGCAGAGGGATTGGATAGCGCACTCATCAGTGTTCTCCTCGATCAGCGGCGCGAGGCCCACCACTGCAGCAGGTTGATGGCAAACATCAGCACGAAGGAGGCTCCCAGCATCACGGTGGCGATAGCCGCCGCGCCCAGATAGTCGTACTGTTCTAGCTTGGTGATGATGAGCAGTGGCGTGATTTCCGTCTCGAACGGCATGTTACCGGCGATGAACACCACCGAGCCGTACTCACCCAGCCCACGCGCAAAGGCCAGAGAAAAGCCGGTTAACAGCGAGGGCAGCAGCGCCGGGAACAGCACCCGCGAGAAGGTCTGCCAGCGGTTGGCGCCGAGGCTGGCGGCGGCTTCCTCCACCTCCGCCTCCAGCTCCTCCAGCACGGGTTGGACCGTGCGCACCACGAAGGGCAGGCCGATAAACATCAGCGCGATCGTGATGCCCAGCGGGGTAAATGCCACCTTGATGCCCATCGGCTCTAGCCACTGGCCCAGCCAGCCGTTTGGCGCGTAGAGCGTGGTCAAGCTGATACCGGCCACTGCGGTGGGGAGTGCGAAAGGGAGATCCACCAGCGCGTCTACCAGCTTCTTGCCGGGGAAGCTGTAGCGCACCAATACCCAGGCCACCAACAGGCCAAACACCGCGTTCAGGCACGCGGCAATGAGCGAAGTGCTAAAGCTGACTTTGTAGGAAGCCACCACCTGGGGGGCGGCAACGGCGGCGATAAACTGGTACCAACTCAGGCCTGCGCTCTTAATCACCAACGCAGCCAGCGGAAGCAACACCAGCAGGCTGAGATAGACGACGGCATAGCCCAGAGACAGGCGGAAACCTGGAAGAACAGAGCCCCGGCTCATCGCACCCCCTCAGCAGGGAAGGCACTCAAGTAAGCAAAGATCACGTCGAAAATCCTCATGACAACGCATGTTCATGTCACAAGAACTTCCGGTGGTCCGGTCAGCTCGTAGGGGAAGGCACTATAACCAAAGACGCTGTGCACAATAACGAATGTTTGTTGCTTCGCTTATGAAAAAAAATAATAAGCCAGGCAATTAACATGGTCCGGGAGTATGCAGGCGCTTAACACACTTCGCGTTCAGGGTGCACTAAGGCCTGCACCCGGCGTTCGTCCAACTCTGGCGAGCACAGCGCGATGAAATGATAGGCATAGCCCCTCAGGTAGTGGCCTCGATGCACGGCGATGCGCGTCACGTTCTCGTCGAACAAATGCTCGCTGTCGAGTTGTTTCAGCCCCGCATCACGCGCCTCATTGAAGGCCATGGACGCTACGATGCCGACGCCAAGCCCGAGCTCAACGTAGGACTTGATCACATCGGCATCCATGGCCGACATCACCACATCCAGCAGCAGTCCGGCGTCAGCAAAGCGCTGGTCGATGCGGGCCCGCCCGGTGAAGCCTTCGTGATAGGTGATCACCGGGTATTCGGCAATCGCCTCAAGACTAAGAGGCGTCACCTGTTCCAGTGGGTGACCGTCGGGGACGATCACCGCGTGATGCCAACTGTAAAAAGGGAAGGTGACCAACTCCGCGAGCCCATCCAGCGCTTCAGTGGCGATGCCGATATCGGCCTGCCCGCTCAGCAGCATTTGGGCGATCTCGTCGGGACTGCCCTGGTGCAACTTGAGGTGGACCTTGGGAAACGCCTGCTTGAAGGCTGACACCACCTTCGGCAGCACATAGCGCGCCTGGGTGTGGGTGGTGGCCACCGTGAGCTGCCCTTCGTCGCGCTTGGTGAATTGCGCCGCCAGGCTCTTGATGTTCTGCACATCGAGCAGGATGCGTTCAACGATGTGGCTGAGCTCTCTTCCTGGCTCGGTCATGCCCAGCAGCCGCTTGCCCTTGCGCACGAACAGCTCTACGCCAAGCTCGTCCTCAAGATCCCGGATATGTTTTGAAACACCGGACTGAGAGGTATAAAGTGCATTGGCGACCTCTGTCAGGTTGAAGTTCTGCCTGACAGTTTCGCGGATAATGCGAAGTTGCTGGAAATTCATGTCATACCCAAGAAGCAACAAACAGGCGCATTCAAACTCGCCAAAAACCTTCTTAAGGAGTCTAATGATTGATGTCTTTATCTCAAAAGAATATAAAGTGATTTGCTTATAACGCACCCTAGGCACGAAAGCGCAGGGTTTCTATACTCGCATCGCCGTACTTATCTTGCTTGGTGAGGCTCAGTCGGAGCCTACCGAGAGCACTAATTGTCTCGCTACCCCCCTCCACCATCGCGTCTTATATCAGACCGCTAACTTGATCAATTTTGCAGCGCCATGTGCGGCCTGCATCTCCCGCAGTAGTTGCAGCCCCTGTGGCCAGGGGCCGAAACCTGAATCGGCATTGATGTGGCCTGCGGCCCCGATATTGACCAAGCGGCTCCCCCAGCGCCGCGCCCAGCTGGTCGCCACACTGAGCTTTACCCAGGGGTCATCGGTGCTGGCGACCACCAGACTCGGCACACTGAGGGGAGATTGCGGCAATAGGCTCGCCACGCTTTGCAGCTGGCTGGCGTGTTCTCCCCGGCGCACGCCCAGGGGCGAAAAACGCTCGGGATCAGCGGGTGCCACGCAGATCAGCCCGGCAACCCCTTCGCCGCGACTGGCCACCGCCGCCACGCTGGCGAGGCTGCCAAAACTGTGGGCAACGATCCATACAGGGTATTCCGCGCGATCAAGTTCGGCATGCAGTGCCTCTACCCACTCCGACAGCACCGGCTGCTCCCAGTCGATGCCACTTACGCGCCGGGCACACGGCAGCTGTTGCTCAAGCCAGGTCTGCCAGTGAGCCGCGCCACTACCGTGAAAGCCCGGTACCACCAAGGTCTCATACTGTGCGGCCATAAAGCCCCCCCAAATTTCACATTCAGCGTGCACCCAATGCTTCAATGTTAGGTAAACGCAATGCGCATGTGAACGAAGGCTTTCTGCTATGATCTTCTGTTTTAATTATTTGTAAAATATTTTTATTATTTTATTGATTTAGTATTTTTATTGAATAATTTATTTGAAATAAATATGTCGCTTCAGGCTAGCCGCAGGCGGCATTCATTTTCTTCACGCTACCCGTACCATACGCCACTTCCAACCAATGCCCCTGTGCGAGTGGTGCACCTGCCGCGCGCAACACCGCTGCTTGCTCAGGCAACTCAACTTTTGTGAACACAAGTTTGTGTTGGCTTTTGACAAAGCGCTGGATGATTTCTTGTCGCGCGGGGCCAATCAGCGCAGGAGGGGGCGCGGGTAGCTTAATGACATCTGCCCCGGTGAACGCGGCTAGCTCCCATGCCTCTTCAAGGGAGGACACGTTCACGGCAACACCAAAGCCGTGGCGACGATAATTTTGCACCAGTAGTTTCAGCATGGATCGGCTGTGGCTGATGCGCTCGGGCAACTCCATGACGACGCGGTTTGCCGGTATGCCTAGCGAATGCAAAACTTTCGCAAATGTGTAACCGTGTTCTTCCGGCACATGGTGCAGCAAGCGCTCATGCACATTGAGAAACAGTCGCTCTTCGAAGTGCTCGCGCAGGAAGAAATTCATGGCGTGCAGCGTGCGGCACAGGCGATCGAGAAACACGATGCCTTCATCGTCGGCGGCCTGATCAAACAGCTCCCACACGGATACGCCACGTCCCTGATCTGTATGGGTGCGCACAAAGGCTTCACGACCCTCGATCGCACTTCCATCGAGTTGCCAGATCGCTTGAAACTCGCTGGTAATGTGGCAATCCATGAAGTCGCCTACCAAGCGACCGTTACCATTGAGCCACAGCATCTGCTTGGCATGGGGGCGATCTGCGATATACGAGAGTATGGACTGGCTTGTCATGTTAATGCCCTCAGAAAGGGGCCGCTAAGCGGCCCCGCATCGCTCAGAACTTGTGGTCAAGGCCAATGCCGAATGTGCTGTACTCAGGGTCATTGGCGAGAGTATCCGCGTCAGCGCTAATCTGAGCGGTGTAGGCATAGATCGTGGTTGCCTTGGCAAGCTTGTAATCGACGCCGATCGCCGTTGCTTCTGCGTCAAGATCCTTGCGTGAGTCGGCTACATCCTCTGACGTCGACGCGGTGTATTGCGCCTTGATCAGGAAATCACCCAATTTGTAGCCGGCGCTCAGCAAGTAGCCGTCTTGTGCATCGAAGGTTTTCAGGCCGGAATACTTAACAATGCCCTCCAGCTTGCCGATGTAAGCATCTTTGTTGCTGCTGTCCTTGTCGTCGTGGCGTTCCGCACTCTGCCACAGCGCACCGAGGCCCAGGTCGCCCAGCTGTAGTTCACCCACCAGACGAACCAAGTCGGTGTTCTGGATGTTGTTGTCATAACCCGCACCAAGGTAATAGCTACTGCCCTTGTAGCTGACACCGATCGAGTATTTGTCCGCCGGGCCGTTGTCCTGGTTTTGCTTGCCATCGGCGCCACTCTCCTCGCCAGGGATTGCGGCGATTGCCGCATTAAGGCCTTCAAAGCCTTTTATTGCAGGTAGTGCGTACTGGATGTAGTCGTTTTCTCTGTTTTCGCCGACCAGCACATTTTTGAGGTCGCCGTATTGGAGATCGTTGAAACGATCGACTTCGTTTTGCACCAGTTTGGTCGGCGTATCGTGCTTGCCGGCGATCAATGTGCCCAGTGGCCCCTGCAGGCCAACATAGATGTTGCGTGATTTGAACTCGTTATCCACCTTGACCTTTACCTTGTCACCTCCAGTATCGGTATATTCAGTTTCAGTGCTGAACGCCCCCTCATCTGGTGAGACTTCGTATTCAAGTTTGTAGATCGCTTTAACGTCGTCGTTGATGCGGGTATCGCCCTTGAAACCCAGTCTTGAGGCGTTGCTCAGTACCTCGTAATTGTCCTTGGTATCGGTACTGCCCCCTTTCTCATTTGACTCTTCCAGTTGCTGGTAGGAGAGATTGATTTTGCCGTAAACCGATGTGTCGGCGACCACCGGCAGGCTTATGGCACTGATGGATGCGGCCAGCAGGGTGTAAATGCGGGTTTTCATGAGGCTATTCTCCAGATTTTGGGTAAAGTTGAACCGTGAAGCGGCCGCCTGGCCGCTTCAGACAGATCTGTTGTTTTTGGGGGGTGTTAGTTGAACTGCTGAGCTGGTTTGGCTTTAGGCGTATAGAGCTGGTCGAACTCACCGCCATCGGCGAAGTGTTTCGCCTGCGCCTTATCCCAGCCGCCGAACTTGTCGTCTACCGTGAAGAACTTGATGTTCGAGAATTTGCCAGAATATTTTGCCGCCACTTGTGGGTCGCGTGGGCGATAGTAGTTTTTCGCTGCGATTTCCTGGCCTTCGGGTGAATACAGGTATTGCAGATAAGCTTCTGCCACTTTGCGCGTGCCGCGCTTGTCGACCACTCGATCCACAACGCTGACGGGCGGCTCCGCCAATATGCTGCTGGGTGGTGCCACAATTTCGAACTTGTCGTTGCCAAACTCTTTCAACGCCAGGTGCGCTTCGTTTTCCCATGCCAACAGTACGTCGCCGATGCCGCGCTGAGCAAAGGTATTGGTGGCGGCGCGCGCACCGGAGTCCAGCACCGGCACGTTCTGGAATAGTTTGGTGATGAATTCCTGGGCGGCTTTTTCAGAGCCGTATTTGTCCTGGGCATAAGCCCATGCCGCCAAGTAACTCCAGCGCGCTGCACCTGAAGACTTGGGGTTTGGCGTGATGATGCCCACACCAGGCTTCACCAGATCTTCCCAGTCCTTTATCTGCTTGGGATTGCCCTTGCGTACCAGAAACACGATGGTCGAGGTGTAGGGCGCCGCATTGTGCTCCAGGCGTTTCTGCCAGCCTTCAGGAATCAAATCGGCTTTTTTGCGTAGGGCATCCACGTCGTAGGCGAGAGCCAGGGTGACCACATCGGCCTCTAGGCCGTCGATCACGGCGCGGCTTTGCTTGCCTGAGCCACCGTGGGACTGGTTAATGGTGACCTCTTCGCCAGTTTGCTGCTTCCAGTGGGCTGCGAAGGCCTTGTTGTACTCTTGATAGAGTTCTCGGGTTGGGTCGTAGGAGACATTCAGCAATTCCACCGCAGATGCGAAGGAGCTGCCGAGACCGGCGCTCAGTGCGGCCGCGAGTGCGACGGGGCGCAGTAAGTGTTTCATGACATCAGTCCTCAAGGTGTATGTCACGTCACTTCCGGCGGTCCGGTCAGCGCGTCAAAGTAGCTGTATTTTCAGGTGGCTCCAGTGGTCTGGCGGCGCAACGCTTATCGATTAGAATCCTGGCTCAGGCGCAGCTTCTCGGTGCGATCGATCTGTACAACGCGGCTATCGTGCACCGTGATTTCAACTGAGCCGTAGCGCAGATTGGACAGTGCCTTGGCGATATGCTCCAAAACATCAGGATCTGCGCCAATGGCGTGAGTAGGTGTGTTGCTCATTTGAAGGCTCTCTCCATCACCGAGTGATTACGACTTCGGAGCCCACTATAGGAAAGGTGCTTTAGACGGAAAAGGAATTGTTTTTTATTTGAAAATCATTTTTTGGAATATAGCCAGAGTGGAGAGGGCGCTGCTGGTTCAAAGTTGAATCCAGGTGCTCTTCAGCTCGGTGTACTTGTCGAAGGCGTGCAGGGATTTATCCCGCCCATTGCCGGATTGCTTGAAGCCGCCGAAGGGCACGCTCATGTCTCCGCCATCCCAGCAGTTCACCCACACCGATCCGGCGCGCAGGGCCTGGGCGACGCGGTGGGCGCGGCTGAGGTCCCGGGTCCAGACCGCTGCCGCCAGGCCGTAGGGGGTGTCGTTGGCCAGCCGCACCGCCTGTTCGGCATCGTCGAAGCGAAATACCGACAGCACCGGGCCGAAGATTTCCTCCCGGGCGATGCGCATGTGGGGCTGCACGCCGGTGAATACGGCGGGCTGCAGGTAGAGGCCGCCGCTTTCTTCACGCACGCGTTGGCCGCCCTGGCGCAGCGCGGCGCCTTCCTGCTGGCCGCTGCCGATGTAGTCTTGCACGGTGTTGAGCTGTTGCTGATCGACCATGGCGCCGAGGCGCGTCGCGGGGTCGAGCGGGTCGGCGGGTTGCCAGCGGGCGATCTCGGCCATCACCCGGGCGCTGAAGTCCTCGGCGATGCTGTGCTCCACCAGCAGGCGGGAGCCGGCGGTGCAGACTTCGCCCTGGTTGTAGCAGATCGCCTCGGCGGCGGCCACGGCGCAGGCGTCCAGATCTGGCGCGTCGGCGAACACGATGTTGGGACTCTTGCCGCCCAGTTCGGTCCACACCCGTTTCAGATTGGATTGGCCTGCGTCGATGAACAGTTGCTTGCCCACCCGGGTGGAGCCGGTGAAAGCGATGGCGTCCACGTCCATGTGGCGGGCCAGGGCGCTGCCCACCTCCGGGCCGAAGCCCGGCAGCACCTGCAGGGCGCCGGGGGGTAGGCCGGCCAGGGCGGCCAGCGCGGCCAGTTTGAGGGCGCTGAGGGGCGATTTCTCGGAGGGCTTGAGGATCACGCTGTTGCCGGCGGCCAGGGCCGGGCCGATTTTCCAGCAGGCCATCAACAGCGGGAAATTCCAGGGCACCACGCAGGCCACCACGCCCACCGGTTGGCGGGTGATCAGGCCCAGGGTATCCGGGCCGGTGGGGGCCACTTCGCCGTAGAGCTTGTCCAGCGCCTCGGCGCTCCAGATCAGGCTGCGCGCGGCCCCCGGCACATCCACCCGCAGGCTGTCGCCGATGGGCTTGCCCATGTCCAGCGTTTCCAGCAGGGCCAGTTCTTCCTTGTGCTCCAGCATCAGCTCGCCCAGCCGCAGCAGCACCCGCTTGCGCTGGGCGGGGCGGAGGCCGGCCCAGTGGCCCGCCTCGAAGCAGCGGCGGGCGGCGGCCACGGCGAGGTCGGCGTCGGCCGGCTGGCAGCGCGCCACCTGCGCCAGCAGGCGGCCGTCCACCGGGCTTTGGCAGTCGAAGCGCTCGCCGCTGGCGGCGGGGCGGAACTGGCCGTCGATGTAGGCATCGGCCTGAGGGCAGAGCTGCAGGGCGCGCTGGGCCCAGTCGGCGCGGGTGGGGGTAGGCTGGCGGCTCATGGCGGCGCTCCTGCATGGGACGGGTGACATATTAGCCCCAGCACCGGCGCGGCGTCATTCCGCCAAGTTTCGGCGGCCCGGCTGCTTGCGGTAGAACTTGGGCTGGCCCTCGGGTTGCTCGCGGAAGCGCTTGTACTCCCACTGGTACTGTTCCGGGCAGAGCCGCACCGCCTGCTCCACACTGTGGTTGAGGGCGGCGGTGGCCTGCTCGACCTCGCCGCTGTAGATGGCGGGGTCCGCCGGCAGGAAGGTGATGGTCCAGCCCGCCGGAGTGCGCCGGGCGAAGCCGGTGACGGCCCGGGCGCCGGTGCTCTTCAGCAGGCTGTGGATCAGCTTCATGGTCAGGGCCGGGTGGCCGAAGAAGGGGGCATAGACGCCGCTGGCCTCGTCCAGCGGCACCTGATCCGGCAGGATGCCGCTGATGCCGCCGGCCTTGAGGGCCTTGAGCAGGGCGGCCACACCGGCGCGGTTGGTGGGCACCAGCTTGGCGCCGGTCTTCTCCCGGGCGCTGCGCACGATGGCCTCCACCTCGGCCTGCTTCGGCGGCTGGTAGAGGGAGGTGACTTCGCCCAACTCGGCCAGGTACAGGCCCAGCACTTCCCAGTTGCCGTGGTGGGGCGCCAGCACGATCACCCCCTTGCCCTCCGCCTGGGCGGTCTGGAAGTGCTCCAGCCCCTGCACCTGCATGCGCGCCCGCACCTTGGCGTAGGGCCACTGCCACACGGCGGGGATCTCCAGCATGGTACAGGCGGTCTGCACCAGGCTCTCCCGGGCCAAGGCACGGCGCTGCGCGGCGGGCAGCTCGGGGAAGCAGGCGTTGATGTTGCGGCGGGTGACCTGGGCCAAGCGCGAGTCGCTCAGCCAGAAGCACTGGCCCATCAGCCTGGCGCTGGCGCGCAGCAGCGGCAGGGGCGTGCGCCCGAGCAGGCCGAACAGAGTGTGGATGGCATGTGTGGCGAGACGGCTCATGGAACATTGGGCTGGTCTGGGCGGTGGAGCATTGTAGCGCAAGCGTGCAGCGACGGGCGGGCTTGCATACGCATGTCACAACTTCTTCCCGCAGCGCGCTATAATCCCCGGCTTTATGCCGAATTTGCGCTCCGCGCGGAGGACACCGTGACTCGCACTGTCGACGTCAGCACCTTTCAGGGCCTGATCAGCGCCCTGAACGACTATTGGGCCGAACAGGGCTGTGTGATCCTGCAGCCCCTGGACATGGAAGTGGGCGCAGGCACCTTCCACCCCGCCACCTTCCTGCGGGCGGTGGGGCCGGAGACCTGGAACGCCGCCTACGTGCAGCCCTGCCGCCGGCCGAAGGACGGCCGCTACGGCGAGAACCCCAACCGCCTGCAGCACTACTACCAGTACCAGGTGGTGATGAAGCCGTCGCCGCTGGAGATTCAGGATCTGTACCTGGGCTCCCTGCGCCGCCTGGGCATCGACACCCTGGTGCACGACATCCGCTTCGTGGAAGACAACTGGGAATCCCCCACCCTGGGCGCCTGGGGCCTGGGCTGGGAAGTGTGGCTGAACGGCATGGAAGTGACCCAGTTCACCTACTTCCAGCAGGTGGGCGGCATCGAGTGCTATCCGGT
>CAZYQX010000033.1:17510-39599 GCA_964649985.1 uncultured Pseudomonadales bacterium | reverse complement strand
GGCCAGAGGGCAGCGAGGCTAAATCGAGTGATGCGCTCGTCGGTCAGCGTTAAGCCTGATTAAACCACCTCACTCACGTTCACTCGAAACCTTCGACCATCGCGGCAGAAGGGGGTCAGTCCAGCCAGAGGACAGCGAGGCTGAATCGAGCGATGCGCTCGTCGGTCAGCGTTAAGCCTGAGTAAACGTGCCTGAGCAGGCATAGCAGGCAACACTACGCCGCTCACAAGCTCTCCCATTGCTCACTAATCCTGTACCTCGCCTCCCAACGTGCCAAACCCACCTGGCATTCCGTGAGTGCCGTTACTGTTCTTGACCTGCATCAACCCGATTCCAATGAACGCAGGGGGTGTTTCTGGTAGTCTCGGCGTTATAGCAAATCCATTGAAACGAACGTGTTGGTTACCACGTTCAGTGGCCGGTTTCAATGAACCGGAAGGTCGGTAAGGCAAGGGCGCGCTGTTTGATACCGCGTGTCAATTTCAATGATTATTGTGAATAAGGAGATGGCTGTGGCCCCTAAATTTTCAGGGAAAATGCTCATGCCGCTGATGGCAGCCTTGCTGGCGGCCGGCCCACTGCAAGCAGAAAGCTATAACCTGGCAATCGAATCCGCGACAGATGTTTTCCTGTGGAATGAAAGCAGCAGCTCCTATACAAGCCTCAACGGCGAAAGACTGAGTTTGGCGGCCGGCACCTACACGGTAACGCCCAATAGCGCGGCTGTGCCAGCCGGCCAGTACAATGCGTGGTACTCAGGCCAGGCCTGGTTGTCGCAGTACGCCATCTACCCTGAAGGTGGCAACGTCACCGCTGTGCCGGCCTGGTCGCCAAGTATCTTCTACGGCACTCCCGCCGCTGCCGAAGCGAATATGCTTTCGTATACCTTTACGCTCAGCGCGCCTACGGTGGTTCAGTTCGGCGTAGGTGACTCTTATGCGTACGACAACAGCGGCACGCTCTACCTGACGGTTGCATCCGTACCTGTGCCGGGCGCTGCTTGGCTGTTGGGGAGTGGTTTGCTGGGCCTGGTGGGCTTGAGGCGCAGCCGCAAGGCCTAACAGCGGGGTGAATATGCCGCTGAAGCGGCCACTCCGGCCGGAGGCAGCAGGCTAATAGCACACGGAGTCAGTGCAGCCGCCCGCCATCCCCCGCCCAGACCACTGCATAATGGCGCCTATATGGGGGCGATGCTGGGGCGCGATGCGGCCTACTCAGTGGGCTTGGGGCACAAGTACACGTCAAACCTCACCGCGCGCCCCTCGCTGCTGAAATTCGGCTTGCGGCCATCCAGGTAGGGGGCCTTGGCGTGGCGCTTCACCACTACGCGCTTGCGGGCCAGGGCCAGGGCGGGGGCCAGGAGTTGGTCGCTGTCTTCGTCGTCGCCCACCAGGGCCTGGAAGAACTGCATTTCCTTCTTCGACAAGCCGCGCTTCTTGTGGGCGAACATCGGGTCGAGGTAGACCACGTCCACTTCGACTTCGGGCAATGCGCGGCAGGAGTCGCCGGGGTAGAGCCGCATGCGGCTGCACAGCTCCGCCACGGCGGGGTCTTCCGAGGCCTGGCCGCGGGCCAGGGCATCTTCCAGCAATGCGGCGATGAAGGGCACCCGCTCGGCCATGTGCACCTGGCAGCCGAGGGCGGCCATCAGCAGGCTGTCGCGGCCCAGGCCGGCGGTGGCATCCAGCACGCGCGGCGGTTCGCTGCCCTTGGGGCGCAGGGCCCGGGCCAGCAGCTCTCCGCCTACGTGCTCGCCGCGCTGGCGCCAGTAGTCGGCAAAGTCCACCCGCACCGGGTGGGGGGCGTGGGGGCCGGTCTTGCGCAGGCACAGGCCCTGGGCATCGCGTTCGATCAGATAATCAAACTGGGCGTGCTGTTCGGGTTGGGCCAGCGGCAGCCCCAGGCGCTCGGCGAGTTGCCGCAGCTCACTGGGGGCGTCAGGCGTGGAACAGGCCACCGCCAGGGCGGCGGTGGCCGGGGGCAGGCTCACGTGCGGGATCACTGCATGGGCAGCAGTTCGATTTCGACCCGGCGGTTGGTCTGGCGGCCGCTGGCGGAATCGTTGGAGGCTACCGGGTAGCGCGGGCCGTAGCCATAGGCCTGCAGGCGACCGGCGGCGACGCCACGGGATTGCAGGTAGGCGCGCACGCTGTCGGCGCGCTGCTCGGAGAGGCGCTGGTTGGTTTCGGAGCTGCCGGTGGAGTCGGTGTGGCCGCTGATCTTGACCGCGGTCTTGTCGTACTCGTTGATGACTTGCGCTACGGAGTCCAGTGTCGGGAAGAAGCTGGAGCGCACGTCGTAGCGGCCGGTGTCGAAGGTGATGCTGCCGGGCATGATCAGCTTGAGGGCGTCACCCTGGCGCTGTACCTGAACGCCGGTGCCCTGCAGCTCGGTGCGCAGTTTTTGCTCTTGCTTGTCCATGTAGTGGCCGTAACCGCCGCCGGCGGCGCCACCCAGGGCCGCGCCGATCAGGGCGCCCTTGCCGCGGTTGTCGTGGTTGACGGCCGCGCCCAGCACGGCACCTGCCAGGGCGCCGATGCCCGCACCTTTGGCGGTGTTGCTGGTCTTCTGTTCACCGGTGTAGGGGTCGGTGGTGGCGCAGCCTACCAGGCTGGTCATCAGTGCAACGGCGATCAAGCGCTTCATGGGCACCTCGTCTTGTCCATGGTTGATGAGGGGCGGCCTCTTCGGTGCCGCCGGTGTGCGTATTCTAGCGAAATGTGCGGGATTGTCGCGGGCGGATTTAACCCCGGCCTGTGGTGGCGTGCACAGGGCGGGTGGGAAAAATCACGCGCCGGGCACGCCTGCCACGATGCGGTGGCTTACAGCAGCTTGCCGTGGGGCAGGTAGCGGTTGTCGGAGTGTTGGCGGATCCACAGCTGCAGCTCCCGGTTGAGCGGGGCGCCGCGTTGCTTGAGCAGGCGCGCCAGGGCAATCACCGGCGATTTGTGGCCGGCGTGCCAGCCGGCCAGTTGTTGCTCGGCCAGGGTGAAGAAGCGGATCAGGGCCAGCAACTCGGCGCCATCCATGCCGCTGCAGGCTGCGTTCCAGTCGTCTATATCCAGTTGCATCAAGCCGGCGCGCTGGATGATGGCCTGCTCGGGCAGGGCCTGGTTCAGATTGCCGAGGGCGCTTTCGTCCTGGGCGATGGCGATAAATTCGCGCAGCCAGGCCGGGTCGATGCTCAGGGATGACTTGGCGGATTGGGTGGTGGGGTCCCAGGTGCCCAGGCTCATGACGGTGTGTATCTCCAGACGCAGGCGCTAAGTGTTCTGCCTATCTTAACCCGCTTCCACGCAGGATTCGCCCAGAAAAAATATGCGGTCTTGTGAAAGCACTGGTGTTGCGCCCGGTTCTGTGCTACTGATTATTTATACAGTCTTCCGGGGTGGGAATGCCCATGTTTCAGGATGCCAGCCTGGCTATCTGGGATAGCAAGTACCGGCTCAGGGATGCGGCCGGTGAGCCGGTGGATGCCGACATGCCGGCCACCCTGGCGCGGGTGGCGCGCGCCCTGGCCGAGGTGGAGCCCAGCCAGCGTGAAGCCTGGTATGAGCGGTTTTTGTGGGCCATGTGTCAGGGGGCGATCCCCGCCGGGCGCATCCTGTCTAATGCCGGTGCGCTGCCGCACAAATCGGCCGCCAGTCTGATCAATTGCACGGTGGCGGCCACCATCCCGGATTCGATGGAGGGCATCCTGGAGGCCAATAAGCAGGCCGGCCTCACCCTCAAGGCCGGTTGTGGCATCGGCTATGACTTCAGCACCCTGCGCCCGCGCGGTGCCTGTGTGCAGGGGGCGGGGGCCAGCACCTCCGGGCCGCTGTCGTTCATGGACATCTTCGATCACACCTGCCGCACCGTCACCTCTGCCGGTGGCCGGCGCGGGGCGCAGATGGGGGTGATGGAGGTGTCGCATCCAGATATCGAGGACTTCATTCGCGCCAAGCGCGAGCCCGGCCGGCTGCGCCACTTCAATCTGTCGGTGTTGATCAGTCGCGATTTCCTGCAGGCGGTGGAGGCGGGGTCAGACTGGCCGCTGGTGTTTCCGGCCCACCCCGCCGAATGGCAGGACCCGCAGTGCGAGATCGTCTATCGCCCCTGGCCCATCAGCGAGGGCTACCGGCTGGACGACGAGGGGCGGGTGGCCATGCGGGTATACCGCCGGGTGCCGGCCCGGGAGCTGTGGCAGCTGATCATGCGCTCCACCTACGACTTCGCCGAGCCGGGCTTCCTGTTGATCGACGAGGTCAACGAGATGAACAACCTGTGGTGGTGCGAGTGGATTCGCGCCACCAATCCTTGCGGCGAACAGCCTCTCCCCCCAGAAGGGGCTTGCCTGCTGGGCTCCATTGACCTCACCCGCTTTGTGCGGGAACCCTTCACCCCCCAGGCCAGCTTCGACAGCCAGGCCTTTGCCGAGGTGGTGAAGGTGTTTACCCGCGCTCTGGATAACGTGGTGGAGCTGTCGGCCTTGCCGCTGCCGGGGCAGCGGCGTGAGATTGCCCACAAGCGCCGGCACGGCATGGGCTACTTTGGCCTGGGCTCGGCCATGGCCATGTTGCGCATGCCCTATGGCAGCCCGGAGAGCCTGGCCTTTACCGAGCAGGTAACGCGGGAGATGGCGCTGGTGGGTTGGCAGGAAGGGGTGGCCTTGGCCAGGGAGAAGGGCGCGGCCCCGGTGTTTGAGCAGCGCTTTGTGGTGACGCCGCGCATGCTGGCGCTGAGGCCCGAAATGGCGGCGGATGGGGTGAAGCCGGGTGACGAGCTGCCGGGGCGGGTGTTGTTTGCCCGCTACAGCCGCTACATGCAGCGGCTGGCCCAGCTGGCGCCGGCGCTGGTGGCGGAGATTGAGCAGCTCGGCTGCCGTTTCACGCACCACAGCTCCATCGCGCCCACCGGCACCATTGCGCTCTCGTTTGGCAACAACGCCTCGAACGGGATTGAGCCGAGTTTTTCCCATCGCTACATCCGCAATGTGATCGTGCCGGGGCGCCTCACCAAGGAAGCGGTGACGGTCTTCAGCGCCGAGCTGTTGGCCTACCGGCAGCAGGTGGACGCCGGCGCGGATGAACACGGCCTGCCGGACTGGTTCAGCACCGCCGAGGTGTCGCCGCTGGCCCATCTGGAGGTGCAGGCCGCCGCCCAGCGCTGGGTGGATTCCTCCATCTCCAAGACCATCAACGTGCCGGCCGACATCCCCTTCGAGGATTTTCAGCACCTCTACCGCCACGCCGCCCGGCTCGGCTTGAAGGGCTGCACCACCTACCGGCCCAGTGACGAGGTGCCGGGGGCGGTGCTGGTGACACCGCAGACCCTGGCGGATACCCGCTACGTGTTCACCCTGGAGGATGGCAGCCAGCTGGAGCTGCCCGGCGATGCCCTGGTGGAATACCAGGGCCAGCTGCACACCGCCGCCAATCTGCACGAAGCCCTGCGCGAAGGTTATTTCGGGAAACTGTGATGAACGAGCCCATTCATATCGGCCAGAAGATCGTCGGGGTGGCCGCCAAGGCGGTGGCCAGCGAGACGCCGGTGCACCAGGCCGACAAACGCCTGCAGTTGCACTCGGTGCCCGAGCCGCCGCTGGCCTCCCTGCGCTGGGCCAAGCGGCCGCAGACCCACCAGGGCAATCCCTGCTGGACCTACATGGTGCATCACCCCCAGCACGACTTCGGCATCTTCATCGGCCATATGGAAGGGGAGGCGCCCTATCCCTTCGAGGTGTGGGTGAATGGCGCCGAGCAGCCGCGCGGTTTGGGGGCGCTGGCCAAGTCCCTCAGCATGGACATGCGCTCCAACGATCGCCAGTGGCTGCGCAGCAAGCTGGAGGCGCTGGGCAGCCTGCGGGGCGACGACGCCTTCGACATGCAGATGCCCGATGGTCAATTCACCCGCCAGCCGAGCCTGGTGGCGGCCTTCGCCCGCCTGTTGGGCTATCGCTGTGAGCAGTTGGGCAGCTTCGCTCAGGCCGGCGATACACCGGTGCTGAACGCCTTGATGTTCAAGCAGGAGCCCGGGGCCGGCGTCGCAGGCACCCTGTCCTGGACGGTGGATGTGAACAACCCGGCCACCGGGGACGATTTCAGCCTGTTTCTGAAGGAACTCTCGATGCCCGATGGCAGCCGGCGCCCCTATGCCCTGCACTTGTCGGGCGAGTACCCGGCTTCACTCGATGGCCTGTGCCGCAGCCTGTCGCTCGATATGCGGGTGGTGGACCCGGCCTGGATCGGCGCCAAGTTGCGCCAGTTATTGGATTATTCCGAGCCGCGTGGGGATTTTCTCGCCCGGGTGCCGGGGCAGGACAAGCAGCGCAATTACCCCTCCAGCGTGGCCTATATCGCCGCGCTGGTGCTGCACCGCTTCGTGACGCTGGGCATTCTCAAACCGGATGGTCGGCCAGTGGTCGACATGGGCGTGTTGCAGCGGGCCGAAGGGCGCAGCGATGAGGCGCAGACGCCCGCCGGGCGGCACTGTGCCGCCTGCGGTGCCTATGCCGTGGTCAGGCTGGAGGGCTGCGATACCTGCCAGGCGTGTGGCGACAGCAAGTGTGGCTGAGGCGGCCCGCCCCCGGCCAAGCCGCCTTGCTGGCGTCAGGCGCGCGGTTGAGTGAGGCTGCGGGTTGGGCGCGCGCTGCCCCCCAGCGACGTGAGGTGGCCAAGCGCCGATTTGAACAGGGTGAGCGCGCTTCATCCACCGCGCTTCGGCGCCTCCCTAAGCGGTCTTAATGCTCCCCAGGGCCTGAGCCAGCCGTGCCTGGCTGGCCGCTGTGCACAAGCCGAAACGCAGCAAGCCCTGCTCCGGGAACACGCGCGTCAGGATGCCCTGGGTGGCCAGCTGTTCATGCAGCTGCTGGGCGCGGGCAGGTCTGAAGCCCAGGCTGCAAAACAGTGGGGTGGACTGGCTGTGCAGGGGTGCCAGCCGCTCGCTCAGCCACCGTTGCTGCTGCTGGCCTGCCACGGGCAGCCGCTGCCGCATGTCGGCCTGCCATGCCTGATCGCGCAGGGCACGCTCCCCCAGCCACTGGCTGGGCCCGGTGATGGTCCAGGGGCCCAGGCGCTCATCCAGCGCCCGCAGGGTGTCGGGGGCGGCCAGCACAAAGCCCAGCCGCAGCCCGGCCAGGGCGAAGAACTTGCCCAGTGAACGCAGCACGATCAGCCCGGGCTCATGGCTGTGGCCGGCCAGGCTGAGGTCGGGCAGGGCATCGCCAAAGGCCTCGTCCACCACCAGCCAGCCGTCCTGGGCGGCCAGCCGCTGGTGGCAGCGCAGCAGCGGTGCCGGCGGGTGGCGATGCCCGGTGGGGTTGTTGGGGTTGATCACCACCAGCACATCGCAGGGGTGGGCGCTGAGCCAGTCTTCCAGGTCGGTGTCGTGGCGGTAATGCAGCAGGCTGTGCCCGGCCCGGCGCCAGGCTTCGGCGTGTTCGCTGTAGCCGATATCCGGCAGGGCCACCCGGCAGGGGGCACGCAGGGTTGGCAGGGTTTGAATGGCGGGCTGCGAGCCGGCCACCGCCAGGGCGTGGCGCGCGCCATAGTAGTCGTGGGCGGCCTCCAGCAGGCTTGCTGAGGCATAGGGCAGGCGCTGGAACACGTCGGCGGGTAGCGCCTGCGGCACGGGCCAGGGCCAGGGGCTGATGCCGGTGGAGAGGTCCAGCCAGTCCTGCTCGGCGATGCCCCAGCGGCGGGCGGCCTCGCGCAGGTTGCCGCCGTGGTGCAGCCCGCTCACAGTAAAGCGCCCAGGGCGATGGCGGCGGCCCACAGCCAGCCGGTGCGCTGCACCAGTGTCACCGCCCGCGCGATGTCCGCCGCCTGTGCCGCGCGGCCGGCCCCCAGCGGCGGGCGCTGTTGCCACTCGCCGCCGTAACAGGCCGCGCCCCCCAGTTGCAGCCCGAGTGCAGCGGCGCCCGCCGCCATCACCGGCCCGGCGTTGGGGCTTTTCCACTGCCGGCCCTGTTCCCGCCAGGCGGCCAGGGCCGCCCGTGTGCGGCCCAGCAGGGCATAGCTGCAGGCGGTGAGCCGGGCGGGGATGAAATTCAGTATGTCGTCGATGCGCGCGGCGGCCCAACCAAACTGCAGGTAGCGTTCATTCTTGTAACCCCACATCGCATCCAGGGTGTTGCTGAGCCTATACAACACGGCGCCGGTGGGGCCCAGCAGGGCAAACCAGAACAGAGCGGCAAACACCGCATCGCAGCCGTTTTCCAGCACCGATTCCACCGCTCCGGTGGCCACCTGGGATTCATCCAGTGCCTGGGTGTCGCGGCTGACGATATAGCCCAGGGCCTGGCGCGCTTGGGGCAGGTCGCCCGCCAGCAAGGGGCGGGCAATGGCCTGGGCGTGGTCGGCCAGGCTGCGCAGGCCGAGGGTGGTATAGAGCAGCACCACGCCCAGCGCGTCCGCCAGCCAGTGGCCCTGCAGCCAGGTGAACAACCCCCCGGCGATGGCCACCAACGGCAACACGGCCAGGCCCCAGGCCAGCAGGCCGCTGCTGCGATGTGCGCCCAGCCGCTGGCGGGTGTGGTGTTCCACCGCCGACGCCCAGTGCCCGAAGCCGACCAGCGGGTGCCAGCGGCGGGGTTCGCCCAAGGCGTGATCCAGGGCGAGGGCGGCGGGTGCGATCAGCCAGCTCAAGAGCATTCCTCCGGGGGTGGGGCGCGCAGCATATCGCCCAGGGCGCCGATGGGCAATCGTGCCAGGCGTGGCGGCCCAGACGTGTGCCGTGCTTCCTGCACTGGCATAACAGGTGGGCGCTGAGCGCGGTTTGCTGGATAATGCCGCCACCTTAATGTTCCGGTTGATCATGCGAACCTTTGCCGCTGTTGCCCTCACCGCACTGCTCTCGCTGGCGCCACTCGCGCTGGCCCAGGGGCCCGTGCGGGTGGTGTCCATCAACCTGTGTGTCGATCAACTGCTGTTATTGCTCTCCGATAAAACCCAGGTGGCGTCGGTCAGCTACCTCTCCCACCAGCCGGAAAACTCGCTGATGTACGAGGCGGCGCGCGGCATCCCCGCCAATCATGCCCAGGCGGAAGAGATCATTCCCCTGCACCCCGATCTGGTGCTGGCCGGCCTGTTCTCGCCGGCCGACAGCGTGCGCATGTTGAAGCGCCAGGGGCTGCGGGTTGAGGTGCTGGGCATCCCCAACTCCCTGTCCGAGATCCGCCAGCAGGTTCTGCTGTTGGGCGGACTGCTCGGCCGTCAGCGCGAAGCCGCGGCCCTGGTGGACGAGTTCGACCACCGGTTGGCGCGCTTGCAGCAGCGCGCGGGGCAGGGTCAGCGGGTGCTGATCCTGCAGCCCGGCGGTTTCACCCTCGGCAGCGGCACCCTGCAGGACGACATCCTGCGCGCGGCGGGGCTGGTGAATGTGGCGGCGGAGGCCGGCATCGAGGGGCCGGGCTACCTCACCCTAGAGGCGGCACTGATGTTGCGGCCGCAGATTCTGGTGCTGGACGACTACAGCTCAGGCCAGGCCTCCCTGGCCCAGGCATTGCTGCGCCACCCGGCCTGGCAGGCACTGGCGGGGCAGGTGCGCATGATCCGGGTATCGCCGCGCATATGGCAATGCGGTACTCCCGCCGCCCTTGAGGCGGCCGAACAGATAGTGGCGGGTAACTGATGGGATATTCGACGCGCTGGCTGCTGCCAGCTTTGGCGCTGCTGGCCTTGCTGGGCATGGTGACCTCTCTGGCCACCGGGGTGGCCAAGTTCGCCCTGCTGCCCACCCTGGTGGACTGGTGGCAAGGGGTGGAGAGCGTGGAGGCCACCATCCTGGCTGAAGTGCGCCTGCCCCGCGCGTTGCTGGGGGCCTTGGTGGGGGCTGCCCTGGGCTGCGCGGGCGCCGCCTTGCAGGGCATGCTGCGCAACCCGCTGGCCGGGCCCGATCTGGTGGGCGTCTCCAACGGCGCGGCGCTGGGCGCGGTGGTGGCCATCTACTTTGGCGTGGCCAACCTGCTGCCCTGGGCGCTGCCGTTGCTGGCCATGACCGGGGCCGGCCTGGCCTCGCTGCTGATGTTAGTGCTCGCCGGCCGCCAGGCGGACCCGCTGGTGCTGATCCTCGCCGGGGTGGCCATCAATGCCATCGGCGGTGCGCTCACCGCCATGGCCCTGGCCTTCGCCCCCAGCCCCTACGCCATCAACGAGATGGTGCACTGGCTGCTGGGCTCCCTGGCCAACCGCAGCATGGATGACCTCGCCATTGCCGCCCCGCTGATCCTGTTCGGCCTGGCCCTGCTGTTGCGCAGTGGCCGCTTTCTCAATGCCCTGGTGCTGGGGGATGAAACGGCCCGCTCGCTCGGCTTCCACGCCGCACGGGAGCGCTGGGGCATCCTGCTGGGAGTCACCATGGCGGTGGGGGCGGCGGTGTCGGTCACCGGCTCCATCGGTTTCGTGGGGCTGGTAGTGCCGCACTGGTTGCGCCCCTGGGTGGGGCACGAACCCGCCCGCCTGCTGCCCGCCAGCGCCCTGGGCGGGGCGGTGCTGGTGCTGGCGGCGGATATCGCCGTGCAGCACCTGTCCACGGCGGGAAGCCTCAAGATCGGCGTGCTCACGGCCCTGATCGGCGGGCCGTTTTTCCTGCACCTGGTACTGAAGACCCGGGAGGCGAGGGCATGAACCTGCTCGAAGCGCGCGCGCTGAACCTGTGGCTGGGCCAGCGCCACATCCTGCAAAACATCGATCTGGTCCTGCAGCCCGGCACCTTCCTCGGCGTGGTGGGGCCCAACGGCGCGGGCAAAAGCACCCTGGCGCGGCTGTTGGCGCGCCTGCAGGCCCCCAGCGCGGGCAGCCTGCACTGGCAAGGGCAGGCCGCCGAGGTGTTGTCGCTCAACGCCTGGGCCCGCAGCGTCGGCTACCTGCCCCAGAACGCCGAGGTGCACTGGCCCATCGCCGTGGAGCGGGTGGTGCAGCTGGGGCGTGAGCCCTACCGGGGCAGCGCGGCCTTCCGCGACCCCGCGCCGGTGGAGCAGGCCATGCGCCAGGCCGAGGTGGATCACCTGCGCCAACGCCGCGCCGACCAGCTCTCCGGCGGCGAACGCCTGCGGGTGCTGCTGGCCCGGGTGTTCGCCGGCCAGCCCACCTTGATCATCGCCGATGAACCCTTGGCCGGGCTCGACCCCTACCACCAGCTGCACATGATGGAGCTGCTGCAGGCCCACGCCCGAGCCGGCGGCGCGGTCATCGCCATCCTGCATGAGCTGCACTACGCCGCGCGCTTCTGCGACCGCATCCTGATGCTGGACGCCGGCCGTCTGGCGGCAGAAGGCACTCCTGCCGAGGTGCTCAATGCCGGCATGCTGGAGTGCGTGTTCGGCGTCAGCTCCACCACCATCCAGCAAGATGGCGAGCTGGCCGTCTTGCCCTGGCGCCGGGCCCGGGAGCACAGCTGAGGGCAACAGCTGCACTATGCACGTGATTATTTATTGAACTTTGCCGGCTGCCCTATATCATGCGGCCCCGGCGGTGCTCGCAAGAGCCCAATAGGGAATGCGGTTTGAATCCGCAGCTGCCCCCGCAACTGTAAGCGCGGAGTCGTTCTTCACATATGGCCACTGGGAAACTGGGAAGGCCGAAGAGCGGTGATGATGCGCAAGCCAGGAGACCTGCCGCCCCAGCTGAGCCTCTTGCCGGCTGGCGTCACCTACCGAAACCGCGGGTGTGTGGATTCGGGGGCGGATTCCGTTCCGGTGGCGATACTGCGCGTATGCTGCCTGGTCGCTTGCTGCCTGTCCTATTGCCATCTGGCACATACGCAAATTCTATTGTCCAGTAGTTGGAGTTTGCGATGCGAAGCGTGTCTTTCCCGACCTTTGGTTTTTCAATGCTGGCCCTGGCGATCAGCGCCACTGCCCAGGCGAAGGATGCGCCTAAACTCATGGAACAAGTGGTGGTCACGGCCACGCGCACCGAGCAGCCAGTGGACAAGACGCTGGCACCCGTGACGGTGTTTGAGCGCAAGGATATTGAGCGTATCCAGCCCACCAACCTGGTCGATTTGCTCAGGCATGTACCTGGTGTGAATCTAATTCAGAATGGTTCTGAAGGGGCCAACTCAAGCATTTATATACGCGGTACAAGCAGCCAGCACGCTATCGTACTGGTGGATGGCATGCGGGTGGAGTCATCCACTAGCGGTGGAGCAAGCCTACAGTTCATCCGCCCAGATGATATCGAACGTGTTGAAGTCGTTCGTGGCCCAAGGGCGGCACTTTATGGCTCTGATGCAATCGGCGGTGTAGTGCAAATCTTTACTCGGAACGGTAAAGGCATGGCCAAGCCTGGCGCAGAGTTGTCCGTGGGGGCTGGGTCACATCAGAGCCGATCAACGTTGGCCGGGGTAGGAGGCCAGTTGGGTGGCAGCAACGCTTGGACTTCAGTGGGAACCTATGACTCTCAAGGCTTCAGCAACACGCCTAGCGAGGTTCGCCCAGATAGCGACCATGACGTATATCGCAATACCCATGAACTGCTGAATCTGGGGCATGAATTCGAGCAGGGTGCTACGGTTGGCTTGTCTTATCAAAGAATGGATGGCCAAACGGAGTTTGACCAAGGTGGCTTGTATTTCAGTGATTTTGCCTTTGAAAAGGCCAGTGCGAACGTGTTGGTTCCGCTGACTTCAATCTGGAGTGTTTCTGCGGTAGCGGGGACATTCAAGGAAAACTCCCACACCGCACAGGAGGATGGTCCTAGTCGTTATGTGTTTGATACCCGCCGCAAGAGCCTAAATCTGCAGAGCAACTTGCAAATCGCCGAGGGGCATACCCTCGTGGTTGGGGCGGAACGCAGAATTGATGAAGCGGACACATCCACGGTCTTTGCTGGTGATAGTGCTTCCATGAAGGCTGGGTTCATCCAGTATCTCGGTTCCGAAGGGATTGTAGACTGGGCGCTGGCAGGGCGAAACGATGAGTTCGACAGCTTCGATGGTCGCGATACATGGAGTGGCGAGCTGGGCGTCGAGCTGCAACAGGGGCTGCGTGCCGTGGGTTCGTATGGCACGGCCTTCAAGGCTCCGACCTTGAACGATCTGTACTACCCCTTCCAGGATTTTGGTATGTGGGGTCAGTACCAGGGCAATGAAAATCTCAAGCCAGAAACTTCGCGTTCTGTAGAATTCGGCTTAAGAGCGGATGACATTGCTATTGATCACTGGGAGGTGAACATATTCCGCACTCACATTGACGACATGATCCAATGGTCTCAAGAATCGTTTTCAACACCGGAGAACCTGGATGCGGCCTTGATCAAGGGGGCGGAGATAATTTTGGCGAACAGTTGGGGCCAACTGAGAACCTCTGTATCCGCCACCTATCTAGATCATGAAGATGAACTGGAAGGTAAGGCGCTGATCCGTCGTCCGCAAGGGTTTTTGAATGCTGATGTGGACTATGATTTTGGTCAGTACACCCTGGGCGCTAGCTGGTACCTTCAAGATGATACCCGGGATGAGTCATATGGTTCCGAGTACGAGTTGGGTGGTTTCGGCACCCTGGCATTGCGTGGCACATACTTTGTGATGCCAGAGCTTAAAGTGGGTGCAACAGTGTCGAATGCATTGGAAAAACACTATACGGTGCAGCAAGGCTACAACGCCGAAGACGGCATGGAGGCAACCCTCTCCGTGACCTACACCCCGAGCTGGTAACAGCTCCGCATCGGGGGTGTGCAACACCGAACAGGCCCGCGTTCCCGCGGGCCTTTTTCGTTCTTGTTTATGCCAAAATGTGACTAGCGCAGTGCTTGCCGGCCCTATGCTGCAGGCTAAGCTATAACCTAGTCTCACCCCCGGTCAGCAGCGTGGCCGGGCGATGTTCACCCCTGTCGCAGCACATCCCCAGGAGGCCCCTATGTTGCAGGAGGCATTTCTCTGGCTTACCACGCCATGCAGCGCGGGTGCCCGGCGCATGGGCTATTTGTCGGCGGCCATCGGTTTGGTGTCGCGCTATCGTCGTTGCCAGGCGGCCTGGGCGCCGCATCTGCAGCGCACCCGGGAGTGCCTTGAGCATTCGGCCCTGTCGGCGCCCGGCGATGGTGTGGCCCTGGTGCTGGGCAGCGGCTTGCTACTGGATGTGCCCATCGAAAGCCTGAGCCGCCACTTCCGCGAAGTGGTCCTGGTGGACGTGGTGCATCTCAATGCCGTGCGGCGCCGTGCCCGGCGGTTGGGCAATGTGCGGCTGCTGGAAATGGATGTGACCGGCTGCATGGATGCCCTGCTGGATCTACCCGCCCAGCAAGGCGAGCTGCCCACGCCCAGCGACGCCGGATTGCGCCTGCCGGATCTGCGCTGGGTAGCCTCGGTGAACATGCTGTCGCAGCTGTATCTGCTGCCTGAGCAGTGGGTGCTGGCGCGCTGGCCCGAGCTGCCTGCGCAACAACTGGATGCCTGGGCCCGGGGCCTGCTCAAGGCTCATCTGGCCTTCCTCACCGGCATTGGCGTGCCCTATTGTGTGGTCTCTGATATCGAGCAGTTCACCCTGGGGCCGGATGAGCGCGCGCTGGAGCACACCGATTTTTTTGCCCTGCTCAAACCGCTGGGCCCGGCCCAGGCCGAGTGGCGCTGGCAGCTGGCGCCCAAAGGTGAGTTGAGTGATGGCATGAGCAGTTGCCACCGGGTGGGCGCCTGGTGGCGTTAGCGCCTCCACTGCGGCGCTGATGCCAAGGCGGCCTGGCCTGCTAGTGCTGCTGGCCCGGCCAGCTGCTGCAGCAACGCGGCCGCGTTCCTCACCCCCGCAAAGCGGTGAACAAGCGTCTGATGGCGTGAGCCACGGTGAGCGGGCCACCCCGCGCGCCGCCCAGCGGGGTAGGGCTCACAGCACTTGAAAGCGCTGTGTAATGCGCACCAAATCATCTGCCAGGGCGCTGAGCCGGGTGCTCAGGGCCAGGCTGGTGTCGGCCTGGGTCTCGATCAGGGTGGTGGAGTGTGCCAGGTTATCGGTGCGGGCCTCCAGCCTCGGCAACGCCTCAAGGCAGCGGCCGCTGGCGGCGGTGGCTTGGCCACTGGTGTCCTCCAAGCGGCGTATATCCTCGTCCACCGCGTGCAACATGCCACACGCCTGTTCGACCCGGGCTATCTGTTCCTCGGTCGCCTGCGTGGCATCGCGCATGGCGTTGAGCGCCTGGGTGGCCCCCAGACACAGTGCGTCAATGCGCGCTTTGACGTCGGCGGTGGCCTCCTGAGTGCTCAGGGAGAGGCTGCGCACCTCACTGGCCACCACGGCGAAGCCTCGGCCCTGGTCGCCTGCCCGGGCGGCCTCGATGGCGGCATTCAGTGCCAGCAGGTTGGTTTGCTCGGCGATGCCGCGGATGGTGTTGACCACCAGATGGATCGCCTGGGCTTGCTGGTGCAGGGCCTCCATGGTGCTGCCGCTTTCCTGCATGCAGTGGCCCAGGCTATCGATGTCTCGACGGGTGAGGTCGAACAGCGACAGGCTGTTGCCCAGGGTGCTGCGCGCCTGTTGCAATGCGCTGGAGACCTCGCCCAGTTGATGCGCCGTGGCATGGATTTCATGCGCCAGGGCTCGCGTCTCCTGGTGCGTCTCAGCCGTGTCGCGTTGTTGTTCGCTGGTGCGCTCACGGGTGTGGCTGGCAGCAGCGTGCATGCCGCGCGCTTGCAGGTGCAATTGGCCCGCCGCCACCCCGATCTCACCCAGGGCTTGCTGCAGGGCAAGCAGCAGGCTATTGATGGCACGCGCCTGATCCGCCAGCTCGGAGCGCCCCTGTGCGGGGAGTTGACGGGTCAAGTCCAGCGTCTGGCTGAGTTCCACAATGGCCTGGGTACTGGCATTGAGGCTTTCGATCACCCCCCGGCGCAGAAACACCATCGCCAGCGCAAGTAACAACAGCGCCAAGCCGCCCATGGCCAGTTGTGCGGTTTTGATGATCTGGCTGCGCTTCTCCTGCAGGGCGATGGCACGGCTATCCAGCGCGCTAAAAGCGTTTTGCAGGCGGCTCTGCATCTCGTCCATGCCACTGCGTGCGGCCAGCAAGCGCTGCATTTGCTCGCGCGTGTTTTCCAGCTCCTTCGGGTAGCGTGCCAAGCCGTCCAGCAAGGTGGCCCGATAGTCGTCCACGGGATCAATGGCCGTGTGCGCATTGCTTTCTGCGCCTGGCCGCTCATCCTCCTCCACCGCCACCTGCACTCCCAATTTAGGGAGCTGAGCGAGGCTGTTGATATGCTTTTGCAGTTGTTGCAGCTGCTGTGTCAGGCGCTGTTCTTGTTCTGAACTCATCTCTGCAAAGAAGCGATGCCGCTGATTGCTGAGCGCAAGCAGTTCTGCCAAGGCCTGGGCGACGGATAGCTGGTAACGATGAGCGTCAGGATGAGTGTGGCCACTTTCGGCGTAGCGCGATAGCGCAAGCAACTGCCCCTGAAGTTCCTGTTCGGCATGCTGTAGCAGCAGTCCAGGATCACCGCTCATCTTGCCGGCGGCGTTCACATCGCCGGCCAGCAGGCGCCTGTAATCTTCACTGACGTCCAGCAGCGATGCCGCCTCCAGGCGCGTTGCCATGTCAATCGCATGGGCGAGCTGCTTTTGTGCCGCCTGCAGGCGTGAAGCATCCCCGCTGCGCAGGTAGTGCAGGCTTTCTGCCTCCACCTCGAGAAAGTGTTGCTTGAGTTCGGCGGTTTCAGCCAGCTGGCGAAAGGGCACCCCTAGTGCCGACACCTGCCAGCTGGTAATGGCCAGCATGCTGATGAGCAGAGCCCCCAAGCCAGCTATAAATGCCGTGAGCGAGCGTGATATGTTCACAGGCGACAACTCTCTGCCAAATGGAAGGTGAGGCACTGCAGGTCGGCAGGTGAGCCAGACGTACAGGGCAACCCGTGGCGGGGATGTTATGACGGATGTATTGCAGTAATGTTGCAGCGCAGACCATGTCCAGACATGGCCTGCGCTTGCCGGAGGGCTTAGCGGGAGGCGGTAAGCGTGATGGATACCGAGTCGGCAAAACGAAGCGCGTAGGGCTTGTCGACCTCTACTTCAGCGCGCTGTACTCGGGGTTCCTCCATCACCATGCCGAGGATCTCGGCGGTCATGCGCTCCAGCAGGGCAAAGCGGTTGTGCTCCACATGCGCGATGATGTTTTTGGTGATGGAGCGGTAGTTCAGGGCGCGCTCAATCTCGTTGCACTCGATTGAGTTGCCAGCGTCATACCAGATGGTGGCGTTCACCACCACGTCCTGCTTGTTGGCAATCTCGTCTTCCTTGATGCCGATGTAGGTGCGCAGGCGTAGATTCTTGATGGATATCTTGGCGGTGCTGTCCATGAGTTCACTTCCCGAGCAGTTGCAGGAATTCCTGGCGGGTGGCCGGGTTGTTGCGGAAGGCGCCAAGCATCACCGAGGAGCTCATCACCGAGTTCTGCTTTTCTACACCGCGCATCATCATGCACATATGCTTGGCTTCGATGATCACGGCCACGCCTGCGGCGCCGGTGACTTCTTCTACCGCCTGGGCGATCTGCTTGGTAAGGTTTTCTTGAATCTGCAGCCGGCGGGCAAACATGTCGATGATGCGGGCGAATTTGGACAGGCCCAGCACCTTGCCGCGCGGCAGATAACCGATGTGGCACTTGCCGATGAAGGGCAGCATGTGGTGCTCACACATTGAATAGAGCTCGATATCCTTCACCAGCACCATCTCGTCGGTATCCGACTCGAAAATGGCGCCATTGACCACTTCTTCCAGATTCTGTTGGTAGCCACGAGTGAGGTAGGCCATGGCCTTGGCCGCGCGCATGGGCGTGTCGCGCAGGCCGTCGCGCTTGAGATCTTCTCCGAGGGTGCTAATGATGCTGGCGTAATGCTCTGCCATCCGCTGGGTCGCGTCAGCCTGTGGCGCATTGGCCGAGTGGTGGTCGCAGCAGCCCTCGTGCGATGGCATGGCGGGCGCCGGAGACAGGGTTCTCATGTACTAGTCCTCTGGTTGCGCCGGGGGAGTAGCGGCCCGGCGCCATAATAGTTGACGATTTTGCTAGGAATTGCAACCATGCCCGCATGCATTCTGTGGAGAATTGACATGGCGGCCTATTACAAAATGACCACACTGCCCACGCCTGAGCAGGCCCTGCCCGGGCGCGCTGAGGCCATGCCGGTGCCTGCGGCCCACTTCGTCAACGGCCGCCCGTTGCAGGGGGGCTGCCCGCCGGGACTGCAGCAGGCCATGTTCGGCATGGGCTGTTTCTGGGGGGCTGAGCGGCGTTTCTGGCAGCTGCCAGGCGTGTATGTGACGGCGGTGGGCTATGCCGCTGGGCTGACGCCCAACCCCACCTATGAGGAAGTCTGCTCCGGGTTGACAGGGCACAACGAGGTAGTGTGGGTGGTGTTTGACCCGGCTGACGTGAGCTATGCCGATTTGTTGCGCGTATTCTGGGAGTCGCACAACCCGACCCAGGGCATGCGCCAGGGCAATGACATCGGCACCCAATACCGCTCTGGCATCTATTGCTACAGCGACGATCAGCTGCATCTGGCCAGCGAAAGTGCCCGTCGCTATGGCCAACGGCTCAGTGACGCGGGCTTCCCTGCCATCAGCACTGAAATCACGCCCGCCCCGGTGTTCTATTTCGCCGAGCCCTACCACCAGCAATACCTGGCCAAAAATCCGGGCGGCTACTGCGGCCTCGGTGGGACTGGGGTTAGCTGCGCCTGAGGCCGCCGTTGGCGCCGCTCAGGCGGCGCATTTGATGCAGGTATCGGCGTAGGGGAGGGCCTTCAGTCGAGCCTCGCCGATGACCTCGCCACATTTATCGCAGCAACCGTAGCCCCCGATGTCGAGCTTGCGCAGGGCCTTCTCTACCAGGGCCAGCTCAATTTTGGCCTCTTGGTCTATAGCGTGCAGCACGTCCAGATTTTCCTGCTCTACCACCTGCTCGGCAAAATCCGCTGACAGCGGTTCCTCTCGATGGTGAATATCCTTGCCAATGCGCGACAAACGGCTGCTTAGCTCTTCGCGTTTGGCTTCTAGGGCTTGCTTAAGTGCGTGCTGATCCATCCGAATTCCTCGTCATGGCATGGTTGTGTAAGTGCGCACTACGCAATCTCAGGAGTGGTGCAGCACATCTTTTTTTATTTTACGCCTTAACGAGCAAAGGGTGTCTTGACGGCGGTCAAGTAAGTGGCGGCTTCAAATAACCTCTTTTAAAATATGGTCTTAATGCTGCAAAGTGCGAAATGTTAGGAAAATTTATAGGTAAGTGGACGATCGTCTGACTTTTTTTGTTATGCTGAAATGGTTGTTTTGGTGCTGTTGAAAAAACGCGTTATGAGTTCAAATATGGATCTGTAATGCTCAGCATAGCTGAGTGAAAAAGATTGTTAGTGCTCACTTCATAATTATTTTTGTGGTTGGTGAGTGCTTTGGGAAGTGGGTACACCCCTGCTTGAAGCAGGTGGTAGAGACCAACTCCAGGGATTGGAGTAAGCGGGATGCTCAATCATGTCGACGGTAGCGCTACCGTTGAGTTGGCATGATGGGCATTCCAACCACGATTCTTGGGGGTTGTTGTGAGCGTTAAACTACTGGATAACGATGCGTTTTATGGCTTTCGCGTGCGTCGTTCGGTTGACGGTAAGCTGTATCAGGAATATTTCTCGCTAAAGAGCGAGGGGCGGCGGATGAACGCCAAGCAGCGCCGCGAGGTGGAGAAATTGGCGCTCGCGCGTGATGAAGCGCTGCGCCTGGAGCAGGAGCGTACGCGCCAGCAGCGGAAAATCGAGCGCTGCTTTAACGATGACGGCACGGTGCGTGGCATCAGCTATGTCGTTAAAACAGAGAAGAGCGGCACGCTGACCCCCATCTATCAGGTGGGGATTGTGTCCACGCTTGAGCGCAAGGTGATCTGCACCAGCTATTCGCTGAACGCTCACGGCCAGGAAGGTGCTTGGCTGAAGGCGGTTGAAACCTATGCGCGCCATAAGGAAATCAGCAAGCAGAGCCGTCTCTACAAGCAGTTGTTGAGTGGCAAGCCGCGCGTACAGGTGCGGGAGCTGGTTGTGGAGCGTGAAGTAGCGCTGGAGCGCCCGGTGCTGCGTGAGCCTGAGTGCGTGGCGGCATAACGCGCTGTCGCCGGCACGGGGCTTCTCGATGTGGTTGAAGCCCCGCACAGGGAGTGATTGCTGCTAATCTCGAGAACTTTCTGCCAAGTGCTCTGCAGGGGGCGCATGTGACGTGCGCCCGTCGCCATTTCTGTGTTGTCCTCGATGCGCAGCGCTAGTCGAGAGTTGCCTGCTGTTTAGCGCTTACAGCGGTGCCTCTCCGGCCATGGCTGTGTTGCCCCTCTGTGTGATACCGCCGGTATCGCTGTGGGTTCTGCCAAAAATCCATCAGTTTTGAATACGCCATCAAGCGTGCAGCGCTGCGGGAGCGCATGCTCAGCTAGCGCTGTGCGCTTTCATATGCGCAGCGCTGTGCCGCCCGTCTTCACCACGCGTATTAGGCGCGCCAGGGATGTCATGCCGCGGGGAGGGCAGTCTAAGCGGCCAGTGGTAAGCGGATGGCGAAGCGTGAGCCCTCGCCCTCGCTGGAGTCGACGCTGATATCACCACCGTGGTGGTCGCGAATAATGAAAAAGGCGGCTGAAAGCCCCAGGCCTGTGCCCCTGCCTGGCTCCTTCGTGGTGAAAAACGGCTCAAAGATATGAGGCAAGACCTTGGCGGGTATGCCCGGGCCGTTATCTTCTACTTCCAGTAATGCCCAGTCGCCCTCTCGGTGCAGGCGCACCGTGATGGCGGGTTCTCTGCTGGTGGGGCATTGCCCGAGTGCCTCCCGGGCGTTGCTCAGCAGCGTGACGATTACTTGCTGCAGTTCCCCGGGGTGGCAGTTGATGGCGGGCACCTTGCCAAGCTCGCGGAACAGCTGGATGGTGCGATGTGTGCCGTCGGTCTTGGTGACCAGTGTATGGGCGTGCAAGTCCAATGTGTGGCGCAGCAGTTGGTTCAAATCGACAGATACGCTGGACTCGGCACTGGCGCGAGAATATTCCAGCAGATTGGCCACGATCAGCGCTGCACGCTCTCCCGCCGCGCGCAGGTTGGCGGCCATGTTGGGCAGCTGACGCTGCGCCAGATAGCGTTGCAGCAACTCTTGCGGAAGCCCAAGCTGCTCCGCCGTGCTGATATTTGCATGCAGGTTCGGGTCTAGGCGGCGAGAGATCACTTGGGCGCCTTGCACAATGGCGCTCAACGGGTCGTTGAGTTCATGTGCCAGCCCTGCGGCCAGCTCGGCCAGCGCCTGAGACTTTTCGCTCTGGATGGCAAAGTGTTCGTGCTGTACCCCCTGGGTGATGTCGTTGACGCACATCACCGCACCCCCAGCCTCTTGGGGGTAAATGGTCATGCTGTAAAAACGATTGTGGCCTTTATGTGCCGTTTGGAGCCGGGGGATCTCCACTATATCCCTGCGCTCCAGCACCTTGCGCAGGGCGCGATCATTGAGCGGGCACTCCGGGTAGACTTGCTGCAGGGGGCGATTGAGTGCGTCGGCCTCTTGGATGCCGGTGCTTTCGGTGCTGGCGCGGTTCCAGTGTGTTACTCGCCCATCATCGCCCACGCCAATCACCATGGAGGGCATGGCATTGAAGAGTGCGCGGAGGGAGTCTTTCATGGTGCGAAGCCGGCGCTCGCTGGCTTCGTGTTGAGCCAGTGCATCACTCAGCAGTGCGTTACTGTTCTTTAACGCGAGGTTCTGGTCGATAAGTTTGTTTTGCAGGGCTTCACGGTCGGCCCGAAGTCGCTGGCGTGATTTCTTCTGGCGCAGGTAGTTGCGCTTGAGCATGAGAATGATAGCCGCCTGCACGGCTAGCACCAGCGCTATGCCAATCCAGCCAAAGGGGAAGGGGGCTTGCAATTGATGAAGATCCACATCTGCTCCATGGGGCGGACGATTACACCAAAGCATAGCGCTAGCTGAGATGTTTTGCAGCGCACAAATTTCTTGCGGGGGAAGGGCGCGCGTGCGGGGTGACAGAGTTGTTTAAACAAATGAAATAAAAGTGTTTGACAGCGATGGGGCTTTCCTGAATAATGCGCGCTCTCTGCACGAGGGGTGGTTAGCTCAGCTGGGAGAGCGACGGCCTTACAAGCCGTAGGTCACAGGTT
>CAZYQX010000033.1:0-17410 GCA_964649985.1 uncultured Pseudomonadales bacterium | reverse complement strand
GGGTGGTTAGCTCAGCTGGGAGAGCGACGGCCTTACAAGCCGTAGGTCACAGGTTCGATCCCTGTACCACCCACCATGCGGACCGGTAGTTCAGTCGGTTAGAATGCCGGCCTGTCACGCCGGAGGTCGCGGGTTCGAGCCCCGTCCGGTCCGCCACTTTTGCAGAGATCGCTCGTTAGAGCGGGTGGTTAGCTCAGCTGGGAGAGCGACGGCCTTACAAGCCGTAGGTCACAGGTTCGATCCCTGTACCACCCACCATGCGGACCGGTAGTTCAGTCGGTTAGAATGCCGGCCTGTCACGCCGGAGGTCGCGGGTTCGAGCCCCGTCCGGTCCGCCACTATTCCTTTGCGCATTGCGCAATTTGCCAATCAGCTCACAGCATTGCTGTGGGCTGATTGCTGCGCGTCACCCTCCAATAACGCTATGCTATCTGTAGTCATACCCTGCGGGATTTTGGCCCACGGTGTGTTTAGGTATGCGCAGGGCGAACGGGAGTGCGTGATGTCCATGTTTGGCGTCAGTACTCGGGAGGCGGTATTTTTCTTTGAAGGTGGCTTGGTCACCAAAGAAATGTTGTATCCCGAGTTTGAAGCGGTGCTCGACCATGTGGTGGGGGTGCCAGATTTTGCCGATCAGGAGCGCCAAGGCGTGTTTGTGCGCCTGGATCGCTACGGGCGCATAGTTGCCTGCGTCTTCTTTATTATCGATTTTGATAGCCGGGGTTTCTCAAACCCTGCCTGGAATATTCCCCTGCAGCAGTTGGCGGAGGCCGGTGGGCCAGGGCCGGATCTGGGCGCCGGACCGGTGCGCCTGTGTTGCAAGAGTCAGTGCTCGGCACCTTGGTATCAGCAGCAGCTGTGGGATCCGGAGTTTGCCTCTACCACCAACTCATTCACGCAGATAAAAACCGCAATCCGCTCCAATACCTTGGGCTTGTATTTCGATGAGCCCGAGCGGGCCGGCGCGCTTGGTTCGGCCAGCCAGCATGTTGCCGATGCGCATCAGCTGCCAGAGCGGCCAAGTTTGCGCGAAGATCGGGTGCACCGCGATCGACTGGCCAGCCAGATGCGGGCGCTCCGGCTGCAGGTGTTGATGCTGAAGCGTCGCAGTAGCGATGAGTCCCGCGATGCTCAGGCGCACTGGGTGGAGGAGCTGGAGCGCGCGCAGGCGCGCCTGGCAGTGGCAGAGCGTGGCCAGGACGATATGGCGCGCCGCAACCAGCAGCTGCGGGAGAAACTACAGAATCAGGCGCGCGAGTTCGAATTGGTGCGGGAGCAGCTCACCTCCATGCTGGCGGATCAGCTGCGCCATGCCGAATCCAGCCAGGCAGAGCTGCTGGAGGATTTGCAAGAGCGCTTTGCCCAAGAGCTGGTGGCCCGGGTGGATGCGGAAGTGCTCGAGCTGCGGGAAATGCTCGAAATGCGCGAGGTGGAGCTTTTCTATCGCGACGAGCAGTTGTCGAGTCTGCGCGATGAGATTGCCCAGCTGAGGCGAGATAAGCAAAGCCTGTTGAGTGAGGGGGCCGATCAATACCTGCACCGCCTACAGCAGAGCGGTATCACCTTCGTGGCTTTCCACAGAGGGGTGGGGCATTTGAATATCTCCCTGGAAGAAATGGGCAGCTATCTTGAGTCTCCGGTCGCGTATGCGGCGGAAAAGGGCGGTGTGCCGCTGTCTCGCTACGAGGCCTGGCTGGTGCACCAAGACTGCCCCTATTGCACAGCGGAGGAAGGCGGCTCTGTGTGCGGTGATCCGGTGCGTCGTGTCGACTCGCCAAAGCTGTTTCTGGTGGGGGAGTCCGACCGTTGCGCGCGCCATCGCGGGTCGGCGCGGGATGCGTCATGACGCCGGCGGCCGTGCGCTTAGATGCGGTGAAGTGGCCTGGTCAAGAGCCGCCGCGGGGGCCGCTGTCCATGGCCCGTTTTGATCTGATTGATCCACTACTCTCGGGTAACAAGTGGTTCAAATTGCAGTTGAACCTGAGTGCTGCACTGAAGGCGGGGGCGGATTGCATCGCCAGCTTTGGCGGCGCCTGGTCCAACCATCTGCATGCCCTGGCGGCGGCGGGACATCGCCATGGCATCGCCACCGTTGGGTTCGTGCGTGCCGAGCCCCATGAAGCCCTCACTCCCACGTTGAAGGATGCACAGCGATGGGGAATGCAGCTGCGTTATCTGAGCCGGTCTGACTACCGGCGCCGCCATGAGCCTGAGTTCGTCGAGAGCTTGATGGCCGGCTGCAAGGTCTACTGGGTGCCTGAAGGCGGGGCCAATGCACTGGGTGTGAAAGGCTGTGAAGCCATGGGGACATCACTGCAAGCCGCGTTGGGCGAGTCAACAGATGTCTGCGTGGTGGCGGCTGTGGGAACGGGGGCTACGTTGGCGGGGTTGTTGCGCTCGCTGCCGTCGCCCTGGCAGGTGCTGGGTATTTCGGTGCTGAAGGGGGCGAGCGATCAGCCGTCGCGGGTGGCGGGGTGGTTGGATGCTGCTGGTGGACCCCGTTGGGCACTGCGCGATGGTTTTCACCGCGGTGGCTATGCCAGGGCAGATAATGAATTGCTGGCGTTTTGCCGAGATTTTTTACGTGTAACCAACGTCCCGCTAGAGCCGGTCTACACTGGCAAGATGATGATGGCCATTCGCGACATGATGCGCGCGGGTGAGTTTTCGCCTCATACCCACGTAGTGGCGGTTCACTCGGGGGGGCTGCAGGGCGCGAGGGGATTTCCTTCGCTTGGTTGTTCAGAGGAGTTTATTGGCGCATGACCCAGTCCGCCAACGTGGCATCGACGGAGGAGCGCAATTTATTGCGCGCCTTCGTGCCATTCAATGCGCTGACCGATGATCACATCAGTGTCATGTTGCGTGATCGGTGTGCCTTTGAACACATCTGTCGCGGGCAGGTGCTTTTCAGTAGTGGTGACTATGACAATGTTGCCTGCTATTTGGTGGCGGGGCAGGTGGTCTTGAATGATGGTGAGCAGCGTCGGGTTGTACACGCGGGCAGCCCTGAAGCGGCCATGCCGCTCGGCGATGAACGCCCTCGGCGGGAAACCGCCGTCGCCGTGACGGATTGCACCATCGCGCGCTTTGACCGCGACTGGCTGGAGGGCATTGTCTGTTGGGATCAGGCGGCCCACTACATCATTCTCGATATCTGCGGCAGCCGCGATCTGGATGAAGACGCCGAGTGGATGGTCACGCTGCTGCGCTCCAATTTGTTTTACAAGGTGCCGCCGGTCAATATCCGGGAGGTGTTGTCGCGCTTCAGCCCGGTGTTGGTGGAGGCGGGGCAGGTGGTGGTGCGCCAGGGGGAAATTGGCGATTGCTGCTATGTCATCAAGGAGGGGGAGGCTGAGGTGACGCGCTCCACCGATGGTCGCAGCCGCCCGCAGCGGCTCGCCATATTGGGGCCGGGGCGCTGTTTTGGTGAGGATGCGTTACTGCTGTCTAATCCGCGCAATGCCACTGTGACGATGTTGGGCAATGGCGTGCTCATGCGTTTGGACAAGCAGGATTTCTACACGCTGCTGCGAGAGCCGAAAGTGGCGGCATTGACGCTGGACGAGCTGGCCATGGAGGATGATCTGGTCTGGCTGGATGTGCGCACCAGCGAGGAATACGAAGAGGGGCACCGATCCGGCTGCATGCAGATGCCCCTGCGCTTGTTGAAGCTCAAGTCACGCATGCTCGATCCATCGCGCCGCTATGTGGCCTATTGTGATACCGGGCGCCGTTCCGTAGCGGCTGCGCATCTGTTGCAGCAAGACGGCTTCAATGTGGTCGCCATGCGCGGTGGCATTAAAGGTCTGCCCTTGGTTCAGCGCTCAGCATTCTCTGCCTTGGCGGAGTGAGGCGGGGCTTCGTCCTGGCGTGGTATCCGGCTAGGATAGCCATATTGACAATAGCATGGGGCCCATATGGATCAGTTTCGCAATATCGGCCTGGTGGGGCGCATCGGCGACGACCGGGCGGTGGAGGCCGTGCGCCGGTTGGTGCACATGCTGCTCGGCCGCAATCTCAATGTGATTCTCGAAGAAGAAACCGCGCGCATCATGCCGGGCCACCAGCAGCAGGTGGCCACCCGCAAGCTGATCGGTGAGATTTGCGATCTGGTGATTGTGGTGGGGGGGGATGGCTCCATTCTCAGCGCGGCCAGGGTGATGTGCCGGCAGGACGTGCCGATCCTGGGCGTCAACCGCGGGCGGCTGGGCTTTCTCACCGACATCTCGCCTGACGACTATCTGGAAGCCAAGGTGGCCGAGGTGCTGGACGGCAAGTTCACCATCGAGAGCCGCTTTCTGCTGGACGCCGTGGTGAGCCGTGATGGCGAGCCCATCGGTCGGGGCGATGCGGTCAATGATGTGGTGATCACCGCCGGCTCCTCGCCCAAGATGGTGGAATTCGAGCTCTACATGGACGGCCAGTTCGTCTACACGCTGCGCTCCGATGGACTGATTGTCTCCACCCCGACTGGCTCCACGGCCTACTCGCTGTCGGGGGGCGGTCCCATCATGCATCCACACCTCGATGCCATTGTGCTGGTGCCGATGTTCCCCCACACGCTGAGCAGTCGGCCGATCGTGGTGCACGGCAATACCGAGATCAAGATCGTGTTGGTGGATGAAAATCCCGAGAGTCTGTTGATCAGCTGTGATGGCCAAACCCACCTGAGCGCCACCCCGGGCGATACGGTGTACATCCACAAGAAATCCCACCGCATGAAGCTGGTGCACCCGCTGGACCACAATTTCTACGCGATTTGCCGCGACAAACTGGGCTGGAGTAGCCGCCCTGGTGAGCGCTGATTACCTGCACTACGACTGGCATCGCTTCGCCGGTTACGACCTGATTGGCGACGTGCATGGGTGTGCCGACCGGCTGGAGGCGCTGCTCGAAAAGCTGGGCTATGTGCTGCGTGACGGCGTTTATGAATACGCCGACAAAGCCGCCCCGCGGCAGGTGATTTTTCTAGGCGATGTGGTGGATCGCGGGCCGCGTATCCGCGATGCGCTGATGCGCGTGCGCGACATGTGTGAGCGCGGCTCCGCCCGCATGGTGATGGGCAATCACGAATACTATTTGCTGGCGCACTTTACCCCGGCGGTAGTGGACACAGGGCGCCCCTTCCTGCGCGAGCGCGATGAGGCCCACACCCGCGTTTTGCGTGAAACCCTGCAGCAATTCGCCCCCCACCAGGACGACTTGAACGACTTTCTCGTTTGGCTGCGCGCCTTGCCCCTGTTTCTTGAAAGCCCCTGGTTTCGCGTTGCCCATGCCTGCTGGGATCAGGACATGATCGAGCGTTTCCGCCAGCAGTATCAACGCGACAACCTCTCCGCCGAGCTATTGCAACAGTCGGCGGACTGGACCAGTTTTCCTGCCTGGGTGGTGGATCGCCTGACCCGCGGGCGCACCGTGCAATTGCCTCCCGGTCACGTCATCCATGGCGCAGACGGCGTATCGCGCCGCTCCTTCCGCATCAAGTTCTGGTGCGGCCATGCCCACACCTATGGCGACTTGGCCTTCCAGCCAGATCCACTGCCGATCGAAGTCGCACAGATGGCGCTAGACGAGCAGCACATGCCGCGCGACACCTGTTATGGCCCCCAGCTTCCCCCCTTGTTTGTCGGGCATTACTGGTTGCGGGGTGAGCCTGAGCCGCTGGGCGCCAATCTGGCGTGCCTGGATTACAGCGCGGTGGCAGGAGGGCGGCTGGTGGCCTACCGCATGGACCGGGAGCGGGTGCTGGATCGGGCCAAATTTGTCTGGGTTTGAATGTGAAATGGCAGGATGCGGCAGGGCAATCCACGCAATTTCTCGGATACGGGTTAAACTTGTCAGCTTTTTCACCAGCCGGTCACCTACATGCAGTGGATCAAAGTATTCAGTTGTTCGCTGGACGACGACCTAAGTGAGTTTGCGCTTATTCTGCGTCAGCGCCGGGTGCCGCACCGCATCAGCGAGGAAGCCGATACTCAGGTGCTATTCGCGCCCAATGCGCAGGCGGCGGAGGTGCTGAACTCGCTATACCAGCACTGGCAGGCCGGGGTGCTGCAGCCCGCGCGCCCGCGCTTCAATGCCCTGGTACGTCGCGCTCAGACCGGCTGGTTGCGCCATTCCTTCGTCACCATTGCCATGCTGGTGTTGAGCGTGTTGGGTTTCGGCGTGGTCGAGCTGGACCCGCGCGGCGAATACTGGCACTGGCTGACCTTCCTCGACTTTGACCTGGTGGGCAATCAGGTTGCCTGGGTGTTGGATGGCGGCCTGTGGCAAGGCGAGCTGTGGCGCATATTTACCCCGATGTTCCTGCACTTCGGCCTGCCCCACATCCTGTTTAATGGCTTGTGGTTGTGGGAGCTGGGGCGCCGCATCGAGTATTGGCACGGCCACACCGTCCTGTTCACCATGATCATGGGCATCGCCTTCATCAGCAATGTGGGGCAATTCATGTGGGTGCCTGGGCAGATTTTTGGCGGCATGTCGGGCGTCATTTATGGCCTGCTGGGCTATTGCTGGATCTGGAACATGCTGCGGCCGGTGGAGGCTATCCCGATGCCACCCGGTGTGCTGGGCTTCATGTTGGTCTGGCTGGTGGTCTGCATGACGGGCGTGCTTGAAGTGGTCGGTTTTGGCGCCGTGGCCAACGCCGCGCATGTCATGGGCCTGGTGGCGGGTATGTTCCTGGGGCTGGTGGCGGCCATCCTGCAATGGGTAAGGCGTTGAACCCATCGACTTGCGGTCGCGTTTCGCGTACCTTAGGCATTTGTTTTTCGGCCCCTTGGTAGGGGCGTTGTCAGGGTCCTAGAGCAACCATGAACCCCAATTACCTCGATTTCGAGCAGCCCATTGCCGAACTGGAAGCCAAGATCGAAGAACTGCGCCTGGTGGGTGACGGTTCCGACATCAATCTCTCCGACGAAGTGGGCAAGCTGCGCGACAAGAGCAAGAAGCTCACCGAGAAAATCTTTTCTGACCTCAAGCCGTGGGACATCGTGCGCGTGGCGCGCCACCCGCTGCGCCCCTATGCGCTCGATTACATCCAGCGCATCGTCACCGATTTTGAAGAGCTGCACGGCGACCGCGCCTTTGGCGACGACAAAGCCATCGTCGGCGGCGTGGGCCGGATCGACGGCCACCCGGTGGTCATCATCGGCCAGGAAAAAGGCCGTGGCGTAAGCGAGAAAGTGCGCCGCAACTTCGGTATGCCCCGCCCCGAAGGCTACCGCAAGGCCCTGCGCCTGATGGAAATGGCCGAGCGCTTCAACCTGCCGGTGGTGACCCTGATCGACACCCCCGGCGCCTACCCCGGCATTGACTCCGAAGAGCGCGGCATCTCCGAGGCCATTGCCAGGAACCTGGCGGTGATGTCCCGCCTGCGCACGCCCATCGTCTGCGTGGTGATCGGTGAGGGCAGCTCCGGTGGCGCCCTGGGTATCGGTGTGGGTGATCACCTCGCCATGCTGCAGTACTCCACCTACTTCGTGATCTCGCCCGAAGGCTGCGCCAACATCATCTGGAAGACCTCCGCCAAGGCCCCCGATGCGGCCGAGGCCATGGGTCTGACCTCCAATGTGCTGATCGACCTGGGCATCGTGGATGCCTCCATTGATGAGCCGCTGGGCGGCGCGCACCGGGACGTCGACCTGATGGCTGCACGCATCAAGGATCACATCGTCGGCCAGCTGGAGCAGCTGCAGACCGTCCCCCTCGACGAGCTGCTCGACAAGCGCTACGAGCGCCTGATGTCCTACGGCAACGGCTGATCGCAGCATGCTGGCCAGCGCTGGCGCAGAGGCTCTGCTGCGGCAGCTGGCCAGCAAACTTGATGGCCTGCCCTCATCCCCCCGCTGGTGGCTCGCCTTCAGCGGCGGGCTCGATTCTACCGTCCTCCTGCACCTCCTTAGCCGCCTGCGCCCCGCTGGCGTGGAACTCTGCGCGCTACACGTACACCACGGACTGAGCCCCCATGCAGACGCCTGGGAGGCCCATACGCGCCGCTGTTGTGAGCAGTGGGGGGTGCACTGGCAGGCACAACGCGTTGCGGTGGCGCGCAAGCCCCGCGAGAGCCTGGAGGATTGCGCCCGCCGCGCCCGCTACAGCGCCATCGACAGCGTGGTGGGGCAGGGGGAGCTGGTGTTCAGCGCCCACCACCAGACTGACCAGATCGAAACCCTGTTGCTGCGGCTGAATCGAGGCGCAGGCCCGGCCGCCCTGGCCGGTATGCCGTGGCTGCGGCCACAGGGGGCTGGCTGGTTGTGTCGGCCCTTGCTGGATGTGCCTCGCGCCACCCTGGAGGCCTATGCCCAGGCTCACCAGCTGAGCTGGGTGGAGGATGAATCGAACCAGAGCGAGCGTTTTGATCGCAACTACCTGCGCCATCGCATCCTGCCGCCGCTGCGCGAGCGCTGGCCGGGCTTTGCCGATAGCTGGTGCCAGAGTCAGCAGTGGCTGCGGGAGTCCGCCGAACTCAACGACATCCTCGCCGAGCAGGATCTGGCCGCGCTCGATGCCCGCCCGGAGCGCTGGGGCCACAGCCTGAGCGCCCAGTTGCCGGCCGGCTGGTCGGAGGTGCGCCGTCGCAACCTGCTGCGGCACTGGATCGCCCGTATCGGCCTGCCGGTGCCCCCGCGCGATCGCATGGCGCGCATCCTGTTGGAAGTCCTACCCGCCAGGGCCGACGCCACGCCACTGGTGGCTTGGCCGGGGGGCGAGCTGCGGCGCTACAACGGCCGGCTGCATGCCATGGCGCCGCTGCCGGCCTTTGATCCCACTCTGCGACTGCAATGGGATGGCAGCGCCCCGCTGCACCTGCCCGGCGTGGGCGTGCTGAGCATGTCGCCCCCCGGCGCCCTGGGCGCCTGCGAGGTCAGCCTGCGGCAGGGTGGTGAGCGCTTCAAACCCTGCGGCCGAGGCCACAGCCAGAGCCTGAAAAAACTGCTGCAGGAAACCGACACACCGCCCTGGTGGCGTGATCGCTGGCCGCTGTTGTATCGGGATGGCGCGCTGATCGCGGTGCCTGGCCTGGGCCCCGCTGCCGAGCTGGCGCAGGCAGCGCTGGAGACGCTGACATGGCAGCCCGGGGCCTAGTCCCCTAACCGGCGGTTGAATGCGCCGCTTGTCATAGCAGCGCTTTGCGCCGCGCCCCTGCGGGCGTGCTATCCGCTTCCCATGGCAGCCTTGCGCATATCCCTTGAGCGGGCATTTCAACAGCCTGCTAAACCACACCAAACTGGAGTACAATCCGCACCCCACATGGTGTCGTAAAATGAGGGGCCCGACCGTGCATTTTCCAGGCAGTCACATCCTGTCCGTGCAGCAGTTCGAGCGCGGCGACATCGAGCGCATCTTTGACGTTGCCGATCGCATGGAGCCCTTCGCCCACCGCAAGCGCGTCACCCGCGTGCTGGACGGCGCCATCCTCGGCAATATGTTCTTCGAGCCCAGCACCCGCACCCGGGTCAGCTTTGGTTGTGCCTTCAACCTGCTCGGCGGCCACGTGCGCGAGACCACCGGTTTCGAGACCTCGTCCATTTCCAAGGGCGAATCCCTCTACGACACCGCCCGGGTGCTCTCCGGCTACAGCGACATCATCGCCATGCGCCACCCCCAGGCCGGCTCCGTGGCCCAGTTCGCCGAAGCCAGCCGAGTGCCGGTGATCAACGGCGGCGACGGCCCCAACGAGCACCCCACCCAGGCCCTGCTGGATCTCTACACCATTCGCAAGGAGCTGCAAGGGCGCGGGCGCGCCGGCATCGACGGCCTGCGCATCGGCATGATTGGCGACCTCAAATACGGCCGCACCGTGCACTCCCTGGCCAAGATGCTCACCCTGTACAAAAACGTACACGTCAGCCTGGTGTCCCCCCGCGAGCTACAGATGCCCGACTATCTGGTGGAAGAGTTGCGCCGTGCCGGCCACCAAGTCACCATCGCCCACCAGCTAGAGCAGGGCATTGGCCAGCTGGACATCGCCTATTCCACCCGTATTCAGGAAGAGCGCTTCCCCAGCCGTGAAGAGGCCGATCTCTACCGCGGCAGTTTCCGCCTCAATCAGCGCGTCTACACCCAGTTCTGTGAGCCCAACACCGTCATCATGCACCCGCTGCCCCGGGATTCCCGCCCCGAGGCCAACGAGCTGGACAACGACCTGAACGACAACCCCAACCTCGCCATCTTCCGCCAGGCCGACAATGGCGTACTGGTGCGCATGGCGCTGTTTGCCTTGTTGCTGGACGTGGCCGACCAGGTCGACCAGCACGCACGGGACGTCAACTGGTACACCGGCAGCCGCTTCTGAAATGAGCCAGTTCAGCCCCGCAGACGTAAATGTTGAGGCCGAGGAAGTCCTCCACGACGGCTTCATGAAACTGCGCCGCTACCAGCTGCGCCATCGCAAGTTCGATGGCGGCTGGAGCCCGTCGCTCAGCCGCGAACTGCTGGTGCGGCGGGATGCCATAGGCGTGTTGCTCTACGACCCCGCCCGGGATGAGGTGGTGCTGGTGGAGCAATTCCGCGCCGGCGCCATGCTGCAGCGCGAGGTACCCTGGCTGCTGGAGATCGTCGCCGGCATCATCGAAGACGGCGAGCAACCCGAACAGGTCGCCCGCCGTGAAGCCATGGAAGAGGCCGGCTGCACCATCACCGAGCTGTTGCCGGTCTGCCGTTACTTCGCCAGCCCCGGTGGCAGCAACGAATACTTCCACGTCTTTATCGGCCGGGTAGATGCCAGCCACGCCGGCGGTGTGCACGGCCTGGCCGACGAAGCCGAAGACATCAAAGTGCACGTGCTGCCTCTGAGCGACGCCTTGGATCGCGTGGCGCGCGACGAAATCAACAACGCCCTGGCCATCATCGCCCTGCAGTGGCTCGCCCTCAACCGCGAGCGCCTGCGCCGCGACTGGCGCTGAGCGTGCGCTGTTTCATCGGGGTTCCGGTTCCCGACCAGGTCGCCGATGCCCTGGTGCGGGCCGCGCGCCCACTGCGCAACAGCCGCGACCCCCACGTGAATCGCTGGAGCCACCCCCGGGACTACCATATCACCCTGGCCTTTCTCGGCCAGATCGATCCCGCTCGGGTGCCCGATCTGCTGCTCGCCATGGCCGAGGCCACCGCCAGCGTATCCCGTTTCAGCCTGTGCCTGAACCGCATAGAATGTTTCCCCCAGGCTCGCCCCAAAGTCGTCGCCGCCATGCCGCAGCCCCATCCGGCCCTGCATACCCTGCAGCACCGGCTGGTACAGACGCTTGATAGCCTGGGCATCCGACTGGAGGATCGGCGCTTCCACGCCCACCTCAGCCTGGCGCGGCTGCACAAGAAGCCCGACGACATGCCCATGCCGAGCCTGGCAACCACGCTGCTGCCGGTCGAGGCGATCGCCCTGTACTGCAGCGATCCACGCCTGCAAGGGCCGCGCTACAGCGTACTCGGGCGCGCCCAGCTGAGCGGGGAGAGCGGGTGAGGCACGCGCCGCGCTAACAACACTCATTTGCACAGGGGCACACCCGCCCCACAACGGAAGAACAACGTGGCAGAAAAACTCGGACGCTCCGGCTTCATCGTCAGCATCATGACCATGCTCTCTCGCGTGCTCGGCATGCTGCGCGACATGGTGCTCGCCGCCACCATCGGCGCCAGCGGCAACGCCGACGCCCTGTTCGTCGCCCTGCGACTGCCCAACTTCCTGCGCCGCCTGTTCGCCGAGGGGGCCTTCGCCCAGGCCTTCGTGCCGGTGCTGTCCGACTATCGCGCCACCCGCTCGGAAGAGGACGTGCGCCACCTGATCGCCCACGTCGCCGGCTGCCTGGGCGCGGTTTTACTCGTGGTCAGCATCATCGGCGTGCTCGCCGCACCCGCCATCACCTTCGTGTTTGCCCCCGGCTTCCACGACAACGCGCAGAAATTCGCCCTTACCGCCGAGTTGCTGCGCATCACCTTTCCCTACATCCTCACCATCTCGCTGGCGGGCTTCTTCGGCTCGGTACTCAACGCCTACGGCCGCTTCGGCGCCCCGGCCTTTGCCCCGGTGCTGCTCAACGTCTGCATGATCACCGCCGCCCTCGGCTTCAAGGACAAAATGGCGCACCCCGAGTTCGCCATCGCCTGGTCGGTGATCATCGCCGGCGTACTGCAGCTCGCCATCACCTTTCCGGATCTGATCAAACTGCGCAAATTGCCCCGCCCGCGGGTTTCATGGCGCGACCCCGGCGTGAAACGCATCCTCACATTGATGGTGCCCGCGTTGTTCGGCGTCTCCGTCAGCCAGATCAACCTGCTGCTGGATACCGTCATCGCCTCCTTCCTGCCCACCGGCTCGGTTTCCTGGCTCTACTACGCCAACCGCCTGTCCGACCTGCCCCTGGGCGTAGTGGGCATCGCCGTCGCCACCGTCATTCTGCCGGCCCTGTCCCGCCAGCATGCCCGCAAGGAGGGCGATGGCTTCCAGGTCACACTGGACTGGGGCATCCGCACCGTCATCACCGTCAGCGTCCCCGCCGCCCTGGCGCTGCTGGTGCTGGCTGAACCGATCATCACCACCCTGTTTGGCTATGGCCGTATTACCGAACGCGACGTGCACATGTCATCCATCGCCCTGCAGGCCTACGCCATGGGCCTGCTGGCCTTCATGCTGGTGAAAGTCCTCGCCACCGGTTTCTACGCCCAACAGGACATCAAAACCCCGGTGAAGATAGGCATCTGGGCCATGTTGTCCAACATGGTCTTCAACCTCGCCTTCGTCATTCCGCTGCACCACTACTGGCAGATCGGCCACGTCGGCCTGGCCATGGCCGCCACCTGCTCGGCATTTTTCAACGCCGCGCTGCTGTGGCGCGGCCTGAATCAGCGCAACGTATGGCACTGGAGCCGAGAGAGTTCCATCGAGCTGATCAAGGTGATTGCCGCCTCCCTGGCGATGACCCTTGCCGTCATCGGCGGCAACCAGCTAGGGGCGGACTGGATTGACCTGCCCTGGTGGTGGCGCGTCACCAAGCTGCTCACCCTCTGCGGCGGCGGCTTTGGCGTCTACTTCGCCGTACTCTGGCTGCTGGGCTTGCGCCCCGGCCACCTCAAGGCACCGCCGGTGGCGTGATTCACGCAGTCGTGAATGAATCGCGTGACTGAGTAATCGCCCCAGGCACGCGAAAGTTGGATCAAAACAGCTTGCGAGGCCGCTGCCTGCCGCGCGTTTCAACGCTCAACGGCATATCACTATTCTGCTGGCGCTTCAGGCGATCCAGCGGGCTGACAATCCCTTGTCCGCCACGATTTAACACATGCGTATAGATCATGGTGGTGCTGACATCCGCATGGCCCAGCAACTCCTGAATGGTGCGAATGTCGTAACCCGCCTCCAGCAGATGCGTGGCAAAAGAATGCCTGAGGGTGTGTGTCGACACCGGCTTGCGGATACCGACCGCCTCGGCAGCCACCTTGACCGCCCGTTGCAACTGCTTTTCATCCACATGGTGTCGGCGCGTAACCCCACTGCGGGGATCGACCGAACGCCTGCCTGAAGGGAACACATACTGCCAATAAAAGGTGGTCGATGCTCTAGGGTACTTCTCCGCCAGCGCATTCGGCAGCCACACCGAGCCGAAGCCCTCAGCCAAGTCTTGCTGATGCAGCGCCAGGGTCAGATTGAGTTGATTGTAGAGCGGCTCGCGCAGAGCCTCAGGCAGCACCGTCACGCGGTCTTTAGCCCCCTTGCCATCCCGGATGGTGATCACATTTTGCTGAATATCAACATCCTTGACCCGCAGACGCACACACTCCATCAAGCGCATGCCTGTACCGTACATAAGCTGCAACATCAGCCCGACCGTGCCATGCGTCTGCCCCAGCACGTCCTGCACCTCGGCTTGTGTGAGCACCACCGGTAACTTGCGTGGCTTGGACGCACGCACCACCCCGTCAAGCCAGGGCAAATCGAGCTCCAGCACTTCACGATAGAGGAACAAGATGGCAGACAACGCCTGACCTTGCGTCGATGCCGCCACATTGCGGTCTAGCGCGAGATGAGACAGAAACCGCTCAATATCCTGCTGCACGTACTCACGCGGATGCCTGCGTTTGTGGAAATGGATCAGACGCAGAATCCACCCCTCGTAGCTGCGCTCGGTGCGAATACTGTAGTGCTTCAGGCGCATGCGCTCGCGAAAGCGCTCCATCAAAGGCCGCTCAACGGGATCAGGCTCATTGAGGCAGAGGGCAGGGGTTGAGCGAGAAGGGTAGAAAGAGGGCGTAAATTTCATGATAATCAGTCCATTGAAAGCGGTCGCGTAGACGTCATGTCGTCGCTAAGGCCAGCTTAGACGATTATGAACTGAATGCCAGCCGCTCTAGTTCGGCGCAAGGGCAGTGCATAGCACCAAACGGAGTCCTTATTGGATATGGACCCAAAGGACCGATATCTTGGGAGGGAGTCAGGGTATGAATAAGAAAACAAAGATAAAACAATTGTTTATTTGTTTTCCAAAATCGGTGTTCCCGAGATATACACCATTTGGTGTCTAATTTAAGTTAGCGAAAGGAGGCCGCTGTGAGCGTGATATCAATATATAACGAGCCAAGTGATATTTTGTTCAAAATCATACGAGAAGGTAGGCGTGCTTGGCTGTCTGAAGCAAAGGGTGATAAATGTGATCATTTCTTAAATTTCTGTGTGACGGCGCAATCATTGAGAGACTGGTGTATTAAGTATTTAGGGCTATCTGGTGCCGATTCGAATGCTTTCCACGACGATGTCAATCTAAGAAAATACATTCCTGAGTGCAGAGATATTGCCAATTCATCAAAGCATTTTGGCTTGAGGAACAGCATATCTTTGGTTGATAGTGCTAAGCCATGTGAGAGTACCTTTCATGTGCTTTCAAACATGGGCACTACAGCTTCAGAAAAAAGGTCAGATATCAAGCTTATGTTGAGCAGTGGAGAGGAGGTCGATTTGTTCATTTTTCTCCACTCAGTAGTATCGGAGTGGATAGAGATACTGAAATCACGGGGAATTCCATTTGATCCAACGTTAAAACCTGAGGTAATGTTTGTTGAATTTCGCTAACATTTCGTTCCAGGGGACCCGCTAAAGCGGGCCCCTGAACTCCGCGTTAGCGTCCAAAAAGCCTGTATTTTCAGGTGTTTAATATCTATCAGGCTTCGGTGGTTTCGTTCTTACCCCTGCTTGGCAAAAGCCGGTTGGCTTCGTTTGAATGGCGTCACTGTTCTGGGCCAGTGCCACTTCAGTGAAGCTCTTTTCGGGTGGCTTCACTGTTCGAGGCCGGAGCCAGCCTGAAAGCATATGAATGCCGGTTTCTGTTCTGGTAAGCTGGGTGCTCTGGCAAAGCCATTGAAACGAAAGTGTTTTCCACTGAGTGTGGGGCCGGTTTCAATCAGGCGGGTAGGGCGCTGAGGCATGGAGGCTCTTTCTTTTTCTTCATTGAGTTATCATCCTTTTTGCCTATTTTGGTTGGCCTGCTTCGGTATGGCCAGTGGTGGCTGAAGGCGTTAAAAGCCCCAGTCAAAAGCTTTAAGCTGTGTTTGTGTGTGCCAAGATTCGAGGCCAAAACTTCGGTCATCGCGCTAACATGGCGTTGCAGGGGACCTGCTAAAGCAGGCCCCTGAACTTAACGTTAGCGTCCAAAAAGCCTCGATTTTCTGGCGTTTATTATCCATCGGCCTTCGGTGGCTTCGTTCTTACCCCAGCTTGGCAAATCTCGGTTGGCTTCGTTTGAATGGCGTCACTGTTCTGGGCCAGTGCCAATACTGTTGCGCTCTTTTCGGGTGGCTTCATTGTTCATGGCCACTGCCAGCCTGAAAGCATATGAAAGCCAGTTTCTGTTCTGGTAAGCTGGGCGCTCTGGCAAAGCCATTGAAACGAAAGCGGTTTCCTTTGAATGTGGGGCCGGTTTCGATGAAGCCCGTCGGTCTCTGAGGCATGGAAGCGCTGTCTTTTTTCTTGTTCGAGCTTCCTCCCTTCAGTGTCTATTCCGGCTCGCTCGCTTCGGTTGGGTCAGTGGTGGCTGAAGGTTTGAAAAACCTCCAGCTGAAAGCTTTTAGCTATGTGTGTGCGAGCCAAGATTCGAGGCCAAAACTTCGATCATCGCGCTAACATGGCGTTGCAGGGGACCTGCTAAAGCAGGCCCCTGAACTTAACGTTAGAGCAAATGGAAAATTGCGCTATGGAAGTTGTATATCGTAATGACGCCAAAATCAGTGTTGAAGCTGCAATAGCACTGTATAAGGCATCAACTCTTGGTGAGCGTCGACCCGTTGAGCGTCCTGATATATTTTCGGGCATGCTGGAGAATTCGAGCATTACGATAACGGCTTGGGTTGGTGATGTTCTTGTCGGTATATGTCGAACCCTTACTGATTTCTCCTATGTTGCGTATTTGGCTGATCTTGCTGTTGATGAAGCCTATCAACGAAAGGGTATTGGTAAGCGGCTTATCCAAGAAACAAGAAAACGCCTGAAACCTGAATGTATGCTGGTCTTGTTGGCGGCGCCGAAGGCAAATGAGTATTATCAAAGGCTAGGTTTTGAGCATAATCCTAGAGCTTGGGTAATGAAAAATTCAGGTCTTGCTTAGGCGGAAGCTCAAGAGTGAGTCGAATTGCGAGCCGGGCGCGCTCTAACTTGTCGTTCGAGGGGACGTCCCTGAGCGGGCCGCCCCTCAACTAAGCGTTAGCGTCCAAAAACCCTGTATTTTCTGGCTTTTATTATCCATCGGCCTTCGGCGGTTTCGTGCTTCCCCCAGCTTGGCAAATGCCGGTTGGCTTCGTTTGAATGGCGTCACTGTTCTGGGCCTGTGCCAATACTGTTGCGCTCTTTTCGGGTGGCTTCACTGTTCATGGCCGGAGCCAGCCTGAAAGCATATGAAAGCCGGTTTCTGTTCTGGTAAGCTGGGCGCTCTGGCAAAGTTATTGAAACGAAAACGTTTTCCACTGAGTGTGGGGCCGGTTTCAATGAGGCCAGTCGGTCTCTGAGGCATGGAAGCTCTGTCTTTTTTCTTGTTCGAGCTTTCTTCCCTTTGAGCCTATTCGGGTTGGCCTGCTTCGGCGTGGCCAGTGGTGGTTGAAGGCGTTAAAAGCCTCAAGCCGAAAGCTTTTAGCTGTGTGGGTGCGAGCCAAGAATCGAGGCCATAACTTCGGTCATCGCGCTAACATGGCGTTGCAGGGGACCTGCTAAAGCAGGCCCCTGAACTTAACGTTAGTGCCCAAAAAGCCTGGTTTTTCAGCCTTTGCGTGTTGCTTGAGGTTCAGTGGTTTGCACTTTACATGGCTGGCCAACGACGGTGAGTTTTGCTTTGAGTGGCGTCACTGTTCTTGGCCAGTGCCAATTCCGTTGCGCTCTTTTCAGGTGGCTTCATTGTTCGTGGCCAGAGCCAACCTGAAAGCATATGAAAGCTGGCTT
>CAZYQX010000032.1:0-41014 GCA_964649985.1 uncultured Pseudomonadales bacterium | reverse complement strand
CCTTGCGTTCGCGCTTGCGGTTCTCCCACTCGCTATCCTTCTCGGCGATGTAGGCGGCATCCTCCAGCATCAGGCGGCACAGGTCGCGACTGGCGCGATGGGTGTAGATCGGGCCGCGAAAGCCCTGCTTCACCAGGCGCGGCAGGCGCCCGCTGTGATCGATGTGGGCGTGACTCAGCACCACGGCGTCGATGTCCCGTGGATTAAACGGGAAATCGGCAAAGTTGCGCTCTTCATCGGCCGCCAAGCCCTGGATCATGCCGCAGTCGAGCAGAATTTTGTGCGGTCCGACACTGATCAAGTGACAGGAGCCTGTAACCTCAAGGGCTGCGCCCAGGAACTGAATATGCATGTACTGCGCCCCAAACAGGAAGTCGTCTCAGTGTATGAGCAATGAGCGCCGTTGTGAAACCGAGCCACCACCCAATGCAACATATCGGCTATAGTGTTGATTCTACTCACTGCACATGGCGCAACGGACACCTCCACGTGAAGTCTCTCCTGCACTGGACGCTGCTGTTACCGATCACGCTGCTCGGCTGTAGCACGGTTGACCCGCGCCTGTCTGAGCCCGCCACGCCAGCCCAGGTAGATCAGTACTACCAAGTGCCCGCCACGCCGATGGACGCCTTCCACTACCCCACTTCACTGGGCGAATTGCAGATCCTCGGCGCCACCCAATACGAATACCGCTATCAGGGTTTCGCCCTGCGCTATGGCATTGAAAAGGCACCCTGGGTATCCAGTGACGTGCTGGTGTACCCGGTGGTGCGGCCCGACATGCTCTCGCTGACCGACCTGCTGGACGAACACTACAAGACACTGGCCCAGGAGTTCAGCTCAGCGGCTGCGGCTGGCAACTGGGAGAGCGCCGAGGTACTGGAAACCAACACCTTCAGCTGGAAGCGCCAGAGCACCTCGATGGAGGGCCTGCACGGCGTGTTCAAACTGAGCAGTGGCGCCAACAGTTATCTGTCTCATATTTATCTGACCGTGCGCGATGGCCGCTTCATCCAGGCCCGCATCACCCATCCCCAGGGCAGCCCGGCCAAAGTGGCCAGCATCGCCGAGCGCCTGCTCTCGGCCATCAACGCCAAAAACCGCCCCACCCCGACCGAGCCAGAGATCGTGGTCGTCGTGCCACAGGAGGCCGCTCAAACCCATACCGAACAGGAGCTGGCCCAAACCATGGCGCCCTGGATGGGCTACGGCGCCAGCCAGGCCGAGGCGATTCGCGCGGGCCGCTATCTCGACACCTTCGATCGCCGCCTGGCCGCCAGCCGCGCCGCGCTGGAGGCGTGGTCCGATATGTCGCGCCAGGGCGTCAACGGCGATGCCGCCATACGCCAGCTGGCCGCCGCCGAAGAAGCCGGTTTTTTGAAAGAGTATGTTTGGTCCACCCAGGCCAAACCGTACTGGCAGGCCCCCAGTGATCTGCGCTTGGACGCCTTCAACCAGTGGCAAACCGAGCAATTTGGCAACACACTGGCCAACAACCCCGAGGTCATCGTGCGCTGGCGAAACCCAGCGGCCGCCCCTGCAGATTGACCCTGCAGCGCGGTCGATCGCGCCTCAAAATGTCGCGATAATGACCAATATGACCGATAATCCCATTACAACATCAGATTATTTGCGCCACCCAAAGCAGCACCCGGAGTACGCTCTTGTCCATCCAGCCCCTTAGCCTGCACCAGCTCACCCACCGTCTCGACCCGGAATCCCTCGGCTTCCAGTGCACCTCAGAACTGTGCAGCTTCAGCGGCGTCATGGGCCAGCAACGCGCCCTCTCCGCCATGGAGTTTGGCGTTGCCATGCAGCGCTTCGGTTACAACCTCTACGTCACCGGCGAGCAAGGCACCGGCCGCTTCCGCCTGGCCACCGAATATCTGCAAAGCCAGGCCTGCAAACAGGCCACGCCCTCGGACTGGGCCTACGTAAACAACTTCAAGGAAAACCGCGAGCCGCGCATCATCGAGCTGCCCGCCGGCAAGGGCGAGTCGTTTCGGCAGGACATCGAGCAGCTGGTAGACAACCTGCTGGCCACTTTCCCGGCGGTGTTTGAACACCCCAGCTACCAGCAGCGCAAGACCGTCATCGACCTCGATTTCAGCCAGCGCTACGATCGCGCCATCGACGATGTGGAGCGCGCCGCCGCCAAGCGCGGCATTGCCGTGTTCCGCGAGAACGGCAACATCAGCTTCACCCCAATGGTGGATGGCAAGGCCCTGGACGAAGCCGCGTTTGCCCAGCTCAGCGAGCAGGAGCGCGACATCTTCCACGAGCAGGTTGATATCCTGGAAAGCCTGCTGAATGACGCCCTGGTGGAATTGCCCCAGTGGAAGCGCGAGTCGGTCGAGAAGCTGCGGCTGCTGAACCGCGAGACCATCGAGCGCGCCATCACCCCGCTGCTGGAGCCGCTGGAGCAAAGCTACAGCGACTATGCCCGGGTGTTGCAGTACATCCACGAGATTCAGGAAAACCTCTACAAGACCGTGTTGGAGCAGCTGGTCGACGAGCGCTTGATGGACACCAAGGAGGAAGCCAACAAGCGCGCCTGGTTGATCGAGGAATACCTGCCCAACGTGATCGTCACCCACCAGGAGGACAGCGGTGCCCCGGTGGTGTTTGAACCCCACCCCAGCTACAAGAACCTGTTTGGCCGCATCGACTACCGCTCAGACCAGGGCATGCTCAGCACCAACTACCGGCTGATTTTCCCCGGCTCCCTGCAGCAGGCCAACGGCGGCTACCTGATCGTCGACGCGGAAAAACTGCTGGAAGAGCCCTTCGTCTGGCCGGCCCTGAAGCGGGCACTGAAAGCCAACCAGCTGCGCATTGAAAACCCGGCCAGCGAACTGGGCCTGACCACCACCACCCTCAGCCCGGAAATCCTGCCCCTGAACGTCAAGGTGGTGATGATCGGCCCACGGGAGGTCTACTACCTGCTGGCGGAGCTGGACCCGGATTTCAACGACCTGTTCCGGGTGCTGGTGGATTTCGACGGCCACGTGCCGCGCACCCAGGAGAGCATCGCCCTGTTCTCACAGACCGTGCGTGCGCGCACCGAAAGCGAGGGCTACCACCACCTGAGCGCCGAGGCCTGTGCCCGCCTGGTGGAATACAGCTCCCGCCTGGCCGAGCACCAACGCCGCATCTCCGCCCGGCTCGACGCGGTGATGGAAGTGGTGGCCGAGGCGGACTTCCTGTGCCGTGGGCGCAACATCGAGCGCATTGAGCGCGACCACATCGAAGAGGCCATCTACCACCGCGAGCAGCGCAGCGGCCGGCTGCGGGAGCAGCTGCTGGAAGACCTGCTGGACGGTATCGTGCTGATGGACGTGGCCGGCCATGCGGTGGGCCGGGTCAATGGCCTCACCGTGCTACAGGTGGGCGACAGCAGCTTCGGCAACCCGGCGCGCATCAGTGCCACGGTGTTCCCCGGCTACAAGGGGGTGGTCGACATCGAGCGCGAGGTCAACCTCGGCCAGGCCATTCACTCCAAAGGCGTGATGATCCTGTCGGGCTACCTGGGCAACCGCTTTGCCCGGGAGTTCCCCCTCGCCATCTCCGCCAACCTGGCCATGGAGCAGTCCTACGGCTACATCGACGGTGACAGCGCCTCGGCCGCCGAGCTGTGCGCCCTGATCTCCGCCCTCACCCGCATCCCGCTGCGGCAGGATCTGGCCATCACCGGCTCGCTGAACCAGCATGGCGAAATACAGGCCATCGGCGGAGTGAACGAGAAGATCGAAGGCTTCTTCGCCCTGTGCAAGGCGCGGCGTTTGAGTGGCACCCAGGGGGTGATCATCCCCCGCGCCAACGTCATCAACCTGATGCTGCGGGATGAAATTCTGCAGGCGGTGGAGGAAGGCAAGTTCCGCATCTACGCCATCAGCCATGTGGACGAAGCGCTGGAGCTGCTCACCGACCGCGACGCCGGCAAGGAAAACGACAGCGGCCAATTCGAGCCTGGCACCGTGAATGGCGTGGTGGTAAAGCGGCTGCGCGCCTTCAGCGACATCTCACGCGCCCACGGCGACGAGTAAGCGCCACGCGCCCGCCCGGGCCAGGGCGGGCGCGCAAGCACGCTGGCTTGGCTAGTGCCCTCCGCGCCTGTTCGAGCACTTGAACAGGCGCTCAGGCAAACTGCTCGGCAAAATCTTCCAGCTGAATTTCCAACTCAGCAAGGTGTACCGCCTTAACCCCCAGGCTGTGAGCTTCTGGCATGGCCTCCAACACCAGCTCAGGCTTCTGTTCCAGGCCAATGCCCACTTTGCTGCAGGCGGCATCTACCAAGCGTACGATCTGAAGGATGACGTGTTTGTCGTCCGCTTGCTCCAGGTGGTGATCTCGTGCGATCTCGCAGTACACCTGAGGCAACTCCCAGGCTTCCATCACCATGTGGCCATAGCGCGTGTGTAGCGAGCTGATCAACTCGATCATCACCGGCTCAGTGATGCCTACGCTGGTATCGTCCAGGCACAACTCATCCAGCACTTTGAGAATGACCAGGCTGCCCAGATCGTGTAGCAAACCGGCCAGAAAGGCGATATCGCGCTGCTCGTTGAAGCCATATTTCATCGCCAGCCAGCGACAACCGCCGGCCGATGCAGAGGCATGTTGCCAGAGCCTCTGCATGGTCTTGTTCAAGAAAGGGTGCCGGGCCTTAAACGCCTGTTTCTGAGCAGCCAGCATCACGATGCTGAGGACTTGCATGACCCCCAGGCGAGAGAGCGCTTGTTGAATATTGGCGATTTTGTTCAAGCCAGAAAAAAATGCCGAATTGGCCACGCGGAGGATCTCGCCGGCAATGGCCTGATCCTTCAGAATCAGTTGCTCCGCGTCCTTAATATTGAAATCTCCGGCCAGGGTCTTTTGCAATTCGATGGCCACCTGATTGAACACAGGCAGTTTGAATTCCTGCGACTGGATGTGCTGCTCAATTTGTGCCGTTATAGAACGTATGTCGCCCATGTGCAGACACTCCCTCACTAACTGTAATTACTTCGGCACAAGCGACGAATTTCCTGCAAAGACCTGGGCTTTTCCATTTTAGGCAGCATTCTCACCACCTCGGAAATGGTAGTCAAACCGCGAGAAGCTTTTTCCAAACCATCTTCAAAAAGTGTGATCAAACCCGATGTTTCTATACTTAGACGGCGAATATCATATGATGCACGATTATTCAAAATAGCATCTTTAACACGCTCATTCAGAACCAGCAGCTCAAAGATGCACACCCTGCCGTCGTAACCTGAATAATGGCAATGCTCACAGCCGGCCCCTTTCTGAAAACTGGCCGTGCGCACATCATCCAAACTCAGCCCAACCCGCTGCATCTCGAGTGGTGATGGTCGATAAGGCTGGCTGCAATGCTCGCATACGCGCCGCAACAGGCGCTGGGCCAGCACCGACACTACGGTGGAGCTGATCAGGAAGGTCTCGATGTTCATGTTCATCAGGCGCAACAAGCCGCCGATGGTGTCTTCGGTGTGGAAGGTGGTCAGTACCTTGTGCCCCGTTAACGCGGCCTGAATGGCCGCCTCGGCCGACTCGCTATCGCGAATTTCGCCCAGCACGATGACATCCGGGTCCTGCCGCATCATGTGGCGCAGGGTCTCGGCGAAGGTCACGTCGATTTTGGGGTTGAGGGAGCATTGGGTAATGCCATCGATCACGTATTCCACCGGCTCTTCGGCGGTGATGATGCTGGTCTCGTCGTTTTTTAGGTAGTCGACACAACCATACAGGGTGGTGGTCTTGCCGGAGCCGGTTGGGCCGGTGATCAGCACCACGCCGGTGGGCACTTCCAGCGCCTCCAGTTTGAAGCGCTCCAGCACTGAGGGCGCCATGGCGATCTCATCGAGGTTGAGCAGCTCCGTCTTGCGATTCAACAAGCGCAAGCAGGCTTTTTCGCCGTGGATGGACACATAGTACGAGCAGCGTACATCAATCACTTGCCCGCTAAAGGGATCGGTGAACTCCAGCTTGCCATCCTGGTGGCGGCGCCGCTCGGCGATATTGGCTTTGCTCATCACCTTGAGCCGCGCAATCAGCGACGGCCCGAGATCCTTGGACAAGACCTGATATTCCCACAGCACGCCATCGCGCCGAAAACGCACGCGAATTTTGTCTTGCAACGGCTCGACATGGATATCGCTGGCCTCATCTTTGACTGCGGCCTGCAGCATGTCATCCACCAGCCGGATGATTTTGGAATCGTCCCCCTCAACCGCTTTAAGGGTGCCTTGTTGGGCTCTGAATTTGAATTTGTGAAGCGCCTCTTTCAGGGCATGCTGGCTACAAATAGCCAATACTACTTTGCACTTGAGAACGCGTTCAGCTTCCTCTTTGATGTCGGCATTCAGCGGGTCAACGCAGGCGACATAAACGGCAGCATCATCACGTTTCACCGGGATGAAACCGTGTTGTTCACACCAGTTAGCGGGCACGGTGTCGAGAATGGCTTTGTCGATCAGCGCGAAATCGGGCTCGATGTGGGGGTAGCCCAATTGATTCGCCAGCACGTGGATCAGCCGCTGTTCCTTGATGAAGCGCTGCTCGATTAGAATGGCGCCCAGCTTCTTTTTCTTGTCGCTTTCCCGCTGGATGCGAATGGCCGCTTGCAATTCAGTTGCACTGAGATCACCCAGCTCGACCAGCAAATCGCCGATGCGGATGCTGAGCGGATTTCGCCTCAAGGCATCGTTGAGCGCCGCCTGATCGAAGTATTCGAGGTCCAGCAGGGTGTTGAGCAGGGTTTTGGCTTCCGCCAGTTTTGATCGAACCCGCTGGGCATGACGAAGCTGATCTTCATTGATCAGCCCCTCCTTGATCAGCAATCCGGCAATCGCCAGCCCGGTATCCATATCAGCCACTCGCCTTGCACCTCCAGCCCTTGACGCAATGCTTCATGTTGGCGCCTACGACTGAGTATAGATAGAAAACGCCTGGCTAACGCTTTCTTTAATGCATGATCTAGTCTATCTGCCCACAACGCGGCATTTGGCGTGAGACGCGCTCATTGCAGGCAGCGTGGCAAACTCAGCTAACCCGCTTGAGCAACCTGAAGAAGCCATAGGAGGGATCCGCCGGCCCGGGCTTGCCGATATAGGCCCCCTCCAGTATGGGGTGGCCCAGATCCACCAGCGATGGCTGGGAAGTGGTGGCCCAATCGGCCACCACCGAGCGGTGGGCGAACTTCCACACCCCATTGCGCTTCTGGTATTTGTCGAAGTAGCGGCCGCCAATCAGCAGATCCATCGGCTCGGCGTCGGTCTTGATCTTGTGATAGGCCAGCACGTAGATCTCGCCCTCGGCGTAATCGCCTTCCAGGGCGATGTTCACCGTGGTCACGTTGTGGTGCAGGATCTCCATCGGCGCCTGAATCTCCGGCAGTTTGTCGATGAAGTCCATCGCCAGCCCCTGGAAGAACACGCCGTGCTCATCGATGGCATCTTCGTGATACAGGGTGCGCATCTTGGCGTGATCGTGGCGGTCCGCTGCGTTGCAGTAAGCGTGTACCAGTTCCAGGATATCCTGCTTGTCCAGCAGGGCTTGCAGGCGGTCGGCGTTGCTCATGGTGGTCTCCAATGGAAGTTCCATCAACTTTAGTCTAGTGCTGCAGGCTATTGGGCCGTTAAAACGGCGCCTTTTCGGCCATGACTCAGCCGGGCAGCACCCGGGCCAGAAACTCCAACAGCAGCGCGTTCACCTGCCCGGGCTGTTCGAGGGTGGCGATGTGACCGGCGGCGGGTATCACGGCCAGCTGAGCCTGCGGCAAGGCCTCGGCCATGGCGCGTGCTTCATGCGGGGGACGGGGACGATCATCCTCGCCCACCATCACCAGGCTGGGCATGTTGAGGCCGGTCAGGCTGCCCATGCCTTCCTCCCGGCCGAAGATGCCGCGCCCCACCGCCAGCACGGTGCTCAGGCGTTCGCCCGTGATGGCGGCCAGCGATTGCCGGAAGCGCTCGATCAGCGCCGGCTGGCTGGCGAAGGTGCGGGGGGAGAAGAACAGCGGCACGATGGCCTCCAGCAGCGGCCCGTGAATAGCGCCCGCAGCCTCGATGGCATCCATCATGCCGAAATAGAGGCTGCGGCTATCCGCCGGCTCGGCGCCGACGAAGGTATCCATCAGCACCAGCGCCGCCACCGCTTCGGGGTGATCGGCCGCCAGGCGCGCGCCCCACATGCCCCCCACCGAGAGGCCCAGCACGGCAAAGCGCTCCAGCCCCAGCGCTTGGCTCAAGGCCCAGTGATCGTTCGCCAGTTGTGCGATGCTGTAGGGTTCTGCCGGCAACAGGCCTGAGTCGCCGTGCCCCCACAACTCGGGCACGATGCAGCGGTAGTGGCGGGAGAGCAGTTCCAGCTGGGGGGCCCACATGGCGGCATCCCAGAGGTAGCTGTGGCCGAATATGAGCGGGAAACCCTCGCCCTGGTCGAGGTAGTGGAGCGGGCGGTTGTTTATCTGTAGGGTCGGCATGGCATCGTCCTGAGCGTGAGCGGCTATTGTCCCACGCGGCCAGGATGGCTGCCAGCCGCCTCACCTCAGCGCGCCGGCTTGCCCCATCTGCGCCAGAGCCACCCGCCCTCGCCCTTGCCACTGACGTAGTCCAGGGCGTTTTCATTCACCAACGTGGCTCGCTGCGCCGCCCGGGTGAAGACCTGTCCGGCAAACAGCAGCTGGTCCCCAGGCTGCAGCAGTTGCTCAGTATCCGGCAGCAGCTGGGGCACCTCGCCACGCAGCAGCAGCAGGCAGCGGGCGGGCAGCGTCAGCTCCCGGGCGCTGCTGTCCTGCAGTAAGGTGGCGAGGCGGATAGCTTCCCCTCGCGCCATGGCCGCGCACACGGCGGGGGCATCCTGCAGATTCAGGTGCACACTCCAGGTGAGTGGCGTCAGCCCCTCGCAGTGTTGAAATAAGGCCTCACACAAGCTTTCAACCCAGGACAGGGTTTGCTGATGGGCCAACTGGTTAAACCGCGACAACAAGGGCGTGGTCAGCCAGGCCAAGCAGTTCTGGGCCACCACGCGGGTGGGTATCATGGTCAAGTCTGCCGCGAATGCCTGAAATAACGCGCTGTTCTGCCGTTCATTCTGACGCACGGCGATAAACAGATCCGGCTTTAGCTGCCGTGCCGTCATGGCGATGGCCAGATTGCTGATGTCGCTGGACGTTGCCGCCACCAGACCGTTGGCCGCCGTCAACCCCGCCGCCTGCAGGGCCGCGGGGTCGAGGCCGCGCGTTGGCTGCACGTTGTCATCTCCGCTGTCGGGGTCCAGCACCACCACCGACATGCCTTCCGATTGCAAATGCGCTTCTATCTCACGCCCAAAGCGCCCGTAACCCGCCACCAACCAGGCCCCCGCAGGCGGCTGCCGAGGCTCAAGCAGGGGCTCACCCGGGATGCCCGCCAAGAGCTGGTTGAGGCGCAGCCAGACGGGTGCCTGTACCCCCATGGCCAAGGTGTCGGCAAACTCCTCGAAGGGATTCAGAATGTGCGAAACCCCATAAGCCCTCATGCAGGCAGCGATTTCTCCGCTATCCGCCCGGGCCAATACCTGGGCCGAGGGGTTGAGCAGGCGGGCCGCCATAGCCACTGCCAAGTTGCCAGTTTCGTCATCCGTCAGCGCCAACACGCCCTTGCATAACGGATGCTCCAGGCCCGCGAGTCGCAGGGTGTCGGGCTGGCTGGCATCCCCTACCAGGGCCGGGACATCGCTGCGAAAATCCTCCAGCTCCAACTCCTGTACCCGCAGCGCTGAACGCTCGATGACCACGAAGCGCTGGTCCAGTCGGTCCAGGGTATGACACACCAGGCCGCCGGTTTCACCGCAGCCGCAGACCAGAAAAAACGGCTCGCGCATGCGCTCAACGCGGCGGCCAAAGCGAATGCGCACCAGCACGGCCTTGAAGCCATCGTCCTGCAGCAGGGCCAGCAGGGTGACGATGGAATAGGACCAGCCAATCACCGTGAGGTAGATGCAAAAAGTCACCCACATGCGCTGGCCATCGGAAAATGCGCTGGGGATTTCACCGAAGCCGATGGTGGTGGCGGTGTAGCTGATGAAGTAAAAGGCGTGGAAAAAACTCAGCGGCGCCGCCGGCTGGCCGTTGGCATCCACACCGGGCACCAGCGTCAGCCCCAACACCGAGATGGCGTAGATGGAGACCAGCACGATCAGCGGCGCACGCATGCGCCGCAGCACCAGGAAGAACACGCTGTCCATGGCTCAGCGCCGCTGCATCACGGTTTCTACAATCAGGATGATCACCGACACGATATTCGCAAACAGCGCCCCGCCGGACAGGGAGACCACGCTGGCCGTGACCTCAGGCGTCATGCCCACCCCGGTAACGTGGACGGCCACGCCCCAGGTAATGGCGGCGGCAAACAGCTGCAGATCGGCCACCAGGCTGGTAGCCAAATGCACCGCGCCAATCTGGGTGCGATCGCCAAATTTGAGCACGGTGGCAATCAGGTTGACCACGATGGCGGCGAACAGCTCGTACACATTGTGCAGCTCTGGCCGGTCGATATCGCCGATGAAAAAGCCAAAATTGAGCGTGGCCGCCAATACGATGAAGAAGCCGAACACCACTTTTTCCAGATTCACCCGTCTGCCCTCCCCTGAGTCAACCTTTGCAGTGTGGCAGCATGGAACAGGCTCCACCAGCGGCCTCTGCAAGCGGTTTGATCTATTCGAGGTGAAGCCGGCGATTTTCTGCCGTGGCATCAGGGGGTGGGGTGTGCCAGCCACTGTAGGATGCCGGCCCCCGCTGCCACCCCAGTGGCAAAACAGGCCGTCAGCAGGTAGCCGCCGGTCGGCGCTTCCCAGTCGAGCATTTCGCCGGCACAAAATACGCCAGGCAATGCCGTCAACATCAGCGCGGCATTGAGGGCATCAAAGCTGACACCCCCAGCGGAGCTGATGGCTTCATCGATGGGGCGGGTGCGTTCCAGCGTCACCGGCAGCGCCTTGATGGCCGACGCCAACCGCTGCGGCTCCTGGTAGACCTCTTGGGGCGTGCACTCGCGCAGCAAGCCCGCCTTCACCCCCACCAAGCCGAGGCGACTGCGCAGGTGATTGGCCATGGAGCGCGAACCGCGCGGCTTGGCGATTTCCGCCGCCACCGCCTGCTCGGTTTTGCCTGGCAGCAGATCCAACCACAGGGTGGCCCGGCCGCTGGCCTCGAGCTGGTCGCGCAAAGGCGCCGATAGTGCGTAAATCAGCCCGCCTTCCACCCCCGTGGCGGTGATGTTGAATTCACCCTGTTGTTGCCAATGGCGGCCGTCCACGCCCTCGCAGCGGGCCACCACCGGTTTGACCGGAGCCCCTTCGTGCTGGGCCAGAAAATGGGCGCTCCAAGGGCGCTCGAAGGCACAGTTGGCGGGCTTGAGGGGCGCGATATCCACGCCGCGCCCGGCCAGCAAGGGCAGCCATTGGGCGCTGGAGCCCAGCTTTGGCCAACTGGCTCCGCCCAGCGCCAGCAGGCAGGCCGTGGGCCGCAGCGCGCACCGGCCCTCAGGCCCCTGCAGCAGCAAGGCATCGTTATCCCACCCCAGCCAGCGATGGCGCATGTGAAACACCACCCCCTGCTCGCGCAGGCGGCGCATCCAGGCGCGCAGCAAGGGTGCCGCCTTCATGTCGCAGGGGAAGACCCGGCCGGAGGTGCCGACGAAGGTGTCGATGCCGAGGCCATGCGCCCAGGCGCGCAGCTGCCCGGCGCCAAACTGCCGCAACATCGGGCGCAGGATGTCGGCGCGTGACGCATAGCGTGCGCAAAACGCCTCAAAGTCTTCGGAATGGGTGAGGTTCATACCGCCCTTGCCGGCCAGCAGGAACTTGCGCGCCACCGAGGGCATGGCATCGAATACCTCGACGCGCACGCCGGCCGCGCTGATGCACTCCGCCGCCATCAACCCGGCGGGACCGGCACCGATCACCGCCACCCAGGGGGATGTGGGGGAGCCGTTGGGGGCAGCAGGCGTGAACGACACAGGCATGGATCTCAGCGACTCAGAAAGAGCGCACGTTACTATGGGGGGCGCACAAAGGCAAAAACATCGATACAACCTGCCGTGTGCAAAATAAGAAAGGGGCGCCTGAGCGCCCCGGGGTACTGCCGGCGGAATCAGGCCTTGCGGCGCGCGCGCAGTGCGAGCGGCGCCAGCGCTGAACCAAACAGCCAGGCGGCGGCGGGCACCGGCACCTCGGAGGTGGCCGTGATCTTCATCATGCGATCGATGTCGCTATCGGCATGCTGCACGTTGACGTAGGCCACATTGGGATCAAACAGGCTGAAGTAGAGCCCGGTGGGCTCCGCCCCCACGGTGGACATGGTGGCCCAGCGCCCCATGGACTCGGCCACGCCATCCTGGTCGGCGTCCCGCGCCAGCCAGATATCGGCGGCACCGCCCGGCTGATCCTCGATGATGTAGATGTTGCCATCGGCGTCCAATGCCAGGTTGTCTGGACTGGTCAGCAAGGCGGCCACGGAAGTCCCGGTCGCCTCATTGATGGTCGCATCGGAGACGAACAGCTTCACTTCCGGGGTTTCACCTAGCGCGATGGAGTAGACCTGATCGGTAGTGGTGGTAGCCATGAAGAGGAGTTCCCGGCCGTCTGCGGTTTTCAACAACTGCAGGTCTTCAGGGCGCTGGTAATCGGTACCGCCCACCTGATTGGCGCCGACACGGCCGTCAACACTGACCAAACCATTGGCCGCCACGGTGCTGATGCCAGGCAGGGCATTGCCATTGAGGTCTGTGATGGCTTCCCAGGTTGCCATGCCGACCGCGTTGGAATTGTTGCCGCCATTCACTTTCAACACAAAGGTCTGGCCCGCGTCGAAGAAGGTGCTGGCAAACGGCGTGGCCGAGGTGTATTTGTACAAACTGCCGCCGTTCAGCTCGTCGATGAAATACAGATTGCCCGCGCTGTCGAACTCCAGGCCTTCGTGGGAAACGCGTGGAATGATGTTGCGCTGGACCATGTTGATCTCAGCAGGATCGGCCAGCGGGTTGGTGATTTCAAACAGGCGACCATAACTGCTGCCGCTGCCCCAGGACTCCTCGGCGGTGAGGTAGGTGCCCCATGGGGTCCACTTGGAGGCATCGAAAGCCACATACTGGCCGGCAAAGCTGGAGTCCTTGAGGGCCGCCGTCGTGCCGGTTTTCAGGTCGACGCGCATGACACCCGCACTACCGGTTTCATAGGGGGTGAACAGGTAGCGGCCAGCATCGGGGCCGGTGAGGTTTTCGGTGATCATGTCCCAGTTGTCACCGCGCTTGATGCCACCATTCTGAGGGCCACGATCATTGGCCACCACCGTGGTCTGACTGAACTTCGGGGATGACAACAGGAAAGGCGACGATTCCGGCAGGGAGCCCGCCGGCACCACCGCATTCAGCGGCGTGTAGTTGTCGAATTCAGTGCTCGCTGCGGCGACCTGTGCGCCACTCATGGAGATGATGGCAAGCGCCAAAAGCTTGGGGATGGCTACCGTGGTTTTCATCGCGTGTTCCTTTAAGTGATAGTGAAAATCGCTTGTCGCTCACTAAAACATCGGCACAAACACATCGTGTGTTTTGGGTTGTTATCGCTTTGGCACGCCGTTCTAGCTGACAGCGCTACGGTAGACGGGGGATGTGAACGCTGGGTTAAGTTGCGATGAAGCTTATCTTGCACTGAAGTTTCAGTGGCTGCTGCGCGCACGGAGGCGCGTGCCGAGAAAGCACCGCGCGGTTAGGCGCGGCTGGCACGAAATCAAACACATTAAAGGGGGATACAGAGAGGGTCGCGAGACACTGAAGGCCGCGACGAACAGCAGCGGCAGTGCGGCCCGTGGCCGCCTGCCGGGCGATCAGGCGCGATCGCGCTCCATCACCACCAGATAGGCCTCGCGGGTCCAGAAGGCCAGCATGCGGCGCACGTCCTTCTCCATGGTGACCACGCGCCAGCCCTTGGCGGCATGCTGATTGAGAAATTCGGCAAAGCGTTCGGGGTCCACTTTCGAGGCCCCCAGCACCAGGGAGCCCAACATGCCCTCCTGGTAGATGACCACCTGATATTCCTTCATGGCTCAGACTTCCTTCTGTGAGGCTTGCTTCAACAGGCTCAGATCCACCTGCTTGTCGGCGTGGTAGGAGCTGCGCACCAAGGGGCCACTGGCGACGCTCTTGAAACCGAGTTCAGTGGCGATGGCCGCCAGCTGATCGAATTCGGCCGGTTCGACGAAGCGCTTGACCGGGAAATGGTGGCGCGAGGGCTGCAGATACTGGCCCAGGGTGAGCATGTCCACGTCGTGCTCGCGCATGTCCTTCAGCACCTGCACCACTTCGTCGATGCTCTCGCCCATGCCCAGCATCAGGCCGGACTTGGTCAGCACGTCCGGCCGCGCCTGCTTGTAGCGCTGCAGCAGCTGCAGCGACCACGCATAATCGGAACCGGGGCGCACCTCGCGATAGAGACGCGGCACATTTTCCAGGTTGTGGTTGAACACGTCTGGCGCATCCGCCGCCAGGGCTTCCAGGGCCGGTTCCATGCGGCCGCGGAAGTCGGGCACCAGCACCTCGATCAGGATGTTGGGGTTGCGCTGGCGGGTCTCGCGGATACAGCTGGCAAAATGCCCGGCGCCGCCGTCGCGCAAGTCGTCGCGATCCACAGAGGTGACCACCACATAGCGCAAGCCCATTTCGGCGATGGCCTCCGCCAACAGGCGCGGTTCGTCCGGGTCCAGCGGGTTGGGCCGGCCGTGTGCCACATCGCAGAAGGGGCAGCGGCGGGTACAGATCTCGCCCATGATCATAAAGGTGGCGGTGCCTCCGCCAAAGCACTCACCCAGATTGGGGCAGGAAGCCTCCTCACACACCGTGGCCAGCTTGTTGCGGCGCAGGATTTCCTTGATGCGGGAGACCTCCGGCGATGCCGGCACCTTGACGCGAATCCAGCTAGGCTTGCGAGGCAGTTCGTCGGTGGGGATGATCTTTACCGGAATGCGCGCGACTTTCTCGGCACCGCGCAGCTTCTCCCCCTGCACGACCGGGGCTGGACCATTCTTGGGCGCATCACTCATGGCAAGGAATCACTGACGTCATATTGGATGTGATCCGCAGTATACCCCAGGCGCTGCGCCAACTCGCGGATCAGCGCCTCGCGCACGCGGATTTCGCTGTTGGCATCCCAACCGGGCAGCAGATCGGCCAGGCGCGCCACCGGCATGCCCTGATAGCCGCAGGGGTTAATGCGTTTGAAGGGCGCGAGATCCAGCGAGAGGTTGAAGCTGAGGCCGTGGTAGCTGCGCCCCTTGCGCACCCGCAGCCCCAGGGCGGCGATCTTGGCCGGCCCCACATAGACCCCCGGTGCCTCTGGGCGGGCGTGGGCTTCCACCCCCTCCCCCGCCAGCACGGCCACCAGGCTCTGCTCGATCACATCCACCAAGGCGCGCACCCCCAGCCCCAGGCGGTGCAGATCCAGCAGCACATAGATCACCAGTTGGCCGGGGCCGTGGTAGGTCACCTGGCCGCCGCGATCCACCTGCACCACCGGGATATCCCCCGGAGCCAGCAGATGTTCGGGCTTGCCCGCCTGGCCCTGAGTGAACACCGGCGGGTGCTCCAGCACCCACAGTTCATCCGGGCTATCGCCGCTGCGCTGCTCGGTGAAGGCGCGCATGGCGTCGAGGCTCTGTTGATAGGGCTGCTGGCCCAGCAACCGCACCCGCAGCGACACGGCTGCCGGCATCAGATCACCATGGCCACGCGGCCAGTGGCTTTGAGCGCAATGTGAATCGACTCCAGTTGCTCCGGACCGGTGCAGCGCAGGGTGACGGTGACCGAGGTGTACTTGCCGCTGCTGCTGGGGCGCACCTTGACGCTCTCGCGATAGAAATCCGGGGCGTGCTCGCTGACCACGGCCAGCACCAGCTCGGTGAAGTCATCGCCTGCGGTGCCCATGATCTTGATCGGGAAATCACAGGGGAATTCAATTTTGGGTGGTGGCAGATCCATGGGCAAAATCCGGCTTTAGCAAGATCAATGTATGTTGGGCAGCGGCGCGCTTTTCAAGGCAGGCAACCATTTACTCGCCAAGATAGGGGCGCTTGAAATCGAAATAGGCCTGAGCCAGCTGTTTGCAGATGGGCCCGGCGTGACCGTCGCCCACCGGGCGGCCGTCCAGCTCGACCACCGGCACCAGTTCGCGACTGGAGCTGGAGATCCACAGCTCGGAGGCGCGCTTCAGCTGCTCCAGATTCACCGCCTCTTCCCGCAGCGGTATGCCGCTCTGCCGCGCGAGCTCCACCATCAGATCCCGGGTGATGCCACCGAGGATGAGCGCACTCTTGGGCGCGGTGTGCACCACGCCATCCACCACCACAAACACGTTGCTGACCGCGCCCTCGGTGATGCAACCCTCGCGCACCAGGATCGCCTCATCGGCCCCGCGATCAATGGCGGCCTGTTTCAGCATCACGTTGGCCAGCAGGGAGATGGCCTTGATGTCGCAGTGCAGCCAGCGATCGTCCGGCACCGTCACGGCGCAGATACCGGTGAGCGCCAGGGGCTTGGCCGGGTCGGAGGCAAAGGGGCTGCTCATCACGAACACAGTGGGGTGTACTTGTTCGGGGAAGCGGTGATCACGCTTGGGCTGCTCGCCGCGTGTGACCTGCAGATAGACGCTCTGGTGGCCAGCACCGTTGCGTGCGACCACCTCCCGGATCACCTCGGCCCAACGGGCGCGGGGCCAGTCCAGCGGCAGGCGAATGGCGGCCAGGCTGTGCTCCAACCGCTCCAGGTGCTGCTCCAGGCGGAACGGGTGGCCGTTGTAAACGGGAATCACCTCGTACACGCCGTCGCCAAACAGGAAGCCCCGGTCCAGCACCGACACCTGGGCCTGAGCGAGGGGCAGGTAGCGTCCGTTCAGGTAAACAGTGCTCATGTGCCCCCCCTTGCTCGATTACTCGATTTGCCCGAACAGTTTCTTGAAGAACAGCACGATGGCGTCCCACATGCGGCCAAAGAAGCCCGCTTCTTCAACCGCATTCAGTGCCACTACCGGCTCGGTTTTCAGCACTTTGTCCTCGGCCTTGATCTCCAGCACACCGATCTGCTGGCCCACCTGCAGCGGTGCCTTGATCACGGTGGGGATCTTCAGCTGGCGTTGAATCTCCACGCCCTTCTTGCGCGGCACGGTCATGTACAGCTCTTTCTGGATACCGATCTGTACCTGATCCTGCTTGCCGCCCCACACCCGCGCGGTGGTAAACACCTCGTTGGCGCCGTTCATCTTCTGGGTCTGATAATAGCGGAAGCCGTAATTGAGCAGCGCCATGGTCTGCGCTTCGCGCTCGCTGATGCTGTTGGCACCTAGCACCACAGAGATCAGCCGCATGCCTTCGCGCTCGGCGGAAGCTACCAGGCAATAACCTGCTTCATCGGTGTGCCCGGTTTTCAGGCCATCCACACCCGACTCAGGCTTGCGCAGCAGGCCATTGCGATTGTACTGACGGATACCATTGAAGGTGAACTCCTGCACTTTGTAGTGGGCGTAGTCCTCCGGGTAGTCCTTGATGATGTGGCTTGCCAGGGTGGCAAGATCCCGCGCCGTGGTCAGATGGCTTGGATCATCCAGCCCGTGTGGATTGACGAAGTGTGAGTTCGCCATGCCGATCCGTTTGGCCTCGGTATTCATCATCTCGGCAAAGGCATCCACCGTACCGGCGATGTGCTCGGCCAGCGCCACCGAAGCGTCATTGCCCGAGGAGATGATGATGCCCTTCAGCAGATCTTCTACGCTCACCTGCTTGCCGACCTCAATGAACATCAGCGAGGAGTCGCGCAACTTGGCCGACCAGGCGTTGAGGCTGACCGTCACCATGTCGGCGTATTTCAGATCACCCGACGCCAGCTCATGAGAGGCGACATAACTGGTCATCAGTTTGGTCAGGCTGGCCGGGTGAACTTGTTGATCAGCTTCTTTCTCGGCCAACACCACACCACTGTTGGCATCGATCAGGATGTAGGCCTTGGCGGGCAACTGCGGCGGTGCGGGAATCACGGCTGGTGCCGCCTGGGCCGAGGTGGAAAGAGCCAGCGCGGCGGCGATACCGCCAAACGCACGCATGAACAGTGATTTCACGCCTTGCATGGTGTTTCCTAAAATCCTTGAACGAGAACGAAAAAATGCGGATTCAGCGGCGTGCGCACAACGCGCACTAGCCGCCCGCTAATGGGGTGGCATTGTAACACGCGGCGGCCCGGCCACCGATGTGAGGATTTGCCCCGCGCACGGCGAGGCAAACGGGGTTTCAATCAACCACGACCTTGGCACCGCCCACGGCGGAACTCACCTGGGCCAGCAGCATCTGCTCATCGTGGCCCGCCGACAGCGGCCCTACCCGCACGCGGTATACGGTGCGGTCTGGCTGGCGGGTCTCGCTGATCAGCACCTGCTGGTCAACCGCCTGGGCCACCTGGCGTCGCACCTGCTCTGCGGCGGCGAGCGAGGAGTAGGCCCCCGCCTGCACGAAACGCTGGCCAGGGACAGCGCCTGCCGAAGAGACCCGGCTGGGTGTCGCGCTGGCGGCTGCGGCCGCCGGGCGAGAAGACTGTGCAATGCGCTGGGCACCGCGCCCCATGTCGCGCGGGTCGATGGATTCCACCAGCACCTGGGCGGTACCGATATCCGCATAGCCCAGCTTCACCGCTGCGGCATAGGACAGGTCAATGATGCGATCGCCGTGAAAGGGACCACGATCATTGACTTTGACGATGGTGGAGCGGCCGTTGCCCAGGTTGGTCACCCGCACATAGGTCGGCAAGGGCAGCGATTTGTGCGCAGCGGTCTGGATGTAGAGATCGTAGGGCTCGCGGCTGGAGGTGGGCTGGCCGTGGAACTTGGTGCCATACCAGGAGGCCGTGCCCCGCGCCACATAGCCCGCCGACGAAGGCATCACGGTGTAGGATTTGCCCCACACCTGATACGGGCTCTTGTTGCCGTAGCGGGCCAGGGCCTCGGCCTTGGGCTGCATATCCGGCACGTCTTCCGGGCGAATCTTGCGCAGCGGCGCGCCATCTTTCGCGGGCCGCTTGCCGGCGGTATAGCTCCCCCCGCCGGCGGGTTGCTCAGGTGTAGAGGAGCAGCCCGCCAACAGCACCGCCGCCAGCACACACAAGCCACCGCTGAAGCGCGCGATTCGATTCATGACTCCACTCACATCGTGCCCCTTTTACAGGCGCCTGGCGACCTGCTCACCCAGCTGGTTGACCGCCATGGCGTAGAGATGGCTCTTGTTGTAGCGCGTGATCACATAGAAGTTCTGCAAACCGACCCAGTACTCCATGCCCTCATCCCCCTCGAGCATGAGTGGCATGGCCTTGGACGCGGGATCGAGCGCCTCAAACGGCTGAAGCCCCATGCCCCGCAGCTGCGCCACACTGAAATCGAGCTGCTTGCGGTTGAATACGGTGGGGTCCACCGCCGCTTTCAGGCTGGCTTGCATCACTACCGGCGCCCCATTCACCCACTTGTGGGCGTGGAAATAATTGGCCACCGAGCCGATCGCGTCATCCACGTTGTTCCAGATATCGCGGTGGCCATCGCCATCGAAATCGACCGCGAAGTTGCGGAAACTGGACGGCATGAATTGGCCATAGCCCATGGCGCCTGCGTAAGAGCCCAGCGCGGCAGACGGGTCCATGCCCTCCTCTCGGGTTAGCAGCAGAAAGTTTTCCAGTTCTTTGCGGAAAAAGGGCGCGCGGGGCGGATAGTCAAATGCCAGGGTGCTGAGCGCTTCGAACACCCGGTAAGTGCCCTTGCGGGTGCCGTAGCGGGTTTCCACCCCGAGGATGGCGACGATGATGCGCGCCGGCACGCCATAGGTGCGCTCGGCTCGCTCAAGGGTGGCCTGATTGGCCTTCCAGAACTCGGCGCCAGCGCTGATGCGGGCTTCATCCAGGAAGATGCGGCGGTAGTCCTTCCAGGGTTTTACCTTCTCGGCCGGGCGGGCAATGGCGGTCAGAATGGAGGCCTGGCTCTGGGCCCCGGCGAACAACTGCTTGAGTTCCTCGCGCTGAAAGCCGTGGCGGCTGACCATTTCATCAATGAAGGCTTCGACGTCCGGACGGTTTTCAAAGGCCGAAGCCCAGGACGACCACCCCAAGGTGAATGCGAGCAACAATCCAACAATCTGGCGCATCTAGGTGTTCACCTCGGTACAGTCAATCCAGCAGGCGCTTTTGCTGGGTGGCAACATTCATCAGCACACCAAACCCAGCCAGCAAGGTCACCAACGCGGTCCCGCCCTGGCTCACCAAGGGCAATGGCACGCCTACAATAGGCAGAATACCAGAGACCATCCCCATATTAACAAATACATAGACGAAAAACGTCAAGCTAATACTACCTGCCAACAGGCGCCCATAGGTATCCTGCGAGCGCGCCGCAATCTGCAGCCCCCTGAAGATGATGGCGATATACAGCAGCAACAGCAAGGTCACGCCAATCAGGCCGAATTCTTCCGCCAGCACGGCGATGATGAAATCGGTGTGACTCTCGGGCAGAAAGTCCAGGTGCGACTGGGTGCCCATCAGCCAGCCCTTGCCGTCCACGCCACCCGAGCCGATCGCGGTCTTGGACTGAATGATGTTCCAGCCCGTGCCCAGTTTGTCCCGGGTGGGATCAAGCAAGGTCAGCACCCGGTTCTTCTGGTACTCATGCATGCCATAGAGCCACATCAGCGGGGTGGCCGCGCCTGCCGCCAGCACCGCCCCGCCGATGTACCACCAGTTGAGCCCAGCCAGAAACAACACAAACATGCCGGAGGCCGCGATCAACAGGCTGGTGCCCAGGTCAGGTTGCTTGGCGATGAGCACCACCGGCACGAAGATCACCAGCAATGAGGTCGCTACCCAGCGCATGCTGGGTGGCAGTACCCGATTGGCCAGCAATGCGGCCAGCGTCATCGGCACCGCCAACTTCATAAATTCCGAGGGCTGGAAGCGAAAACCGCCCAGGCTGAGCCAGCGCACGGCCCCCTTGGCGCCGGTACCCACAAAAAGCACCGCCACCAGCATGCCCACCCCCACCACATAGGCCCAGGGCGAAAGCCTCGCCAAGTGGCGGGTGTCAATCTGCGCCACCACCAGCATCACACCATAGGCAATGGCAAAAAAAGTGCCCTGTTTCTGCACGTTGTCCCAGTCGCGCCCGGAGGCGGAGAACAACACCACCAGCCCATAAGTGGTTACCGCAAACAGCAACAGCAGCAACACCGGGTCGAGCCGCAGCCGCTCCATCCAGCCGCGCCGACGAGCGAAAGCGCGCTCCGAGCCGGGCAACTCTCGCAAAAAATCACTCTTCGGGCTCACCTGATGAGGCCTCCGTTGTGCCAGGAACGGGAGCGGATGCAGCGGCCTCCGGCCCCAACAGATAGGCATCGAATACCTTGCGCGCGACGGGTGCCGCCGCCGTCGAGCCGTGCTCACCATTTTCCACGATCACGCCGATCGCGATGGTGGGCGCCTCCACCGGCGCAAACGCAATAAACAATGCGTGATCACGCCGGCGTTCGTGCAATTTGCTGGCGTCGTAGCGCTCACCCTGCTTGATGCCGACCACCTGGGCGGTACCCGTCTTGCCCGCCATGCGATAGCGAATACCCTTGGCAATGCCTTTGGCGGTGCCATGTTCGCCGTGTACCACATCAATCATGCCCGCCCAGACAGCGTCCCAATCCTGACGCTTCACATCCGGCAGGTGGCTGAGCTCCTTGGGCGGCACCAACTCGCCGCCAATGGAGTGCACTACGCTAGGCTGCATGCGCACCCCGCGGGTGGCCAGCGTCCCTGCCGCCACCGCCAGCTGCATTGGCGTGGCCAGCATGTAGCCTTGGCCAATGCCCACACTGAGTGTTTCACCGCGATACCAGGGCACCTTGTGGGTCTGCTTCTTCCACTCGCGCGAGGGCAGCAAACCAGTCCGTTCGTTGGTGAGATCTACCCCCGTCTTATCCCCCAGCCCAAAGGGAAGATGGAATTCGCGAATGCGATCCACCCCCATCTTGAAGGCCAAGTCGTAGAAGTAGATGTCACAAGACTCGGCAATCGCCTTGCGCAGATCGACGGTGCCATGCCCCCAGCGTTTCCAGTCGCGGTAAAAGCGATTGTCGTTCGGAATCTGATACCAGCCCGGGTCAGCAATCGTATCCTCCGGGCGCCGGAAGCCGTAGTGCAACCCGGCCAGCCCCATGATCGGCTTGATAGTGGAACCTGGAGGATACTGGCCCTGCAGGATGCGGTTGAACAGCGGGATATCAGGATCATCGCGCAGCCGTGAGTAATCCTTGGCGCTGATCCCCCCCACAAAAAGATTCGGGTCAAAACTGGGGGTACTCACTGCCGCCAGAACGGCGCCGGTATTCGGATCCAACGCGACTACCGCACCTCGACGCCCGGCAAGCGCATCGATTGCCACTTGCTGCAGGCGCATGTCGAGGTGCAGCGTGAGGTTTTTGCCCGGCACAGGATCGTTGTGCTCAAGCACGCGCAGCACCCGCCCCCGGGCGTTGGTCTCGACGTTTTCCGAACCGACCTCGCCATGCAGGGCGTCCTCATAGAACTTTTCCACCCCCGCCTTGCCGATGTAATGGGTCCCGGCATATTTCACCGGATCGAGCTTGCTTTCTTCTTTTTCGCTAATCCGCCCCACATAACCCAACACGTGCGCCAGCAGCTCGGCCTTGGGGTAGTGGCGCAACAACTGAGCCTTGACCTCCACGCCCGGCAGGCGGTGGCGATTGACGGCCACAGCGGCGATCTGTTCATCGGTGAGCTGAAACAGCACGGGAATGGGCTCAAAGGGGCGCTGGCGCCTGACCTGCTCCCGGAAGCGCGCTACATCCTCGTCATCCAGATTCAAGATTTCCTTGAGCGCAGCGAGGGTCTGGTCCAGGCCCTCCACCCGTTCCTTGATGATGGTCAGGGTATAGCTGGGGCGGTTGTCTGCCAGCACCTCGCCATTGCGATCCAGAATCAGCCCGCGCCGGGGAGGCACCGGCTGCACATGCACTCGGTTGCGCTCGGACTCGGTGTGGTAAATCAGGTATTCCGTGACCTGCAGGTGATAGTAGCGCCCAAAGATCACCGCCAGGGCAACGAGAATGACGATGCCACAAAAAATCGCCCGGCGCCGGAACGCCTGCTGCTCGCGGCGGTGATCCTTGACCGAAAAACGGCTCATCCCTGACTGCACCCCACGGCGGCGTCTATGATCGAACCTGCTTGCACACAGGCCTTAATTACGATGGTGGATTGCATCAAGGACATCCGTCGGAAGACTCAGCGGTGATAGGGATGGCCATTGAGCAAGGTCCAGGCCCGATATAGCTGTTCGGCCACCAAAATGCGCACCAAGGGATGCGGTAGGGTCAGGGGTGACAGCGACCAGCGCTGGTCGGCGCGCTGCACGCACTCGGGCGCCAGGCCGTCCGGCCCTCCAATCAGCAGATTGAGATTGCGCCCCTCCCCCAGCCACTTGGCCATCTGCGATGACAGCGCCTCGGTGCTCCAGGGTTGCCCTTTCACATCCAGCGCGATGACGCCATCGCCGGGCGGGATGGCCGCCAACAAGGCCTGCGCTTCATCCCGTTTGGCACGTTCCACATCGGTGTTCTTGCCACGCTTGGCCATGGGGATTTCCACCACGTCCAACAGCACGTCGCGGGTCAGCCGCTTGCGATACTCGGCCACGCCCTGCTCTACCCAGTCGGGCATGCGGGTTCCCACCGCCAGCATGCGAATGCGCATGGACTCAGGTACTCTCGCGGGAGGCGGCTACAGTCTCGCTGGAGACGCGCCACAGCCGCTCCAGATCGTAGAATTGACGCGCTTCATCCGACATCACGTGCACCAGGATGGCGCCGAGATCCACCAACACCCAATCGGTACCATGGCCTTCCACGCCGAGGGGGGCCGCGCCGGCCTCCTTGCATTTCAGCTCCACGTTTTCAGCCAGCGACTGCAGGTGGCGCTTGGAGCTACCGGAAGCGACGATCATGTAGTCCGCCACACTGGTCAGCTCGCGCACATCCAGACACTCCAGGTTTTTCGCCTTCATGTCCTCAAGCGCCGCCACGGCAATATCGCGCACTTCTTCAACTGTTTTCATGAGTCTCCTGCGGCCTCTGGGCTCGCACCATAGAGTTGGTGTTCTTGAATGTAATGCCAGACGCTGTCTGGCAACAGATAGCGGGGCGCCAGGCCCTGCCCGATCAGGTGGCGAATCTGGGTCGCCGAAATGCCCAGCGGCGTCAGCTCCAGCACCGCAACTCGGCCGGCCGGATGCTCGGCCAGGGCGCGCGCGTCGGGTACCCTATGGCCGCGCAGCAGGTCGGCCACCGGCCCCACCGAGGGCAGCGCAGCCCCGGGCCTCGCGACCACCGCGATGCTGGCCAGGTCGAGCAGCTCGCGCCAGCGGTGCCAGGTATGGAGCTGGGCAAACGCATCCACGCCCATCGCCCACACCAGCGCCGTTTCGGCACCCAGCTCGCCACGAAGTTCCCTCAAGGTATCGAAGGTATACGAGGGGCCTGCGCGCCGGAGCTCGCGGTCGTCCACCCGCAGCACCCCATCCTGGGCCACCGCCAATTTCAGCATCGCCAGGCGATGCTCGGCACTGGAGCCCGGCGCCTCGCGATGCGGCGGCAGGCTGGCCGGCACCAGCCGCATGTCGCTCAGCCCCAGCCGCTGCTTGAGCTCCAGCGCCATGCGCAGGTGGCCAAAATGCACCGGATCGAAGGTGCCGCCGAACAGCCCGATGGCATTCACGCGCTAGACCTCAAGCGCGGATGTGCCCGTCGCCCAGCACCACATATTTCTGCGAGGTCAGCCCCTCCAGCCCCACCGGGCCACGCGCATGGATCTTGTCGGTGGATATGCCGATCTCCGCCCCCAGGCCATATTCAAAGCCATCGGCAAAGCGGGTGGAGGCATTGATCATCACCGAGGCGGAATCCACCGCGCGCAGGAATACCATCGCCCGGGAGTAGTCCTGGGTGACGATGGCGTCGGTGTGGTGCGAACCGTAGCGATTGATGTGTTCGATGGCCTGCGCCATGTCGTCCACCACGCGAATGGACAACACCGGGGCCAGGTACTCGGTGCTCCAGTCCTCCTCCGTGGCGGCCAGGGCATCAGACAGCAGCGCCTGAGTGGCAGGGCAACCGCGCAACTCCACCCCCTTCTCGCGATAGGCCGCGGCCATGCGCGGCAGGAACTGCCCTGCCACCGCCGCATTCACCAGCAGGGTCTCCATGGTGTTGCAGGTGCCGTAGCGGTGGGTCTTGGCATTCAGACAGATGTCGAAGGCCTTGTCCTGATCCGCCAGTTCATCCACATAGACATGACAGATGCCATCCAGATGCTTGATCACCGGCACCCGGGCCTCGTTGGATATACGCTCAATCAGCCCTTTGCCGCCGCGCGGCACGATCACATCCACATACTCGGGCATGGTGATCAGCGCCCCCACCGCCGCGCGGTCGGTGGTTTCGACCACCTGCACAGCAGTTTCGGGCAAGCCGGCCGCCAGCAGCCCCTTGCGTACACAGGCGGCAATGGCGCGGTTGGAGTCAATCGCCTCGGAGCCGCCGCGCAGGATGGTGGCATTGCCCGCCTTCAGGCACAGGCTGGCCGCATCCACGGTCACATTCGGGCGCGCCTCGTAGATGATGCCAATCACCCCCAGCGGCACGCGCATCTTGCCCACCTGGATGCCCGAGGGGCGAAACTTCATGTCGCTCACTTCCCCCACCGGGTCAGCCAGCGCGGCCACCTGGCGCACGCCTTCGATCATGGCATCAATGCGCGCCTCATTGAGTTCGAGGCGATCCAGCATGGCGCTGTCGAGGCCATTCTCGCGGCCGCGCGCCAGGTCCCGGGCGTTGGCGGCCAGCAGCTCGGCGCGCGCCTCGTCCATGGCGGCCGCCATCGCTTCCAGGGCGCGATTCTTCACCTGCGTACCCGCCGCCGCCATGGCGCGAGAGGCCACGCGAGCCGCCTCGCCCAGCGCGCGCATATAGGCTTTAACGTCGAGATCGCTCATACATTCAACTCATGACAATACACAGGCACCGCAGGAAAATGCATCAGCGGAACTTGCACGGGTAACAGAAGTCTGCATTATACAGCGATCCGGCCCCCGTGCCCCACCGATGTGGAACAGTTCACCCCGATGGATTTTGACAGCCTGCAAACCGCCGCCACCACCTGGATCAATACCCATCGCCACTGGGTGGGTCTGAGCATCTTTGTGATCAGTTTTCTGGAGTCCATGGCACTGGTGGGCATCGTACTGCCCGGCGTGGTGCTGCTGGGCGCGGCCGGCTTCGTGGCCGGCAGCGGCGCCATGGAACTGCTGCCGGCCCTGGCCTGCGCGGCGGCAGGCGCCACGCTGGGGGACTGCTTCAGCTACTGGCTGGGCCATCGCTACCACGCCCAGATCAAGCAGATGTGGCCCTTCAGCCGCTACCCCGGCATGATCAAGCGGGGCGAGGACTTCTTTGCCGAGCAAGGCGCCTATGGTGTCATTCTCGGCAGGTTCATCGGCCCCCTGCGCCCAGTGGTACCCATGGCCGCCGGCATGCTGGACATGCCAGTGCGCCAGTTCCTGTTCGTCGATGTGGTCTCCGCCTGCGCCTGGGCCCCCGTTTACGTCGGTCCAGGCTACCTGCTCGGCGCCTCCATACAACTGCAGTGGCCGGTCGAATATGTCGTCGCCGCTATTATCGGCACCGTGCTTGCCTTGATGCTGCTCCCCGCCCTCAAACGGCGCTTGCGGCAGTGACACGCGCAGCCACAGCTGATTAAATAAACCACCTCACCATCGCAGGAAACCGCATCGCCATGAAAAAAGTTGCCGCCCTCAGCTTTCTCGCGCTCTGCCTGAGCCTCAACGGCTGCGCCATCCTGACCGGCAAGGAAAAACGCAACGCCGGCCAGATCGCCTCCGACGCACGCATTACGACCTCGGTGAATGCACAGCTGTTGAGCAAACCCAAGGTCAAGACCATGGACATCAACGTAGACACCTACATGGGCGAAGTGACCCTGTCTGGCACCGTGCCCAGCGCGGAGGCCCGACAAGAAGCCATCAAGGCCGCCAGTGCGGTGAGTGGCGTGCAGAAGGTCAAAGTGAAAAACCTGCGGGTAGTGCCCTCCCATCAGCCGTAAACGACACCCGCAGGCCCCGCCGCAGCAGCGCCCCCATGCGTTAGCTTGGCGGGGAACTCTAGCCCAGATGTTTGATGTCGCCTGAGAATCCGGCAACCGTCTAGAAAACAACCCCACGTAGAGGCGACACCCTCCCCGCACACGAGAAGCGTGGCGGTTCAACCCTGACGGCGGCACAACAAAAAAAGGGAAGAGCAAGTCTTCCCACAGAGCGAGGTGAAACGTTCTGCCGGCGCCGCCCTCTGCGGGGCGGTCGCGGCATGGGCCATTAGGTCCCTGGCAGCTGGTAGTCCACGTAGAACTGGGAATACCACTTGCGGAACTTGGCGATCGGGCCGTCACCATCACACAGGATGGGCACTGGACGGTAGATCTTGTTTTCCCAGATCGGGGTGTCTTCTTTCAGCTGCTGGATCACGTTAGCGATCAGCGCCGCGCCCACACCACCTTTCGGCACTTCGCCGTTGACTTTCTTCTGCAGGAAGCCAAAGTTCACTTCCACATACTCATCATCGATCGGCGTAACGCTGCCCATCAGTACGGTTTCGCAGATACCGGTGAAGCGGGTGATGCCCTGGCCAGGCCCAACGCTTTCCAGCTCGATGCGGCCGATGATCTGGCCCTTCGGCGTGTTCATGGCACTTTCGAGCAGCGCGCGGCGGTAGTGACCGTCGAACTCGATTTCCTTCGGCTCGGGAATTTCAGCCGTGGTGTGCACATACAGGAAGTGCGCAGGATCGGAACCGTTTTCCGCCATTTCCTGAATGTGGGTGCGGATGCGCGCGCGGTGCACGATCACTTCGCCCCACTCGGCGTTGTTGGCGTCTGCTTCCGGGATCAGTTTAGGCTCGTAGTGAGGCGCCTCACCCTTCGGATGCCACCACACCCATACCACCTGGTTCATTTCACGCACGGGATAGGTGCGCAGGCACTGCTTGCCATTGACCTTTGGCGGAATGTTCTTGGCGTAGGGCACTTCGGTGCAGAAGCCGTCGCCATTGAAACGCCAACCGTGGAAAGGACACACCACGCTCTCGCCCTTCACTTCGCCACCCTGGTCGGTGAACTCGTGAATGCCGTAGCCCAAGTGCGCGCCCATGTGCGGGCAATACGCTTCCAATACCTTGGCTTCGCCAGACTCGGTACGGAACAACACCAGATCTTCACCACACAGCTTGATCGGTTTGGCCTGACCAGGCTTCAGCTCAAAGGAATAGGAAACTTGGTACCAGCCCACTGGTGGTGGCATTTCATAGCGGCTCGCCATGGTTGACTCCTGCTCTGTAGTGCATAGAAATGTTGTTTTGAAATTGTGGAGGCAAATGTATCCAATCCCGCCAGAACGGGTATTGATTTAGAACAACAAAAGCCGCCCCTTGGGCCATGCCATGGACTACCCGTCATCATCGAAATGCTATGCGCAGGGCGCTTCAGGCGTTATCTTTGTGCCATAACGCTAAAGAACGAAGCTGCGATGGAACGACTGTTACGATTGGTGGACTACTTCTCGGCCCCTCACCCCGAGGCCGATGGAGACAACAAATATCGCGCACGCGTGCTCAGCACGGCCCTGCTGGTCATTTTGTTGCAGTCAAGCTCGGCGTTCATTTATACCGTCGTCGCCACCCCCTTCCCCAGCAACAATCTTATGATGGCCATGATGCTGCCGGGGCCGGTGGTAGTGGGCGCAAGCCTGGGGCTCTGGGCACTGCGCAAGCGCGGCAGGCTTGAACCGGTTTGCAATCTGATGCTGTGGATGATTGCACTCTCCATCAGTTTTTCCACCATCGCCACAGGTGGCCCCGTCACCAGCGGCGTAAGCTTCTCTTTCGTTGCCATACCCGTGCTGGCATTGAACGTGCTCGGCAACAAAGCCGCGCTTCGCTGGCTAGCCATTGTGGCCCTCATTGAGGCCATGCTACTTGCAGGCGAACTGGGCTTTGATGCCTTCAACAAGGTAGCCGCCGCCCAAGTCATTTCCGCCCATATATTGGTATGGCTGATTGTCGCGGCAAGCGTCACAGGCTTTGCATGGGGCAGCGCCACATACAGCGACCGCTTGAAGCAAGAGCTCAGAGCAGAACGAGAGAAGTTCCAACATTTGGCCAGCCATGACAGCCTGACCGATCTGGCCAATCGAGGCTTGTTTGCAGAACGCCTGCATCAATCGTTGCTCAGAGCATCGCGTTTCAATGACCCCGTTCTGTTGCTGTATATCGACCTGGTCGATTTCAAGGGCATCAACGACCGGCATGGGCACCAGGTGGGTGACTTGGTGCTACAGATCATGAGCCAGCGCCTGAAACACAGCACGCGCCCCACCGACACCGTGGCGCGCCTGGGCGGAGATGAACTGGCGGTAATCCTTGAGGGCGTCACCCATGGCGATGCCCCAACCATCATCGATGCGCTGAGCGAGAAGCTGGCCCAGCCATGCAACGGCACGCCAGGCAACCTGGTGGTGCGCGCCAGCATTGGCGCGGCCATTTACCCTGCCCACGCCACCGCTGCCAACGCACTCATTGCAAAAGCGGATGAAGCCATGTACAGCGCCAAGCGGGCGGGGAGGCCCTGGTGCATCTGGCAACTACCACAGGAGCCCACCCAGCCAGCCTGATTGACGCGCCACGGGAAGATAACAGGCTCATCCGGCTTTTCTGCAAGCAGCTATACTTGCCCGATATGCACTTGGCTGCTGAAAGGAAAGTTCTGCTTGATCCCGATTAAAGTCCCCTCCCTGAGCGCCCTCCGCGCCCTGATGCTAATCGTCACTGCCGCATTCGCCTTCAGCATGGGCGAACAGGCTCAGGCCGCAGCAGAACATGACTACAGCACATGGAACCCCTCGATTCACGCCCCCGTTCAGCTGCATGAAGGCTGGACCAGAATCGACGGCGAGCTGGTTCCACCCGCCTCGCTGGCACAAAGGCTCAGCCAGCCAGGCGCTCAACCCGCAAAAGTGCCGTCCACATGGCTCAACAGCCTTCAAGCGTCCCCTCCGTCGACGGCTACCTACGTTACAAAGCTCTCAGGCCTGCCGAGCGGAGCACCCCTCGCGATCTATATGGCGGAAATTTGCGGTGCTGCAGAACTGTATTTCTTCGCCGAAGGCGCCCCGTCGGCCCAACCATTGGCGCAATTAGGCCAACCGGCCGCCACTGACGCCCAGTTCGGCCGTAAAAGCGGCCCTGCCTGGGTGCACCTAAGCCCACAGGGCAGCATGCCTCACTACCTTATGATCCACGTTACAGAGCGCAACGGGCAGCTCGGCGGTCTGTGTGGCGACATCAGCTTAGGCAGCGAGGAGCAAATGCAACAAGCACTTGCTCGCCACATCTTGCTCGACGGCTTTGCCGCCACGCTTCTGCTCAGCCTTGCGGCATTCACCATCGCGCTTTTTCTTCAGCGCCCCAAGGATCAAGAATATCTTTGGCTTGCACTGAGTGCTTTCTTGCTTTCCATCGCCTTTATCGGCCGCAGCGGCATGCTGGCCACTCTCCTTGGCTCAGACGAATCCTGGATCTACGAGCTTGGCTTCAAGATCAGTTATGCCTCCCTGGCCCTTGCTCCGGCGCTGCTACTGATGTTTTTCCGGCATGTACTGCCCGAGTTTGGCATATACCGCTACCTGCCCCTTAACTTCATTCCGGCCCTGGCGGGCGTGGTAGCGATCTTTTACCTTGGGATTAATGCCCTGGTCACCATCAGCGTGGCGCTTTGGGCCTATCTCGCCATCCAGGCTATCTTTGCGCTCACGTTACTCGGCATCGCCAGCGAGCATGACAACAAAGCACGCTTCGCCTTGCTCGCCACACTCCCTCTGATTGCCACCGCAGCCTTCGACGGCTATCGCTACTGGGCGCAAGGCCTCATGCCAACCCTGAGCCCTGTCGCAATCGTGATTTACTACTACCTGTTGAGCCATCTGGCCAGTTACAGCTTCACGCGCACCCTGAAGGCAGCTGAAAACCTGCTCAGTAACCTGCAAGCAGAGGTCGAGCGCCACACCACGGCAATCAACGACAAGAATCAGCGCCTGGAGGAGGCTCAGCAGGCACTGCAGGAAGCCAACGAGAACCTGCGCTTGCTCTCTATCACCGACGGCTTGACCAAAGCCTATAACCGTATGTTCTTTGAACAATCACTCGAGAAAGAATGGCGCCGCTGCGGCCGAGAGCAGCAACCGCTTTCGGTCATTCTTCTGGATGCCGACTTTTTCAAACGCTTAAACGACACGGCCGGCCACTTGGTCGGCGACCAGTGTCTGCGCGAGCTCTCCAAGGTGATGCGCGCCCACTTCAAGCGAGCCGGCGACCTCGTGGCCCGCTATGGCGGCGAAGAGTTCCTGGTGATGTTGCCCAATACGCCACAGGAAGAAGCACGTGCCGCGGCGGAGCGACTGCGTGCCGCCATTGAGGTTCACCCCATCGTTTACGAAGAACGCACCTACCACGTGACCACCAGCATCGGGGTAGCCACACGCGTGCCTGACAACAGCATGACCCCAGAAGCATTGGTAGGCTTGGCCGACGAGGCGCTTTATCACTCCAAAGCCAATGGACGGAACCGTGTCACGGTACATACGCCGGAGATCGCCGAAGCCGCCAGCGCCGGCGGAGGCCACCACTAAATAACAGAAAGCGCGCCCGTCAGCTGGCGGGCGCGCACGCCCCCTGTAAAAAAAGGCCGACGCAAACTGAGCGAATTTGACGTTTGTAGTCAACGCCCTCACCGCTAGAATACATCGTCACTATCACCGCTTGGCCAAGGCTCGGAGAGCACCTAATGTCTAAAGCTATCGACTCCATCAAGGCGGCACAGCTGTACCAGTTTGCAGGTATGGATATCCCAACCCTGCAGAAACACTGGGCGGAAAAGAAACCCAGCCACCCGTTCCTGATCTGGGAGCCCTTTGATGGCGAGTCTCAGAGCTGGAGCTACGCCCAGTTTCTGGAAGACACCAAGCGCCTCGCCGCTGGCCTGCATGGCCGCGGCGTCAAGAAAGGCGACAAAGTACTGATCCACTGCGAAAACTGCCCTGAAGCCGTGCTGGCGTGGTATGCCTGCGCCTGGCTGGGCGCCGTGGGCGTGACCACCAACACCCGCTGCATCGGTGAAGAGCTGACCTATTTTGCCGACCACGCCGGTGCCGTGGGCGTGATCACCCAGCCAAAATTTGCCGCAGAGATCCTGGCCAACGTCAACGGCGTGGCCTGGCGTCTGATCACCGACACCAACTCCGGCACCCCGGCAGAAGAGTCCACCGAAGGCTATGAGCCCTTCGCCAGCTTGTTCGGCGATGCCGCCCAGGCCCCGGAGCGTGAAGCAGAGCCCATGCTGCCCGCCGGCATCCAGTACACCTCCGGCACCACCTCCCGCCCCAAGGCGGTGGTACACACCCACGCCAATGCCCTGTGGGCCGGCCGCAGCAACACCGACGACCTGCGTTTGGACGGCAATAACGTCTACCTGACCTTCCTGCCCTTCTTCCACGTCAACACCCAGAGCTGGAGCCTGTGGACCACCCTGTGGTCTGGCGGCACCGCCGTGTTGCAACCGAAGTTCTCCGCTAGCCGTTTCTGGGAGATGTCCCTGAAGCACAAGGCCACCCACGCCTCGATGATCCCCTTCACCATCAAGGCTGTGGCCGCTCAGGCAGTGCCCGAGCACCACTACAAGGCCTGGCTCACCGGCGTGGTGATTCCCGAGCTGGAAGGCTGGTTCAAGGTCAAGACCTTCGCCTCCTGGGGCATGACGGAAACCGTCATTCACGCCACCCGCACCGACGTGCTGCAGGACTCGCCGAAGATGTCCATCGGCCGTCCGAGCCCGGGCTACGAGCTGGCGATCATCAACGAAGAAACCGGCGAACTGTGCCAACCAGGTGAAACCGGCAAGATCCTGGTGCGCGGCGTGCGCGGTATCCAGCTGTTCCTGGAGTACTACAAGAACCCCGAGGCCATGGCCAAGTCCTTCGACGCCGACGGTTGGTTCGACACCGGCGACACCGCTTATGTGGGCGAAGGTGGCCACCTGTTCTTCGCCGACCGCGACAAGGATGTGCTGAAAGTAGGCGGTGAAAACGTTTCCGCACGCCAAGTGGAAGAAGCCATCATGGCAGTGGGCGGCATCGACGAAGTCGCGGTTGTGGCCCGCAAGCACGACATGCTGGATGAAGTGGCGGTTGCCTTTGTCATCAAGCACCCGATGAACCCGATGAGCGACGAGGATCTGAAAGCCAAGATCTTCGAGCACTGCGACGCCAATCTGGCCGATTTCAAACGCCCCCGTGGCGTTCACATCGTGCCTGACATGCCGCGTGCGACGCTGAACAAAGTCGCCAAAAATGAGCTGCGCACTCAGGCTGATGAGCTGCCGCTGGATCGTTGATCCAGCCTGTGGCGGGGTGTTACCCACCCCGCCATCGCTACGCCCCCCCTTACACCCCCCTCGCCCCAGAAAAATTGTTCATGATCAAATGCCGTGGAGCCTTGTGGGCTAGCGAAATACGGCACATTTGTGTCATATTGAACGGCGTTTACAAGATGCTTCAGGAATAAGCAATTTTTTCTGCCACGGCCGGCAAATACTGCAAATTTCGCAAATCAGCACCAATTTGGCGCACCCCGTTGTAACCACCTGAAGCCGAAAGGAGGTAGATGTGTCCCGCGGCCCCAAGTATCCCGAGGAGATACGCGAAGCGGCTGAGTATCTGCGACATGCGGTACCGCTCATGATGCGGCATCACATCGCCCCCACCCCCCACAACTACGCCTTGTGGTATGACTACGTCAAAGGGGCAGACAATAAACTTAAGTCCACACTGGAAACTGTCGTAGAAAAACTCGGCACCTGCCCGCCAGATAAGAGTGAAGAGCTGTTTCTTAAGTTTATCGTTGGCGAAGATCAGGCCCGCAATGAACGCACCCGCGAAACTGTATCCAGTTTAGTGAGCGAGATGGCTCGGAATGTTCGCCAGAGCGTCAAACGCACGCGAAGATTTAGAGAAGAAGTAAGCCAGCAGCTAAACCGCCTGGAAAGCACCCGCGACACAGATACCATCACCAGTGTATTGCACGCATTGGAAACCAGTACGGCTCACCTGTTTGAAAACCATGAACGCTTTGAGGTTCGACTGGAAAGCGCCCAGCACGAAATCGATAAGCTGAAGCAGGAACTTGAGCAAACACAACGCGCTGCCTTCATTGACGGCCTCACCCAGCTGCTAAACCGCACCGCCTTTGATAGTCGGGCAGAGCAGATGTTGAGTGCCAGCGAGGGCAAGGCCACCCTGATCATGCTCGATGTGGATCACTTCAAGCTGTTCAACGACCGCCACGGCCACCTGACCGGAGATCGTGTGCTGCGTGCCGTTGCCACGGTCCTCAGAGAGCTGGCCCCCAGCGACGCACTCTGTGCCCGCTTTGGCGGCGAGGAGTTCGCCGTCGTCCTGCCGAATGCCTGCGCCATCAAGGGGCGCGAATATGCAGAGCAGGTGCGCAGCCGCGTTGAGTCATTACAGATTCGTCTTCGCGAATCGGGAACACTGTTGGACAACATCACGATTTCCAGTGGCATTGCCACCCATCGCCCACCAGAAGCCCTTGATGACTTGATCGAGCGCGCAGACACCGCGCTCTATGATGCAAAACGCAGTGGCCGCAACAAGGTGAACGAGGCCGCCTGATGAAGCCCAGGGTGCTTGTCCCCATCGCTGACGGCAGTGAGGAAATTGAAGCCGCCTGCATCATTGATGTCATGAGGCGAGCCACTCTGGAGGTCACTGTCGCAAGTTGCACGCCTGATGGCAGGCTAGAGGTGACCTGCTCGCGCGGCCTTCGCGTAGTGGCGGATCAACACATCTCACACCTGGCCAGCGAAAGCTATCAAGCCATCGTGTTGCCGGGAGGCATGCCGGGCGCCGAGCATCTTCGCGATTGCACCACCCTGCGGGGCATGTTGCTGCAACATGCCGAATGCGGCGCATTAATTGCCGCTATCTGCGCCGCTCCAGCCGTTATCCTGGCCGACATTGGCCTGTTGAACTCGCGCCAGGCCACCGCACACCCGTCATTTCACGCCCAACTGGGACAATACTTAGTGGCTGATGCCCCGGTAGTTGTCGACGGCAATTTCATCACCAGCCAAGGGCCTGGCACGGCGCTTCAATTTGCGCTTTCACTGGTTGAAAAACTCTGCGATAGAGACACCGCTCAACGCCTTGCCTCCAGCATGGTACTGCCTGCCGGCTAGCCAGTCGCCCGCGCGGTTTTCAACTGCCCCACGGCTGTCGCCCCTCGCATCAACGCCGCTGCAAAAGCATTGAGCGTGAGAAGGGGGCACGCTATGGACGCGTGCCCAAAAACCCTTCACACCCCCTGCTGCACTGCGACCTAGTGAACTCAGCCGCGACTCTTGGCGATCACGTTATCGGCATACCAGTGCATTTCGCCGATCATTTGCTTCAGAGTGCGATTGTCCGGGCCACCTTCATAGGTATTGCGGAAGGCCACGATCACCTCGGTAACGCCGATATCCTCCAGGCGCTTGATGCCTTCGGGACTGTAGGCCTCGGCGGTGATGCCATGGATATCGAACGGTTGATCCGCCAGGCCAGCGGCTTCGCGGAAGCCCTTCAGCTTGCCGATCATGGCCGCCAGCTCCTCGAAGCTGGCACCGGCGCTGATCCAGCCATCACCCAGGGTGGCGGCCCGCTTCAGCGCAACATCGGCGTGCCCCCCAATCAGGATGGGCACCGGCTGGGTGGGCACCGGGCAGAGTTTCACCGGCGCGAAATTGAAGTGCTCGCCTTCATAGCCGAAATACTCACCGCGCATCAGGCCGCGAATGATGTGAATCATCTCGTCCATGCGCTTGCCACGCCCTTCCCAGGGAGCGCCACACACCTCGAAGTCTTCCTTCCAGGGGCTCAGGCCAATGCCCGCCATGAAGCGGTTGTTGGTGAGTACCGCCAGGCTGCTCAGCTGTTTGGCCACCAGCACAGGGTTGCGAATGGGCAGTTTCAGCACCGAGGTGGAAAACTTCAGCTTGGTGGTCACCGCGCCCATCCAGGCGCTCAGCACGAAAGGCTCGATGAACGGCACGCCGTCCAGAAACTCGCGGGAACCGTCGGCGTTATAGGGGTATTTGCTGTCGGCATCCTGGGGGTAGAAGATGCTGTCGGCCATGGAGAAGGTATCGAAGCCAATAGCCTCGGCCTCCTTGGCCAGGTCCAGATAGAACGCTGGATTACACATGGTAGCGTGATAGGCAAATTTCATCGTATACCCCTGTTTCTGATTCCCGGCTGCACCGCCATGCGGCAAAGCCCCGAGTTTGAATATCAACCGCCAATACTAACCCGAAGTCAGCGCCAGTCGCTCCCCCCAGTTGGGTGAACGCTGCCGGCAAAAAGCGCCTGCAGTAACGCGCGCGAGCGGGTATCCTAGTCAGCTCTCCGCGCCAGCCCAAACAGCCGTCGACCACATGAACGCCCAAGAAAATTTCAGCCAGCACACCCCGATGATGCAGCAGTATCTGCGCATCAAGGCCCAGCACCCCAACGAGCTGGTGTTCTACCGCATGGGGGACTTTTACGAGCTGTTCTACGACGACGCCCGCAAAGCCGCCGAAACCCTCGACATCACCCTCACCGCCCGGGGCAAATCGGCCGGCGCCGACATCCCCATGGCCGGCATCCCCTTCCACGCCGCCGACAACTACCTGGGGCGCCTGGTGCGCGCGGGCTTCTCGGTGGCGGTGGCGGAGCAGATCGGCGACCCCGCCACCAGCAAGGGGCCGGTGGACCGCCAGGTGGTGCGGGTGGTCACCCCCGGCACCGTCAGTGAAGAAGCGCTGCTGGACGAACGCCAGGACAACCTGCTGCTGGCCATTCACCGCCAGCGCGACAGCTTCGGCATCGCCCACCTGGACATCAGCAGCGGGCGCTTTGTGGTGCTGGAGCTGGAGGGGGAGACCGCCCTGGCCGCCGAGCTGGAGCGCCTGTCGCCGGCCGAGACCCTGGTCAGCGACGAAGCCGGGCTGGACCAGCTGCTGGCCAACCGCCGCGCGGTGCGCAAGCGCCCGCCGTGGGAATTCTCGCTGGAGACCGCCGAGCGCCTGCTCAACCAGCAATTCCAGACCCGCGACCTGTCCGGCTTCGGCTGCCAGCAGCTGAGCAACGCCATCACCGCCGCCGGCTGCCTGCTGCAGTACGTGAAGGACACCCAGCGCAGCGCCCTGCCCCACCTGCGCGGGCTCTCCACCGAGAACCGCGACGACTGCGTGGCCATGGACGCCGCCACCCGCCGCAATCTGGAGATTGACACCAACATGGCCGGCGGCCGGGACTACACCCTGCTGTGGGTGATGGACCGCAGCTGCACGCCGATGGGCTCCCGCCTGCTGCGCCGCTGGCTGCACCGCCCACTGCGCAACCGCCACGCCCTGGAGGCGCGCCAGCGCGCGGTGGCCTCGCTGCTGGAGGGCTTCGCCTTCGAGGGGCTGCGCGACAGCCTGAAGGGCATCGGCGACATCGAGCGCATCCTGGCCCGAGTTGCCCTGCGCTCCGCCCGACCGCGCGACCTCACCCGCCTACAACTCTCGCTGGAGCGCCTGCCCGAGCTGCAAGCCGCCCTGCAACACAACGAAGCCCCCCTGATTCAGGACGTCGCACGCCGCATCAGTGACTTCCCGGCGCTGGCCAGCCTGCTACAGCGCGCCATCATCGACAACCCACCGGCGGTGATCCGCGACGGCGGCTTCATCGCTGACGGCTTCGACCCGGAGCTGGATGAACTGCGCAGCCTGGGCGAAGACGCCAGCGCCTTCCTGATGGAGCTAGAGGAGCGCGAGAAGGCGCGCACCGGCATCAGCAGCCTCAAGGTGGGCTACAACCGCATTCACGGCTATTTCATCGAGATCAACCGCAGCCAGTCCGACATGGCCCCGACGGACTACAACCGCCGCCAGACCCTGAAGGGCGTGGAGCGCTATATCAGCCCCGAGCTGAAGGCCTTTGAAGACAAGGCGCTGTCCAGCAAAAGCCGCGCCCTGGCGCGGGAAAAACAGCTCTACGACGCGCTGCTCGACGCCCTCAACGCCGAGCTGGCCCCGCTGCAGGATTGCGCCACCGCCCTGGCGGAGCTGGACGCCCTGGCCAACTTCGCCGAGCGCGCCGACCGCCTGCAGCTGAGCCGCCCCGCGTTGTGCGACGACAACCTGCTGGATATCGAGGCCGGCCGCCACCCGGTGGTGGAGCAGGTCACCAGCAGCCCGTTCATCCCCAACGACCTGCGGCTGGAACCCGAGCGGCGCATGCTGATCATCACCGGCCCCAACATGGGCGGTAAATCCACCTACATGCGCCAGGCGGCACTGATCTCGCTGCTGGCCCACGTGGGCAGCTACGTGCCCGCCAGCCGGGCCCGCATCGGCATGCTGGACCAGATCTTCACCCGCATCGGCGCCTCTGACGACCTGGCCTCCGGCCGCTCCACCTTCATGGTGGAAATGACCGAGACCGCCAACATCCTGCACAACGCCACCCCGCGCAGCCTGGTGCTGATGGACGAGGTGGGACGCGGCACCAGCACCTTCGACGGCCTCTCGCTGGCCTGGGCCTGCGCCCTGCACCTGGCCGAACAGGTCGGTGCCCTGACCCTGTTCGCCACCCACTACTTCGAGCTCACCACCCTGCCGGAGCAGCTGCCCAGCGTGGCCAATGTGCACCTGGATGCCACCGAACACGAGGATCACATCGTGTTTCTGCACAACGTGCAGGAGGGCCCCGCCAGCCAATCCTTCGGCCTGCAGGTGGCCAAGCTGGCCGGCATTCCCGGCGCGGTGATCCAGCGCGCCCGGCAGAAGCTGGTGGAACTGGAAGAAGGCGAAGTGGCGGCCCAGGCCCGCCAGCCCAACCCGGCAAAACCACAGTCGGATCTGTTCTTCTCCGGCCCCGCCCACCACCCGATCCTGGATGCGCTGGAGGCCCTGAACCTGGACAAAACCACCCCGATCGACGCATTAAACATGCTTTATCAATGGAAAAAAAAGTTGCTAAGCGAGCGTTAGTCCATTAAGGTTGTGCGGTTCAAAAATGGCGGGTCCAACGCCATATCCACCACAAAAATTAGCCGTTAGCTGAAGGGTTGCGTCACCATGGCCTTTGTCGTTGGCGAAAACTGCATTAATTGCAAATACACCGACTGCGTTGAAGTTTGCCCCGTAGATTGCTTCTATGAAGGCCCCAACTTTCTCGTGATCAACCCGGACGAGTGCATCGACTGCGCCCTGTGCGAACCCGAGTGCCCGACCAATGCGATCTTCTCCGAAGACGAGCTGCCTGAAGACCAGCTGGTATTCAAAGAGCTGAACGCAGAACTTGCCGACGTATGGCCGAACCTGACCGAGCGCAAAGACGCGCCGGCAGACGCCGACAGCTGGAACGGCAAGCCCGACAAACTGCAGCTGCTGCAGCGCTAAGTGCGGCGAGCCCGCCAGGGCTCTCTGCCACACTGAGCAAACGCATCGGCCCGCGCCGGTGCGATCCAGAAAAATGCCCCTATCGAGAGATCGGGGCATTTTTCGTTATGCCCGCCGCCCAATGCCGGCATCGCCACAGCCAACCGCCCCCTACTCTCTCTGCCAACAGACGCCCCCACGGCCTTTCATGGGCACAAAAAAACGCCCCGCGCTTGTCGGGGCGTTTTTTTGTAAGCCGCCTCAGGGCGCGGCTGCGCGCCCTGAGCAGAACGACTCGGCGTCGCAGCCGTGCACTCAGATCACGGAGATCTTCTCGGCTTCGATCTTGGCCTGCCAGATTTTCGGGCCAGAGGTGTGCACGGAGTCACCCGTGGAATCCACCGCCACGGTGACCGGCATGTCCTTCACCTCGAACTCGTAGATGGCTTCCATTCCCAGTTCGGGGAAGGCCAGGGTCTTGGCGCCGACAATGGCCTTGGACACCAGATAGGCCGCGCCCCCCACAGCCATCAGGTAGACGGCCTTGTTGTCCTTGATCGCCTCGATGGCGATGGGACCGCGCTCGGACTTGCCGATCATGCCGATCAGGCCGGTCTTCTCCAGCATGGTGCGGGTGAATTTGTCCATGCGGGTGGCGGTGGTGGGGCCGGCGGGGCCTACCACTTCGTCGCGCACCGGATCGACCGGGCCCACGTAGTAGATGAAACGGTTGGTGAGGTCCACCGGCAGCTGTTCGCCGGCGGCCATCATGTCCACCATCTTCTTGTGCGCCGCATCGCGGCCAGTCAGCATCTTGCCGGAGAGCAGCAGGGTCTCACCGGTCTTCCACTGGGCGATGTCGGCCTTGGTCAGGCCGTCCAGGTTCACCTTGCGGGCGCCGGCGGCTTCCCAGGTGATGTCTGGGTATTCGTCCAGGCTCGGCGGGGTCTGGAACGCCGGGCCGGAGCCGTCCAGTTCGAAGTGCGCATGGCGGGTGGCGGCGCAGTTGGGGATGATGGCGACCGGCAGGCTGGCGGCGTGGGTCGGGTAGTCCTTGATCTTGATGTCCAGCACGGTGGTGAGGCCGCCCAGGCCCTGGGCGCCCAGGCCCAGCTTGTTGACCTTCTCGAACAGCTCCAGGCGCAGCTCTTCGATGCGGTTCTGCGGGCCGCGCTCCATCAGCTCATAGATGTCGACCGGGTCCAGCAGCGCCTCCTTGGCCAGCAGGGTGGCCTTCTCGGCGGTGCCGCCTATGCCGATGCCCAGCATGCCGGGCGGGCACCAGCCGGCGCCCATCTCGGGTACGGTCGTCAGCACCCAGT
>CAZYQX010000031.1:0-42941 GCA_964649985.1 uncultured Pseudomonadales bacterium | reverse complement strand
CGAAGCAAGCGCGGGCAATGCGAGCGCGGGGAACGCCTCCGCGGACGCATCCGTAACCTACGTGCAGGTGCAGAGCGTAGAAAACGGCGTGGTTACAGCGCTGGTCGGCACGCTCGCGCAGGGCGCCCCCGGCGGGCAGCAGGGCACGCCGCCCTCCGGCGACGCCACTCAGCCGAGCACGCCGCCCTCCGGCGACAACGCACAGCAGGACAATCCGCCTTCCGGCGACAATGCGCAGCAGGGAACGCCGCCCTCCGGCGACAACGCACAGCAGGGAACGCCGCCTTCCGGCAGTATGCCGAGCGGAATGGGCGGCGCTGGGGTCCAGATTCAACAGCAAGGGAGAGAGCCAGAACAATCCGCTCACGAAGAAGCAGTGCAGTACCAGTATGACCAAGGTATTCCTGCCCACCCAGGCGATCACCTTAACCAGCGCCATACTGGCAAAGCGCCGTCCCAGCGCGTTCAGCATCAACAGGGCGGAAAAGCTCAACAGGAATTCGAGTACCAGAGGGGGCTTCCAATCGAAGCGATATGACATGCAGAGCAGTGCTATCGTGAGCGCAATACCCGTGACTAAAGAAGATGGCAGTCGGCGGTATTGGAATGCCGTTAAGGCGCCGTAAAAAAATGCGATCACGTTTTGATGGGACAGTTGAATTAGGTCAGTGCTCGCAAGGCCCATGGCAATAATGAATGCCACTATAAGGGTGAGAGCTCGGTGATTAGGCATAGCTTTTAAGGCGTATGAAACGGCGCCAATGATCAGTTGCAATATCAGCAAGGTATGGAGAAACCAGTAACCTCCAATCGGGTCGATGAAGATCCTGGAGATAAACTCCCTGATCCCCGAGGGCGGCTGATTTGAATATTGCAGCCCGGCCGCACCGGCTAGTGTTAAGGCTGTTAGGTAGAGCAGCGTAAAAAACAAGTAGGGCCGGCCAATCCGGTTGAGTGACTTTTTCAGCGTACCTGCGGCATCCGTGTAATATCTGAAGAAAAACCCTGATATCATCAGCAGCGCGGGCATCTTGAATGAATGCAGTATTGCTTTGAGTTCATAGAGTTGTGATGCAAAGCTGCCATACATGGTCAGGTGGCCGTAGACCATGAAGATGACCAGCATGCCGCGCACACAATCGGGGCCGTTATCCCGCCGGCGCTTGGGGAGTGGAGGAATCTCGGACGATAATGGGCACGCCCCTGGAGAGTCTACACCGCTTGGGTGTGCTGTTGTCGATGTCTCTTTGTTCGGTATACGCTCAAAAATCAAAGACATAACGCGCTTTCCATGCAGGGGTGAGTCAACGACACACGGTATGCCATGTGCCCTTCGGGTACCTCCAAACACGTACTGCTAAAGTTAGGATTGCGGCCGAATCCGCTACCCGAATACCAAAAACATGATGGGCATTCAGGATGATAATACTGTTACACCTGCGGCTAAGAGCAGCGCAGGCCTGGAACTAGCCGAAAAAGTGCTTTTATGCTTATTTTTTTACATCATATCCCTTCTTTAGATAAAAAACTGTGAACTAGCTCAAAAAAAGTTGTGCTGCAGGGTGTGCTGGGGGGGGGCGGAGTAATCCCTTGGCGCGCGGGGCGCGCCTGTAGGCGAGATGGCCTAACGGTTTGGGGGTGGCATCGGACATCAAAGGGCTCAGCTGAGCGAAGCGACGCCGGGAGCCAAAGCCGACGACTACAGGGACGTAGTCGGTAGAGCGACGCCGGGAGCCAAAGCCGACGACTACAGGGACGACCCACATGGATGTGGGAAGTTTGCCAAGTCGGCGGGATCGACTGGCACGAAGTCGGAAGAGCGCCTTGCTAACCGAGGGTGCGGATCACGTCGATAAACTCGCTGCCATACGCTTCCAGTTTGCGGGCGCCGATGCCGCTGATGCGGGCCATTTCGGCCAGGCTTTGCGGGCGCAAGTCCAGCATGGACTTGAGGGTGGCGTCGTGGCAGATCACGTAGGGGGGCACGCCGTGTTCCACGGCCAGGGCGCGGCGGCGCTCGCGCAGCGCGGCCCACAGGGCCTGATCTTCGTCCTCGATGAAGTGGCGCTCTTTCTGGGCGAGTTTTTTCTTTTGTTTGTCGGTTTTATCCAGGCGTAGCTGCAGGTTTTTTTCTCCCCGCAGCACCGGGCGGGCGGATTCGGTGAGCTGCAGGGCGCCGTACTGATCGTGATTCACCTGCAGGTAGCCGGCGGCGATCAGTTGGCGGAACACCGAGCGCCAGGCGTTTTCGTTGAACTCGCGGCCCAGGCCGAACACGTTCAGCTGGTGGTGGGCGAAGCTTTTGATGCGGTCGTCTTCCTTGCCCAGCAGCACGTCGATCAGATAGCCCACGCCAAAGCGCTGGCCGGTGCGGTAGACGCAGGACAGGGCCTTTTGTGCCGCCAGGGTGCCGTCGAAGGTCTCGGGGGGCTCCAGGCAGTTGTCGCAGTTGCCGCAGGGCGGGTGATCCTGCTCGCCGAAGTAGCCCAAAAGAATCTGCCGTCGGCACTGGATGGTTTCGCAGTAGCCCAGCATGGCGTCGAGCTTGGCGCGCTCTACGCGCTTCTGCTGCTCGGGGGCGTCGGAGCTTTCCAGCATCTGGCGCAGGGTGATGGCATCCTGCAGGCCGTAGACCATGAAGGCGTTGGCGGGCAGGCCGTCGCGGCCGGCGCGGCCGGTTTCCTGGTAGTAGGCCTCCAGGCTTTTGGGCAGGTCCATGTGCGCCACGAAGCGCACGTCGGGTTTGTCGATGCCCATGCCGAAGGCGATGGTGGCGACCATGACGATGCCGTCTTCGTTGAGGAAGCGGCGCTGGTGTTCCTCCCGAGTGGCGGCCGGCAGGCCGGCGTGGTAGGGCAGGGCGGGGATGCCCTGTTCGCTCAGCCACTGGGCGGTGGCGTCCACCTTGGCGCGGGACAGGCAATACACCACCCCTGCATCGCCGCTGTGCTCGCTTTTCAGGAAGCGCAGCAGCTGGTCGCGCCCGTTTTGCTTGGGGGCGACTTTGTAGCGGATGTTGGGGCGGTCGAAGCCGGTGAGAAATAGGCGCGCCTCCTGCAGCCCCAGGCGCTCGGCGATCTCCTGCCGGGTGCGGGCGTCGGCGGTGGCGGTGAGGGCGATGCGCGGGACCTCGGGGAAGCGCTGGTGCAGCACCGAGAGCTGCATGTACTCCGGGCGGAAGTCGTGCCCCCACTGGGATACACAGTGGGCCTCGTCGATGGCGAACAGCGCGATGCGGTTGCGCTCCTGCAGGCGGGCCAGCATCTCCAGGGTGCGGGGCAGTACCAGCCGCTCGGGGGCGATGTAGAGCAGCTCCAGCTCGCCCTGCATCATGGCCCGCTCGACCTCCCAGGCCTGTTCCTGGGGCAGGGCGGAGTTGAGCGCGGCCGCCGGCACGCCGGCTTCGGTGAGGGCCATTACCTGATCTTGCATCAGGGCGATCAGCGGCGACACCACGATGCCCACCCCGGGCCGCAGCATGGCGGGTATCTGGTAGCACAGCGACTTGCCGCCGCCGGTGGGCATGATCACCAGGGCGTCGTTGCCGCCGGCCACGGTGGAGATGATCTCCTCCTGGTGCGGGCGGAAGCGGTCGTAACCAAAGGTGCTGCCGAGGATGTCGAGGGCTGAATTCTGCATGGCGCGATTGTGGGGGAGATGGCGCCTGCTTGCAAACGCCACAGTGTGTAGGTTTACTGGTGCAAGTCTAAAAGCCTAAGGGATTCTGGTGCTGGCGTTTAAACTCATCTTACTGTTGCTGATGGCCAATGCCGCGCCGGTGTTGGCCCAGAATATACTGGGGGATCGCTGGGCGCGGGCGGTGGATGGCAACGTGCGCCTGGCCGATGGCCGCCCCTTGCTGGGCAAGAGCAAGACCTGGCGCGGGCTGCTGGCCGCGCTGCTCAGCTGCGCGCTGCTGGGGCCTGCGCTGGGCTTCGGGCTTGGTTTTTCATTGATGTTTGCGGCGGCCTCGATGCTTGGGGACATGCTCTCCAGCTTCAGCAAGCGGCGTCTGGGCTTGGAGGCCAGTGCCCGGGCGACCGGCCTCGACCAGATACCGGAATCGCTGCTGCCGATGCTGCTGGGCATGGCGTGGCTGGATTATGGCTTCGGCACCGTGCTGTTGTCCGTGCTGGTGTTCAGCCTGCTGGATGTGTGGCTTTCGCCATGGCTGCACCGCTTGGGGCTCCGCCGGCGGCCTTATTGATTTGCGGGGGCCGCCGGTGCGGTGGTCGGGCTGTGCGTGGGCGCGAACTGCAGGGACAGGCGTGCACCTGGTCCGCCGCCCATCTCAATGTGGGCGCGTAGCTGTCTTGCCAGGGTGTGCACCATGGTAAGCCCTAAGGTTTCGACGCTTTCGAGTCGCAACGAGACGGGGTAGCCAGGGCCATCGTCGTGCACGCTGAGGCAGACGTTATCGTTGGTGCGCCGCAGCGCCACCTGCAGGCGTTGGCCTAGGCCTTTGCCCAGCGCGTGTTTGAAGCTGTTGGTGATCAGCTCGTTGACGATCAGGCCGCAGGGGATGGCGGTGTCGATGTCCAGTGGGATGTCTTCGGCATCCACCAGTACCTCAACCGGGTATTGGGGGTCGGCCAGGGAGCGGTGCAGTATGCTCACCAGGCTGGCCAGGTAGTCGCCAAAGTGCACACCTGAGAAATGCTCGCTGCGATAGAGTCGCTCGTGAATCAGCGCCATGGCGCGCACCCGGTTTTGGCAGTCTTGCAGCGCGCGCCGCGCGTCGCTGTTGTCGATCTGCTCGGCTTGCAGGTTGAGCAGGCTGACCACGATCTGCAGGTTGTTTTTCACCCGGTGGTGAACCTCCTTCAGCAACACTTCCTTGTCTTGTAGCGATTGCCGCAGGTGGTCTTCGGCCGCCTGTCGCTCCGACACGTCGCGGATGGTGGCGGCGATCCACTGTTGCTGGCCGGTTTGTACCGGCACCAGGCTGATGTCCACCGGCAGCGTGCTGCCATCCTTGCGCAGGGCCTCGATATTCAGGCGGCCGGCGGCCATGGGGCGGGGCTGGGCGGCGGTGTGAAAAGCGGCGCGCTTGTGGCTGTGGCCGGCGCGGCGGGGCGGTGGCACCAGTTGTTCAATGCCCAGGCCGATCAGCTCTTGGTGCGGATATCCCAGCAGGGCCGGTGCCTGGCTGTTGATCTCGCGGATGGTGCCGCTTTCATCCACCAGCAGGATGGCGTCGGATGAAAATTCAAACATATCGCGAAAGCGGCGTTCGGCTTCCAGCCGCTGAATCTCGGCTGCCACCCGCACCGCGAACAGCCGCAGTACGGCATCGACTTCTTGGGGGCTGAGCGGCAGGGCACTGCGGTGTGATACGCCGATGCAGCCGAGCAGGCGCTGTTCGCCGTCGTTAAGAGGCTGAAAGGCGTGTCCGTGCCTGGCGTCGCCGCAGCTGGCACAGCGCAGGTGGAGTTCGCCGGAGTACTCTGAAATGGATGTTTCTGGCAGGCAGTTTGGCGCTTCGCTGCTACTGGTATGGCTGGCGATGCAGTGCGGTGGGCCGCCGTCGGCGCGGTGGCGCCAGATGGCGGCAAAGTCGACCTGCAAGAGCCTGCACAGTTCGCGGCAAAAACCGTTCAGCAGTTGCTCGTCGCCGGTGGTGTTGACGCCCTGGGACAGCAGCTCCAGTGCGCTGTTGCGCCGGTGCTGCTCGCCGATGTCTTCCACCGAGGAGAGGATCAGTCGCTGGCCACTGCGCTCGACCACTTGTCCGCGCAGTCGCACCGGGATGGGATTGCCGTTTGGGGCCAGATAGCTGAGTTCCAGGGCGCCGTGTTGGCCGTTTTGCCGCAGCAGATGTTGCCGGCGCAGGTCAGCTCCGCGGGTGTCGGGGGATACCAGGCGGGCGTGGGGTGTGCCCAACAGTGCCTCTTTGCTGCGCGCCAGCAGGCGGCAGTAGGACTGATTGCAGTCCACCAGCTCCCCGTCTAGGGCGTGCAGGCTGAAGCCGATGGGCGAGGCATTGAACAGGGTGCGATGAAACTGCTGTTCCTGATCCAGCTGCCGGACTTGGGCCTGTAGCGCCTGGGTGCTTTTTTCCTGGTTGCCGCGCAGCGCATTCAGGTGCTGGTCGGTGCTAGCCAGGGTGGTTTTGCAGTAGCTTTGGTGCAGCAGCCAGGCGCAGCCGTTCAGCAGCGCTTGCAGTTCGCTGATGAGTGGCGAAGGATCTCGCATGCGGCCGTTGGCCAGGCTGATGATGCCCAGCAGTTGCCCGTCATGTCGCAGCGGGAGGCTGAGTTGGGTGTGGATGTCAGGCTGCCCGCCGGCCTCGCCTAGCGGGTCTGGCCGGTGTTGCTGGAAATGGTGATCGCCGCGCAGCAGTTTCTGCCGTTGCTGCTCGGGTTGCAGGGCTTCAAGCAGGCGGCGGGCCACAGGGTTGGCGATATCGGGGCAGCCATCGCGCAGCGGGGCTCCGCTGAGTGCCAAGAAGCGCAGCCCAAATCCCTGCGGTGGGGTGTCGAGGCTGGCGATGAAGCCGTAGTCGCTGCCGCTGAAGTCCAGCAGAAAATCTAGCAATTGCCCGGCGCCCTGTGTCAGATGATCCAGCCTGAGCAGTGTGCTCAGGGCTGCCAGCATCTCGCCGGTGCGGCGGGCATCGGAGCCTAGGGCGATGGGCTTGAGCGGCATGTCGGTCGCTCCCTAGGCGCAGGCCTCATCGACGAAATCGCGGTGGCTGGCGCTGATGGCTTCGATTTCTTTGCGCATGGCCAGAAATACCGCCACCAGCGTGGGGTCAAAGTCGATGCCGGCTTGCTTTTCTATGTGCTGGAACGCCGCTTCGATGGTCCATGCCCGCTTGTATGGCCGGTGTGATATCAGGGCGTCATACACGTCTGCAATGGCCACTATTCGGCCCTCAATGGGGATTTTGTTGCCCTTCAAGCCGAAGGGGTATCCGCTGCCATTCCAGCGCTCGTGGTGGTGCAGGGCAATGCTGTGCGCCATGCGCAGCAGGGGGGCGTGATGGCCACCCATGATACGGGCGCCGATTTCGGCGTGGCCCTGCATGATGGCGAATTCTTCCGGCGTCAGCTTGCCCGGTTTGAGCAGGATGTGGTCGGGGATGCCGATCTTGCCCACGTCGTGCATAGGCGCGGCATTCAGTATCAGTTGGCAGGACTCCTCGGGCAGGCCGGCGTTGCGAGCCAGGGCGGCGGCGATGCTGCTCATGCGGATGATGTGCGCGCCGGTGTCGTTGTCGCGGAACTCGGCGGCACGGGCCAGGCGGCGGATGACTTCACATTGGGTGTCTTCCAGCTCTCGGGTGCGCTCGCGTACGAGGTGTTCAAGCGCTGCTTTTTGCATGCCCACGCGTTTGCGTAGCTGTTGTGCTTCGAGCATGTGGCGCACGCGAAGCTGTACCTCCAGCAGATCGTAGGGCTTGGTGATGAAATCCCTTGCACCTGCCGAAAGCGCTTTCAATTTGGTCGCGTGGCTATTGTCTGCGGTGAGTACGATCACCGGCAGGAAGTCGTCTTCTACCAGGGTGCTGAGCCGGCCCATCACCTCGAAGCCGTTGAGGTGGGGCATGGAGAGATCCAGCAGGATCACGTCGTGCCGGTGAAGCTGGTAGAGCGCTTCCACCTGGCGTGGGTCGTCGGTGGTGTCGATGGCGTCTACGCCCTGGTTGCGCAGGGCCTGGGCCAGTAGGCGCAGGTTGGCGGCCTGGTCGTCTACCACCAGAATGCGGGATGAACCGTAGTGCTCGTCAAGCATGGTCGGGCGTACCTTCCTGGTCGGATATGATTTGCTTGATGGTGCTGGCCAGCTGCTCAAGGCTCAGCGGTTTGGTGAGGTAGGCGTCGAAGCCGGCCTCGCTGGCCAGGGCCAGGTCACCGGGCATGGCGTTGGCGCTCAGCCCCACCAGCGGGATGTGTGCGGTGGCCGGGTTGGCCTTCAGCTGCCGAGCGATTTCCAAGCCGCTGATATCGGGCAGGTTGATGTCCAGCAGCAGCAGGTCGGGCGGGCTCTGGGCGATCATCGCCAGGCCCTGTTCGCCGCTGGTGGCGGTGTCAATGCTGAGATCAAACAGTTTCTGGAAGGCGCACTCCACCAGCATGCGGTTGGCCTCGGTGTCCTCGATGTAGAGGATGCGCTGGCCGCGCAGTGGGGAGCCTCTTGCCGGGGGCTCGGGTTGCGGGCGGGTCTCGCACTGGGGATGCAGGTTGTACTCGGTGAGCAGCGGGATGTCGATCCAGAAGCTGCAGCCCTCTCCAGGTGCGCAAAACACGCCGATGCGCCCGCCCATGCCTTCTATCAGCCGTTTGCAGATCACCAGGCCAATGCCGGTGCCCTCCACCTCGCCTTGTTCTGCCCCCAGGCGGCAGAAGGGCTGGAACAACATGCCCTGCTGCTCCAGGCTGAGGCCGGGGCCACTGTCCTGCACGGTGCAGCGCAGGAAGCCGTCCAAGGTCTCACTGTGCAGCCTTATCCAGCCTCCCGTGCGATTGTATTTGATGGCGTTGCCGATCAGGTTGGTCAGCACCTGCACCAGCCGGCGGCCATCCCCCAGCACGACGTCCTCCGCCTGCGTCAGCGGCTCGGCGTGGATCTCGATCTGCCGCTGTCCGGCCTGGTAGCTGGTGATGTGCAGGGCTTCGGACACCAGCTCGCGCATGCTGCGCGGGGCTATGTCGAAGGCAATGCTGCCGGATTCGATGCGGGCCAGGTCCAACACGTCGTTGATCAGGGTGAGCAGGTGCCAGCCGGAGTTGAGGATTTGCTGCACCGCTTCGCCCTGGAATTCGTCTAGCGTGGCAAAGGGCGACTGCTGCAACAGCTGGGCAAAGCCCAGAATGCCATTGAGCGGCGTGCGCAGCTCGTGGCTCATGCTGGAGAGGAATTCGGATTTGGCCCGGTTGGCCTGCTCGGCCACGTCGCGCGCCTCGCGCAGCTCTTCCTCCACCTGTTTCTGCCGGCTGAGATCTTCGATCATGGTGGAGTAGTACTGGATCTCACCATGTTCGTCCCGGTGGCAGAGCATCACCTGGCGCACCGGAAACTCGAAGCCATCCCGGTGTCGCAGGGCGGTTTCGCCCACCCAGCTGCCGTGGCTGGCGGCGTGCGGTAGGGCTTCATCGAACACGCGCTGCAGGGCCCAGGTCGGGTGGAAATCCTGCGCGCGCAAGCTCGACAGGGGTTGCTCGTCTGCCAAGCCGAGCATCTGCCGACCGGCCTGATTGATATACGTCACCTGCCCCTGGGTATCGGCGGTTGCAATCATGTCTGGCGAAGCGTCCAGAATGGCGGTGAGTTGCCGCTGTGCATTCAGTGCCAGCTTTCGCTCGGTGATGTCCTGCACAATGCCCAGCATGTTGCTGGGCTTGCCGTCGGCATCCCGCAATACGCCTCCGCGCTCCAGCACCCAGCGCACTTCGCCACTGGGCCACAACACCCGGTGCTCAAGCTCGTATGGGGCGTCGTTTTGAACTGCGGCCTGAACCGCTTGTTCAACGGTCGCGCGATCCCGTGGGTGGACGGCGGCGAGGAAGTTGTCGTAGGTGGTGGCCAGCTCCCCGGCGCGATAGCCGAACAGCGGGGCGATGCGTTCCGACCAGTGCAGCTCGCCGGTCCTGATGTTCCAGTCCCAGGTGCCTATATTGGCGTGGCGTTGGGCATCCCTGAAGCGCTGTTCACTCTGGCTCAGGCGCTGCTCGGCCTCCAGCCGCTCGGTGATGTCCACCCCGGTGGCCAGCAGGCCCTGGATGCCATCCGGGGTGTGTAGCACCTGGGTGTGCCATTCGATGCTGCGCAGGCCGCCATCCCGGGTGCGGATGGTGTGTACTGCGCTGTTCAGCTCCGGCTGCAGGCAGTCGCACAGGGCACTGGCGGTGGCCTGATCGGTCTCGGGCACAAAGCCCGCTACCCAGCTCAGCCCCAGCAGCTCGTCGGCGCCAAAGCCTGACAGGGTCTGCAGGTGGCGGTTGGCCAGTGCAATGCGCCCCTCGGGGGTGAGCACCAGAATGATGGCATGGGCGGTATCCACCAGTTGCTCGGCGAAGGCTTCGGCTTGCAACCGTTCACGGGTTTCCGCTTGCAGTTGCTGGCTGGCCAGCATCAGTGCCTGTTGGCCGTCCGTCAGGCGCTCTTGCAGCTGTCGCTCGTTCAGCTTGGCCTGGCTTACATCCGTCCAGGCGCCGATGATGTGGTCGGGTTGGCCATTTGCATCCCGCACCAGTACCAGGGCATCGCGCAGCCAGAGGTAGTTGCCGTCGCCGCACTGGAAACGGTACTCCAGCGTCAGCTGGCCGTGGTCGAACAGCTGCTGAAGCTGGCCCAGGGTGCTCTGGCGGTCGTCCGGGTGAATGTGGCTGGCCCAGAATGCGGTGCTGGCGAGAAAGTGCTCCGGCGGGTGGCCGCAGAGGGTGTGGACATTGTCCGACACATAGGTGGCGCGAAAGTCGCCGTTTGCCTCGCAGGTGTAGAGCACGGTGGGGGTGTGGGCCAGCAGGTGGCGGAAGCGTGCCTCGCTGTCGCGAATGCGTTGTTCACTCTGCAATTGCGGGGTCACGTCGCGCAGGACGGCGATGTGGTGGGTCACCGTACCGGCGACATCCCGCACCGGGGATATGCTCAGGTCGCTGCCGAACTCGCGGCCATCCGGGCGAAGAAAAGGGCGGCGGATGTGGTAGCTGCCGCTGTCATCGAACTGGCCCAGTGCCTCGGCCAGGCGGTTTCTGGCTGGCAGTCGCAGGCAGGGGCAGTCCGTGCCCAGCAACTGCTCTTGTGGATGGCCGCTGATTTCTGCGAAAGCGGCATTGGCCCAGATCACCGGGGTGCCCGGTTGCTGCAGGTCGCTGATGGCAATACCGACACCGGCCGATGACAAGGCCTGGCGGAATAGGCGATCCCGGGCCTCTGCCCGGTGGCGAAACAGCGCAGTTTCGATTGTGGCAAACAGCTCGCGTGGCTCGAAGGGCTTCAGCAGGTAGCCGTAGGGGAGGCTCTGCTGGGCGCGGCTTACACTGGCGGAGTCGGAGTGTGCGGTGAGAAATACCACCGGGAGGTCGAGCTGCTGGCGTATTGCATGAGCGGCCTGGATGCCATCTTCGGGGCCTTGGAGGATGATGTCCATCAGCACCAAGTCAGGGCGGCCGGTCGTCGCGAGGGCGATGGCTTCGGCGGCATTGTCTGCTTGTCCACAGACTACATAACCACCGCGCTCAAGCCGGCGACAGAGATCCTTGGCGACGATGCCTTCGTCTTCCACCACCAGGATGCGCACTGGCACCTGGTTTGTGCCATTGAGTTCCATGTGTCCATCGTATTTTTAGTATGGGAAACGGCCGGGCATTCTGGCTGGGGATGAGGCACCGGGTCTGCGTGGCCGGCGGAGATCGCCTGCCGCTGGCGCGCCTCCTTTCATCCTTGGCTGGTGTGCATACCTACCACTCACACATTGCCCTTAATGTACGCTAACACCAATATAGACCCTTCAAAAAATAAGGGCAAAGGTGTTAGATGGTTCACTTGTTCCATAATGGTGCAAAGTCAGATCTGGCGAGGCGTGGCGATTGCTCGACGGGTGCGAATATTGTTCGCTGGCGGGTAGCTGACTTAGGCGCGTGACGTGCTGTGCGGCGGGGCGACAACGGGGGCGGGCCGGCTTTTAGCCGGTGCCTGTGCGACAAAGGCTCAGCCTCGTCGTGTGGTGGGTGGGGGCGGTTGCCTCGGTTATCAGGCGCCACCCCCTGTGAGGGGGTTATTCAGGGGTTCCTTAGGCGTACCAGGCGTCGACCAGCGGACCCACGCTCACATTGATCAACTCTGGCCGGGCGCGCAACCATGCCTCAACGGCCTGGCGGTCTTCCTCGCTGGCGGAGCCCCGGCGGCTATGTGCGATGAAGCCGCTGCACACCCATCCGCCAAACATCAGCTGGCGCGATTCGACCAGCTCGATCAGCGCGTCGATAAGGGCGAACTCGGCCTCGTCCTCGAGCGGGGCCTTGAGCTCGGCCTGGAATTCAAACCCCAGCTCCTGGAACTCGCCTACATGTAGCTTCTTGCGCAGGCGGCGGCTGCGTTTTTTTTCGGGGGTGCTCATAACGTGTTCAACCTAATGTGATTCAGGCCGCTAGCATAGCCGATTGATGCGGGTGCCTCACCGGAAATACTGGTGAGGCCGGGTCTGGCATCGGCTTGAATCCGGAACCAAAATGGGCATAATGCCTGCCAGCCCTCGTTAGCGGGCTTTGCCACCCGCTGCGTGCCCCAGCATGATTTCGAGGCTGTTCATCATCTCGACCAAGGGGCGCAGTGCAAGGCGGCGACGCCATACCAGCGCTATGTGGCCTTCAGTGCGATGATGAACAGGGCTCGCCGTATCGTGCATCCCGTGTCTGGATGCTAAAGCGCTTTGATATTTCCGCCACGGGTAGACTTCTAGGCCCTATGTCACGTTCTTCGCCTGCCTCGCCGTCTGCGTCGCGACTGGTCAGCCTGTTGCGGGAGCTGGCTATTGCCGAGGGCAAGAGTAGCCCGCGGGGCTTCGCCGATCGCCTGGCCGAGCTGATCGACCTGTCGGACTCCATTGCGCTGTCGGATCAGCTGCGCAGCCTGAAACGCATGCGATTTCAGGCCCAGCATGCCGATGCGCATGCGATCAAGCGGGATTTCCTGCAGGCCCGAGCGGCGATGACCGAAGCACTGCTGAAGAAGTTTCTACCCGAGGCGGCAAGTGCTGCAGGTGGGCTGCCGCCGGCGGCTGCCACGCTGGAGGCCTATCAGCGTTTTTATACCTTGCAACAGAGCGAGATGGAGCTCCAGGTGCACAAGCTGCGCCTGCAACTGCGGGAGGCTCTGTCAGGTGTGTCGCCCGCCCTGGCTCAGCTGGTCAGCCTGGATCGCCTGCTGGCGGATACCCTGAGTTTGCAGAGCCGCAAGCTGTTTGCGGTGATTCCCAAATTGCTGGCGCGGCACTACGACGCCCTGCGCGGGCAGTGCGACCCTGTTATGGATGACTGGCGCAGCCAGTTTGTAAACGATATGCAGCGCCTGCTGCTGGCGGAGCTCGATCTGCGCCTGCAGCCGGCCGTCGGGCTGATCGAAGCCCTGGATGAAGAGGCTCAAACATCATCATGACACGACTATTCTCCATCGCCGCCTTTAGCTTCGGGGCGGTACTGGTGGCCTGGATGGGCTCCAATTTCATCGGCAACAATGCCCTGGCGCTGTTTGTGAGCCTGGTGATTGGTGTGACCTACCTGGGGGGCTTCATCGAGCTGATGCGCTTCCAGCAAGCCACCGGCAGCCTGCTCGCTGCGTTGGCGGCGACCCACAGCAAGGTGGATGATCTGGATGCCTGGCTGGCGCGGCTGCACCCCTCGCTGCGCACCGGCGTCCGCCTGCGCATTCAGGGCGAGCACATCAGTCTGCCCGGCCCCGTGATCACCCCCTACCTGGTGGGGCTGTTGGTGATGTTGGGTCTGCTGGGCACGTTCGTCGGCATGGTGGACACCATGAAAGGCGCGGTGTATGCCCTGGAGGGCACCTCGGAGCTGCAGGCGGTGCGCCAGGGCCTGGCGGCGCCGATCAAGGGTCTGGGCGTGGCCTTCGGCACCTCGGTGGCCGGCGTGGCGGGCTCGGCCATGCTGGGGCTGATCTCCATGCTCAGCCGGCGTGAGCGCATCCTGGCCTCGGCCCAGCTGGATCAGATCGTCGCCACCATCTTTCAGGATTTCTCCCTCGCCCACAACCGCCAGCAGACCTTCAAGGCCCTGCAGTCCCAGGCCCAGGCGCTGCCCGACGTGGCGGCGAGGCTGGATCAGCTGGCACAAGGGCTGGGCCAGATGGGGGAGCACATCAGCGCCGCGTTGCTGGCCAATCAGCAGCAGTTTCACCAGTCGGTGCAGGGGGCTTACCAGGCGCTAGCCGAGCAGGTGGGGCAATCGCTCAAGCACAGCCTGGCCGAGAGTGGCCGCCTGGCGGGTGAGAGCATCCAGCCGGTCCTGAGCCAGATGATGCAGGACATCGCCGAACAAGCGCGCAGCACCCAGGCGGCCCTGGGGGCCAGTGTGCAGCAGCAGGTCGAGCTGGTGACGCAGCAGTTCAGCCAGACGTCCAGCGACTTCAAGCAGGCCTGGGCGAGTGGGCTGAGTGCACAAGAAAGTGCCCATCGGGCTTTGCTGGAGGCCTTTGAGCAGGCCCAGCAGGGCTGGCAGATGCAGCAGCGCCAGGATGAGGCCGTGCGGCTGGAGCAGTGGCGCCAGCAGCTGGCCACCAGCCAGTCCGAGGGGGCGGCCGCGCTGGGGCAGATGGCTTCCGCCGTGCAGGCCCAGCTGCTGCAGAGCGGCGACCAGCAAGCCGCCAGTTTGAAACAGTTGCAGGGCGAGTTCGCCACACTGGCCCAGGCGCTGGCCGACCAGTGGCAGGCCGCCGGCGAGGCGCAGTTGCTGCAACAGCAGGCGCTGGCGAGCAGCCTGGAGCAGAGCGCCCAGGCCATCCTGCACAGTGGCCAGCACAGCACCGCGCAGCTGCTGAGCGAGGCGGGGCGCGTGCTGCAGGCCTCGGAGCAGTTGGTGCAGCAGCGCCTCGAGGGTGAGGCGCGCTGGCTGGAGCAGCAGCGCGAGGCACTGGCGGCGTTGTCATCGCGTGTGACCAGCCAGCTGGACGCGCTGCACGGTGCCGAGGCGGCCCGCGGCGAAGCTGCCGTGGCGCGGCTGGAAGCGCTGAACCTGAGCGTGAACAGCGGGCTGGAGGCGATGACGGCCCGCATTGGCGAGCAGTTGGCGGCCTTGCACGGTGCCGAGCAGGGGCGTGCGGCGACGTTGGTGGAAGGCTTCCAGCAGTTGCATGTGGCCATCGGCGAGCGGCTGGAATCCCTACATGGGGCCGAAGTCGGGCGGGGAGAATTGATGGCGGCCCGGCTGGAGAGCATGAGCGATCGCATCAGCGGGCATTTGGAGGCCTTGCATGCGGCCGAACAGACCCGCGCTGAGGCGTCGTTGTCGCGTCTGCAGCAGTTGAATGAGGCCGTGGGCGATAAACTAGAGGCGTTGCACGTTGCTGAAGTCGGGCGGGGTGAAGCGGTTGCCGCGCGACTGGACAGCATGAGTGCGGTGATGGCCGAGCGTCTGGAGGCCCTGCACGCGGCCGAGCAAGGCCGCGCCGATGCGGCGCTGGCGCGCCTGGCGGGGCTGGAGGAGGTGGTGGCACGGCACCTCGGCCAGCTGGGCAATGCGCTGGAAGCGCCCATGAGCCGCCTGATCGAGACCGCCTCCGAAGCGCCGCGCGCCGCCGCCGAGGTGATCGAAAAACTGCGCGCCGAGATCAGCCTCAATATCGAACGAGACAACGGCCTGCTGCAGGAACGCCGCCAAATCATGGAGCAGCTGCAGGGTCTCTCCGGCGCCCTGGCGCAGAGTGCAGAGGGCCAGCGACTGGCCATCGAGAAGATGGTCGCCAGCTCCAGTGAAGCACTCAACAAGGTCAGCGCCCAGTTCAACGAACTGGTGGGGGCCAAGGTGACGCAGCTCACCGACGTGGTGGACCTGTTTGCCGGATCTGCCGCCGAGTTGGCCAGCCTGGGCGAGGCCTTTGGTTTCGCGGTGGAGCAGTTTGGCGCGACCAATCAGCAGCTGATGGAGCGCCTCGGCCAGATCGAGCAAGGGCTGGAAAATGCCGGTAGCCGCAGCGATGAGCAGCTCGCCTATTACGTGGCTCAGGCGCGGGAGGTGATCGACCACAGCATGCTCTCGCAGCAGGCGTTGATCGCCGAGATTCGCGCGCTCAGCCGCGCGGGTGAGCTGGGTAGCGGGGCCTGAACATGTCGCAACTCGAAGAGAGCAACCTGCACGAGGCGCCCATCTGGCCGGTGTTTGGTGACTTGATGTCGGGCCTGGTGGGCGTGTTTGTGCTGCTGCTGGTGTGGGCACTTGGCTTTCAGCTGGAACTGGCACAACAACTGGAGCAGGAAATCCACAAGCGAGAGCAGGCCGAGCAGCGCCGCCAGGCGCTGGAGCAGGCCCTGGCGGAGCCCTTGTCCAGTGGCCGCATCACTTTCAAGGATGGCCGCATCGGCATCAGTGGCAGCGTGCTGTTCGCCCTCAATTCGGCGGAGTTGCAACCCGCGGGGCGCGAGTTGTTGCGCACCCTGGTGGCGCCGCTCAAGCTCTATCTGGGCGAGCGAGATCAGCTGCTGATGGTGAGTGGATTCACCGACGATCTGCCGATTCAGAATGGCGGCTACCGTTTTGCCGACAACTGGGACCTCTCCGCTCAGCGCGCCCTCACCGTGACCCGGGCGTTGATCGAGTTGGGCATGCCGGAGCAGATGGTATTCGCCGCCGCTTTTGGCGCCCAACAGCCGGTGGTGGCCAATGTAGACAAGGCCAGCCGGGCCCAGAACCGCCGGGTGGAAATGGCCCCGGTGCCCAGGCTGAGCGCCGCGCATGAGTGACAGCGCGCAAACCTCACTGGCCGAGCAACTGCAGCTGGCGCGTGCGCGGGGTGTCGATGCACTAGATGCCCTGCGGCTTCACTATATCGAGGCCATGCTGCGGCGGGCTGAACAACGCACCGGGCGGTTGCGGCATCTGCTAGAGGCGCGCGCTCTGGCGGCGTTGGTAAGCCTTCAGGCGCACTCGGATTCGGCCAGCGACATGCCACCCTCGGCTGGTGGGCGGAACCTCCCGGGGCGCAGGGCGCTGGCTGAGTTGTTGGGCCAGTTGTCGCAGGCCCCGACGGAGCCGGTGCAGGGGGCCAATCGGGGGCAGGCCTTTGACGAAGAGCTACAGCGGCTGGAGCTTGCGCTGATTCAGGCGCTATCGCCCCAGTTGTCTTTACCTGGTGATGTTGGCGCAGGGGCAGACCAGGCGAGCCCGGCGCGCGAACTGCGTGCGGCGCGCCAGCTCAAACAATCCCGCGCCAGCGAGTTGGCCATTCGTTTGGTAGAGCACGCCGTACAACACGGGCCGGTGGACCCCGGCCCACTCAACCCGCACATGCTGGCGATCCGCGCCCTGACCACCATGCGGGATCTGTCGCCCTCCTACTTGGCGCGTTTCGTGACCTATCTGGAAAGTCTCTTCTGGGTGGAACACAGTGGTGGGCGAGATCTGCTAGCGGAAGGCCGCAAGGCTAAACCGGGCTGAGGCTCCGGCGGAGCGGACGCGCTTGCAACGCCCTCATGCTGGGGAAGACCAGGCGCCCCCCTTCCACCTATCTCAATACGGCTCGTTCCCCAGTGTCGATTGATTGCCTCGTGGCGAATAGTGCGGCGTGTGCCGTTTTATCGTCTTCCTGAATGGTTGCTGCGATCACCCGAAGGCAGGCGCTCTAATTTTTGCAGCGCACGGCATGAATATGCACTTGCGCTGTACGTGCGTGCTGTTTTTTTGGCTTTATTTTCGCTGTGGTAGGGGTGTTAGAATGATGCGCTAATCAATGTCTGGTGATGGATGATGTTGGATTCTCTTGTGGATGCCTCTTCGGGTGAAAAAGCTAACTCCGGTTTTTTGGCGGGAAATATAAAATTTTTTTATGGCAGCAAGCTGCCAGCAATTCTTGATGCGAATGATCTTGCCATATCTATTAACGACCTACTGCGCCTTCATTATGATGAGCTGCAGTATTTGAAGCACCGCTTTGGTGCCGTATTGCTGCGCGGTTTTCCAATGGTCACGGCGGGTGATTTTTCTGAATTCATTAACCAGTATTTTCGCGGTGAAATGCCGTTCTCATATATTGGCGGTGCGGCGGCCAGGCGCAAAATAGATAGCCGGGTCTCCGAGGCGACGACGCTGGCCGCACACGTCATGTTGCCCATGCACAACGAGATGGCCTATCAGAGTAAATATCCGCGTGAGTTGGTTTTTTTCTGCGAAAAGGCGGCAGAAAAAGGCGGGCAAACGCCGCTGTGCGATATGCGCCGGGTTTTGCAGTCTATGGAGGCCGAAGACGTACAAAAGCTGGAGCAACTTCAGGTCATCTATCACCGTTACTTTCCCCAACAGGTACAGGCAACCCACTCCCCGATGATGAAATCATGGGGGGATACTTTCCAAACGGACGACCGTGCCGAAGTGGAAAAAATGTGCGCGTGGACGGGTGAAACAATCAGCTGGGATAGCAATGGAGGCCTCTACCTGAGAGCAACCTTGGACGTTGTCAAACAGCACCCGGCTACGGGCGAAAAGCTGATCTTTGCGTCGGGGCTGAGAACCAATGGCGAGCTGGCTACTTGGCAGCAACAGATGCGTGAGCCCACGGACCCCAGTTTCGCGCCCCTGTACCTGCAGCTGGGGGATGGCTCTGCCATTCCATCGCGTGCCACAGAGATGTTCATGACGCAGCGCGAGGCGCTGACAGAAAAGTTTGACTGGCAGGAGGGGGATTTGCTGATGGTGGACAACTTGCTGTGTAGTCACGGCCGTATGCCCTATGAGGGTTCACGTTCCATTCTGGTGGCGATGCGCTAGCAGAAAGCTATCAAGGTGTGTTCGGGGCTAGCAGTGCCCCGAATACATGCGGTTGGCCTGAAATTTTCAGAGCCTAGGTCTATATGCCTTTCGGCAGGATCGTCGCACAAGTGGCACATTGCGCTGTTGCCTTTAAGCGCTGGCATAGCGGTGCGAAGTGCTCCACCTACTTTGCTGGTGGGGGGCTTTCAGCGGCGCGACAAGCAGTGCTCGCCCTAAGATGCTGGGGCAATTGAATTTCAAATCGCGCATTTGACGTGGTGTTTGGCACTTCGGCAAAGTACACATTTACACGGTTAGGCGATTAAGGAAATGGGGGCGGACAATGAGCGATAAAGCGCTGGATTGGGATCAGGACGCGCTGGAGCGCATCAACCGGGCGCCGTTTTTCGTGCGCAAAATGGCCAAAGCCAAGGTGGAAAAAGCGGCTCGAGCCCTCGGCGAGACCCGGGTGACGGCCGAATTGCTCGACCGCATCAAGCGCGAGGAAATGGGGGAATAGGGCGCCCACCCGATCGGCTGGGCGCATGAGGGCTCAGTGCTTGGCATTCTCCAGCGGATGCGACAGCAGCGTGATGGCGATACTGCCGACGATGGCCACCACCGCCGCGACCAGGTTGCCAACGGCCAGCCCCTCTGGCGTGAGGCCAGCTGCATTGGCGCTAAAAAATAGCGGCAGTTTGGCGATGTAGATGTAGAGCTGACCCACACACCACAGCAGGGGGAAGATCAGTAGCAGCCTGTCGCGCGGCAGCGAGGGGCGGCGGAAGTTGAGCAGGAATACCAGCCCGGCCAATGAAAAGGCGGCGGCGTGAAAGGCCGCCGCGCCGCCCAGGTAGCCGTTGTGAGCGAACATGTTGTAGGGCACGAATAGCACGCCACCCACCAGACAGGTGAGCACCGGCAGGCTGAGCATGCCTGCGCCGAGCTTGAGCGCGCTCCAGCCCTTGGCCACGCCGTTCCAGCTCACCCAGCGGTTGATCAGAGCGAAGGCGCCGGTGAACAGGAAAAACCAGTGGTAGCTGGTCATCGGCACACTGTTCAGATAGGGCAGAGTCGTCAGGTCGCTGGTATCCCAGATCCACCAGCCCAGCATGGGGCCGAGATTGTCGAAGATCAGGTAGGCCAGGCCGCCAAAGAAGCCTACGCTTGCGGCTTCGATCAGCGGCGGAAATTGAAAGCGCTGGATGGTCATGTAGGCGTGGTACATGAACGCGGGATAGAACAGTGCGATGTAGAGCGGCAGTCGGTTGTAGAGAAACATCACCGAGAACTCACCGTGCCAGAAGTTTTCAACGGTGTAGTAAGAAGTGATGTCAATCAGCAGTCCGTAGAGGAAACAGCCCAGCAGGGTGAGCAGGGCAGAGGGACTGCCTTGTTGCTTGTAGTAGCGCACGGCATGGGCCACGGCCAGCAGGAAGCCCGCCAGTACGATGGCTTCGATGGCGTTGAAACTCCAGTCCTTCAACTGCGACGGAGTGTTGAAATACACCAGTGCCTGGGTCGCCTCGGCATTGCGCATGGCGTAGGAAATGGGTTCGCTCATGGAGTGTCGTCCGGTTGTTTTTGTTGTGCCGTGTATGTGTCAGCGGCACCAGCTACGAACACCCTGAAGGACGCTCGCGGTTGGCGCCGCTGCTACGGTAATCGAAGACGGGGCGCAGTGCACCCCGTCTGTCACGCCGCGCGCTTTACAGCGAGAACACGTCGTCCACCACGCCCAGCAGCACCTTGCCGGAGTCGACCAGGGTCTTCTCGCTGAGGAAAGCGTGTTGCAGTGCGGTGTGGATGTCGCGGAAGGCGCGTTCGGTCATATTGCCCCGGCGAATGGAATCCGTGCCGGAGGCGCGGTGGGCGAAGTCGACCACCTCGCGGCAGGTTTCCGCCGCCCAGGTGGAGCCGGCGCGGATGCGCGCGCGCAATTCGGGCGCCACCTGTTCACCACTGTCGATGACGCGGGTAGCTTCGTCGAACAGGCTGAGTACCAGGGCGCGGGCCGACGACAGCATGGCGTGTTTGCGCGCGTATTCGACCTGGAAGGTCATGTTCATGGCGATGGTGTTGAACTCGCCGCCCCGGGTCTTGGTTTTGGCCAGGGCTTTGATGTCTTCCAGCGAGCGCTTGGCAATGCCCAGGGTGACGCCCACCAAGGTGGCGGCGGAGTAAGGCATTACGCCGATCTTGAAGATGCTGCTGCCGCGCAGGGGCTCGCGGGAGAACAGGCGGAAGGTCATGTGTTCCGGCACGAACAGATCGGCCACGCTGTAGTCCACACTGCCGGTGCCGCGCAGGCCCAGCACGTCCCAGTTGCCGGCGAAGATCACCTGCTCGCGGGGCACTACCGCCACCATCATGTCGGGCAGCTCCTCGGTGGCCATCACCAGCTCGCCGTTATTCATTGGCAGGAAGCCGGCCAGAATCCAGTCGGCGTGGTGGGTACCGCTGCCGAAATTCCAGCCGCCGGTGACCTTGTAGCCACCTTCGACCACATCGCCCATGCCGTTGGGGTAGTACTGGCCGGCCACCAGAAAGTCGTTGCCGCGCTTGGTGAGTTCCTTGAAGCCCTGCTCGGGCAGGAAGGACGCGGTGAAGTTGTTGTTGGGGGCGTAGACCGCGCCGATCCAACCGTAGGAGGGGTCCTGGCGGGCCATCTCTTCCCACATGGCGATGGCGTCGCACAGATGGGGCTGAGCGCCACCGGCCTCGGCCGGGTTGAAGTAGCGGAAGATGCCGGCGCGTTTGGCGGCATCGATGATGTCATCGGGCACGTTGCCGATGCTTTCGGCTTCGAGGCCGCGTGCGTTGACCAGTTCTTCGATGGATTTCAGCAGGGCGATGTCGGCGCTCATGTCAGTGCTCCCAGGGTGTTAGGTATACTGTTGGTCTACATTTAAAATGTATACTATGAGTGTACTTTTTTGCTGTCAACGCCTTTATACATTAAAGGCGTGTTAGATCCGCTTGGGGGGCGTGGGGCGCCACGGCGATCAGCCTTAACCAGGTTTGGGTGCGATGTGTGGTGAGGTACTGCCCGCTGGCAGAGAGGGGCACAGAGGGGTTGTGCGCCGCGACCGTCAGCGCTGCCAGAATAGGTGCTATGGGCAGAGCACGGTGTCGGCCAGCATCTGTTCCAGCTGGTCAGTGCGGGTGAGGGCGGGGTAGTGTTCGTTGCCCATCCAGTTGTAGACGATGCCGATGATCATGCCCACGGCCAGTTCGGCATAGAACTGGATGTCGATGCCCGGGCGGATTTCGCCGCATTCCTGGCAATTGGCGAAGAAATTCAGGAAGGCATCGTTCAGTTGCTGCAGGTGTTCGCTGTTGCCTTGCTCTCCAGCGGGGGTGATTTCGTGAATCAGTTGCACGAACAAGGCCTTCTGCCCTTGGTTTTCCGGGTAGAAGGGCTGGCGCACCATGTCGAACAAGGCATGCAGGCGCGCCCGGGCGGTGTCGCTGCTTTCCAGGGCCAGGTAGGTTTTGTTGATCAGATCGTCGATCAACAGCGATTGGCTCAGTTCATCGATGATGTCCTGCTTGGTCTCGAAGTAGCGATAGAGGGTCTTGCGTGCCACCCCCGCTTCCTGGCAGATGTCGTCGATGGTGGTTTTGTCGAAGCCCTTTTCCGTGATCAGCGCGATGCTGGCATCCAGAATGCGGCTGCGGATTTCCTGCTTGCGCAGGGCGCGGCGAGAGGCTTCTTGTAGGGTCATCTCAGCGTACATCGGGGCCTTGGTGTGGCGAGTTTACTGCATTTGCAGCTTAGGGAACCTCTGAATAAGTCCCTGAAGACGCGCTGGCGTCGTTAAAATCATGCTCACAACAAGCCCTGCAAGGGCGTTGAACGCCGAAGGCGCCCGCAGGGCGAACCGCGCAGCGGTGAGTAAAATGCTCATTTACGACCAGTAAACTCTGCTTTGGCTACAAGCGTCGCTCTACCGCCCACGTTCCTGTGGGCGTCCGCTTTTTAAACCGGCGCCATGCGCCGCGCCCCTACGGGCGTGGTCTCCGCTGCGCTCCGGCTCGCATGATTTTGCCTAGCCATCATCGCCTTGATGGACTTATTCAGAGGTTCCTTAGCTTGGCCGTTTCATCATCAGGGTGTTGATCTTGTACTCGGCGACGATCTCGCCGTGCTGGTTGATCACATGGTTCTGGCTGGTGATGATGCCGCGATCGGGTTTGCTGCGGGATTCCCTGCGGTCGATCACCTGGGAGCGGATGCGCACGCGGTCGCCGGCCATGGCGGGCTTGGGAAAGCGCACGTCTTGCCAGCCCAGCGCGGCGATGGCGGCCACTTCCCGGTCCAGGCAGCTATGGGTGAGTTTGATGGCGGCGGCGAGGATGTGCACGCTGGAGGCAAACAGGCCGCCCATGGGGGTGGCCTTGGCGATCTCTTCGTCCAGATGGAAAGGCATCGGGTCCCAGGTGCCGGCGAAGGACTTGATTTCCTCGGCGGTGAACAGATGCTCTTCGGTGGATTCGGCGCTGAGGCCGATGGGCATGTCTTCGAAGTATTGCATGGGGCTGTCCTTGGGCGTTATGCGCGTTTCAGGATGAAGTCGGCGGCTTTCTCGCCAATCATCACGCAGGGTGCATGGGTATTGCCAGAGATGATTTCCGGCATGATGGAGGCGTCGGCCACCCGCAGACCCTCAATGCCGCGCACGCGCAATTGTGCATCCACTACCGCCATTTCATCGTGCCCCATCTTGCAACTGCCGACCGCATGGTGCACCGGCTCGCCGTAATTGCGGATGAACTCAAGAATCTGTCCGTCGCTCTGCAGGTGGTTGCCGGGCTCGAATTCCGCGCCGCCGTATTCCTGCAGGGCGTCCTGCTTGCTGATTTCGCGCACCTTGCGGAAAGCGGCCACGGCCACCAGCCGGTCCTCTACGGTTTGCAGATAGTTCATGGTGATGTCCGGCGTGCCGCCGGGTGCCTTGAGGGCGATGTGAGTGCTGCCGCGGCTGGTGGGGCGCAGTCCACAGGAGGAGATGGTGATGCCGAAGATGGGCATCATGTTGCCGCGCTTGTCCACCGTACTGGCGCCGGGGGCGAAGTGGATCTGCGCGTCGGGGCGATCGGCGTCGTCAGCGGCGCGATAGAAGGCGGTGACCAAGGCGGCAGGGTTGGCCATGAAACCGCCGCGCTTGATCAGGTAGCGGCCCATATTGCGCATCATGCCCAGCGGCTTGGTCTCCGCCCAGTAGCTGTTGCCGCGGTCGATGGTGCGTTTGCCGTAGCAGTTCCAGTGGTCGTGCAGGTTTTCGCCCACGCCGGGCAGATCCAGCACCAGAGGTATACCGGCGGCCTTCAACCGCTCGGCCTGGCCGATGCCGGAGAGTTCAAGCAGCTTGGGTGAGTTGATGGCGCCACCACTCAGCACGACCTCGCGCCTTGCCTTGAGCAGGGTGCGGGTGCCGCGGATATCGCACTCGACGCCCACCGCGCGCTGGTTTTCCAGCCGTACGCGATGGGTGTTGGCATAGGGGATGACGGTGAGGTTCTTCAGCGACTTGCCCGCGCCCAGAAAGGCCGAGGCGGCGCTCCAGCGGCGGCCGTGCTTGACGTTGTGCGGAAAGAAGGCGGCGCCTTCCTGGGTGGCGCCATTGATGTCCGGGTTGAAGGGAATGCCCGCCTGGCCGGCGGCCTTGATGAAGGCGTCGCAGATGGGGAATTCATTGTTCACATTGCCCACCCACAGCGGGCCACCACTGCCGTGGTATTCACAGGGGCCATTTTCGTTGTCTTCAGAGCGCTTGAAATAGGGCAGCACATCGCGATAGCCCCAGCCCGGGTTGCCGAGCGCCGCCCAGCGGTCGTAGTCCTGGGCCTGGCCGCGCACATAGACCATGCCATTGATGGCACTGCACCCGCCCAGCACCTTGCCGCGGTGTAGGGCAATGCGGCGGTTGTTCAGGTAGGGCTCGGGCTGGGTGTAGTAATTCCAGTTGTTGCTGTGCTCTTTCAGCAGGAACACGAAGCCGAGCGGGATGTGCAGCAGCGGATTGCGCGCCGGGCTGCCGGCTTCGAGCAGGGCGACACTCAAGTCACTGCTGGCGGCCAGTCGGTAGGCCAGTGCGCAGCCAGCTGAGCCCGCGCCAACCACGATCACGTCATATTCCTGCTTCATGCTGTTTTCTCGGTGAGATGTTATGGATTCCCGCTGTGCCACGGCCGCATGCCCGGGGTCGACGCATGCCAGCCATGCGGGCATGCGCTGGCCTCCAGGCAAGGGTCGGCCCTGCCACCCAGCTGGGGCCGACGCGGGCTCAGGCGCCGATAAAGTTCGGTTTGCGTTTCTCCTTGAAGGCTTTCATGCCCTCTTTGGCATCCTGGGTGGCGAATACCGTCCAACCCAGTTCTTCCTCGCGCTTGAGCGCTTCTGCTTCGGAGAGGTCGAACTGGTTCTCGCGCAGGGACTTGAGAATGGCCTGCACCGAGATGGGCGCGTTCTCGCAGATTTCCTCGGCGATTTTCATGGCTTCGTTGAGCGCCTCGCCCTTGGGCACGATGCGGTTGATCAGCCCCCATTGCAGGGCTTCCTGCGCCGTGATGTGGCGCCCCATCAGCAGGATTTCGGTGGCCAGGCAGTAGGGGATCTGGCGGCGCAGGCGGATGGTGGAACCCCCCAGCGGGAACAGGCCGCGCTTGCACTCGGTGACGCCGAAAACGGCATCTTCCGCCGCTACGCGCATGTCGGTGCCCTGCAGGATTTCGGTGCCTCCGGCCAGGGCGTAGCCTTCTACCGCCATGATGACCGGCTTCTTGGGCTGGTTGTGGCGCAGCAGGGCCTGCCAGTGCAGATCCGGAATTTCTTTCATCATCTCCTGGATCTGGTTGGCGTCGTCGCCGCCTTGGGGGCCGGTCTTCAGGTCCATGCCGGCGCAGAAGGTGTCGCCCTTGCCGGTGAGGATGGCGCAGCGCAGGTCTTTGTCTTCATCCAGGCGGCGCCAGGCGCGGTACATGCCGATCACCATCTGGCCATTCAGGGCATTCTTCGCCTCGGGGCGGTTCAGGGTGACCACCATGATGTGGCCCTTTTTCTCGATGGTGCAGTTGGCGGTGCTGATGTCGAGTTCTGACATGATGGCAGTCCTGTGTTGGGTTTATTTGTGCAGTTTGAAATCGGTCTTGTTGCGGTCCCACACCGGGCCGCTAAGGCCCTTTTGGCGCAGCTTGAACTTCTGCACCTTGTTGGTGGGGGTGTAGGGCAGTTCGTCCACGAACTCGATGTAGCGCGGCACGAAGAAGTAGGGCGCGCCATCATTGATGTGGCGGGCCAGGGCTTCCGCGCTGAGGCTCGCCCCCGGCTTGAGCACCACGTCGAGCTTGATTTCGGCTTCGCTATCGAGTTCGTCCGATGGAATGCCAAAGCAGGCCACTGCCGCGATGGCCGGGTGTCCCAGGGCGGCGGCCTCCACCTGCAAGGAGGAGATGTTGCGCCCCTTGAAGCGGATGAAGTCGCTCTTGCGATCAAGAAAGAAGACGTCGCCGTCCTGGTCGCGCATGCCCAGATCGCCGGTGCGGTACCACTCGCCGTGGTAGGCCCCGGCGGTGGCTTCGGGGTTGTCGAAGTAGCCATTGAAGATCAGATAGGGCGCACTGGGGCGGATGCAGAATTCGCCTGGGCTGCCCGGTGGGACTTCATGACCGTGCTCGTCGAGCAGCACAAGCTCCAGGCCGGGGGCCACCTCACCCAGGCAGTTGGGCTTCCAGCGGCGCTGGCCGTCTTCCATGCAGACCATGATCGGGTTGGCCTCGCTCTGACCATAGCCCTTTTGCAGCTTCTCCAGGCCAAATCGCTGCATGAACGGTGCGACCAGCGCCGGTGGCAGGGGAATCACATTGGCCTTGCGCAGGCTGTGATGGGCGTCTGACTCTGTGGCCGGTGCATTCCACAGGAACATGTGCATGGCGCCCAGGGTGGTGGTCTCGGTGGCGCGGTAGTGGTCGATGCGCTGCCAGAAGTGCGAGGCGGAGAAATGTTCGTCCAGGGCGCAGGGCACGCCGACGATCAAGGCGCGGTAGATGCTGGTGACCCAGGCGGCGGTGTTGTAGAGCGGCAAGCAGTTGTAGATGACATCGTCTTCACGGGTGCCAAACAGGCGGTGAATGCTCTCGGCGGAGTTGATCCATACGTTGTGTGGCTGCAGCACGCCCTTGGATTTGCCGGTGGTACCGGAGGTCCAGAGAATGGCCGAGGTGTCGCCATAGTGGATCTCCCTCGGGCTGGGCTTGCTGTCCGGTTGCTGGCTGAAACTGGCCAGGTCCTGCACGCCGGGGGGCAGTGTCGCTTGGTCGATGCGCTTTGCCACCAGCTGGCCGCACGCCTCCAGTGACAGTGCTTCCAGAAGGCGCGGCAGCTTGTCGCTGTCACTGATCACCACCTTCGGCTTGCTGTCTGCGATGGCTTCGGCCAGCCAACGCCCCTTGTAGTCGCCATTGATGGGTACCCAGACCGCTCCCAGTTTGTTGGCGGCGAAGGCGGTGAAGATGAATTCCACACAGCCGCGCATGAAGATCGCTACCCGGTCACCCTGGTTTACCCCCAGGGCCGCCAGGCCTGCCGCAAAGCGATTCACCTCACGGTTCACCTCGCCGAAGCTGTAGCTGCGGTCATCCACCCTATAGCAGGGGCTATCGGGAATCTGTTCGGCCTGCAGGCGCAGAATGCGCCCGAGATTGCGGTCGGCGGGATTGCTCAGATCGAGGATGTTCATGGGGCTGCGTCCTTGTTTCAGGCCTGCGGCTCGCTGAAGGTGTGATCCGGGTTGATGATCAGTGTCCGCCCGACATATTCCTGCTCGGTCATCTTCTGCAGCAGTGTGGCGTCGTGGCTGCGGGCGACGGTGCGGCTGCCGCAGGGGGTGTCGCAGTAGACGAAGCCATGGGAGATGTTCTCTTTGTTGTAGGACACCGTATAACCCACCACCGTGGCCGGGCCGCTGTAGTCGATGCGGGTGGGCAGTGGCTGGTCGATCTTGGCGACCGCCTCCGTCACGTCTTCAAAGCAGTAGCCGTTGGGATTGGGCGCATTGGAGAAGATGGCGATGCCTTGTTTGCCGAAGATGCCACTCAGGTTGGAGCTAATGCCAAAGCGCTTTTCGCTGTTGCTGCCGCGCAGTACCTCCACCATGCGGGCCGCGCCATCCAGGGCGCCGTGGTTGTAGGGGCCGCCGGCAAAGGCCATGGAGCCGGTCACCGACAGCGGGCACACGCCGTTCAGTTGCAGGTCTTTGGCGAAGGACTGCACGGCGGAGGGGAAGCAGCTGTACATTTCTGCCGCGCAGATGTCCTTGGCTTCGATGCCGGCCAGGGCGTAGGCGCGCTGGCCGGCCATCACGGTGCCTGGGTGGCTGGTGAGGGATTTTTGCTCGGCCAGGCACACCACATGGCGGGATTGTGCGGCGGCTACCGGATAAATGTAACGGCTGGGGTCGATGTCCAACTCTGCGGCCTTGGCGGCGGAGCAGACGATGATGGCCACCGCCTGGTTCACGTTCCACTGGCTGTTGTGCCGCTTGGTGTAGGGGAAGGCAATCATGCTGTTTTTGCCGCCGGCATCGCGTATTTCCTGCGTGGGCACCACCTCCTGACTCCAGGCGTGCGGGTTTTCGGCCGCGATGGCGCTGAAGCCGCTGTAGAGCTCGGCCAGTTGATTGCGGTGCTGCTCGATGCTGAGGCCTTGCTCATGGCGCAAAGCGGATTCGATCACGGCGAACAGTTCCACCGGCATGAAGATGCCCGCCTGCTGTTCCACCGGGGTGGCAAAGGGGTCGGGGGTGGGGTGGTAGAGATCGGGGGCTGGCGTGTCTTCCCCCTGCTCGGTGTTGCTGACCTGAATGCCGGCGATCTTGGCGCGCAGCTCGCGGTACTTGGCCTCGCCCCCCGTGACGACGCCGATGGATTGCTCGCCGTTGGCGATGGAGTGAAACAGGTTGAACAGCGGCGTCAGCTGCAGCACGCCCAGATCCGCCAGGACGCTTTTGGCCTGGGGGCAGCCCAGCGCGTCGGCGATCAGCTTGCCCGGGTTGCGGTAGCTCCACATGCCTTGCTCTACCGAGATGGAGTCCAGCTGCTGCAGCAGTGCTGGGCGGCCGGCATCGCTGGCGGCATTGCGGATGGCGTTGACCATGAGCTGATAGGGCTCAGGGCACTGCGTCGCATCATCCGATTTGTTCTGGCAGAAGCCCACACCGATGATGACGGGCGTATTGGGGGCGAGCTGGTGCATGGATGCTCCTTAATGTTCCGGCAACCCTATGTCTTGAAAGGGTTTTTGTCTAACGATCCGCTTATGTTCGATGCGTATACTTCCATATTCGCGTATACTGCAGTATATTTCAACTGCGCCAGGATGACCGAGTAGCAATCCTGACGCAGGCGCTGCACATAGGCGGGCGGCGTCCGGGTCCAAGGGCGGATAGCGGCGAGAGGGGTGGGGCATGGAATTCAACGTTGCCGATTTGATTGAACGCATTGCCGGCCACATCCCTGAGCGCGAAGCCTTGGTCTGTGGCGATCAGCGCGTCAGCTATGGCGAGTTGAACCGACGGGCCAACCTGTTCGGTGGCTACCTGCTCAGCGTCGGGCTGGGCAAGGGCGACCACATCGCCATTTATGGTTACAACAGCATCGAGTGGCTGGTGGCCATGATGGGCTGTTTTAAGGTGGGGGCGGTGCCGATCAATGTGAACTTCCGCTATGTGGAGGAGGAGCTGCGCTACCTGCTCAACGATGCCGACGCCAAGGCGTTGGTATATGAGGCGGAGTTCGCCAGCAAGGTGGCGGCGGTGCGCGCTAGCTTGCCCTTGTTGCGCCATTTCGTGCATCTGGGGCCGCTGCATGAGGTCGAGGGACTGGCCGACAGCCTGAGCTTTGAGCAGGCCTGTGTGGTCAATGCCACGGCGCGTTTTCCGCAGCACCACGCCGACGACCACTATCTGCTCTACACCGGTGGTACCACCGGCATGCCCAAGGGCGTTGTGTGGCGCCAGGGCGATGCGGTGATGGTGATGGGGGGCGGCATCGATATGTATACCCAGGAGCCGCTTGCCTCCCCCGAGCAGATGGCCGATCGCTGCATCGCCCCGAATGCCTTTGCGCTCAAGTCCATGCAGCTGGCGCCACTGATGCACGGCGCAGCGCAATGGGGTGTATTGCGTGCCTTGTTTGAAGGGTGGACGGTGGTGATGACCCCCTTGAAGCACTTTGATCCCCACGCCGTGTGGGCCTTGGTGGAGCGCGAAGGCGTCAATGTGTTGCTGGTGACCGGTGATGCCATGGCCAAGCCGATGATGGATGCCTTGCTGGAGCGCAAGCCGGATGGCAGCGCCTACAACACCTCATCCTTGTTGGCCCTGGCCAGCGCCTCGGCGATTTTTTCGCCCTCGCTCAAGGATGCATATTGTGAGCTGCTGCCTGGGGTAGTGATCACCGACAACATTGGCTCTTCCGAGAGCGGTTTCACCGGCTCCAGTGTTCACGAAAAGCACAAGGCTGAGACCAATGCGGGCGGGCCGCGTGTGCTGCCGGCCCGCAATGTGGTGCTGCTGGATGATGCGTTGAACATCATGCCGCCAGGTGATGAACGCATCGGCAGGATTGCCCGTGGTGGTTTCATACCGCTGGCCTACTACAAGGATCCGGTGAAATCTGCCGAGACCTTCGTTACCGCCGCGGATGGGCAACGCTATGTGATCCCAGGCGACATGGGGCGCCACAATGCGGACGGCACCATCACCTTGCTTGGCCGAGGTTCCCTCTGCATCAATACCGGGGGTGAGAAGGTGTTTCCCGAAGAGGTGGAAATGGCCCTCAAGGCCCATCCAGATGTGCACGATTGCCTGGTGGCGGCGACGCCAGATGACAGATTCGGCAGCTGCGTCACAGCGCTGATTCAGCTGCGCGAAGGGGCATCGGCGCCCGCGCTGGAAGGCCTGCATGCCGCATGTGCCAGCCACATCGCCCGCTACAAGTTGCCGCGTCGGGTCTACTTCGTGGGCGCTATTCGGCGCACCCCCAGTGGCAAGGCGGATTATGCCTGGGCCCAGCAGGAAGCCATGCGGCACTATCAGTCAGCGCTGGCGTGTGCGGTGAAAATTGCCTGATGAGAAGCGGAAATTTGCGAAATGGCGCTGTGGTATATTTTGCGGCATGGATCGCATCGCAAGCCTGTTTCAGATCCCCCCGCCATTGAGTGATTTTCTGGAGTTGTTGTCGTGAATGAACTGCGCGCCGAAAGCCGAATTGATCGAAGAAAAGTCGAATTCAGGAATCGCATCGTTCAGGCCGCGCTAAAGCTGTTCAAAGAAAACGGCATCGCCGAAACGAGTGTGGCTTCCATCATTCGCGAGGCGGATATTGCACATAAGACGTTCTTCAATTATTTCCCTACAAAAGATCATCTTCTTCAGCATATCGTTTTGACGTACAGCGCATATGCTTATGAGGTTTTCAGGAATAATTTTTCTCAGCATAAAAGCCCGAATAAACGCATTGAATTCTGTTTTATGAGCATCGCCAACGAAGTGGCGGTGATCAACCCGAATTATCGCGACCTGATCAATTACTACCTGATCAGTGGCGCGGGCTCACGAGGGCTTCGAGAGCAGCAGCGCGAGGCGTTTTTCAGCGTGGTGCGCCAGATATTGCGCGATGCCGATGAGCAGGGTCTGTTGAGGCGAGACATACCGCTGGAAACGTTGGCGGAAATTATTGCGGATATCTGCGTTTCTTCCCTGCTCAATTGGAGCCTGGATGACACCTATCCGCTGGTAAAAAAAATGAAGGAATCCGTCGCGTTCATCAATTCAAGCGTGTTTGTTGAAGCTGCGCCCAGCTGAGTTTTATAACGGGAGAGTGCATCATGGCCAGTGTTAAAGAGAATCCCTCGGTGGTCATCATCGGTGCCGGTATGACCGGCTTGTTGCTGGTGATCAAGTTGCGAGAGTTGGGCATAACCAATATCACGCTGCTGGAGAAGACCCATACCATCGGTGGCACCTGGCGAGAAAACACCTACCCCGGGGTGGCTTGCGATGTACCCTCCCACGCCTATACCTATTCCTTCGAGCCGAACCCTGAGTGGAGCATGCACTTCCCGCCGGGGGCGGAAATCTATGAGTATTTCAAAAAGGTTTTCTACAAATACGGCATCGATCACTGCACCCGCTTCAATGAGGCGGTGACCAGCTGCGTATACAACGACAGCAGCCACAAGTGGACGGTGCAAAGCGCGCTGGGCAATAGCTACGAAGCCGACTTGCTGTTTTCAGCCACCGGCATTTTGCACCAGCCGGCCTACCCGGACATTCCCGGCCTGCAGGCCTTTGCTGGCGCATGCTTCCACACCGCATGCTGGGATCACAGCGTCGATTTGAAGGGCAAGCGCATCGGCGTGATCGGCACGGGCTCTACGGCGGCCCAGGTGATTCCCTCGCTGGTGGATATGCCAGGCACGGATGTGACGGTGTTCCAGCGCACCGCTCAGTGGCTGGTGAAAATGGATGACCGGCGTTTTTCGGAAGATGAAAAACAGCGCTTCAAGCGCCAACCTTGGCGCATGAAAGTGATTCGCCGACTCTCCGCGTTGGTCTATAGCCTGGGCACCCAGGCCCTGACGGGCGATAGCTGGCTGGACAAACAGATTCAAAAGTTGATGGGGTGGAATGCCCGGCACTATCTGCAGGGCGCCATCGTGGACCCGCAGTTGTGCGCCAAGCTCACGCCCAATTACAAGTTTGGCTGCAAGCGCGTGGTGATCAGCGCGAAATACTACGACGCCATTCAACAGCCCAACGCACATCTGGTGACGGATGGCATCGAAAAAATCGAGGCCGGTGGCGTGCGCACCAAGGACGGAAAGCTGCATGAGCTGGACGTGCTGGTGCTCTCCACCGGCTTCAACCCCGCCGCGTTCATGCGACCGATGGAGTTCATCGGCAAGAACGGGGTTTCCATCGAGCAGGCCTGGGCGAAGAAAATCAGCGCCTATCGCTCGATGTTTTTGCCCGACTTCCCGAATTTCTTCCTGATGCTGGGCCCCAACTCGCCGATTGGCAACCAGTCGGTGATCGAAATCAGTGAACACCAGACCGAGTACTTGCTGCAGCTGGTGAAGCGCTGGCAGCGCGGTGAGTTGCCGGTGATTCAGGTCAAGCCCGAGGCCATGGAGCGCTGGCGCAACGCCATCAAGCAGCGCATGGGCAAAACGGTGTGGGTGAGTGGTTGCAACAGCTGGTATCTGGATGCGGATGGCGATGCGCTGGCCTGGCCAGACAGCTGGCGCAACTGGAAGGCGGCCATGGCGGTGCCTGATCTGGGGGATTTTGTTTCCGCCGGCGGCGACCAGGGCAGGGCCGTCAACGGCAATGCCGGTGGCGGGGAGCCTGAGGCGCTGGGGGCTACCTGATGAATGCGCTGAAATGCTGGTTGATGCGCAAGGGCTTTCGCCTGGCCTCGCGGCTTTACTGGCGCAAGTCCCCGGCGTGGCCGGTGGCGGTGCAGGATCTGAGCATGCCGGTGGAGGGGGGCGTGGTGGCCCTGCGTGCCTACCGGCCCGAGGCGGCTGGCACCGTGCCATTGATGCTGTATTTTCACGGCGGCGGCTTCGTGGTGGGGGATCTGGATACCCACGATGCCCTGTGCCGGCAACTGTGCGCGGGCAGTGGCTACCTGGTGCTGGCGGTGGATTACCGCTTGGCGCCGGAGCATGTGTTTCCCGCTGCGGCGGAGGATGCCTTGGCCGCGCTGCGCTGGGCGCTGGCCCATGCCGGCGAGTTAGGCATCGATAGCGCGCAGATCGTGCTGGCGGGTGACAGCGCCGGGGGTAACCTGGCGGCGGTCACCGCGCTTCAGGCGCGAGATCTGCTGCCGGGGGTGGTGAAAGGGCAGGTGCTGTTGTATCCGATGGCCGATCACTATGTGCACGGCGGGCCGTCTTACAGGGAATTCGCCAAGGGTGAAACGCTCACGCGCGGCATGATGATGGACTTCTGGGACTGCTATTACCGCAACAGCCCCCTGCTGGCGCCGGGGCAGACGCGCCACCCGCTGGCCACGCCGCTGGCGGTGGAAAATCTCGTCGGCCTGCCTCCTGCGCTGGTGATCACCGCCGGGCGCGATCCCTTGCGGGATGAAGGATTGGCCTATGCACGCCGCCTGGCCGAGCAGGGGGTGGCGGTGCGGCACTGCCACTATGCTGATGCCCAGCATGGCTTCATCGGCACCATGGGGCCGATCGCCGAGCACGAGCAGGGGGCGGCGGACATCCTCGGCTGGCTGTCGGAGCTGAAGCCTTCCTCTGCCGGGCGTGACTGAGGCACACCGTGGAGGCCTTGTTGTCGCTGCCCGCCGAACACTACTGGACATTTTTGCATGTCTGGGCTGCGATGAGCCTGTTGTCGGCGCTGGGCATTCACCTTTCCCGCAGGTTGCCGATCAGCAATCGGATGGATGTGGCGACTGGATCAGGGCGCTTCGGGCGCATCAACAAACGTGCCGGCTGGATCATCATGGAGGCACCGGTGTTGTTGTCGGTGCTCTATTTCTACCTGGCGTCCACGCCCGCACTGCAGTTGCTGCCCAGCGTGATGGTGGGGGTGTTTGTGTTCCACTACACCCATCGGGCGCTGATCTACCCCTATAGGATCAAGGTGCAAGGCAAGACCATGCCGGTGGGCACGGTGTTGTCTTCGATGGTGTTTTACATCGTCAACGGCTATCTGATCGGTTACTACTTCGGCGCCTTGCGCAGTTATCCCGAAGACTGGCTGTGGGATCCGCGTTTCATCCTCGGGCTGCTGCTGTTTGCGGCGGGCTTCTGGATCAATGTGAGTTCGGACAATATTCTGATCCGGCTGCGCAAGCCGGGTGAGTCGGGTTATAAAATCCCCCACGGAGGATTTTTCCGCTGGGTGTCCTGCCCGAACTATTTTGGCGAGATGGTCGAGTGGCTGGGGTTTGCCCTGATGACCTGGTCGCTGCCGGGCGCCGTGTATGCGCTGTGGGTGGGCTTGCCCTTGCTGGCTCAGGCGCTGCTGACGCACCGCTGGTATCGCCAGCAGTTTGGTGCAGGCTATCCTGCCGCGCGGCGGGCGGTGATCCCCGGCCTGCTCTAACAAGCGTTGAATTGTGTTGTGCAAACGGTGGAGTTGTCAGTTGATTTACTACGAAGACGTCGAACTCATGCAGCGCCATGAGAGCCCAGAGTATCTGGTAGACAAGGAGGAGATGATGGCCTTCTCCAGGCAGTGGGACCCGCGGCCCATTCACATCGATGAAGCGGCGGCCAGCCACTGGCCCACTGGCCTGATCGGCTCCAGCACGCAGAGCTACGCCATTCTGACCAAATTACAGACCGAGAGCGAGGTGGCCCCGCTGGCGATGGTGGGCGGGCTGGGCATCGAAAGCATGCGCATGCCCACGCCTCTGCGCGCGGGGGATCGGGTGCGCGCGGTGGGCTATGTGGAGTCCAAGCGGGAATCGAGTTCCAAACCCGGCATGGGCATTCTGGTGTCGGTGAGCACGCTGTTAAACCAACATGACGAGGTGATCCTCACCTACAAGTCGGCGGGGTTGGTGTTGAAGCGGCCTGCGGCGGAGTAAGGCGTACCCTGCGTTGATCTCGGCCGGTGGTCAACGGCCACGGCTCAGGGTGTGCAGGGTCACCTCTGGTGGGCAGTTCAGGCGCACGTTGACCACTGAGGTGCCCGCCCCTACCGAGGTGTAGCCCTGCATGGCGTGGTGGCGCCAGCGGCCCCGGCCGACGAAGCGCGGGCAGTTGGAGTCCAGTGTCACGGGTATGCCGCCGGGCAGGCAGATCTGGCCGCCGTGGGTGTGGCCGCAGAGGAACAGGTCGAAGCCGGCATGGGCGGCCTGGCGGAACACCTCGGGGGTGTGGCACAGCAGCAGTTTGACGGCTTCGTCTGGAATGCCTTCGGCGGCCTTCTGCATGTTGTCGACCCGGTAGTAGTGGGCGTCGTCCACCCCGGCCACATAGAGCTTTTCTCCCTCGCGCTCCAGCACCGCGTGTTCGTTCAGCAGCAGCCGATAACCCATGTTTTCAAGCCCGGGCACCATGCGGATGCTGTCGTGATTGCCGAGCACCGCCAGGGGCTCGCCCTTGAGGTGAGGGCGCAGCCGCGCCATGCCCGCCAAGGCGCCACTGACGTCGCCAAAGGTGTTCTTGCGGTAGTCGCCGGTGAGCACGCAGAGGTCGTATTCCAGCGGTTTTACGCTGTCGATCAGCGCCTGTAACGCCTCGGCGTCCATGTCGACGTGCAGATCGCTCAGGTGCAGCAGGCGCAAGCCCTCGAAAGGCAGGGGCAAGCCCGGGATGATCACGCGGTTGTGGCGAATGGCGTGGCGGCGGGTGTTGTGCTGGCCGCGTTTGAGCAAGCCGGCCAGGCGCAGGCAGCCCCGTATTACACCGTGGATGGAATACCAGTTCTCGATGTGAAAAAAGTTGAGGCCCTGGCCGAAGATGCGTGCCTCTTTTTCCCGCTCTATGCCCAGCCGCTGGCGCGCGTGGGTGGCGCCCATGCGCAGGCTGAGCTGGTAGATCAGGGCTTTTTCATCTTCGCTGTGCATGCTTGGCCTTGTTGCAGGTTGCGGCTCAGTGAGTGCTGGCGGGCTGAACACGGATGTGTTGCATTGCGCGCTTGCCCTTTAGCCCCGGCCTGGTCGCGTGAACAGGTGCTAAGAAGCTGTTGTAGTTATGGCGCTCAGCCCGCCAGCAGGGAAATGCGCTGGCGCAAATTTCCCTCAGCGCGTGCAGAGCAAGCCCCATAGCCGCGCGGTGGTGGCCAGTTTCGAGCTGCTGGGCACGGCCTTGAAGGCGGCGGCGGCCTGGGCCTTCTGGCCGCTGGCGTAGAGCGCCTCGCCCAGCTGCAGCTGGACTTCGTCGGCGGCTTTGAGTTGGCCCTTCTTCAAACCCGCCTGCAAGGCTGTGATGGCCTGCTGCGGCTGGCCGTAGCTGAGATAGGCGGCGCCTACGGCGGCCAGCTGTTCACCGCTGTTGGCCGCTTGGCCCTGGCTTAACTGGCTGGCCAGGCTGGTCTTGTCCTCGGCCGCCTGGGTTTTGGCCATGGCCAGCAGGCGCTGGGCGCGGTCGCCGCTCACGGCGCCCTTGTGCATTCCCTCTTCCAGGGCGCTCTGGGCGGTGCCCGGAAGGCCGGAGGCCAGGGCCAGTTCGGTCAGCTCGGTGTAGTCTTTGTTGCTCAGGCTGCCAGTGGCGCGCTTGAGGCGCAGCAGGGCGAGGGTCTGGCGATCATTGCCGCGCATCTCGCGCTCGCGGATGGCGAACAGGTCTGTCCAGTAGGCTTGTTTGGGGGCGATGGCCAGCAGTTGTTCCAGGGTGTTGGCGGCGGCTTCGGGTTTGCCGGCCTGGTGCTGGGCACTGCGCAGCAATACCAGCCAGTCCTCCTTGATCGGCTTGCCGGCCTTCTGCGCCATGCGGATCAGCGCCTCGCTGCTGCTGGTGGCGCCGGCGTAGTCGGCTTGCAGGTATTGGGCCTGGGCCACCAGTAGGGCGATATCGGTGCTGGCGCCGACCTCCTTGAGGTAGCGCTTGCCGAACTGCACGGCTTTGGCATAGCGCTTGGCCTGGTAGTTGAGCTGGGTCAGGCTGCTCAGGCGCTGGGGGAGGTCGCTGGCGGCGGTGCCGGGCAGGCCGCGCTCGTAGGCGTCGGCGGCGCTGGCGTAGTCGCCCATGTTGGTGGCGACATAGGCGGCGAATTCGTTGACCACGCTCTCTTCATAGGCAGTCTTGCCGCTGATGGCCTGGGCCTCGCGCACCTTGGCCATGGCCTCCTTGAATTTCTTCGCCTTCGCCAGCTGCTGGGCTTGCTGCAGGGGCTTGCCGACCTTGGGGCTGAGGGTCTGTTCGGCGCTGGCCAGCGGGCTGGCCGCAAGCAGGGTGCAGGCCAGGGCGAGGGCTTTAAGTGATTTCATCGCTTATTCCATGAACTGTTCGTTGCCGACGATGCCGATGTTTTGCAGGTTGGCGCGCTGGGCGGCGGCCAGTACCTTGGCCACCACATCGTATTTGGCCAGCTTGTTGGGGCGCAGGTGCAATTCCGGCTGCGGGTTCATGGCCGCGGCGGCGGAGAGATACTGCTTGAGGGTGTCGCCGTCGGGGATGACGTTGCCGTTCCACAGCAGGGTGCCGTCGAAGTCCACATCCAGCTTGATGACTTCCGGCGGCTGGGGGGGCTGCGCGCTATTGGGCTGGGGCATGTCCAGCTTCACCGAGTGGGTCTGGATCGGGATGGTGATGATCAGCATGATGATCAGCACCAGCATTACGTCGATCAGCGGCGTGGTGTTCATCTCCACCATCATGCCGCTGTCGTCGTCGCGGTCGGGGCCTAGGTTCATGGCCATGGGCGTACTCCTCAGCCGCGCGCGGGTTCGGTGATGAAGCTGATCTTGCGGATGCCGGCCCGCTGGCAGTTCAGCACCACCCGCCCCACGTGTTCATAGCGGGAGGCCTGGTCGCCGCGGATGTGAACCTCGGGCTGGGGCACCTGTACCGCTGCCTGCTTGAGGAAGTCCAGTAGGCTGGCGTTGTTTTCCAGCCGCTTGTCGTTCCAGAACACCTCGCCGTCCTGGTTGACGGCGATGACGATGTTTTCCGGTTTGGTCTGGGTGGCGGCGTTGCTGGCCTTGGGCAGCTCCACCGGCACGGTGCGGATCACCACCGGCACGGTGATCAGGAAGATGATCAGGATCACCAGCATCACGTCCACCAAGGGGGTGGTGTTGATGGTGCTGTTCAGCTCGTCTTCATCGTCCGAGGACAGGTGCATGGCCATGCTGGCTCTCCCGGCTTACTGGCGCTGTTCGAGGCGCACGCCGATCAGCAGGTAGGCGTGCACATCGCCGGCAAAGCGGCGCACGCCCTCCATCACCAGCTTGTTGCGGCGCACCAGCCAGTTGTAGCCGAGCACGGCGGGCACCGCCACGGCCAGGCCGATGGCGGTCATGATCAGCGCTTCGCCCACCGGGCCGGCCACCTTGTCGATGCTGGCTTGGCCGGCGATGCCGATGGCGATGAGGGCGTGGTAGATGCCCCACACGGTGCCGAACAGGCCGATGAAGGGGGCGGTGGAGCCCACCGTGGCCAGGAAAGCCAGGCCGTTTTGCAGCTCGCTCTGCACGCTGTCGACGCCGCGCTGCATGGTCATGTTGACCCACTGCTGCAGGTCGATCTGGTCGGTGAGGCGGCCGTCGTGGTGTTTCAGGGCCTTCAGGCCGTCTTCCACCATGCCGCGGAAGGCGCTGTCGGCGGATAGCTTCTGCACGCCTTCTTCCAGGCTCTTGGCCTCCCAGAGTACGCGGGCCTCCTGGGCCTGCTTGAACAGGCGGGCCTGCTCCCACAGCTTGGTGAACAGCAGGTACCAAGTGACCATGGACATGATGCCCATGATGATCAGGGTACCCTTGGCGATGAAGTCACCTTGTTTCCACAGGGCGTCCAGACCATAGGGGTTTTCCACCACCTCGGTGCTGGCGGCGGTGGCGGCCTGGGTGGCATCGCTGGGCGCTGGGGCTGCTGCGGCGGTCGCGGGGGCTTCGGCCACCGGGGCGACGGCCTGGGCGGGGTCGACCGGCACGCTGGGCAGTGCCGGGGCTGTCGCAGGCGCTGGGGCGGCTTCAGGTTGTGCGGCGTCCTGGGCCAGGGCGGGGTGGCCGGCCAGGGCGGCGGTGAGGGCGGTGGCCAGTGTCCAGGCGGAAATGCGCTTGCTGGTCATGGTAGGGGTTCCGTGTGCGTTTATCCGATGAATGCTATTTGCCGAGCTGGAAGCGTACCTTGAGCTGCATCCAGGCGGCTTCCGGTGTGCCGTTGCGCGTGCCGGGGATGAATTTCCAGCGGCGTTTGGCCTCCTTCACGGCGGCCTCGTCCAGCCGCGGGAAGCCACTGCTGGTGCGCACCCGGGCATCCCCTACCTTGCCGTCCGGCAGTACGTAGAGGTCCAGGATGACCACGCCTTCCTCACCCAGCCGGCTGGAGGTGGGCGGGTAGGGCGGTTGGGTGACGGGGCGCTTCGGGTCGCTGCGCGGCGCGGTCACCACATCCGCCTTGGGCGGCGGCGGAGGTGTTGCCACCTTGCTCTGCACCTGGGTGATGGCGGTGGTCTGCTGCGGGGCCACCTCGGCGGCAATGTTCAGCTCAGGAGGCGGCACGAAGGCTGGCGGAGGCGTGAATTCCGGCGGTGGAGGAGGGGGCGGTTCCGATTCCTGGGTCAGCTCTTCAATGACCTTGGTTTCGATTGGGCCGGAGACCACTTCCACAATGGATTTGCCCAGGCCGGATACCAGCAGGTAGATGACCACGACATGAAACAGGGCGACGAAGATGAGGCCCAGAAAGCGCTGGGGTGTCGATTTGCGGGCTGTATACGTCATGAGCCGGTGGTCTTCCTGGACTTTTCGCCGGGTGTGGGCCTCGAAGCTGCCCTGGCCTTTATAGGAGGCCTAATGTATTGATTTATAGTCTCACTTGCAATCGCCCGTTAGTCGGGCGGCGGGCTATCCCGGCATTATTGCATTGAGGCGGGCGGGTGCTTTGCTGCACCATGATCGGTTTGCGACAGGCCGAGAGTGCGTGTGTTGCCGATCCTGAAAGAACCTTTTGCCAGTGCCTGGGTGGGGCAAGATGCCTTCGAGGCTGTCGCGCGCCTGGAGGGCGAGGTGTTCCGCTCGGTGAAGGGGCGGCGCACCTTTCGTTTCGAGATGGACGGCCGGGCCTATTTTGCCAAGACCCACGTTGGTGTGGGCTGGCGGGAAATCTTCAAAAACCTGTTGACCCTGAAGGCCCCGGTGTTGGGCGCGGGCAATGAATATCGGGCGATCCAGTTATTTGAGCGCTTGGGGGTACCCACCATGAAGGCGGTGGCCTTTGCTGAGCGCGGCCGCAATCCCGCCCGGCAGTCATCCTTTCTGATCACTGAGGAGATCGCCCCCGCCGTCAGCCTTGAGGACTACTGTCGCGACTGGCCCCATCAGCCGCCTGCGCCGCGCCTCAAGTGGGCCATCATCGACCGCGTTGCCGATATCGCCCGCACCCTGCACGCACATGGTGTCAATCACCAGGATTTTTATATCTGTCACTTCCTGCTGGATCTCTCCCAGCCCCCCAGTCCGGAGCAGATCAAGCTGTCTGTCATCGACCTGCACCGGGTGCGGGTGCGGCAGCCTTTGCCCGGCCACTGGCGCCTGAAGGATTTGGGCGCGCTTTATTACTCGGCGATGGATATCGGCCTGACCCGGCGGGATCTGCTGCGCTTTGTTCGGCGCTACGACGGGCGCGGCTTGCGGGAGGCCCTGAAGCAGAACGCGGCATTGTGGTGGCGTCTGGAGCAGCGTCGGCAGAAGCTGCATGTGCGCCAGCTGCGCTATGGGGGGGCGCTTTGACGCGGCTGGATATCGACGCATTCAGTGCCCTGTTGCGTTCGGGGCGGCGCGACATCGCACTGCCGCTGCACGTCGCGCTCGGGGCGGGCGAGGTGGTGCTGGAGTCCTGGTTGCGGGTGTTGCCCGGTCGCCGCTATGTGGCGCGTGCCAGGCAGGGCGAGCGCGCGATACTGCTCAAGTTCTTTTGCGGCCGCCACGGGCGCCGGGACTGGCGGCGCGAATGGCGTGGCGCGGCCGTGATGCAACAGGCCGGCGTCAGTTGTGCCGCGTTGCAGGGGCAGGGAGAGCAGGCGGGTCTCGGTTGGGTACAGTTTGAGTATCTGGAGGGGGCTATCCCCCTGGATCAGGCTTGGCCGGCTGCCGCCGAGCCCCTGCGGCAGCAATGGTTGCAGGCGGCGGTCGTGGCCTGTGCTCGCCTGCATGCCCATGGCGTGTTGCATGTGGATCTCCACTGGGGCAATTTGCTGGTCAGTGATGAGCAGCTGTGGCTGGTGGATGCCGGCAGTGTGCGCCAGCCTGCCTTCGGCGGCTTTTCCAAGCGCCGCTGCGCTCACAATCTCGGCGATTTATTGGCGCAGGGGCCGCTGGAGCAGCAGGCCGACGTGCCCGGGCTGTTGGCGGTCTACCTGCAGCAGCCCAAGGCACCGGCACTGGCGCTTGCGGCGGTTGAAAAAGCGCTGCGCTACTGGATTCGATGGCGGGTGCGCGATTACATGGCCAAGGTCGAGCGCGATTGCTCGCTGTTTGCTGCGCGACAGGGCTGGCACGCGTTGGAACGTTTTGAGCGGCCCTGGCAGGCCTTGCTGGCGCCGGTGCTGGCGGGAGCGGATGATGCCATCGCCCAGGGGCGGGCTCTCAAACTGGGCGGAAGTGCCACGGTGGCCGTGGTCGATGCAAGTGGCCAGCCGGTGGTGCTCAAACGCTACAACATGAAAAGCCTGGGGCATCGCCTGAAGCGTTGTTGGCGGCAGAGCCGAGCAGCCCAGAGCTGGCGCGAGGGGCATCGCCTGCGCTTTCTGGGTATTCCCACCCCGGAGCCGCTGGCCATGCGGGAGTGTCGCTGGGGGCCGCTGCGGGGGCGCGCTTATCTGGTTAACGAATACCTCGGCGGACAGGATATACTTGCGCGCTTGAATCCGGCCGAGCCCCTACCCGAGCAGGAGCTGGCGGAAATTCTTCGTATTTTCAACGGGCTGGTGCGGCACCGCATCAGCCATGGCGACCTCAAGGGCAACAACGTGCTCTGGAGTGAGGGGCGCTATCTGCTGATTGACCTGGATGCGACCCGGCAGCATGACTGCGATCGCAGTTTCAGGCGGGCTTACGCCGTGGATCGGGCGCGCTTTCTGCGCAACTGGCCGGCGGGCTCGCCGCTATACCGTCAGCTGGATGACCAGCTGCCCACACTGGATTGAACGAGGCATAACGTGTCACTGATCGTACTTGGCCTGAGCGGCGCCCTCAGTCACGACCCCTCCGCAGCCCTCTACATCGATGGCAAACTGGTGGCGGCTGCAGAAGAAGAGCGCTTTGTGCGCGACAAGCACGCCAAAAACCGCATGCCCTATGAGGCGGCCAAGTTCTGCCTGCAGCAGGCCGGCATCAAGCCATCGGATGTGCAGGTGGTGGCGATTCCCTTTGCACCCATCTCCATCCTGGAGCCGGCCCGCTGGCACTATGCCAAGCGCTACTGGTATGCCCCGGATCGCGCGCTGGATGCCATCTTCAACGGCAATCGCCGCTATCGCCGCTACCGCCAGCAGGTGGTGTGGACCCTGCAGCAGCTGGGCATCGATCCCAAAAAGGTGAAGATCGAAGCGGTGGAGCACCACCTGGCCCACGCCGCCAGCGCTTACTACTGCAGCGGCTTCAAGGAAAAGACCGCCATCCTCGGCATCGACGGCAAGGGCGAGTACGCCACCACCTTCTTTGGTTACGGTGAAAACGGCAAGATCCACAAGATCAAGGAGTTCTATGATCCGGACTCCCTGGGTGGCCTCTACGGCGCCCTCACCGAGTACCTCGGCTTCGAGATGCTGGATGGCGAATACAAGGTGATGGGCATGGCGCCCTACGGCGACG
>CAZYQX010000030.1:0-43346 GCA_964649985.1 uncultured Pseudomonadales bacterium | reverse complement strand
GTCAGCCTGATGTACGCCCTGCAGCGCACCGGCGGCAAGCGCGGCGTGGCCAGCCTGTGCATCGGCGGCGGTGAAGCCACCGCCATGGCCATCGAGCTGCTGTAAAAGGCGGCGTCCGAACAGGCGCTAAGGCGAGGGCATCCCCCTCGCCTTTTTTGTGGGCAACGAAGCTTACTCTGCCAACATCCCCGGCCATCTCCCCCTGCTCACCGCTCATCACACTCCGGCTATAACATGCAAATCTGGATCGACGCCGACGCCTGCCCCAACCCCATCAAGGATGTGATCTTCCGCGCTTCTCAGCGCCTGCAGATCCCGGTGATTCTGGTGGCCAACCAGCCCCTCAATACGCCGCCCCAGCCCTGGATTCGCAGTGTGGTGGTGAGCCACGGCTTCGACGAGGCCGACCACTACCTGGTGGAACAAGCCCAAGCCGGCGACCTCGCCATCACCGGCGACATCCCGCTGGCGGCACGGCTGATCGAGAAGCAGGTGGCGGTGCTCAACACCCGCGGCGAGGAGCTCAACAAGAACAACATCGGCCCGCGCCTCTCCATGCGCAACTTCATGGAGGACATGCGCGGCGCCTATCAGCTCAACAGCCGCAACGCGGCCTTCAGCGACCGCGACAAGACCGAGTTCGCCAACGCCCTGGATCGCCTGCTGCACAAACTGCGCCGCGCCAAAAGCTGACCGGGATCACTTGCCAGCCGCCGCCGGTCGAGAGCACCATAGACCACCGGAATACCTCAGCGACAGGATGCCCACCATGCCCGCCGACGCCCAGAAAGCCGAACGCCTCCGCCAGCTGCAGCGACGCTGTGGCGCTCCCGCCAGCGGCCAGTGGGATCTCCCCACCCTCGAGGCCCTGAGCACGCGGCTGCCCATCCCCAACCAGGGCAACAGCGACCAGCGCACCCGCGCCCTGCAGCGCTGGCTGGGGCTAAATGACGACGGCGTGGTGGGCAATATCACCCTGGACGCCCTGGAACTGGCCCTGTGGGCCTGGGAGCTGCCTGGCGAGGCCAGCCCGAGGCACAGCCTGCAGCTATCGCGCCGGGGCATCATCGCCCTGGTGCAGTACGAGGTCACCTCCCCACGCCACTACGCCAACCGCCTGGCCTGCCCCAGCTGGCCCGAGGGCGAGAGCGGCGTCACCATCGGCATCGGCTACGACCTCGGCTACCGCAGCACTACCCAGCTGCGGGACGACTGGGGCCCGCAACTGCCCGCTGCGGTTCTTGACCGCCTGGCCGGCGCCTGTGGCGCCAAAGGCTCTGCGGCCCGGGCGCTGATCCCCAGCTTGAGCGACTTGCGCATTCCGCTGGAGGCCGCAGGGCGGGTGTTTTTTCACCGCACCCTGCCAGAGTTCGCCCGGCTGACCCTGCTAGCCTACCCGGGCACCGCGCAGCTGCCGGCGGATGCCCAGGCGGCCCTGGTCTCCCTGGTGTACAACCGCGGCGCCAAACTCGACGGCCAACGCCGCAAGGAAATGGCAGCCATCGTGCCGCTGGTGGCCCAGGGCGACCTGGCCGGCATCGCCGCGCAACTGCGCGCCATGAAGCGCCTCTGGATCGACACCCACCAACCCGGCCTGCTGGCCCGGCGCGACAGCGAAGCCGCGCTGGTGGAGGGTGCCCAACGCCACTACGACAACGGCGAAATTGTCTGGGTCTGAAGCGCCGGCTATCATGCGGGCCCACACTTGCGACAGGCCCGGCCACATGAACAACCCAAGCGAAGACGCCCACAAGCAGCGCATGCAGAAGCGCAAGGCGCTGGTGGATGCCCGCATCGCCGAAGCCACTGAAGAGCGCGGCGTGCTGATCGTGATGAAGGGCAACGGCAAGGGCAAGAGTTCCTCCGCCTTCGGCACCCTGCTGCGAGCGGTCGGCCACGGCCAGCGCGGCGGCGTGGTGCAGTTCACCAAAGGCAAGGTCGACACCGGCGAATACCTGTTCTTCAAGGATCACCCGCGGGTGGACTTCCACGTCATGGGCCACGGCTTCACCTGGGAAACCCAGAACCGGGAGGCCGACACCGCCACCGCCATGGAAGCCTGGCAGGTGGCCGCGCGCATGCTGGCGGATGCCAGCTTGAACATGGTGGTGCTGGACGAGATCAGCTACGCCATCAAATACGGCTATCTGCCGGTGGCGCTGGTGGTAGAGGCCCTCAAGCAGCGCCCGCGCCACATGAGCGTGTTCGTCACCGGCCGCAGCTGCGCCCGGGAGATCCTCGACATCGCCGACACCATCAGCGTGATCGACGATGAACGCCACGCCTTCCGCCTCGGCGTCAAGGCCCAGGCCGGCATCGAGTGGTAGCGTTCGCACACTCCGCCATGTGGCGCCCGGTGCTGTGGATGGCCGGCGCGCTGTTGAGCTTCATGGCCATGACGGTGGCCGCCAAGGAGCTCACCGCCGTGCTCAGCCCGTGGCTGGTGCTGTTCTTCCGCAGCTTGGTGGGGCTGGCCATCACCCTGCTGCTGTTGCTTCACTTCGGCACCCGCTTCGCACTCACCCGCCAACCTGGCCGCCACCTGCTGCGCAATACCGTTCACCTGGGCGGGCAGTTTGGCTGGGTCTACGGCATCGCCCTGCTCCCCATGGCACAGGTGGTCGCCATCGAGTTCACCGTACCGATCTGGACCGCCCTGCTGGCCTGGGCCATGCTGGGGGAGCGCATGAGCCTGCCCCGGCTGCTGGCGCTGGTACTGGGGTTCAGCGGCATTCTGCTGGTGCTGCGGCCCGGGGTGGCCAGCATTCATCCCGCCGCGCTGGCGGTGCTGGGGGCTGCCATGGCCTATGCCCTCACCCACATCCTCACCAAGCGGCTCACCGCGCAGGACAGCACCCTCACCATCCTGTTCTGGATGAATCTGCTGCAACTGCTGTTGGGCACCGCCCCGGCCCTGCTGCACTGGCAACATCCCCCCGCCTACTTGTGGCCCTGGCTGCTGGTGATCGGCGCCAGCGCCCTGCTCGGCCACTACTGCCTGACCCGGGCCCTGGCCCTGGCCGATGCCTCGGTGGTGGTCCCGCTGGACTTCATGCGCCTGCCGCTGATCGGCCTGCTGGGCTATGTGGTGTATCACGAGCGGGTGGATGGCTGGGTGCTGCTCGGCGCCCTGCTGATGGTGGCGGGGAACTACATCAATGTGCTGGCGGAGCACCGCCGCTTGGGGCGCGCCCGGGTGGGCGGCTCAGCATAAGCCCTTCTGCGCCCATGAAAACAAAAAAGCCGCGAACTAGTCGCGGCTTTTTTGTTGCGCCCACCGAAGCGGGCGCGGGCAATGCCCATTACAGCTTGGCAGCGTTGGCCGCCAGGTACTCGGCAACACCGGCGGGGTTCGCCTTCATGCCTTGGTCACCCTTGTTCCAGCCGGCAGGGCATACTTCGCCGTGGGCTTCGTGGAACTGCAGGGCTTCTACCAGGCGGATAACTTCGTCGAAGTTGCGGCCCAGCGGCAGGTCGTTGATGATCTGCGAACGCACAACACCGTTTTTGTCGATGATGAACACGCCGCGCAGGGCAACGCCAGCAGGCAGTTCAACGTCGTAGGAGCGGCAGATGTCGTGCGTGATGTCAGCCACCAGGGTGTACTTCACAGGGCCGATACCGCCCTGATCGATCGGGGTGTTGCGCCACGCGTTGTGGGTGAACTTGGAGTCGATGGAGATACCCATCACTTCACAGCCCAGCTCCTTGAACTTGTCCATGCGGTGATCAACGGCGATCAGCTCGGACGGGCACACGAAGGTGAAGTCCAGCGGATAGAAGAACACGATGCCGTATTTGCCCTTGATCGCGTCAGACAGCTTGAAGCCATCGACGATCTCGCCAGTGCCAAGCACGGCGGAGCTGGTGAAATCGGGTGCGGGTTTACCGACGAGAACTCCCATTAGAACAACCTCCAGTAGGTTTGACATACGTGTCGGGACAGGGACGCTAAGTCTAGCTCATGCCCGACAGACTCTCGAATAATACACCCGCCAGCATGACAATCCCATGCGACACCGAATATTTTTTCAGAGCTTGAGCACATTAACCCTTTGATTATTATGGTGTAGCCGAAATTTTACTTATTGATAATTATTCGCACTTGACATTGATAATCAGCAACAGCACAATTTGATCAATAGTTGACCAGCCGGAACGCACCGCCATGTACGTCTGCCTCTGCCAGGGAATCACCGACCGCCAGATCCGCGCCGCCGTCGATGGTGGCGCCTCCAGCCTGCGGGAAGTGCGCGAGTGCCTGGGGGTGGCCGCCCAATGCGGCAAGTGTGGCGTAATGGCCAAGGAAATCATCCGCAACCGCCTCAACGAAACCAGCGCCCGTCAGGCAGACGACCTTTTCTACGCCGTCGCATGAGCCCCTGAGCCTGCGTTGACGAAGCCTCAAGCCTGCACCAGACTTTCAGCACCGCCCACCCCATGGAGTCAGGCCAATGAAAGGTGATGCCAAGGTCATTCAGCATCTGAACACCGCTCTCGCCAACGAACTGATCGCCATCAACCAGTACTTCCTGCACGCGCGGATGCTGAAGAACTGGGGATTCAAACGCCTGGCCGACCACGAGTACCACGAATCCATCGACGAAATGAAACACGCCGACCAGCTGGTGGAGCGCGTGCTGTTTCTGGAGGGCATACCCAACCTGCAAGATCTGGGCAAACTGCTGATCGGCGAGAACGTGCAGGAAATGCTGGAGTGCGACCTGAAACTGGAGCTGAAGGCCGTGCCCGATCTCAAGGCAGGCATCAAACACTGTGAGACGGTGGGCGATTACGTCAGCCGGGATCTGCTGAAGAACATCCTGGCCTCAGAGGAAGAGCACATCGACTGGATCGAAACCCAGTTGAGCCTGATCCAGAGCGTCGGCCTGCAAAACTACCTGCAGAGCCAGATGGACGAGTAAGGCGCGCAGTAAACAAAACGGGGGCCTCAGCCCCCGTTTTGTCGTGTGCAGGCAGCCGATTACTCAGGCTTGGCAGCGCCGGCCACCAAGGGCTTCAGCTCGCCCTGCTCGTGCATCTCGGTAACGATGTCGCAGCCACCGACCAGCTCGCCGTTCACCCACAGCTGGGGGAAGGTAGGCCAGTTGGCGTACTTGGGCAGGTTGGCGCGAATCTCGGGGTTGCTCAGCACATCCACGTAGGCGAAGCGCTCGCCGCACTCCATCAAGGCCTGCACGGTGCGGGCAGAGAAGCCGCACTGAGGCATGTTGGGCGAGCCCTTCATGTAGAGGATCACCGGGTTGCTTTCGATCTGCTGCTTGATGACGTCGAGGATATCCATGGGGGACCTGTCAAAGGCGTGGACAACAATGGCGCCAGTATAACGCAAAGTCCCACTGGTTTGCTCAGGCTTTAGCCGGGCAAATGGCGGGAATTTTGGCTGCCTGGGCCGATCGACATCAGCCCGGTGCGCCCCAGGCTCCGCCCCCCGGCGTCTCCACCCGCAGCACATCGCCCTGCTCGGCCGCAAAACACACCTTGGCCGGCAGCGGCTGTCCGTTTAGCAGATTGCACCCGGTAGCGCCCGCCGCGCCACCAGCCAGCCCCCACGGCGCCAGCCGCCGGCGCTCGGTGAGCAGGGTCACGGTGGCCGGCGCCAGGAATTCCACCTCCCGCACCAGGCCATCGCCCCCAGGCTGGGCGCCCGCGCCCCCCGAGCCACGCCGCAAGGCATAGCGCAACACCCGCAAGGGGTAGTGGCACTCCAGGCTTTCCACCGGCGTGTTGAGGGTGTTGGTCATGTGGTTTTGCACCCCGCTCAAGCCTGGGGCCGCCGCACTGCCGCCCATGCCGCCGGCCAGGGTCTCGTAGTAGTCCCAGCGCCCAGCGGCATCCGCCGAGCCCATGGCCAGGTTGTTCATGGTGCCCTGCCCCGCCGCACACACTTTTTCCGGCACCGCCTGCGCCAGCGCGCCGAGCAGCGCATCCACCACCCGCATGGAGGTCTCCACATTGCCGGCCGCCACCGCAGCCGGCCGGCGGGCATTGAGCAGGCAGCCCTCGGGCGCGCTGAGCGTGATCGGCCTGAAGGTGCCGGCGCAGGCCGGCGCCTGGGGCGGCAACAGGCAGCGGAACACGTAGTAAACCCCGGCGGCGGCCACCGACAGCGGGCAGTTCAGATTGCCCGCCACCTGAGCGCCGGTGCCGCTGAAATCAACCTCGATACCCTGCAGCGAGACCCGCAGGCACACCTGTAACGGGATGTCCTGCCCGCCCTGGCCGTCATCCTCCAGGTAGTCGCAGAAGTGATACTCCCCACGCGGCAGCTCTGCCAACGCCGCCCGGGCCAGCCGCTCGCCGTAGTCGTTGAGCGCCGCGACGCCGGCCTCGAAGCCCGCCTTGCCCAGACCGTCGATCAGGGCGGCCAGGCGCTCCCGGCCCGACTGGTTGGCGCTGACCTGCGCCACGAAATCCGCCCCGCGCAGCTCCAGCGCCGGGTCATCCGCCGCCAGGCTGCACAAACGCGCAAGCACCTCGCGCTGGAGTTGGCCGCCGCGCACCAGTGGGGTGGGCGGTATCACCACGCCCTCCTCCTCCAGCCGGGATGACAGCGGCATCGAGCCCGGGGTATCCGCACCGATGTTGGCGTGGTGAGCGCGGTTGGCAACAAAGGCCACCAGCTCCCCCGCCACGAACAACGGCGCGATCACCGTCACATCCGGCAGGTGGGTGCCACCGAGAAAGGGGTCATTCAGCACGATCTGCTCGCCCTCGCGCCAGGCCACCGCGCGGGCGATGTCGCGCATGGCATAGGCCATGCTGCCCAGATGCACCGGGATGTGGGCGGCCTGGGCACACAGCTCGCCGCGCGCATCGAACACCGCGCAGGAGAAGTCCAGCCGGTCCTTGATATTGGGCGAGAAGGCGGCGCGGCGCAGCACCGCCCCCATCTCGTCGCAGACCGACTCGATGCGGCTGGCGAAGATCCCCAGTTCGATGCTGTTCACACTCACCTCCGCCCGCCCATTGAAGCGCCTATTATAAGAAGTAGCGCAGCCATGCGCAGTGCCTGCGTTGCCAAGCGGCAGGCGAGGTTCTATGATGGTCGTTTTCCCGCGAAAAACCCCGGGCAAGTCGGGCTGTATTGCAACAAGGATTCGCCAATGGCGTCAGACGCTCTGATGAACACTTACGGAAGGCTGCCGGTGGGCTTCACCCACGGCGAAGGCGCGTGGCTGGTGGATACCACCGGCAAACGCTACCTGGACGCCCTTTCCGGTATCAGTGTCTGCAACCTGGGCCACGCCCACCCTGCCGTGACCCGCGCCATCTGCGAGCAGGCCGGCAAGCTGCTGCACACCTCCAATCTGTACCAGATCCCGGTGCAAAGCGCACTGGCCGAGGCCCTGCACCGCGTGTCGGGCATGGACCGCGTGTTCTTCGCCAACTCCGGCGCAGAGGCCAATGAAGCCGCCATCAAGCTGGCGCGCCTGTACGGCCACCAGAAGGGCATCGATGCCCCGGCCATCGTGGTGGCCGACGGCTCCTTCCACGGCCGCACCATGGCCACGCTGACCGCCTCCGGCAACCGCAAGATCCAGGCGGGCTTCGAGCCGCTGGTGCAGGGCTTCATCCGCGCGCCCTTCAACGATGTAGAAGCCGTGCGCGTGATCGCCAAGAACAACCCCAAGGTGGTGGCCATTCTGGTGGAACCCATCCAGGGCGAGGGCGGCATCTGCACCCCGGCCGAGGACTACCTCAGCGAGCTGCGCAAGATCTGCGACGAGCACGACTGGCTGCTGATGCTGGATGAAGTGCAGACCGGCAACGCACGCACCGGCCACTACTTCGCCTACCAGGGCTACGGCGTGATGCCCGACGTGGTGTCCACCGCCAAGGGCCTCGGCAACGGCATGCCCATCGGCGCCTGCCTGGCCCATGGCAAGGCCGCCGAGGTGTTCCAGCCCGGCAACCATGGCTCCACCTTTGGCGGCAACCCACTGGCCTGCGCTGCGGCACTGGCGGTGGTACAGACCATCGAACAAGACAACATCTGCCAGCGCGCCGCCGAGCTCGGCGCGCGCATGCTGGCAGCCTTCCAGGCACGCCTCGGCGGGCTCAAGGGTGTACAGGAAATTCGCGGGCGCGGCATGATGTTCGGCATCGAACTCAAGGCCCCCTGCCGCGAGCTGGTCACCCAAGCCCTGGACGCAGGCCTGCTGATCAACGTCACCCACGACACCGTGGTTCGCTTGCTGCCACCGCTCACCCTGAGCGACGCAGAGGCTGATCAGGTGGTCGACGGCGTGTGCGCGTTGGTCGAAGCCTGGGACAAGGCCCACTGAACACAGGTGCTACATGGCCGTTAGGCATTTCCTGACCCTCAAGGACATCAGCCCAGCAGAGCTAGACCGGCTGCTGGATCGCGCCATCGAGCTGAAGCAGCTCCAGCGCGAGCGCCGCTGTCCTACCCCGTTCCAGAATTACGTTCTGGGCATGATCTTCGAGAAATCCAGCACCCGCACCCGGGTCTCCTTTGAGGCCGGCATGGTGCAGCTGGGCGGTCACGCCATGTTCCTCTCCCCGCGCGACACCCAGCTGGGCCGCGGCGAGCCGATCGAAGACAGCGCGCGCGTGCTGTCCTCCATGGTCGACATCGTGATGATCCGCACCTTCGGCCAGGACATCGTGGAGCGCTTTGCCGCGTTCTCGCAGGTGCCGGTGATCAACGCCCTGACCGACGATTTCCACCCCTGCCAGCTGCTGGCAGACCTGCAGACCTACCGCGAACAGCGCGGTGACATCCGCGGCAAGCGGGTGGCCTGGATCGGCGACGGCAACAACATGTGCCAGACCTGGATTCACGCCGCAGAAATGTGCGATTTCGAGCTGGCCATCGCCTGCCCCGAGGGCTTCGAGCCCCGGGCCGATCTGGTGGCCGCCGCCGGCAGCCGGGTGATCCTCACCCGCGACCCGGTAGCGGCGGTGAAAGGCGCGCACCTCGTCACCACCGATGTGTGGGCCTCCATGGGCCAGGAAGACGAAGCCGAGGCGCGCAAAGCCAAGTTCGCCAACTTCCAGGTCACCCCGGCCTTGATGGACCAAGCGGACCCACAGGCGGTGTTCATGCACTGCCTGCCCGCCCACCGGGGCGAAGAAGTCAGCGACACGCTGATGGACGACCCGCGCTCGGTGGTGTGGGACGAAGCGGAGAACCGCCTGCACGCCCAGAAGGCGCTGATGGAATTCCTGCTCAGCCACTAAAGTAGCTACCGCTGGGCACCATCGCCACGGCGGCGGCCCCAACGACAGACACAAAAAAGGCGCCTTTCGGCGCCTTTTTTGTACCACCACTCAGGCTCAGATACCGGCCAGAGCGTCCACCAGGAACTGAGGCAGCGCGAAGCTGGCCTTGTGCATGGCGGGATTGTAGTAGCGGGTCTTGATGCCGCTGGCCTTGAAGCGCTGCTCCAGGGTAGCCAGATCGACGTCGCGCGCGCTGGTGTTGTCGGTGGCCCAGGCCAGGGTCATGAAGCCACCCACGTAGGTGGGGATGGCTGCCACGTAGAAGCCGGCGTCTTTATACAGGCCAGACAGGCGAGTCTTGGTGTTGATCGCCTCGTCCTGCTGCATGAAGCACACGCCGTTCTGCGCCACCATGATGCCGCCTTCGGCCAGGCAGTTGCGCTTCTCGTTGGCGTAGAAGTCTTCGGTGAACAGCACTTCGCCGGGGCCGATCGGGTCGGTGGAGTCGGCGATGATCACGTCGAACTTCTCGGTGCAGGTCTTGACGAAGTTGGCGCCGTCATCGATCACGATGTGAGCGCGCGCGTTGTCATAGGCACCGTCGGAGTGCTTGGGGAAGTACTGCTTGCACATGTCGATCACGGCACCGTCGATTTCGACCTGGGTGACGTGCTCAACATTCTGGTGCTTCAGCACCTCGCGCAGGATGCCACCGTCACCACCGCCGATGATCAGCACGCGCTTGGGGTTCGGGTGCGAAAACAGCGGCACGTGTACCATCATCTCGTGGTAGACGAACTCGTCGGCCTCGGTGGTCTGGATCACGCCGTCGAGGGCCATCACGTTGCCGAACAGGCCGTTCTTGAAGATCACCAGGTACTGGTGATCGGTCTTGGCTTCAAACAGGACTTCGTCCATGTCGAAGGTCTGACCCCACGGCTTGTAGAGGGTTTCGCGCAAAAAGGGCTTATCGCTCATCGGTACGACCACGCTGCAGGTTGGAGACGTTTACACGCTCAGCCTTGAAATACTTCTTGAACACTTCCACCGATTTGATCGGCTGGGAGTCACCGCACATGAACACGTCCAGCGCCGCATAGCCAAGCTCTGGCCAGGTGTGGATGCTCATGTGAGACTCAGCCAGCACCGCAACGCCGGAGATGCCGCCGTTGGGCTCGAAGCAATGGAAATGCATGTGGAGCAGGGTGGCGCTACATACGCGAATGGCTTCCTTGAAAGCCTCTTCCACGATATCGGCCTTGTCGAGGTTTGTCGCACCCCAGAGGTCGATGATCACATGACCGCCGGCGAAGTGGTAACCCTCGCCTTCGATGAAGTGGTCAAGACGGTCATCGCTGGGTAAATTCAGCTGACTTGCTTGTGCCTGCCAATTCGAGTTGGACTGGCTGGACTGCTCGGCACTCGCCGCGATGGTCCCGAAGGACACGGATTCTTCAATCATTGGTGGGGCCCCCTCTTAAAAAGTCCCACGCTGACAAGTCAGCGATTTTTTGGTGCAAACCTCCCACGGGGTGATTTAAGGCCACCCCTCAAAAAGAGCGGCAATCATACAGACAAAGCAAGGGGGTACCAATGATTTTTAGCAACAATTTTCACAGCAGATGCCCCCCGCTGCCGGCAGTGAAATCCAAGCCCTGCCTATCTGTGGCTGAACAACGCCATATCGAAGCCAATCATGCCATGTTATCCCCCGGTTAGCGGGCTGTTCGCGACTTGCAGCTTGCTCAGAACAGCACCAGAATGAACAGCACGACAGGCGAGGATGATTATGATCAGATTGTGCCGCGTAGACGACCTGCACGACCCCGGCAGCCGGGGCTTTGAGGTCGAGGGCCAGAGCGTGTTTGCCGTGCAGATAAACGGGCTGGTGCGCGTCTATCGCAACCGCTGCCCGCACCTGGGCATCGCACTGGAGTGGCTGGAAGACCATTTTCTCGACATCACCAAGGAGTATGTACAGTGCGCTACCCACGGCGCCCTGTTCCGCATCGAGGATGGACACTGCATCTATGGCCCCTGCCAGGGCCAGCGGCTGGAATCTGTAGACATGGAAATTGTCGATGGCGCCGTGATGATCCGGCTCTAAGCCCAGCCTGCGCCAGGCCTCAGTAGACCGGCAAGTGGCGGTTCAGCGTAAACGCACCGCCATCCACTACCATGCCCAGCCCGAGCACCTCCACCCCCGCCTGGCAGGCTTCCGCCAAGGCCTCGGCATAGCGCGGGTCGATGTGCGCCGCCGCCCCCACCCGTTCGATGCCGGTGTGCAGCGCCGCCAGCACCATGGCCGCCCCCAGCCCCTCCCGCCGCAAGCGCATCAGGCTGTGCAGGTGGCGGGTGGCGCGCTCGCTCACCGCATCGGGAAAGGCGCCGCGCCCGGCGTCCAGCAGCAGGGTGACGCTCTTCACCTCGATGAAGGTGGGGCGCCCACCGCCCGGCAGCCACAGGTCCGCCCGCCCCTCGCCATCGGGGTAGCGCGGTTCGTACTTCATCCCCTCGGCTGAGCCCAGCGCCGGCAGCACGCCGCTGGCGATGGCCTCGCCCACCAGTTTGGAGGCGCGGCTGGCATGAATGCAGGCCAGGCCTCGACCGGTATCCACCAGCTCCCAGGTCCATTTCAGCTTGCGCTTGGGGTCATCGCTGGGCTGCACCCACACCCGCATGCCCGGCTCGGCACAGCCGGTCATGGCGCCGGTGTTGGGGCAGTGGGCGGTGATCAGCTCGCCGCCATCCAGTTGAATATCGGCCAGGAAGCGCTTATAGCGCTTCAGCAGGGTGCCCGATTGCAGTGGAGGGTCGAAGGTCATCCGCCGAACAGCCGCTCCAGCCGGCGCACGCCCTCCTGCAGGCGCTCCATGCCGGTGGTGAAGGCAAAGCGCACATGCTGCTCGGGGCGGTGGCGGCCGAAGTCCGCACCGGGGGTGATGGCCAGGCCGTGTTGTTCGAGCAAGTCCAGGCAAAAACGCTGACTGTCGTCGGTGAACTTGCTGACATCCGCATACAAGTAATAGGCCCCTTCTGGATCCACCGGGATCTCGAAGCCCAGGCGGCGCAGCTCAGGCAGCAGGTAGTCCCGGCGGCGGGCGAACTCGTCCCGGCGGCCGTCGAGGATCAAGCGGGTCTCCGGCTCAAAGCAGGCCAGCGCGGCGTACTGGGCCGGCGTCGACATGGAGATGAACAGATTCTGCGCCAGCTTTTCCAGCTCGGGCACCGCCGCCTCGGGTGCCACCAGCCAGCCCAGCCGCCAGCCGGTCATGCCGAAGTATTTGGAGAAGCTGTTCACCACGAAGGCATCCTGGGTGATGGACAGGATCGACGGCGCCTGCACGCCGTAGGTGAGGCCGTGATAGATCTCGTCCACCACCAGCGTACCGCCCTGGCCGTCCACCGCACGATACAGTGCCTCCAGCTCATCCCGCTGCAGGATGGTGCCGGTCGGGTTGGCCGGGCTGGCCACCAGGGCCCCCACGCTGTTGCTGCGCCAATGCTGTTGCACCAGCTCGGCAGTGAGTTGGTAGCGGTGCTCGGGGCCCACCGGCACCAGCTGCCCCTCGCCCTCCACCAGGCGCATGAACTGGCGGTTGCAGGGGTAGCCGGGGTCGGCCAGCAACATGCCCTGGCCCGGGTTCAGCAACAAGGCGGAGATCAGCAACAGGGCGCCGGACGCGCCGGGGGTGATGAAAATACGCTCCACCGGCACGTCGAGGCCGTAGTCTGACTTGTAGAAATCAGACACCGCCTGGCGCAGGGCGGGCAAACCGGCCGCCGGGGTGTAGTAGGTGTGCCCCTCTTCCAGTGCGCGCTGGCCGGCGCGGATAATGGGCAGGGCGGTGGCAAAGTCGGGCTCGCCGGCCTCCAGGTGCACGATGTCGCGCCCTTCGGCTTCCAGCTGTTTGGCCCGGGTGAGCACCTCCACCACGCGGAAGGGCTCTATATCGTTCAGTCGCTTGGCCCAGCGTTGCTTCACCTTGTCCACCTCTGCGTCTGGAGCAAAGGTGCTAGTGTAACCGCAAGGGCCGACGAATTGGATCAGGCCAGCAAACGGCCCTCCCGGGCGCGGTGGCTGAAGGCCAGCCGGATCGGCAGCTGGCCCGGTTGCACCAGGGTCAGCAGTTCAAGCTCACCCCGGTTATCGGCGAAGTAATCGCCGCCCATATCGAGGGTGGCGTCGATCAGATCGGCCAGCTCCTCGGCAGAGATGATGCCGCGCAAATCGCGGGGTGTTTCAAGCGCCTGCAGTGAAGGTGCATCCCACATGGTGTGGCCTCGTGCCTCAATGTTGTCGTTGCTGAGGTGAGACTACGCGCACATTGCTAAAGTTTCGTTACAGCCTCTACACCTCTGCTCACCGCGCCACGCTGGCGAAAATCGCAATCATCTGGTACTTTTCCATAGATCACTCCCGCATCCATGGCGATGACGGGGTGGCTGTTTTGGAACAAAGGGCTTTTGCAATGCCAAAAGAAAACAAAGAAAAGTCGAACAGCTTCAAGAACTTCGAGCCCTACAAGCCCAAGAAGGGCGAAGCTTATATGAGCGATGGCCAGAAGGATCACTTCCGCGCCATCCTGCGCAAGTGGAAGTCGGAGCTGATGGAAGAAGTGGACCGCACCATGTCCCACATGAAGGACGAAGCGGCCAATTTCCCCGATCCCGCCGACCGCGCCTCCCAGGAAGAAGAGTTCAGCCTGGAGCTGCGTGCCCGCGACCGCGAGCGCAAACTGATCAAGAAGATCGACTCCACCCTGGAGCTGATCGACGGCGATGACTACGGCTTCTGCGAGGAGTGCGGTGCCGAGATCGGCATCAAGCGCCTGGAAGCACGCCCCACCGCCACCCTGTGCATCGACTGCAAGACCTTGGACGAAATCAAGGAAAAGCAGATCCACGGCTGACGGCCAAGAGGGTGGGCGCTGCGCCCACCCTCAACCTGCCTCTCCTGCACTGCGGCAGCTCCTCCCCGCGACGCACATGCCTCATACCCCCTACACCGGGCGCTTCGCCCCCTCGCCCACCGGCTGCCTGCACCAGGGCTCTCTGCTGACCGCGCTGGCCAGCTATCTGGATGCCCGCGCCTGCGCTGGCCGCTGGCTGGTACGCATCGAAGACATCGACCCACCGCGGGAGGAAGCCGGCGCCAGCGCGCGCATCCTGGCCGATTTGCAGGCCCATGCCCTGCACTGGGACGGCGAGGTGATGTACCAGAGCCAGCGCGGCGAGGCCTACGAGGCAGCCCTCGCCCGACTGAAGCAACAAGGCCTGCTCTACCCCTGCGACTGCTCCCGCAGCAAGATCAAGGCCCTGGGCGATGTCTACCCCGGCTTGTGCCGCGATCGCCAGCCACCGCCCGCCCCTCCCGTGGCATGGCGGGTGCGCGTGCCAGACGCCCGCCTCGGCTTTGATGACGCTCTACAGGGCCGCTTCGAGCAGGACATGGCGCGTGAGGTGGGCGATTTCGTGCTGAAGCGCAAGGAAGGGCTGATGGCCTATCAGCTGGCGGTGGTGGTGGATGACGCCGAACAAGGCGTCACCCACATTGTGCGCGGCTCCGACCTGCTGGATTCAACCCCCCGGCAGATCTACCTGCAGCAGCAGCTGGGCGTGGCAGCCATCCACTATGCCCACCTGCCGGTGTTGCTGAATAGTGAGGGGCAAAAGCTCAGCAAGCAGAATCACGCCCCCTCACTGGCGGGCCTCGATCCCCGGGAAAACCTGCTGCGGTGCCTGGCATTACTCCACCAGGCCGAGCCACCCAGCGCGGAGCAGAACAGTTGCGAGGCCATTCTGGCCTGGGCCGCGAGACACTGGCGCCTGGCAGATGTGCCACATCATATGTCGTTGCCGGCGGTGGGCTAGCAGCGCAGGCATCGGCCCGCAAAAGAGATCAGCCCCAGCACGAGGCATTCGAAGGGAGTTGGAAGCAGCGTGCGGAAAAACAGTGTCTCCACCGCAATGGCAAAGCCACCCACTCGCCCGCTGGCCCGCTCGCCAACACAGGGAGCGGGCTCAAGCAGCCGGTTTTAGCCTTCGTACAGGCACAGATAGGCGCTTTCCACCTCGGCGCGCACCTGGAACTTCACGTTGGCCGGTACTTCGAAGGTCTCGCCCTGCTTGAAGGTTTGCCAGTCAGCCGCGCCGGGCAGCTTGACGGTCAGGCGACCCGAGGTCACCGTCATGTACTCCTTCACAGAGGTACCGAATTCGTACTCACCCACGGCCATAACACCCGCCGTTGCAGGCAGGGTTTCGGTTTGGAAGGCAATGGATTTGACCTTGCCGTCGAAATACTCGTTTACCTTGAACATCGTGACTTCTCGATCAGGGAAAAAATGACCCGGGATAATCCCACAGCCTCCAGCCCCGGGCAAGAGGCGCCGACACAGGCCCGCTCAGTCAGGCAGTGGCGAGAAAGGACATGATCGCCTGGCGGACGGCGGGCTCATCCAGCAGCGGCGCATGGCCGCGCCCCGGCACCTCGCAGCAGATCAACTCAGGCCGCCGCACCCGCATCTGCTGACAAACCTCCGCTGACAGGATCTCGGAGTGCTCGCCGCGCAGCAGCAGGACGGGCATATCAGGCAGGGCATCGAACAGTGGCCATAGATCCAGGTCACCAGCACTCTGAAACGGCCCCAGCAGCGCGGGATCGTAGTCGGGCACCAGCCGCCCATCCCGCTCGCGATAGAGGCGGCGAGCAAAAGCGAGCCACTCGGCATCACTCAGCCCGTTGAACGCCGCGCCGAAATTAGCACGCAGGCTATCAGCTGCCGCCTGCCAGCCGGCCACCGGCCCCGCCTGCTGCAAATAGCGCCGAATCCCCAGCAATGCCGCCTGAGGGGTGAAGGCCCCCACATCGTTGAGCACCAGGCCGGCGATGCGCTCAGGCTGTTGCATGGCCATCATCATGCCGACAATACCGCCCAGGGAGGTGCCCAGCACCATCACCTTGGGCACAGCGAATGCGTCTAGCAGCTGCCACATGTCCGCCGCGTACGTCAGCGGCTGGTAGCGCTCGGGCTGCGGGTCCCAATCAGATCGCCCACGCCCTCTGAAATCAGGGCATATCAGGCGGTGTCGCCCCGCCAGGTAAGCGGCCACCGGCTCGAAATCGCGGCTATTGCGCGTCAAGCCTGGCAGACAAAGCAGTGCCGCACCCTCGCCCTCATATTCTGCGACATGAAGCGCAAGCCCATCTGCCACGCTGATCCGGTGTTCACTGCGCACCGACATTCACCGCCTCGCTATTGCGCTGCAACCACCAGGCGGCAAACTCATCCGCCGGCAGCGGCTTGGCGTAGTAATAGCCCTGGTGCAACTGGCAACCCTGGGCACGCAGGTAATTTGCCTGCTCCAGGGTTTCCACCCCTTCGGCAATAGTTTGCAACCGCAGGGTGCGCGCCATGGAGAGGATGGTATCGAGGATCACGCAATCCTCTTCATCCCCCGGCAGGCCCATGACGAAGGAGCGATCAATTTTCAGGAAATTGACCGGAAACCGACGCAAGATGGCCAGGTTGGAATACCCCGTGCCAAAATCATCCAAGGCCATCAAAATCCCAGCTTCGCGCAACTCTCCCAACACGCGCTGCACGATAGGGTCATTGCGCATGAAGGCGGTTTCGGTGAGTTCCACCTCCAACTGTTCGGGAGACACGCCGTAGCGAAGCAGCTCTCCCAGAATAAACTCCGTCAGCCCAGGCCGGAGCTGGTGTGCCGAAAGGTTTACCGCCACCCGCAACGATGGCAGGCCCTGCTCACGCCACAGCGCCAACTGCTGGCAACAGGCGCTGATGACAAAGGCCCCCAAATGAACAATCAGGCCGGTTTCTTCGGCAAAGGGGATAAATACCCCCGGCGGCACCAGGCGGCCATCCGGCCGCTCCAAGCGCAAGAGTGCCTCTGCGCCAATCAGCTCACCGCTTTCAGCATCGATCTGGGGCTGATAGTGCAACCTGAATTCATTGTGCGCCAGCCCATGGCGAATCAGCCCATCCAAATGCAGGCGCTCCACCGCGCGCTGCTGCATGGCCTTGGCAAAAAACAGCCAGGGCTCCCCCTCCTGCTTGGCCCGGTTCATGGCCAGTTCCGCACTGCCGACCAACTGAGCGGCATCGAAACCATCCGGGGGGAATACGCTGATCCCGGCATTGACCGTTACCGCCAGCTCGCCATACTCGTCGGCAAATGGCTCAGCAAAGGCGAGATGCACGCGTTCGGCCACAATCGCCGCATCCTCCTTGTTGGCGATGTCAAACAAGCCCACCAGGAAGCGCCCGCCGCCCATGCGCGCCAGAACGTCAGCCCCTCTCAACAGGTTTCGCAATCGTTTGGCGGCCTCAACGATCAGGCGATCTGCCACCTGATAGCCAAGCGTTTCGTTAAACAAGCCCAAACGCCCCAAGCCCACACAGAGCACCGCGCCATGGGCCTGCGTGCGGCGCGCCTCAGCCAGCGCCTGTTCGAGCAATACCAAAAACATGTTGCGGTTGGGCAGCTCGGTAAGGCCATCGTAATAAGCCAACCGGTGAATGCGCTCTTCCGCCGCCTTGTGTTCGGTCAGATCAGAGAACACCCCGAAGTAGCCCACCACTTCATTGAACTGGTTGCTCACCCGGCTGAAACTGAGCCACATATGAAAAACTGAGCCGTCGCCTCGTCGCCCCTGCAGCTCCCCTTGCCAGCTACCCGTTGCCTCAAGCTCCTGGTGAAAGGCCTGCCAGGTGTCATGCCCCAGCGCCTCCTGGTTCAACCAACTGATGGGCTGTCCACACGGGTTGATATCCGCATGCAAACCGAGCACCTGCAAGTAGGCCGGATTGATCGATCGGATCAGCATTTCTTTGTCGGTGACGACAATGGCCTCTCGGCAGTATTCGATGATGCGCGCGCGCAGCCGCTCCTCTTCTTCCCGTTCAACCTCACTGTTTACATCGAACAGGAAGCACAGCAAACCACTCGGCTCTCCCTGCTCATCGCGCTCGACCACCATCATCATGCGCGCCCAGAACACCTCCCCGCTCTTGCGACGGTGCTTGACGGTGAATTGGTGATCGCGCTCCAGAAAGCGATTGAATAAAAACGCATCCTCGGCGCTTTCATCGGCGTAGAGGAACAGGATATGGCGCCCGACCATTTCCTCTTCGCTGTAGCCAAACAGGCGCCTGGCGGCGGGACTCCAACGGCTGATATAGCCATCCAGGTCGAGGGAGATCACCGAATCCTGCAGGTGTTCGAACACCTGGCGATAATGTTGCACCTCACGGCGCAGGCTCTGGAGGGTCTCATGCATCGTCATGCGATCATGCCAGGCACGCGGCCTAGCCCTCCTCCCTGAGTTTGGCCAGCCAGCACCAGGACTCCTGCAGCGCCTGGCGCCATTGCTGCGGCGACATGCCCAACACCGCCAGTGCATCGGCCACGGCTTTTGCATCAGTGCTCTCGGCCGCCTCGGCCAGTCGCAACACCGGCGCCAAGGGCCCGGTGCCATTGACCAGCGCCGCCTCACCTTGCTCGGCCAGCGCCAGGCTTTTGAACAGTTGGGTGCGCGGCATATCGGTCACCAGATCGAGCAGGGACAACATCCCCGTCAGGAAGGCCAGATCGGCCATGGGCCCGAGTTCACCCTCCAGATGCCTGCAGATCATCTCCATCAAGCGCGAGCGCAAACAGACCATCAACAAGCGCGGGTTGAACAATTCATGGGCCTGGTAGCGCTCGGCGTAGAGCAACAGCATCAACCAGCGCTGAAGCTGGCGACGGCCAAGAATCGACAGCGCATGGCCGATCCCGGAAATGCGGCGCCCGCCGCTGATGGAGGCGGAGTTCACCAGCCTCAGCAAGCCGAGCTGCAAAGAGGGTGAAGCGCTGACCAGGCTTTCCAACTCGCGGTCGGCAGCATCCGCCGATACGCGCTCCAGCAGCCGCATCAACACGCCTCGGTCGGCTCCGCCCTGGCGCGCGATGGGCTCCCGCCAGAACATGCCAAACACGGCATCCGGTTTATAGCGGGCCGCGATGTCCATGCGATGCTGGTCATCCACGCCCGTCATCCACAAGCCAGTAGCGCCCACCCGCTGCGCCAAAAAGCTGCGCTGGTAGCTGGCAGACACCAGCTGATAGGCACTGGCGCGAAGCACCTTGCCAGCGGCATCCACCGGCTGTTCAGGGTCAAAATCAACCACATTGAAGCCGGTGCAGCCGCCATCCTCAATAGGTTGGGCACACCACCAGGGCACCGGGCATTCAGTGAGCGCGGCCGAGTCGGGTGCACAGCTGCCATCAGGCGCCAGCAAGGCTTGCCAGCTGCCCTCCAGGCTCCACACAGGAATAACAATCATCGGGGCCAAAACGGTTCCCCCCCAGTCGTAGTGGCTGGATCTCTATGATTCAGGGTGTGCACACCGCTGTCCTCCACATTTAGCGGCAGTCATTGCCCCCCGAATACGCACGAACGGGAGAATGCCGAAAGGATCACATTTTCAAGCATAGGTCAGCAGGTGCAATTTGCGAGAGTCACCCGGCTAATCACAGCCCTTCACCCCCAGTACCTGCCGCAGCGCGTGCTCCACATCCTCAAAACGGAAGTGAAAGCCCAGCGCCTGTGCCGCCACGGGCAGCACGTACTGCCCAGTCAGCAGCAGATTGGCCATCTCCCCCAGTGCCAGCTTGAGCACCGGAGCGGGCATGGGCAACAGCGCGGGGCGATTCAGTACGCGTCCGAGCACGGTCGAGAATTCTCTATTGTTCACCGGGGCGGGCGCGGTGCCGTTGAAGGCGCCACGCGCCTCACTGCGCATCAACAACAGCATGATCATGGCGACAAGGTCTTCGCGATGAATCCAGCTCATGGACTGCCGCCCGTCGCCCATCGGCCCACCGAGTCCCAGCTTGAACGGCGGTAGCATGGCGTCCAGCGCGCCGCCCGGCCCCAGCACCAAGCCCGTGCGCAGCAGGCACACCCGGGCGCCAAACATCGCCTCGGCGCGCGTGGCGGTGGACTCCCAGTCCAGGCACAACCGAGCGGCGAAGTCGTCCCCTGGCGCGGATTGTTCGTCCAACGGCGTCTGACCGCGATCGCCGTAATAGCCGATGGCAGACCCATTGATCCACACCGACGGCGCCTGCCCCGCATCAGACAACGCCTGCAGCAGTTGCTCAGTGAAGGCGACCCGGCTATCCCGCAGCAGCTGTTTGTAGGCAGTCGTCCAGCGCCGCCCCGGCAGTGGCTGCCCGGCCAGGTTGACCACCGCATCAATCCGCACATCCTTCGGCAGCTGCGCCACCTGGGCCACCGCCGGTGCGCCAAGCGTGCGCGAGGCCTGATCAGGCCTGCGGCTTAGCGCCCACACCCGCCGCCCATCCTGCAGCAACCGCTCCACTAAGCGCCGGCCGATGAATCCGGTGGCGCCGGTGACCAAGATGTTCATTCCAGCCCCTTAGCCCTGCGGCAATCCATAACACCCCCTCCAAAGATAGACCCATTTCATGCGAGCAATTTTGCTTGGCCTCTTCCATTCACATCTAATTTGTACTATACAAATAGGCAAGCCAATTTTGTATAGGACAAAACAATGAAAGTAGCCATCGTAGGATCGGGCATCGCCGGCCTCAGCGCGGCCTATAAGCTGCGGCCGCATGCACACGTCACCTTGTTTGAAGCTGGCGACTATCTGGGCGGCCACAGCAACACCGTGGATATCCAGCTGGATGGCATCACCGCGCCGGTAGATACCGGCTTTCTGGTGCACAACGCACGCACCTACCCCCAGCTGATCAAACTGTTCGCCGAGCTGGGGGTGGACACCCACGCCAGCGAAATGTCGCTGTCGATCCGCGACGACGCACGCGCCATTGAATGGAACGGCAGCCACCCCGCCGCCCTGCTGGGCAAACCCGGCAACTTTCTCAAACCCGGCTTCTGGCGCATGCTGCGCGACATCCTGCGCTTCAACCGCAGTGCCGAACAACTGCTGAGCGATACCGAAGGCGGCGAGCTGACCCTGGGAGAGCTGCTGGATCAACACGGCTATAGCGCAGACTTCAAACACCTCTACCTGTTGCCCATGGGGGGCGCCATCTGGTCAACCCCCGCCAGCGACATGCTGGCCTTCCCGGCCAATACCTTTCTGCGCTTTTGCCACAATCACGGCTTGCTGCAACTGCGCGACCGCCCTCAGTGGCGCACGGTGTTGGGTGGCTCCCGGCAATATGTGGCCCGCATCGCCGCCACACTGCCAGACGTGCGCATCAATTGCCCGGTTCGCCGCATCGTGCGCGATCAAGGCGGCGTTGACGTGACATTCGGCGATAGCCAGCAGTCTGAGCGCTTCGACCAGGTCATACTGGCCTGCCATACCGATCAGGCCTTGGCTCTGCTGGCCGATGCCAGCGACGCGGAGAACGCGCTGCTCTCCGCCATCCGCTATGCCCCCAACCGGGCCGTACTCCACACCGATGCCAGTTTCCTGCCAAGCAAACAGGCCCTGTGGGCGGCCTGGAACTACCAGTCCAGTGGCGATGGCAGGCTGTCCGTCACCTATTTGCTGAACAAGCTGCAGCCACTGCCCTTCAACCGCCCGGTGATGGTGACGCTGAACCCGGAGCGGGAGCCCGAAGACGGCAGCGTGCATAACGCGTTCACCTACCACCACCCCCAGTTTGACAACGCCGCCCTGCAGGCCCAAAAAGCACTGCCCGCACTGCAAGGCCAGCGCAATACCTGGTTTTGTGGCGCCTGGACGCGCTATGGCTTCCATGAGGACGGCCATATTTCGGGCCTGGCGGTCGCCGAGCAGATCATGCAGCGCGGGCAGGGCTAAGCGCGATGAACCGCACCCGCCCCACATTATTGAAAGGCACGGTGATGCACCACCGGCTGCGACCTGCGCCGCACCGTTTCAGCTACCCGGTGTTTCAGCTGCTTTTTGACCCCGCCCATCCAGAGGCGTTGGACAATCGCGTGCTGGGCGTGAATCGCCCCGGCCTGATGGGCTTCAACTGCGCAGAATACGGCCCCCGAGACGGCAGCGCCCTGGCGGACTGGCTGATGGCGCTACTGCACGCCCACGGTCTCGACCAACACGTCAGCCAGCTGCAGCTGCAGACCTTCCCCCGCGTGTTCGGTTACAGCTTCAACCCGGTGAGCTTCTGGTTCTGCCTGGATCAGCAAGATCAACTACGGGTGGTGCTGGCGGAGGTCAACAACACCTTTGGCGAACACCACAGCTACCTGCTCGCCCACCCCGATGGCCGCCCGATACAACCCAATGACACGCTGCGGGCAAACAAGATGTTTCACGTTTCGCCCTTTTGCCCGGTGAACGGCGAGTACGAATTCCAGTTCCGCCTGACTCAGGACGGTCGCCGCAGCGTGCGCATTCGCTATCTGGACGAACAGGGGCCACTTCTGGACACCCTCATCAGCACCACCCCGACCCACTACGGCAACCGAGCACTGCTTGGCACCCTTGTCAGCTACCCACTGCAGGCCCAGCTCACCTGGCTGCGCATACACTGGCAGGCCCTGCGCTTGTGGCTCAAATCCACCCCCTGGTTTAGCAAACCCCAGCCCCCGTGCGAGGAGATAACGCGATGAACGCAGAACAGGCCATGACAGCGCCAGCACTGCCCTGGAGTGCGCGCACCGTACTCAGACAACTGGAGCGGCTGCAACGCGGCAGCCTGTCACTCACCTTGCCCAACGGCAATACCCACCTGCTGCAAGGCAGCCAGAGCGGTGCTCACGCCCAACTCAGGGTGCACGACTGGCGGGTGTTCCGCGCCTTGCTCAGCGGCGGCGGTGTGCGCTTTGCAGAGGATTATCGCGACGGCCTCTGGGACACCGAGCAGCTCACCCAGCTGCTGTTGTTTGCCCAACAAAACCGCCAGGCCCTGCAAGGAGCGGTGGAAGGCAACCCGCTGTTCCGAGCGTTCTACCGGTTGCGGCACCAGCTGCGGGCCAACACCCGCCGGGGCAGCCGGAAGAACATCCATGCCCACTACGACCTGGGCAACGACTTTTACAGCCTCTGGCTGGACAGCACCATGACCTACTCCAGCGCCTGGTTCGGGGGCGACTACCAGCGCCCCCTTGCCCAGGCACAGGCCGCCAAGTACCAACGCATTCTGGAGCAGCTAGACGCACGCCCGGGCCAGCACATCCTGGAAATTGGCTGCGGCTGGGGCGGCTTCGCCGAGCACGCCGCCCGTGCCGGCATGCGCGTTACCGGCATCACCCTCTCCCCCGCCCAGTTGCGCTTCGCCCAAGCCCGCATGGAGCGCCAGCAGCTGAGTGAGCTCGTCAGCCTGCAACTCTGCGACTACCGCGACCTGCAAGGCGAGTTTGACCACATCGTCTCCATCGAGATGGTGGAGGCGGTCGGCGAGCGCTGGTGGCCGCGCTACTTCAATACTCTCCGGCAGCATCTCCGGCCCGGAGGACGCGCGGTGGTGCAGAGCATCACCATCGCCGGTGACGGCTTTGAACACTACCGGCGCAACAGCGACTTCATTCAGCAATACATTTTTCCAGGCGGCATGCTGCCGACGGATCAGCACCTAGTCCAGCTGGCCGAGCAGCAGGGGTTGGCGGTGCGCGATCAGGCGCACTTCGGTGAAGATTATGCCCACACCCTCAAACTCTGGCATGAACACTTCCTGCAGCATTCAGCACAACTCAACGAGATGGGCTACGACCCGCGCTTCCAGCGCCTGTGGGCCTTCTATCTGAGCTACTGCGAGGCGGGCTTCCTCAGCCGTCACTGCGATGTGCTGCAACTCACCTACGAACTACCCGCTGAGGCACACCATGGCTAGGCTGCGCACCCTGCTCAGCGCTGTGCTCATGTGGCTATGGGCCGGCCAGGTACATGCCAGCTACCAGACCGTGGGCCAGGGCGAAGCGCACTGGTTCGGCATTCACCTGTACAGCGCCACGCTGAGTGCCCCCGGTGGGCAATACGCCGCCGAGGCCCCCTTCGCCCTGTCCCTGGAGTACCAGCGCGACATCCGTGGCGAGGACATCATCAACACCAGCCTGAAGGAAATGCGCCGGCTGGGCGCCGATGCCCAGGCGCTGGCACGCTGGGAACGCGATCTGCAACGGCTGATACGCGACGTCTCCCCCGGCACCCGCCTCACCGGCGAACATCGCCCCGGGCAAGGCACGCTGTTTCAACGCGACGGCCAGGCGCTGGGCGGAATTGCAGACCCCGCCTTCGCCCACTACTTCTTTGCCATCTGGCTCAGCCCCCAGGCGCGGGATGCCTCGCTGCGCAACCAGCTGCTAGGCAAGGAGCAAAGCCCATGAACCTGTGCCGCCCACTCGCCCAGCCCGAGCAACAGTGTGCCTGGATCATCGGCGCCAGCCATGGCATCGGCGCGGCCCTGGCGCACGCCTTCATCGCCCTGGGCAGCCAGGTGATCATTAGCGCCCGCGACCAGCACAGCCTGCACGCCATGGCCAAGCGCCATCCCGGCCGTTGCCAGCCACTGCCACTGGATGTGCGAGACAGCCAGCAGTGGCGTGCCGCCCTCGACGCCACAGATCAGCACCAGCCGATCCCCAACCTGGTGGTCTACTGTGCCGGCAACTACACCCCCATGTCCGCTACCGAACTCGACAGTGAGCAGATGCTGGCCATGGTCGACACCCACCTGGGCGGCTTGATGCGGGGGCTGCCGGGCATCATTGAGCGCCTGCAACGGGTCGATGATCCTCGACTGGTGATCGTAGGCAGCGTGGCCGGCTACCGAGGCCTGCCGCGCGCCCTGGCCTATGGCGCCTGCAAGGCAGCGATGATCCACATGGCCGAAACACTGGCCCTGGAGCTGTCACCGCTCGGCATCAGCGTGCATATCGTCAACCCGGGCTTCGTGCAAACCCGCCTCACCGCCAAAAACGACTTCAAGATGCCGGCCATGCTGAGCCCGGATCAAGCCGCCCAGGCCATCCTGACCGGCTTGCAGCGTGGAGATTTCGAGATTCATTTCCCGAAGCGATTCACCTGCTGGCTGGCACTGCTGCGCCTGCTGCCCTACCGGCTTTATTTCAGCCTGATTCGGAGGTTGACCCGCGCATGAACAGCCACGCGACCACCCAGTCACTGAACCGCTTGCTGCAGTGGTACGAACAGATCAGCCCCAGCAGCCTCGCGCTCACGCCGCAGTTCTATCACGAACAGGCCTATTTCAAAGACCCCTTCCACACCCTGAACAGCGCCAGCGAGATTCAACACCTCATGCAGCGCATGTTCGACAAACTGGAGGCGCCACGCTTCATATTTCTGGACCGACTGGTACAAGACAACCAGGCCTTCGTCACCTGGGACTTCCATTGCCGGTTGAGGCAGCGTGAACAGCGCATACACGGCAGCAGCCATTTGCGCTTCAATGCCGATGGCCGAGTCGACTACCACCGCGACTACTGGGACGTGGCCGAAGAAATCCTGGCCAAACTGCCACTGATCGGCTGGCCCCTGCGCAGGCTTTACCGCCATGTGGGATAATGCCGCCCCCCCATCACAGCACGCCCCCATGGAACACAGCGCCAGCTACAGCATCAGCGACGTGGAGCGGGAAACCGGCATCACCCGGGAAATTCTCCGCATCTGGGAGCGGCGCTACGGCTTCCCCACCCCCCATCGCGACAGCCGAGGCGACCGACAATACTGCCAAAAAGATGTGGACGCCCTGCACCAGGTGCGCAAGCTGATGGACGCCGGCATGCGCCCGGGCAAAATACTGGCGGGCGGTGTAGAAGGCCTGCGCGCGCTGCATGGCAATGCCCCCACCAGCGGCATTCACCCAGAGCGCGACGCCCTGCTGCAGCTGCTCAAGCAACACGACGCCAAACGCCTGGATCTCTGGCTGCGGCAACAACTCGGCGACGATCTGGATCAGTTTGTGCGCATGCGCGCCAGCCAGTACTGCCAGTGGGTAGGCGAAAGCTGGTTCCATGGCGAGCTGGAAATCTTTGAGGAACACCTGTTCAGCGAACGCCTGGAAAGCCTGCTGCGCCAGGCCATGTCCGCGCTGCAGGAGGCCAACCAGCCCCCCCATGTGCTGTTGACCACCGCCGCCGGCGAGCTGCACGGCCTGGGCCTGTTGATGACCGAAAGCCTGCTGCGGCTGGCCGGCTGTAGGCTCACCTCGCTCGGCACCAACACCCCCATCAACGACATCATTCAGGCCGCCCGGCGCATGCCCTGCGATATCGTCGCCCTCTCCTTCAGCGCCGCCTACCCGCACGCCCAGGTGCGCACCGACCTGCAGCGCCTGCGCCAGGGCCTGCCCGCGCATTGCCAACTGTGGGCCGGCGGCCAGGCGGTCGCACGCTTGCGCCTCAACCAGCCCGGCTTGCATCTGATACACTCGCTCGATTCGCTCAATCACGCGGTACTTCAATGGCGTGAGCTGGCAGAGAAAAATAATCCCTAAAGTTTCATTAAAGCCTGCCGCTAGCCTTTACGAGACCCGTAGGAATCATTGATATGGTCAACGACATAAAGGGGTTTGGCTCAGGCCAAACCAACGAGCTGAGAAATCGCGGCGCTGCCCAGAACGAGGCAGTGGCCAAGCGCACCCAGCTCAACACCAGCAGCGCCCCCACTCCCGCCAAAACTACCGAGGACGTGGTGAATATCAGCCCTCAGGCATCCACCCTTAAGTCGCTTGAGAGCAAAATCGGCAAGCAGCCTGACATCAATCAAGAGCGCGTAGCTAATATCCGCAAGGCCATCGCGGAGGGCAGGTATCCGGTAGATGCCGAAAAGCTTGCACAGAAATTGCTAGAGATGGATGACCTGCTGGGCAGTTGAATGTTGAGCCGGTGGTAGTCTGCTTTTAGCCCCCTCATACAGGGTGGCGTGGACACCACACGCTAAATCGCCGCCCAGCCGAACTCTATCGGCAACTGAGGTGGCAGCATGAACCCGCATATCCCCCAAAAGACTGATATTGCCAGCTTATTGGAGCACGAGCTCATCCTCGTCTGCGCCCTCAGCCAGTTGCTTGAGCGCGAAACCGAAGCTCTGCGGCAACGCGATCCCCAAGCCCTGCAGGGCCTGATTCATGAGAAGCTCGACGTTGTACAACGGCTCGAGCAACTCAGCCAGTGCCGGCAAAAGTGGCTTGGCCACACGGCAAGCGCTGACATGTGGCGGCAATGGCTCGCCGCCCACAGCGAGGGCGACCACCAACTGATCGACACCTGGCAAGAAATCGAACAACGCGCCATCGCCTGCCGCGAACTCAACACCATCAACGAAAAGGTACTGATGCGCACCCGCCAGACAGCCAACCGCCTGCTCGGCTTGCTGCGAGGAGAGCCCACGGAAAACAGCGTGTATACCGCGCTCGGTCACAGCGCCGGCGGCTACCGCCCCCAGCGCACAGGCATCATGGCCTGAATGCCCTCAGCCCTCGGCAGTGATCGTCGGGGCAGCGACCTGAGGGCTGGGCGCCCCCCCACTGCGGGGCATCAGGCGCCAGGAGGTTTCAGCAACGCACCACGCTTGCGGGGAATACCGAACCGCTGGCGACGCTCCCACAGGCACTTGCGAGAAACACCGAGTTTCTTGGCTAACTCGGTTTCACTCATGGAGTCCTGGTGCTCCAGCACGAAGCGCTGGAAATACTCCTCCAGCGACAAGTCCTCCTGCGGATCATTGGTGGGCAGCGCCGTCTTGCTTTCAGGCAACAGCTCGTCAGAGGCAAACTGCGAAACGCTCACCACTTCCAGATCGATATCCAGTAGATCGCTATCGATCTCCGGGCCCTCGCTCAGAATCACCGCGCGCTCCAGCGCATGCTCAAGCTCGCGCACATTGCCCGGCCAGGAGTAGGTGGTAATGGCCTGCACCGCGCGGGGCGAAAGTCGCATCGGCGACTTGCCAAACTGCTGACAGGCCCGCTCCAGCAAGGCGTTGGCCAGCAGCAGGATGTCCTTGCCGCGCTCGCGCAACGGCGGCAGGCGCAGTTTCACCACGTTGATGCGGTAGTAGAGATCCTGACGGAAGCGACTCTCTGCCGCCAGTGTTTTGAGATCGCGGTGAGTAGCGCAGATCAGACGCACATCCACCTTCCGGCTCTGCACCGAGCCGATACGGCGAATCTCTCCCTCCTGGATGAAGCGCAACAAGCGCGCCTGTGCCTCCATCGGCAGCTCGCCGATTTCATCCAGAAACAGCGTGCCCCCTTCAGCGGCTTCGATCAGCCCCACCCGGTTGGTCTGCGCGCCGGTGAACGCCCCCTTCTCGTAGCCAAACAGCTCCGATTCGATCAGGGTCTCAGGAATCGCCGCACAGTTAACGCAAATAAGCACCTGTTCCGCACGTGTGGAATGCCGATGAATGGCGCGCGCGACCAGCTCCTTACCGGTGCCGGTTTCGCCGTGAATCAGCACGGTGCTGTGGGTGGGCGCCACTTTCAGGATGCGCTCGTACAATTTCAGCATTTCGGGCGAACTGCCGATCATACCCGGGATCATACCCGGACTACCGGTAGGCTCCTCCACCGCCCCCGGTGCAGGCCGGCGGGATTCGTGTTCCTCCAGAATCCGCTGCACCGCCGCCAGCATTTCACCGTGATCAAAGGGCTTTGAAATATAATCCACGGCCCCCTGGCGCATGGAATCCACCGCCGATGCCACACTGGCATAGCTCGTCATGATCAGTACTGGCACCTCACCGGCCTTGATGATCATGTCTGTGCCAGGCGCACCCGGCAGACGCAAGTCGCTGATGATCAAGTCGAACTCAGCCAGGCGATGAGACTCCTCGGCCTCTTTAACCGAGCCGGCCTCACTCACCTGATAGCCATGGCGCTCCAGCAAGCGCTTTAGCGCGGCTCGGATCACCGTTTCATCTTCAACCACCAGGATGCGATTCATGCGATGGCGAAACCCTTAGTCAAATATGTTCCGAAACCATGACAGGTAGATCATCGTCCATAACCGACCTCACATCACACCGATGATGTGAGTCAGTACTTCCTTATACCAGATTGTACATTAGTCGTCCGCCAGATAGGCCTTCAGGCGCAAACTCACCCGCGTCCCCACCCCGCGCAACTCATCCACCGGGCTGATAATCTGCACGGCCCCGCCATGCTCATCCACGATGCTGTATACCAGCGACAAACCAAGCCCCGTCCCTTGACCGGGATCCTTGGTGGTAAAAAAGGGCTCGAAGATCTTGTCCAAGTACTCCTTGGGTATTCCAGAGCCCTGATCCGTCACATCCACCACCACTTCGGTCGCGGCATAGTGAGCGTCTACCGTGATCAGGCTATCTTCAGGGCTGGCATCACGGGCATTGCTGAGCAGGTTGATCAGCACCTGCAACAGACGCTGACCATCACCTAACACTATCATGCCCTCAGGACAGCGGTTTTCATACACCACCGATTTCACAGCCTTGTTAAGCCGCAACAGCTGCATCGCTTCTTCGGCGCATTGATGCACATCCACCGCGCCGAATTCCATGGTCTCCCCCGCCCGACCGCCATGGGCGAAGGACACCAACGACTGCACAATGCGCGTCACCCGCTGGGTCTGGCGCAGGATCTCCTCGGCGGTGTCCAGTATCTCGGGCTGATCGGTATCGTACTTGAGGTTCTGCGCCAGGCAGGCAATGCCCGTCACCGGGTTGCCTATCTCATGCGCTACACCCGCCGCCAGCCGGCCGATGGAGGCCAACCGCTCCGCGTGCATCAACTCTTGCTCGAGCAGCTGCGTTTCAGTTACATCCTGCACCACCACCAGTTCAGCATCCTGAATACTGTCACCCTGCGATGCCTGGGTGGCGCGATACAGCGAGAGCCAGCGCACGGATTCATCGCCCCCCACGCGCTGCTTGTGCAGGCTCTTGGCATCTGAAGCCACAAATTGCGTCAGCAAACCTCGCCATGGCTCTGCCAGTGCAGCCAAATGCGCCCCCAATACCAACCGACCGGGAATGGAGGTCATGCGCTCCATTTCCTGATTCCACATCAGCACCTCGCCGTCGTCCCCCAGGGCGCAGACACCCACCGGCAATTCCTGCAGGGTCTGGCGATGAAAACGGCGCAAGCTGTCTAACTCTGCCGCGAGCCCGGTCAGGTGCTGTCGATAGTTTTCAAGCCTGCTTTCGATCAAATAGATGTCTTCGCTATCGCTCTGGGCACTTTCTTCCGTATATGCCAACTGCTTGGAAACAATGTCTTGGGCCACGGTGGGGCCCATCAGACCCGACAAGTTGGCCTCAATGCGATCGCGCAGCCGTCGCAAGGCATAGGGCCGCCGCTCATCAAGGCCAAGACCAAGATCCTTCAGGGCCCGCTGAACTTCTCGCTCAGCCACTTCAGGCCCGAGCGCTTCTGTCAGCGCATCCACAAATTCATGGGCAGACTGAAGGGCCAGTTGCCGGCGAGACGGCCGGCTCAGCTCATCAATGGAGCACAGTTCCGCCGTATCGCGCTCATCCTTAGTGGATCGGCTAAACAACGACACCAGCACCAACAGCGCCGCATTCACCCCCAGTGACGACACCACGGTCACATTCCAAATATTTTCGCCGCCGACCAGATCGCCTAACCAATCCATCAGCCACAACGCCCCGTCGGGACTGATCGCGGGCATTGCCTCCGTTAACAACCACACCCCGAAACCGCCGGTCAGCCCCGCCACCACCCCGCGCCGGTTTGCACTGGGCCAGTACAGCACACCGATAATGCCCGGCAGGAACTGCAGCGTGCCGATGAACGCCGCCATCCCCAAACTGGCCATGTCGATGCGATCCGACATCATGCTGTGGGTCAGATAGCTGGCCGCCAAGATCAGCACAATCAACACCCGCCTGATCCAGCGCAGCTGCCGATACAGGTTGTGCCCCACCGACAAGGGATAAACCGGCAGCACCAAATGATTGAGACACATGGATGCCAATGCCAGTGTGATGGTCACCATCGCACCACTGGCCGCTGACAGCCCAGCAAGAAATGCCAACAATGTCAGTGTTGGCGATTCCAACCGCTGGCCAATGGACAACGTGAAATAGGAAGCGGGCACCGGTGACTCTAGCTTCAACCCTGCCCACAAAATCGGCAGAACTGGCAGCGCCATGAAGAGCATCATCAGGGGGGCGGCAAAACTTGCGATCCGCAGCGCCCGTCCATCAGGCCGTTCGGCAATCGCCATTTGAAACAAATGTGGCATTGAAATCGCAGCGGCAAAATACACCAGCAGCAGGGTGCGCGATACGTTGTCATCCATGGGCGCGGCCAGGGCCGCCACATGCTGTGGGTTGAGCCCAAGCCACTGCTCCATGTCCTGCCAGCCATCAAACACGGTATAGACAGACACCAGGCCAATGGCAATGAAAATGGCCATTTTCACCAAGGTCTCAAAGGCCATGGCCACCACCACGCCTCGATGCTGCCCTTCCCGTGTGCCAAACAAAATCGTGAAGCCCGTGATCACCACGCAAAACACGGCGGCCACCGAATCCTGCGCCCAGGTCTGCTCAGGCATCAACGCAGAATGCCCCTCCAGTATGTGCAGGGTATCCGTGACTGCCTTGATCTGCAGTGCCAGCAACGGCAGGATGCTGATCAACATAAACAGCGTCACCGATGTGCCGATAGCGGGGCTGCGATAGCGAAAGGTGAACAAATCAGCGAGGGATGACAACTGGTAGGTCTTGCAGAGGCGCGCCAACGGCACCAACAGCAAGGGGGCAAACATGAACAACGCCGCCGTACCCCCATAAAATGCCAGATAACCGTGCCCTAGCTCCCAGGCCAGCGCCACCACGCCATATACCGCCCAGGCACTGGCAAATACCCCTAGCGACAAGGTATAGGTGAGAGGGTGTTTGACCAACCGCTCAGACACCCAGCCACGGTCGGCCAGGTAAGCCACTCCGAACAACAACGATAGATAAACGACACCAGCCAGCGCCGGCACCCACAACTCAAACGTCATGTCGCCCCCTGGCATGTGCCCAATAGACCAGCGCAATGGCCACTGCCCACACGATGAAAGGGCGATACCATGCCGTACCACCGGTTAGAATCCAGTTCTGGATCGGTGGTGCGAACACATAAAGTAGTATCACCAGCAAAGCCAGTGCGCGATTGACGTACATGGAGGCACAGTCCCTAAATATCTGTTCCCGCACAATAGGCGGGCCAACATCTCGATAATTCAGTGTAACCCGACTACAGCCCAATGCCCTGCGGGCGATCAAGCTGACGGTTACAACAATAGGCCTATACAGGTAAAAAAAAAGCAGGGCCCCAGCCCTGCTTTTTTGGCGTATCGCGGATTAGCCGTCGATGGACTGCTCGTCCTTAGCTTCCTTGATACTCAGTTTGATGCGGCCACGCTGGTCGATGTCCAGCACCTTCACCCGCACTTCCTGACCTTCCTTCAGATAGTCGCCCACATTTTCCACGCGCTCGTCTGCGATCTGGGAAATGTGAACCAAGCCATCCTTGCCGGGCAGGATGGTGACAAACGCACCGAAATCAACGATGCGCGCCACGGTACCGGTGTAGATCTGACCCACTTCAGCCTCGGTGGTGATCTCACGGATGCGGAAAACCGCCGCGTCGATCACTTCCTTGTTCGCACCATAGACGCGGATGGTGCCATCGTCGGTGATGTCGATCTGCGCCTGGGTGGTCTCGGTAATGGAACGAATGGTCGCCCCACCTTTGCCGATCACTTCGCGGATTTTCTCCGGATCGATCTTGATGGTCACCATGGCCGGCGCGTTGGGCGACAGCTCGGTGCGCGGGCGATCAATCACGGCGTTCATCTGCGCCAGGATGTGCAGACGGGCCTTGAGGGCCTGCTGCAGCGCGATGTCCATGATCTCTTCGTTGATGCCCTCGATCTTGATGTCCATCTGCAGCGCGGTCACGCCTTTGGCGGTACCCGCAACCTTGAAGTCCATGTCGCCGAGGTGATCTTCGTCACCCAGGATATCGGTGATCACGGCGAAGCGCTCACCTTCTTTCACCAGACCCATGGCGATACCCGCCACAGGGGCTGCCACCGGCACACCCGCATCCATCAGCGCCAGCGAGGCACCGCACACGGAGGCCATGGAGCTGGAACCGTTGGACTCGGTGATCTCCGACACGACGCGCACGGCGTAGGTGAAGTCTTCCGCGCTGGGCAGCATGTTGGCAACCGAACGCTTGGCCAGGCGGCCGTGGCCGATTTCGCGGCGGCCAGTAGCGCCCATGCGGCCACACTCACCCACCGAGTAGGGCGGGAAGTTGTAGTGCAGCATGAAGGCATCTTTGCGCTCGCCTTCCAGGGCATCGATCACCTGTGAGTCACGGGTGGTGCCCAAGGTAGCGGTGACCAGCGCCTGGGTTTCACCACGCGTAAACAGCGCAGAACCATGCGTATTCGGCAGCACACCGACTTCGATGGAGATCGGACGCACGGTGGCGTTGTCGCGACCGTCAATACGAGGCTCGCCGTCGATGATGCGCTGGCGAACGATTTGACTCTCCATCTCCTTGAACAGGTTTTTCACCTCTTCGGAGCTCGCGCCATCGGCGGTTTCATCCGCAAACTTGGCCACCGCCTGAGCGCGCAGTTCGTCGACGCGGCTGTAGCGATCCTGCTTCTGCGTGATGCGATAGGCTTCCGCCAGGGCGGCACCAAACTCGGCTTTCAGCGCTTCCATCAGGCCGGTGTTGGCATCATCTTCAGCCAGCACCCAACGCGGTTTGCCCGCGTCTTTCACCAGCTCGTCGATCGCTTGAATGACCGCTTGCATTTCCTGGTGCGCAAACAATACGGCGCCCAGCATTTGGTCTTCGGTCAGCTCTTTGGCTTCGGATTCAACCATCAACACCGCATCGCGGGTACCGGCCACCACCATGTCCAGGCGGGAATTCGCCAGTTCGGAGTAGGTGGGGTTCAGCAAGTAGCCGGCTTCATCGGTGTAGCCAACGCGTGCACCACCGATGGGGCCGTTGAAGGGAATGCCTGAAATCGCCAGGGCGGCAGAGGTGCCGATCATGGCGCAGATATCTGGATCCACGTTCTTGTTGGCAGAAACAACCGTACAGATGACCTGTACTTCGTTCTTGAAGCCATCGGGAAACAGCGGACGGATCGGGCGGTCGATCAGACGAGAGGTCAGTGTTTCCTTCTCGCTCGGGCGCGCTTCACGCTTGAAGAAGCCACCGGGGATCTTGCCGGCCGCGTAAGTTTTTTCCTGATAGTGCACGCTCAGGGGGAAGAAATCCTGACCTGGCTTGGCGCTCTTGGCACCCACCACGGTACACAGCACCACGGTGTCATCGATACTGGCCAGCACCGCGCCGGTCGCCTGGCGCGCAATGCGGCCGGTTTCCAGGGTGACGGTCTGGTTGCCGTACTTGAATGTCTTTCTGACTGGATTCACCTAGGTGTTCCTCCAAATGCACAACCGGGGCCGCGTGGGCCCCAGTTGCTGCTGTTTTTGTTGCTTAGCGGCGCAGGCCGAGGCGCTGGATCAGGCTCGCGTAGCGGCTGGTGTCCTTGCGCTTCAGGTAGTCCAGCAGGCTACGGCGCTGGTTCACCATGCGGATCAGACCACGACGGCTGTGGTGGTCCTTCTTGTGGCTGCTGAAGTGGCCTTGCAGCTTATTGATGTTGGCGCTCAGCAGAGCCACCTGAACTTCCGGCGAACCGGTGTCATTCGCGCAGGTGCCGTAGTCGGCCAGGATTTGTGCTTTCTCAGCGGCGGTAAGTGCCATGTTCAACTCCTAATACACAATATGCGTTCATTGATGCGGGCGTGTCCGCGCATATTTGCAGACAGCCCAACTGTTACAGCCTCCCGGCAAGCCGGGTAGACCTCACGTCACGGCGGCCGTGACGACCAGACGACGCGGCGCTAGGCGCCCATCTTCCAATACTTCCCCCACCCCGATGAACTCACCGCTCTCGGTGTGGATGCGCACAACCCCTTCAGTGGGCAAGCGCGGCACCAGAACCGGCTGGCCCTGGCGCAAATAATAACCCGAATCTTCCGTCACGCGGATATCCGGCAGCGCTTCGAGCGCAGCGCCCGGTGGAAGGAGAAACTCATCCAACCGCGCGAACTCACGATTTTTGCGCAATTCCTCGATTTCGTCGAGTGAATGTGACATTTCTTCTGTAAATGGCCCCGCCTTTACCCGGTGCAGGCGGCTCACGTAGGCGCCAACGCCCAGCGCACGCCCCAAATCCTCGGCGATGCTGCGCACGTAGGTGCCCTTGGAACAGTGGATGAAAACGTCCACTTCAGCACGCTCACCCGGCCTGAAGCCTTCGAGCTCCAGGCTGAAAATCGTCACCTTGCGCGCTTCACGCTCCACCTCAATGCCTTCACGCGCCAGCTTGTAGAGCGGCTGCCCCTGAACCTTGATAGCGGAAAACATCGACGGCACTTGTTCGATTTCGCCGCGGAAGGCCTCCAAGGCCTCCAACACCTGCTGTTGGCTCACAGCGGCAGCATCACAAGTCTCTACCACGTCGCCTTCGGCGTCTCCGGTAGTGCGTACCTCACCGAGCACAAAGGTACTGCGGTAGGCCTTATCGGCATCCAGCAGATATTGTGAAAACTTGGTCGCCTCGCCCAAGCAAATCGGCAAGACGCCGGTCGCCAGTGGGTCCAGACTGCCGGTATGCCCCGCCTTAGCAGCGAAGTATATCGCCTTTACTGCCTGCAAGGCGGCATTCGATGTGATGCCTCCTGGCTTGTTCAGCACCAGGATACCATCGACCGGTCGCCCCTTGGGTTTGCGTTTGTTGCGCACGACTACTGCTCCCCTTCAGGCTTCGCCGCAGACACCTCCGCACCGGGGTGAAGGCGATCCTCGGCCCGCGCGCGATCAATCAAGGCAGACAAGTGGGCACCACGGCCGATACTGGCGTCGAACACGAAGTGCAGCTTCGGCGTTGTGCGCATTTGCGTCTGCTTGGATATCTGTGTGCGCAGGAAACCCGCGGCGTGATTGAGCGCCTCCAGGCTTGCTGCAGCATCTTCGGCGCTGTCCTTGCCCATCACGGTCACAAAGATCTTGGCATGTGACATGTCGCGACTGACTTCGACGTCATTTACCGTCACCATGCCCACGCGAGGATCCCGCACCTCCAGCTGGATCAACTGGGCAAGCTCTCGCCTCAGGTAATCCGCCACGCGCTGTGTGCGGCTGTATTCTTTAGCCATCTGTTCTCTTTAAATTCAACGGGCGGGCGCGCCCGGAAGCGCCCCGCCCTGTCAACGATTCAAACCGCAGCGCGCTATTACAGCGAGCGCGCCACCTGCTTGATCTCGAACACTTCGATCTTGTCACGCTCACGGATATCAGTGTAATCCTTGATACCCATACCGCACTCGAAGCCATTGCGCACTTCCTGCACGTCGTCTTTGAAACGACGCAAGGAGTTCAGTTCGCCCTGGAAGATCACCACGTTGTCGCGCAGTACGCGCACCGGGCGATTGCGGTAGACGGTACCCTCGATCACCATGCAACCGGCCACCACACCAAACTTCGGCGAGCGGAACACATCGCGCACTTCAGCGGTGCCCAGAATCTGCTCTTGCATTTCTGGCGTCAGCAGACCACTCACTGCGGCTTTACAATCATCCAGCAGGTTGTAAATCACGCTGTAGTAGCGCAGCTCGATGTTCTCGTTTTCGATCAGCTTGCGCGCTGTGGCATCCGCACGCACGTTGAAGCCGACGATAGTCGCACCGGCAGCCATGGCCAGGTTCACATCGGTCTCGGTGATCGCACCTACACCGCTGCCGACCACCGCCACGCCCACTTCGGCATTGCCGATGGAGGACAGTGAGCTGATGATCGCTTCCAGCGAGCCACGCACGTCGGTCTTGACCACCAGGTTGAGCATCTTGCGCTCGCCCTGGCCCATGCCCTGGAACAGGTTCTCCATGCGGGAGGCCGCCTGGCGTGCCAGTTTGAGGGCGCGCAGTTTTTCGATACGGTGCTGGGCCACTTCGCGCGCTTGCTTCTCGCTTTCCACCACCACGAAATCATCACCCGCATCCGGGGTGGCCTCGAGGCCGAGGATTTCCACCGGGATAGACGGTCCGGCAACCTCAGCAGGCTGACCATTCTCGTCCATCATGGCGCGCACGCGTCCCACCTGAACACCCGCGAGGACGATATCGCCCTTGCGCAGCGTACCGCTCTGTACCAACACGGAGGCCACCGGGCCGCGCCCCTTGTCCAGGCGCGATTCGATCACTACACCTTTGGCCGGCACGTCAACCGCCGCCGTCAGCTCCAGCAGCTCGGCTTGCAGCAGGATTTTCTCCAGCAGCAGATCGATACCTTCACCGGTGTGCGCCGATACGTTCGCAAACTGGGTGTCGCCGCCCCAATCGTCAGGCAGCACATCACGGTTGGCCAGCTCCTGCTTCACGCGATCGGGATCAGCGGAAGGCTTGTCGCACTTGTTGACCGCCACCACCAGTGGCACACCGGCTGCTTTGGCGTGCTGGATGGCTTCCTCGGTTTGCGGCATCACGCCGTCGTCAGCCGCCACCACCAACACCACGATATCGGTGGCCTTGGCTCCGCGGGCACGCATCGCCGTAAAGGCGGCGTGACCCGGGGTATCCAGGAAGGTGATCATGCCGCGCGGGGTTTCCACGTGGTAGGCACCAATGTGCTGGGTGATACCGCCGGCCTCGCCGGAGGCCACCTTGGCGCGGCGAATATAATCGAGCAGCGAGGTCTTACCGTGGTCAACGTGACCCATCACGGTCACCACTGGCGCACGTGGGATTTGCTCACCCTCGTGCTCCAGCGCCTGCGCCAATTCCTCTTCCAAGGCATTGGCCGACACGCGCTTAACGGTGTGGCCCATCTCGGTCACAACCAGCTCTGCAGTATCCTGGTCGATGACCTGATTGATGGTCGCCATCACGCCCATCTTGAACAAGACCTTAACCACCTCGGGCCCCTTGACCGCCATGCGCTGAGCAAGTTCAGCGACCGTGATGGCCTCGGGAATCAATACTTCTCTCACTAAGGGCTCCGCAGGTTTTTCAAAACCATGTGCACGGGGCTTAGAACGACGGCCACCACGACGACCACCGCGCGGCATATCGTCATCGTCCCCCATGGCATAGCCAACCGCTGGCGCACCGCGCCCTTTCGGGGTATTGCTCAGCGGCTTGACGTGGCCCGCAGCTTTCTTGTGCTTGCGCTTGGCCTCCTCGTCATCATCATCGCGACGACGCACCTTAACGCCACCGAGCTTATCCGCAGCAGGACGAGCCGCATCACCTTCAGCCGGAGCGGCCGCAGCCGCTGCCGCAGGGGCAGCAGGTCGCTCGGCCTTGGTCTTGGCATCAGCCTCTACCTTGGCACGCGCCTCTTGCACCGCCTTGCGACGCGCTTCCTCTTCCTGCCGCGCCTTGATCACGGCCTCACGGCGTGCACGCTCCTGGGCCTCCAGTTCGCGACGCTTGGTCACCGCCTCAAGGCGAAGCACTTCAGCATCGACGGGTTTGCGCGGTGCCTCTTCGGGAGCGGCGCTTGCAGGCGACTCATCCGCCGCGACAGCAACCGGCTCAACCTCAGGCTGCGGCTCGGGTTCTGGCTCCGGCGCAGGTGCTGGCTCGGGTTCTGGCTCCGGCTCTGGTTGAGGCTCCGGTTCCGGTGCAGGCTCCGGCTCAGGCGCAACGTCTGCCACTGCCTCCACCACCGGCTCGGCGGCCGCCACCTCACGCTCCGCCAGGCTTGCAGCGACAGCGTCAAGCTCGGACTCATGCTCGTGAGCGTCCAGCTCCACTTCACCTTCCGCCTGCTCGTCCTGCTTGACGTAGGTGCGCTTTTTACGCACCTCGACATTCACAGTCTTCTTGCCAGGCCCCTGCCCCCCCACTTTCAATGTGGAGATGGTCTTTCGCTTCAGGGTGATCTGGCGCGGCTCGTTTGCTGCATCGCCATGATTGTTTTTCAGGTAGGCAAGCAGCGTCTGCTTGTCTTCATCCGACACACGCTGTTCCGCGGCGGTATGGGACAACCCTGCCTCTTTCATCTGTTTCAGCAATCGCTCCACCGGCGCACCGACGGTATCGGCCAGCTGACTGACGGTCACTTCTGCCATGTAGCCTGTTCTCCTCTCAGCCAGTAGCCCTTACTGCTCGTTCGCAAACCAGGGCGCACGAGCGGTCATGATCAGTTGGGCCGCACGCTCTTCGGTGAGGCCCTCAACGTCCAGCAGGTCTTCAATACCCTGCTCCGCCAAGTCTTCCATGGTGACAATTCCCTTGGCTGCCAGCTGGAACGCCAGCTTGCGGTCCATCCCATCCATGCCCAGCAGATCAGCCGCCGGCTCGTGTGCCTCCAGCTGTTCTTCCGACGCGATGGCCTGGGTCAGCAGTGCATCCTTGGCGCGGTGACGCAATTCCTCGGCAATATCGCGGTCGAAACCATCAATTGCCATCATTTCTTCCAGTGGCACATAGGCCACTTCTTCCAGCGAGGTGAAGCCTTCCTCCACCAACACGGCGGCCACATCTTCGTCGACGTCCAGTGCTCGCATGAAGGTTTCGATAAAGGTCTGGGCCTCGGCCTCCTGGCGAGCCGCAGCTTCACTGGAGCTCATCACATTGATGTTCCAGCCGGTCAGCTCGGACGCCAAACGCACGTTCTGGCCACCACGACCGATGGCCTGCGCGAGATTATCCTCAGCCACCGCCACTTCCATGGTGTGGGTATCTTCATCGACGATGATCGATTCCACATCGGCAGGCGCCATGGCATTGATCACAAACTGCGCGGGATTTTCGTCCCACAGCACGATGTCAACGCGCTCGCCACCCAGCTCACCACTCACGGCCTGAACCCGCGCGCCACGCATACCGATGCAGGCACCCTGGGGGTCTACACGCGCATCGCGGGAGCGCACGGCGATCTTGGCCCTTGAGCCAGGGTCGCGGGCCGCTGCTTCAATTTCAATGATGCCTTCGGAAATCTCAGGCACTTCCAGGCGAAACAGTGCCACCAGCATCTCAGGGCAGGTGCGCGACAGCAGCAACTGTGGCCCGCGCCCTTCAGGGCGGATTTCTTTCAGCAAGGTGCGCACGCGGTCGCCCACGCGGAAGGTCTCACGCCCAATCAGCTGATCGCGCGGCAGCAATGCCTCGGCATTGTTGCCCAGATCGACAATCACATTGTCGCGCGTCACTTTTTTCACAGTGCCCGCCAGCAACTCACCCAGGCGTGAGCGATATTCGTCCACCACCTGAGCACGCTCGGCTTCACGTACCTTCTGTACGATCACCTGCTTGGCCGTCTGCGCAGCAATGCGGCCAAACTCGATGTTTTCGACTTGCTCTTCATGCACATCACCAGGCTGAAGCTTGGTGTCGATTTCATGCGCTTCTTGGAGCGTCAGCTCGGTGCCCAACAACGCCACCACGTCGTTGCTCACCACGCGCCAACTGCGGAAGGTTTCGTAGTCGCCCGTTTTGCGATCAATCACTACGCGGATTTCAGCATCCTCTTCGTAGCGCTTCTTGGTCGCCGTGGCCAGAGCCGTTTCGATGGCCTCGAAGATAACTTCCTTCGGTACGCCTTTCTCGTTGGAAACGGCGTCAGCCACCATCAAAATTTCTTTATTCATCGTTCGCCTCGCTATCACTCACGCGCGACCACGTGCGCTCAACATCCAGATGTTTGCCATTAAAAGGTCGGAACAATATTGGCCTTGTCGACCAACTCGATAGGCAACAGGTATTCGTCTTCGTCAACCTGCACCACCAGCTCGTCGCCCTCTACCGCCACCAACCGACCCGAAAACTTTCGGCGCCCTTCAAAGGGCACACGCAGACGCACGGCGACCTTTTCGCCGACGTAACGCTGGAACTGCTCCAGCGTGAAAAGCGGGCGATCCATTCCCGGGGACGACACCTCAAGGGTGTAGTGCTCCGAGATCGGATCCTCCACATCGAGCACGCCACTCACATGGCGACTCACCTGGGCACAATCATCGACGTTGATGCCATCTTCTTTGTCGATGTAGATACGCAAAACCGTATTGCGCCCCTGGCTCAGCAGTTCCAACCCCCACAACTGATAGCCAAGCGCGACCACCGTCGGCTCCAGCATAAGCTGCAATTGAGATGCTTTTCCCGCCACCAGACCAACCACGCAGAAATAAAAAAAGGGCACAAGGCCCATCCATATACTGATGAGCCGACCGCCCACCAGCGCTATAGCCTAGAAAAAAGGCCCTCACCGGGGCCTCTTTTCGGCACCGACACCCAACTCGCTGCCGGATACCAGCGAAGCGGGAAACCAATTCCTCGCCTCACTTTGGGGACGGAATTATAGAGCCACCCCATTTTCAGGTCAATAAAAAACCGGCGACTCCTTTCGGAGAGGCCGGTTCTTATTTTGGTGCCGAAGGTGGGACTCGAACCCACACAGCCTAAGCCACTACCCCCTCAAGATAGCGTGTCTACCAATTCCACCACTTCGGCGAAAACCTGCTGGCAATCAACCCCGCCAGGAGAGTGCGAAATTCTATTGATATTTCTCACGCCTGACTACTACTAACCAGCAAAAAAACTAATTTTTTTACTTCGATGCAGGCACATCGGACGCTGCAGCCGGTGCCGCCGGCACTTCACCAGCAGGCGCCGCCGGTACAGCCGGCGCATCTTGCACAACCGGGATATCCAGCTTGCCAGCGCCTTCGGCATTATGCTTGGCGATAACAGCCAGACTCACACTGGTGACAAAGAATACCGCCGCCAGGATGGCTGTCCCGCGAGACAGCGCATTACCACTTCCTCGACTGCCAAAAAGCGTTTGCGACGCCCCGGAACCAAAGGAAGCCCCCGCATCAGCGCCTTTACCCTGCTGAATCAGGATGAGGCCAATGATGGCGAGCGCCACCAGAATATGAACAACGATGATTGCAGTTTCCATGAACCGATCTCAAACCCTACACGCCGCAGCGCGACAAATGGCCAAAAACTCTTCCGCCTGAAGCGACGCTCCACCCACAAGCGCCCCATCGATATCACGCTCGGCGAACAGCTCCGCAGCATTGGCTGCCTTTACGCTGCCGCCATAGAGCAATCTTGTTCCTGCCATCTCACTACCCGCAGCAACTAGACGCCCACGCAAAAAACCATGCACTTCCTGAGCCTGCGCAGGGGAAGCACTGCGCCCAGTGCCGATCGCCCAGACAGGCTCGTAGGCCACCACAGCCTCGCCCCAACCAGCAATCCCCACATGATCGAGGACCGCCATCAGCTGCCGCTCTACCACCTGCAGGGCAATACCGGCATCGCGCTCCTGCAGGGTTTCCCCCACACACAGGATGGGCACAACCCCCGCCTGCTGGGCCTGCGCAAACTTGGCGGCGACGACCTCATCGCTCTCACCTAATAGCTGCCTGCGCTCGGAATGCCCCACGATGACAAAGCGACACCCAAGGTCAGCCAACATCGGCGCAGACGTCTCACCCGTATAGGCACCCTCTGCCCACTGGGCGACATTTTGCGCCCCCCACGCCACGTGGCTACCCGCGAGGCTGGACTCAACAACAGGCAAATACGGAAAAGGAGGGCATACCGCTACATCCACCCCACAGGCCTGCCATTGCCCGCCTAGAGCGGAGGCAAGCGCTTGGGCGCTGCTGCGGCTACCATTCATCTTCCAGTTGCCGACAACCAGTGGCCGACCCATGGGCATACTCTCGTCCGAAAACGGCCGGACATCTTACAAAAACCCCACAGGAACCACAAGGACGACGACCACGACCGAGATCTACGCCCATTTCTGTCGCAACAATTAAAAACCGCTATCCTAGTAACCAAGATTTTGCATATTTTCGAACTGGCCCACCCAACTCACGCCATGAGCTGGGATTGTGCTCAGTTTGCTTGTTAGGTTAATTGGCGGCCCATCACACGATGGGTTCAAATTACAGCGGAGCCCACCAGCGGATGATGCACCCAGCCCAGTGGAGCGTCAAAACACGGATGGTGTTACTCGGCGTTCTTCCTACAGCCAGCTTGTTTCTGACGCTTTTCGGCTGGTTCATAGATCAGCGCCTCACCGATGTAGACAGAGCGCTTCGCGAAAAGGGTGAA
>CAZYQX010000029.1:0-43721 GCA_964649985.1 uncultured Pseudomonadales bacterium | reverse complement strand
GTGGTGCATGAGTTGTCGCGTTTTAATGTTGAGCTGAATACGCCGCCATTGCTGTTCGAGGGCGACTGTTTCAGTGCCGCGGAGCGAGACTTGTCGCACTTGTGGCAGCACTGCAACCACGTAGCCCATGGTATGGATGCCAATATGGTGCTGATTGGCACGCTGCCTACCATTCGCCAGCAGGATCTCTGCCTGGGCAATATCTCTGACGTCAATCGCTATCATGCCTTGAATGCGGCCGTGCTGGCGGCGCGAGATGGCCGCCCCCTGCAGATTGATATCAAGGGGGAAGAGCATCTGCTGTGCGAGCACCATGATGTGATGCTGGAGGCCGGCACGACGTCGTTGCAGGTGCACTTTAAGGTGCCGGTTTCATTGGCACATCGTTATCTGAATGCATCCATGATGATGTCTGCGCCCATACTCGCGCTCTGCGGCAATTCACCATTGTTGTTTGGGCGGCAGCTATGGGAGGAAACGCGAATTCCTTTGTTTGAACAGGCCATCGGTTTGCATAGTTTGGATGGGCGGCTGCCCAGGGTTGGATTTGGTGGTGGCTATGCTGAGTCCTCCCTGTTTGAATTATTTGAAGAAAACCTCAGGGCTTATCCACCGCTGTTACCCCTGTGTTTTGATGATCCGGATGAGGCCATGCGGCATCTGAGTTTGCACAATGGCACGATCTGGCGCTGGAACCGCCCCTTGGTAGGTGTGAGTCCGAATGGTAGTCGGCACTTGCGTATAGAGCAGCGCATCCTGCCTGCTGGGCCCAGCTTGATGGATATGCTGGCCAATGCCGCTTTTTATCTGGGCCTGGTGCACGAATGGGTGCAGTCTGACCGAGATCTGAGCGAAGGGATTGATGTTGTATCTGCGCGGGATAATTTCTATGCAGCGGCCCGCTACGGCCTGGCCGCTCAGCTCAAACGACAGGATGGCGCCCACGTTGATGTGGCGGCTTGGTTGCCGGATTTGCTCGACCTGGCGGCGCGCGGGTTGGATCGCTTGGGGGTGGCGGCAAGCGATGTGGAGCGCTATCTGCAAATACTGCGTGCACGGTTGGCTTCGGGCCAGACCGGTGCGGCATGGCAACGCAAAGCTTGGCAGTCGCTGGGCGGCGATGCTTATCTCTTGATGGCGCGCTACGCCGAGCAGCAACGTAGCCTGGCACCTGTGCATGAATGGGAGTTGTAGCGATGCTTGAACTGCGTGTACTGAATGAATTGCCCGATGGCTTGCTTGAGGCGTCTGCGCCGGCACTGGCATCCCTGTTGGGGGCGCCCACCCTGATCCACCTGCCTGGCCTCAAGTCTGAGCCTCTGTTTGTGTCGGTGCTGTTACACGGTAATGAGGATACGGGGTTCGACGCGGTGAGGGAGGTACTGTCCCGCTACCGGGATCGCCCGCTGCCACGCGCCATGTCATTGTTCATCGGCAATGTGAGCGCCGCGGCCGCGGGGGTGAGAACGCTGGAAAACCAGCGTGATTTCAACCGTGTCTGGCCTGGCACTGAGTACCCGGATGCGCCTGAGGCGATCATCATGCAGCAGGTGTTGGCTCAGATGCGTGAGCGGCGGCCTTTTGCCAGCATCGATATCCACAACAATACTGGCTTGAACCCCCATTACGCCTGCATCAACCGCCTTGATGCCGAGTATCTGTATCTGGCGCGGTTGTTCAGTCGGGTTGCGGTATATTTCACGCGCCCGGTGGGGGTTCAATCTGCCGCCATGGCGTCTCTTTGCCCGGCCGTGACTGTGGAGTGTGGCAAGGTGGGGGTGGGAACGGGCACTGGGCATGCGGTGGAGTTCATTGAAGCGTGCTTACATCTCGACCATTTCCCGGCTCATCCACTGCCAGAACATGACATCGAACTGCTCCAGACGGTCGCCATCGTCAAGGTGCCGGAAGATGTCAGTTTCTCATTTGATGGGGCGGATGCAGATATTCGCTTCCGCACGGATATTGATCATCTCAACTTCAGTGAACTGGCGCCGGGCACGGTGTGGGGGCAGGTGGCGCCAGGTTCAGCAGCTCGTCTGCTGGTGATGGAAGGAGGCGAGGGCGCCCAGCCGGGTGTGTGCTTCGACTATGTGGAGGGTGAGATTCGCCTGGCGACACGCTTGGTTCCGGCCATGTTGACGCGCGATCAGCGCGCCGTGCGGCTGGATTGTCTGTGCTACCTGATGCGTCGGATCGGGCGTGATGGAGAGCCGCTCTCGTGAGCATAGGGGGGGGCAGAGGCAGGGTTCTGCGGAGGGCGATTGTGCTTGAACGTGTGGCTATCCTGCTGCTGAGACGCCAGTCTCAGCATGAACGTGCAGAAATCAGCTAATTGGCGCAGTTTGTTCAGACTTGATTGAATAGGTCAGATTGAGCGCGTAGCATGTGTGGTTTTCGTGTTGCCAAGCAGGAGCCTACCGACCATGTTGAAGCCTTCCGATAACACCTGGTTTTCCACCGTCCAGGAACCGGTCGTAGTGGACAGCGTTGATAGCGTGCAATGGGATGACTGTGCCGATGTGGTCGTGGTGGGCTTCGGTGGCGCAGGTGTTTCAGCGGCGCTTGAGGCCGTAGATGCCGGGGCAAGCGTGATTGCGGTGGATAGATTCACGGGAGGCGGCGCTACTGAACTGAGCGGCGGGATCGTCTACCTAGGGGGCGGGAGCCGCTATCAAAAAGGTGCTGGCTACGACGATACCCCGGAGGAAATGTTCAAGTACCTCCAGATGGAAACGCAGGGTGTGGTGACCGATGACACCCTGAAGCGCTTTTGTGACGACAGCCTGGAAAACCTCGCTTGGCTGGAAAAAAACGGCGTGCGCTTCGAGGGCTCGCTCAGCCCGGTGAAAACGTCTTATCCCACGCAAAAATATTTCCTCTATTACTCGGGTAATGAAGGGGTGGCCGAGTATGCCGAGCGTGCCAAGCCAGCCCCCCGCGGGCATCGCGCCTATGGGCAGGGCCTGTCGGGTGCGGCCTTTTACCAGCCCCTGGCGGCCTCAGCGCTAGCGCGTGGCGTTAAACCCATGTTCCACAGCGAGGCGCGCCGCCTGGTGGTCGACCCGTCTGGCGCTGTGGTGGGGGTTGAGGTGATGCAGATTCCTCCGGGCAGTGCCGCCGAACGCAAACACCAGCGCCTGATCAAGGCGGTGATGGCCACGCGCACCTACGTTGCGCCGGTGGCGGCGATGTTGCGCAAGCGCATCGCCAAGCTTGAAGCCCAGGCGGCGGTGCCGAAAAAGGTACGCGCGGTGAAGGGCGTGGTGCTGTCGGCCGGTGGCTTTGTGTTCAATCGCCGCATGGTGGCCCATTACGCGCCCAAATACAGCCGTGCGCTGGCGCTTGGCAACACCGGTTGCAACGGAACGGGTATCCGACTGGGCCAGAGTGTGGGCGCAAAAGTCGACCACATGGAGCGCGTATCCGCGTGGCGCTTCATTAACCCGCCTATGGCCTGGGCCCAGGGCATTGTTGTCAATGCAAAAGGCGAGCGTTATTGCAATGAGCAGGTATATGGTGCCAAGTTGGGGGCCCATATGTGTGAAGAGCAAGACGGACGCGCCCTGCTGATTATCGACAGCAAGCTGCGCCGCGAAACGCTCAAGCAAATCCTCCCTCCTGGCAAGATCTGGGCATTCCAGATGCTGCCGGCGCTGCTCAACATCTTCCTCAACGCGAAGAAGGCGGCCACGGTCGAAGGCTTGGCGGTGCAACTCGGTATGGACGTTCGTACCCTAAAACTGACGATTGATGAGTATAATCGTGCGGCTCGTGGTCAGCAGCAGGACGCCTTCAGAAAAGCCAAGGAGTTCATGAGCCCGCTGGAAGAGGGGCCGTTCTACTGTATGGACGTTTCGGTCGACAGCCAGCTGTTCCCATGTCCGACCATCACGCTGGGTGGGCTGGTGGTAGATGAAGCCACTGGGCAGGTCAAGCGTGATGACGGTTCTGTCATCCCGGGCCTTTACAGTGCGGGTCGCAACGCAGTCGGCGTGGCTTCGCGTTATTATGTGAGTGGCTTGTCGATCGCAGACTGTGTGTTTTCCGGGCGCCGCGCTGCCAAAGCTGCGCTGGCTGGATAGGACGAGCGAAAAGGGCGAGCCATATCGCCCGAATGGATGATTGCAGGTGCAACTGTATTCACCCGCATAATCGCAATCTGGTTCATTTGAAATAGGTGACACGTTTATGAGTTCAGGTAGGTTGAACGGCAAGGTTGCCATCATCACCGGCGCTGCCAGCGGCATTGGGCGCGGTGTGGCTGAGTTGTTTGTTCAGGAAGGCGCCAAAGTGGTGGTGGCCGATCTGAATGAGGAAGGTGGCAAGCAGACCGTTGCCGAGCTGGGTGCCAACACGCGTTTCTTCAAGTGCGATGTAACCAGTGAAGAAAGCGTGAAAGCCCTGGTGGATTTCACCGTTGCAGAATTCGGCAAGCTGGACGTTATCCACAACAACGCCGGTGCCTTTGGTGCGCGTGGCGCCCTGGCCGAAATCAATGTGAAGGATTTTGATTTCACCTTCGCGCTGCTGGTGCGCTCGGTATTCCTGGGCTGCAAATACGCGGCTGAGCAGTTCCGCAAGCAGGGCACGGGCGGTTCGATCATCAATACCGCGAGTATCTCCGCTACCACGCCTGGCTACGGCCCGCACATCTACCAGGCTGCCAAGGCGGCGGTGTTGCAGATGTCCAAGACCCTGGCGCTGGAACTGGCAGAGCAGAAAATCCGTGTGAACTGCGTTTCTCCCGGTGGTGTATACACCCCGCTGGTGGGTAACGCGATCGGCGTCGATGCCGAAACCACCAAGCAGATTGGTGATGGCATGGGCGCCATCATTCCGATGAATCGCCAGGGCTTCCCCTCCGATATCGCGCGTGGTGCATTGTTCTTTGCCTCTGATGATTCAGAGTTCGTCATTGGTCAGAACATGATCATTGACGGCGGTGAGTCGCTGGGCAAGAAGTACAAGGATCAAGGCCTGCACTGAGGCCGGTCTGTGCACTCCCGGCCAAGGCCGGGAGCGTTGCTCTGCTGTGACAGCCCCACCCTGTGTGGGGCTGTTGCGTTTTGGGTGATGCGTCTTCAGCCAATGATTCGGAGCTGACCCATGCTGTCGCAAATTTTCGCCGTTATTGCGCCAATTTTATTGGGCGCCATGATCGGCTACTTTTGGGCGCGCACCGGCCGACCCTATGACAACGATTTCGTGGGCCGCATCGTACTCAACGTGGGTACGCCTTGCCTGATTATCTCCACCCTGGCCAAGGTGCATCTCACGCACGAAGACTTGCTGCGCATGGCCGGCGTGGTCGTCAGCATACTGGCAATCACCGCGTTGTTGGGCTTGGTTGCTATTCGGTTGCTGGGTGGTTATTGGCGCACCTATCTGCCCTCGGTGATGTTCCCCAATACCGGCAACATGGGCATACCGCTGAGCTTATTTGCTTTTGGCGAGCAAGGCTTGGCATTTTCGGTGGCTTTTTTCTGCCTGGTGTCGTTTTTTCAGTTTTCCGTGGGGGTTGCCATTGCCAGTGGGCAGGCGGTGCTCGGGTCCTTTCTGCGTTCGCCCATTTTCTATGCCACGCTTGTCGCTGCAGCGCTGGTGTGGTTTGGCTGGCCCTTGCCCACCTGGGCGGCCAACACCCTGGGGTTGATGGGGGGAATGGCCATCCCCCTCATGTTGCTGGCCCTAGGCTATGCGCTTTATGGACTCAAGGTGCAGGACGTAGGGCGCGGGCTGGTGTATGCCTGCCTGCGCCTCGGCTTGGGCTTTGCGATCGGTGTCTGGGTGGCTGAGCTATTCGCGCTTGAGGGGGCCGCAAGAGGTGTGGTCATTCTTCAGTCCACCATGCCTGTGGCGGTATTTAACTACATGATTGCCGCGCGCTATGGGGATGATCAGGCCGACGTGGCGAGTACAGTTGTTTTGTCGACGCTATTGTCTTTTCTCTCCTTGCCTGTGCTGCTGTGGTATTTGCTGCGTTAGAGGGGCATATGGAGAACGCAGATTTGTTCGCGCATGAGGGCTATCCCGCGCTCGCAGCCCTGCCGTAGCCGTTGCAGTCTGTGGCGTTTACCGGGTTCTAAGGCCGTCATCGCCATATCAGCGTCTGTGTGCAGGATCAGTGCTGTTGATTCATCGCCGAGTCAGCTGCTGATAAAGCGCGTTCACATCCACCCGTCGCCCGCTTTCACGTTGCTGCACAATGGTGTTGATCGGGTAGAGCAGTTGGCCGCGCTCAGAGGCGAGTGCGCGATGCCGGCCATTGTCGTCGCGTACAACAACCCACACCATCCCAAGCTCTGCGCCAAGATAATCCCCCAGTACTACGCCCATGGCTTGCAGGCTGGCGGTCTGATCGGCCCTTACCGCGCCGCTGTCCAGTAGTTGTTGCAGCCGTTGCAGGTCGGCGTCCCGCTGGCCGCTCAGTTGGCTGCCCAGGCGACGTTGCAGCAGGGTGTTGACCCGTTCACGCTGGGTGGCGAGATAGGCTTCGTCATTGGGGGATAGTGCCTCATAGGCGTATGGCGCCGGTTGTTGTGCCCAGAGTGGTTGGCTAGAAAGCCATAGCCCGAGAAACAGGCAAAGCATGGGCGGGCATTTACTCTGTATCGGGCGCTGCCACTTTTGCTGGCTGCCCTGGCGTGAGTGGTAGGCCTGCATAGCCCGCGCCCTGATGATGTGGAATGCGACCGTGGGCTTGAAAAGTGCGCGATTGAACACTATTTATGCACCAAAGGATTTGACAGTTGCGGGGGAGTACATGATACTCCGCCACCTTCTGGATCCTCTATACTGAAACTGCGGACTCGTCAATGGCCGTGATGGTTTTAGATACCTTGAGGCGAGGCGTTAACTAATGTCTGATGAAATTTATACCGGTGCCGGTGATTTTGCCTTTGAAGATGGCCCCGCTGAAGAAGTGGACTTCGAAGGCGTTGACCGCGCTGATCTCAAAGCGGTTAAGCACAAGAAACACACCGAGCTACGCCGTAAGATAGAAGATAACCTGGAGCGTCGTCGCCTTGAGGACGATCTAGGCATCTACGATTTGGGTGAGCTGTGGGAAGAGTAAGCCTCTTCCTGTTTTAGGCAGCTGTACGCTTGTGCACGGTATTGGGTAGCTAAGTGCTCAGATACGGGTGGGTAGGCTACTGGCCTGCCTGCTAGCTATGTATTGTGTTTCTGATGCAAAACCGTCCCGCGTTGACAAAGCCCGTCTGTTAGCAGAAACCTTTAATTGCCTGTGTGGTGCGAGGTGCTGTGCAGGTGCTGCCGGGTTATTTTGCTTCACATGGCGTACCGCCAACGCATTTTCAGCAGGTGGTGAATCCTGAAGGCATGTTGAGGCATGCGCTTGATTCATGGACTTCCAGCCCGCGCACTTCTGCCAAGGCCGGGCCAATATGTGCCTGATCCAGCAGCATGTCTACTGCTTCGGGGCTGCCGCACAACAGCATTTCCACACGGCCATCGGGTAGGTTGATGGCGTGTCCGTGTACGCCGTTACTGTTCGCCAGTTCGGCGATGAAGGCTCGATAGCCTACGCCTTGAACACAGCCGGTGGCATAAGCCTTTAAGCAGCGCATGTTGCTCATGGTCGGTTCCTTTTCTCCGTCGTGTATACATGGGGTGGTCGGCTCAGCTGCCAAAGGCAATGGTATACTGCGATGCTTTCCAGGTGAGCGGGTGTCGGCAATGTCCTTGGTAAGAATCTATCACAATCCTCGTTGTTCAAAGTCTCGTGAGACCTTGGCTCTGCTGGAGTCCCATGGTGTTGAGCCTGAGGTTGTGCTCTATCTGGAAACTTCACCTGGGGTCGATGAATTGCGTTCTTTGGCTGAGCGCGTAGGTGGTGGTGTGCGCAGTTTGTTGCGCACGGGGGAAGACGAGTACAAAGCATTGAATCTCGCCGATGCCACACTAAGTGACCTTCATTTGCTAGAGGCGATGGCGGCTCATCCGCGTCTGATTCAGCGCCCTATAGTGGTGAAGGGGGAGCGTGCGGCCATTGGTCGTCCCCCGGAAGCTGTGTTGGAGATTCTCTGATGGCGCGTGAACCTGTCGTGCCAGATGCGCCCACTACTGAGCTACTCACCGTCCGTGCCCGTTGGGCTTGTCGTGTGGTGTGGCTAAGCATGGCATTGCTGGTTGTTTTTCTGAGCTTGGGCATCATGATCTGGCCGCCCGCTGACAAGATCCCCAACACGACGGTGTGGGCCGTGGCAGTCGTGCCTCTGGCCGCCTTTTTGCCGGGGTTGCGTCGCGAGGGGGTGCAAACATTTTTGTGGCTTTCCGTGTTGATGCTGCTCTATATGACGGTATCAATGCAGCGACTCTTCATGCCAGATGTACGCCTATTAGATTGGCTTGAAGTACTCGCTGAAGTGGTGTTGTTTCTGGCTTGTTTACTGTTTGTACGTTGGCGTGCCCGCGAGTTGCGTGGGCGTGCAGCTATGGAATCGGATGCATGAAGAATTTTTGGATGTGGCGCTTGCTGCAGGCTTTTTGGGGCGTTCTAAACAGCCTGCGACGGTTCGTGCTGAATGTAGTGTTCCTTGCTGTGCTCGTGATAACGGTTTACATGCTGGCCCATGATGGCGGCGTTGTGGTGCCTGAGCGGGGGGCGCTGTTGTTGGCGCCCAGCGGTGTTTTGGTGGAGCAGGCTGCTTTTGTCGACCCCATAGCAGAGGTGATGGTGCCGCCGGAGCAGCGTCAGATGGAAAGTGAGCTGCGAGATGTTATCGACGCGATTGATTTTGCCAGGGAGGACGATCGGCTAAGTGCGATTGTGTTGATGCTGGATGGCCTGCTGGATGCGGATCTGGCCAAAACTGAAGCCGTGGGGCGTGCGCTGGAGCGGTTTCGCCAGAGTGGCAAAAAAGTGGTGGCCTATGGGGATAACTACAGCCAGGATCAGTACGCGCTGGCAGCTTATGCTGATGAGATTTATCTGAACCCCATGGGGGGGGTGATGCTCGAGGGTTACGGCTACTTTCCCAGCTTTTTCAAGGAGCTGTTGGACAAGCTCAGCATTCGCTTCCATGTTTTTCGGGTTGGTACCTACAAATCTGCGGTGGAGCCTTTGCTGCGCAACGACATGTCGCCTGAGTCTCGCGAGGCGACCGGGGCGTGGTTGAATGGGCGTTGGCAACACTATGTGCGTATGGTGGAGCGCCGCCGTGGCCTGCCGGAGCAAAGTATCAATGGCTTCGTGAACAACATGGATCGCGCCCTGCAGGAGAGCGCGGGTGACTTCGCTGCAACGGCAATGAAAGCGCGGCTGGTGGATGGCCTCAAACAGCGTGATGAATTTGACGACCTGATGATGGAACGCGTGGGGGAGGATGAGGAGCAGGGCGGTTTCCGCCAGGTGCATTACCTGGATTATGTGGATCATATGCGCTTGCGGCATCCGGTCAACCCGCTTAAACCACGTGTCGGTGTCATCGTGGCCAGGGGCGTGATTCTGGATGGTGAGCAGCCTGCTGGAGCCATCGGTGGAGATTCTTTGGCGCAGCAAATCATTGAGGCCCGCGATGATGACAATATCAAGGCATTGGTGCTGCGCGTGGATAGTGAGGGGGGAAGTGCGTTTGCTTCCGAGATCATTCGACGTGAGCTTCAGTTGACGCAGCAGGCAGGTATTCCTGTTGTGGTGTCTATGGGCAGTGTGGCGGCCTCCGGGGGTTACTGGATTGCCTCGACAGCGGATGAAATCTGGGCCGAGCCGACCACCATCACCGGTTCCATCGGCATCTTCGGTGCGTTTCCCACCCTTGAGGATGCACTCGGCAAGCTGGGTGTTCATTCGGATGGGGTGGCTACCACCGAAATGGCGGGGGCGGGCAGTGTGATGCGCAGCCTGAGCCCCTTGGCTGAGCGGGCTATCCAGCTGTCGGTAGAGGATGGTTACAGACGCTTTCTGCAACGGGTGGCCGAAGGGCGGAAATTGCCGGTCAACGAAGTCGATAAAATTGCTCAAGGACGCGTCTGGACTGGGGTGATGGCCCATGAGTTGAAGCTTGTGGATCAACTGGGGGGATTGGATCAGGCGATTGATGCGGCCGCAGTGCGAGCCAAGCTTGACGACTTTGAAGTGGAATACCTCGATAAACCACTGTCGGCAGAGGAGGAGTTGGTGCAGCGCCTGGTCGGGCAGGCAAGCTCCCGAGGGGTGTTGTCCGGGCTGCCCGGGATGGCCGAGCTAGGGGCGCTGCGGATGCAATTGCAGGGGCTGGCGCAACCGTTTTCCCAGTTGCGCGATCCTCGCGGTCTCTATGCCATGTGTGCCGAGTGCATGGCCAAGTAAAGTAGACGCAATGTGGGGGCCAGATGGCCCCCACATTGTTTGGGCTCTGTTTCAGGCGCCATCTTCAGTGGGGAAGCGGTGGCGCCAACTTTCGAAACCACCGTCCATGCTGTAGACCTCCTCATAACCTTTGCTCAGCAGAAACTGTGCCGCATTCAGGCTTGAATGGCCGTGGTAGCAGTAGATCACCAGGGGTTGCGACTGCGGCGTGTCGGCCAGAAACTCAGGCAGCACCTCATTGTTGAGGGGGCGGGCACCCGGAATGTGGCTCTGTTGATAGGACAGGCCATCCCTGACATCCAGGGCGAGCGCCTGGCCTGAGTTGAGCAAGGCGTGTGCCTGGTCCACAGAAACGCGTTTGACTTCAGCCATGGCAAACTCTCGGGAGGTGGGGGAGATGGCCCGTATTATATCGTCCAGCAGCGGCTTGTGGCTGGCGTGGATCTGCATATCGATCCCCATGCTGGTGGGCTGTGAGCATCTGAATTACTACCAGCAGGCACTGCGTGGGCAGTGGCATTTGTGGTCAGTGCAGCGCTCGTTGGCGGATGTATTAGAGGACCCAGCGGTTGAGACCCGGCTGCGGGGGCGGTTGGCCGATGTTCAAATCATGCGTCGCTTTGCTGAGGCAGAGCTTGGCCTCCCGGTCGGTCATCAATACGGGCACTACAGTGATCTCGGGCGCCGTTATGCGGTGTGGAATGTGTTTGCCGCAGCTGAGTTCTCCCTGGAGCCCGAATCATGGTGCTACCCGGTGGCGGGCTGTGTGCATTATCGGGGCTATTTCCAGCAAGGGGCTGCCCTGCGGAAGGCTGCTGCACTGCGCCGGCAGGGCTTGGATGTCTTCGTGGGAGGTGTGGCGGCCTATTCAACGCTCGGCTGGTTCGATGATCCCTTGCTGAATACCTATATTTACTGGCGCGAAAGCGCATTAGCCGCGTTGTTGTTCCATGAACTGGCGCATCGACGCCTGTATGTGCCGGGCGATACCCGTTTCAATGAGAGCTTTGCCGAGGCCGTGGCCGTTGAAGGGACGCGGGCATGGTTCAAGGCAGCCGGCAACAACGTTGAGCTGCAACGGTTTGAGGCTGAACTCGCCAGGCGGGAAGAATTTCAGGTGCAGGTGAAATCCTTGCGTGATGCTTTGGGGCAGCTATATGCCAGCGAATTGGCCCCAGATGTGAAGCGCCAGCAAAAAGCCGAGATCATCCGAGCCTGGCGCGCAAGCTATTGGCATTGGCGCACGCGGCACCCAGAAGCGAGCTACTTTGATGGCTTTGTCTTTGGCGAATTGAATAATGCCCGGTTGGCGGCATCAAGCGACTACAGTCATTGGCAAGGGTCATTTCGTCAGCTGTGGCGTGATAAAGGGGGGGATTGGCCTGAGTTTTACCGGGCCGCCGCTTCGCTCGGGGCGCTTGGTGAGCGGGAGCGTTTCCTGGCGCTCGAGGCGCTATTGATGAGGGCATCTCGTTGACGCAATGCACCGCGACGCGGGCGGGATCAATGTTTTTGCTGGTTTTCTGCGGCACACTTGCCTGGTTTATGAAAATGGAGCGAAATCATGGCGTTTGAATACGTATGCCAACTGGACGAACTGGCAGTGGGCAGTATGCGTGGCCTCAAGGTGTCAGGCGAGAAAGTTGTTGTTTACCGCTTGGAAGATGGCGTATTTGCCACCCAGTCTTCCTGTACCCATGTATTTGCCAGCCTCTCCAAGGGGCAGATTGTGGAGGGGCATCAGGTGCAATGCCCGTTGCATCGGGCTCGCTTTGATATCCGCACCGGCTGTGTCATGGCGTGGGCAAACTTCCCGCCAGGCATTCAGTTGCTTAACGCTCTGCGCGGGGAAAAGGCGCTCAAAACCTATCCGGTTAAAGTGGAAGATGGTCGTGTCATGATTGATGTGGCAGGCTGAGGTTCCCTAGCGCGCTGGCGGGCTCGGCCGGGGTGGCGGAGCAACCGGGCCATGCACCATTGCACTGTCGGTGGTGCTCGGGCATAATGCGCGCCTCGCAGATCAACAGCTGCGATTTCTTGTGGTGGTCCTCGTTGGTCCTCTCGCAATGTCAGGTAGCAAACCCCGCCAGGCCCGGAAGGGAGCAACGGTAGTTACTGCGACATGTGCCGGGATGTGGCTGGCGGGGGCCACCTCCAAATTCCCCCTCCGGTTTTTCAGTGCTATCCGTCGCTTTGGGTCGCTTTGTACCAGCGGTCGCCCCTATGAATTTGCTACAATCGCCCTTTTACCCAGCGGGGCGCATGACGCGCTCTACGTGCATTGGCAGGTGGCGATGAGCTATCAAGTTCTGGCGCGCAAATGGCGCCCGCGCATTTTCCGCGAGATGGTGGGGCAGGAGCACGTACTGAAGGCATTGATCAATGCCCTGGATCGCGGCCAGCTGCACCATGCCTACCTGTTTACCGGCACGCGCGGGGTGGGTAAAACCACCATCGCCCGCATCTTTGCCAAGTGCCTGAACTGCGATCTGGGGGTGAGCTCAGAGCCCTGCGGCCAGTGCCCGTCCTGCACCGAGATTGCCGAGGGGCGCTTTGTCGACCTGATCGAGGTGGATGCTGCCTCGCGCACCAAGGTGGAAGATACCCGCGAGCTGCTTGAAAACGTGCAGTATGCGCCCACTCGCGGCCGCTACAAGGTGTACCTGATCGATGAGGTGCACATGCTTTCAACCCACAGCTTCAATGCGCTGTTGAAAACGCTGGAAGAGCCACCGCCGCATGTGAAGTTTTTGCTGGCCACCACCGATCCGCAGAAGCTGCCTGCCACCATCCTGTCGCGCTGCCTGCAGTTCCACCTGAAGAACATGACCCCAGAGCGCATCGTCGGTCATCTGCGCTTCGTGCTGGAGCAGGAGCGCGTCAGTTTCGAGGAGGGCGGGCTATGGCAGCTTGCCCGTGCGGCGGATGGGAGTATGCGCGATGCCATGAGCCTGACCGACCAGGCCATTGCCTACGGGTGTGGCACGCTCAGCGACGAAGATGTGTCTGCCATGCTGGGCACCCTGGATCGCGGCGTGGTTCAGCAGCTGCTGCAAGCCGTTGTGAGTGGTGAAGGCCCCGCTGTGTTGGCCGCCGTGGCGCGGCTCTCCGAGCACTCGCCCGACTATGAGGCTGCTCTGGGTGACCTTCAGCGCCTGTTGCACCGCATTGCGCTGGTGCAGGCGGTACCTGAAGCGCTCGACAACGGCGATGGCGACGAAGACGCCATCCGCGCCTTGGCTGCAGTGCTCACCGGTGAAGATGTACAACTCTACTACCAGGTCGCACTGCAGGCCCGCAGGGATTTCCCCTTCGCGCCAGACCCGCGCTCGGCGTTGGAAATGGCACTGCTGCGCATGTTGACCTTCCGGCCGGAAGGGGTGCTATCACCGCCTTCAGCGCCGCGTGGTGGGGATCGCAGCGGGGCGAACAAGCCGATGGCGCCTGTTGCGGCCCTGGCATCCACACTCTCGGCACCGGCACCTGTTTCAGTGCCTGAGCCAGCCGTGGTTGCGCAACCCTCTCTTTCTGCGCTGGAGCCTGAACGCGTGACGTCCGCACCGGAGCTCGGCCCGGTCGCCCTGGAGCCGCCCGCCTTAGCGATGGCGCCCGAGGTGGATGATGAGCCCTCTCCGCAACAGGGCTTTGCCGACATGCCCGAGGCACCGCCGATTCAGTCAGAGAGCGACTATTTCGATCAGCCGCCTATGATGGCGGCACCCGCGCCGATGGCGACCAGTGCCGGCCATGGCGTTGCGATTGCCAACGAGCCCAGTCCGGTATTGGTGCCTGTTGCGCCCTTGATCCCGCCGGCGCAGCCTGAACTGCCACCGCTGCCCGCCAGTGACGCATTGGAAGCGCTGGACAATAACGACTGGCTCGCCATATTCCCGCGCTTGGATCTGGTCGGCGTGGCGCGGAGTGTGGTTTCGTTTTGTGTGCTCGTTTCTGTCAACGGCGGCAAGTTCAACTTTGTGCTGGATCAGCGCAACAGTGCACTGTTCAACCCAGGCCACAGCGAAAAACTGGCGGATAGTCTCGGTCGCCTGTTTGGTCGCAGCCTGCCGGTAGTTGTCGAGCCTGGCGAGGTGGGTGCGCTGGAATCCCCAGCGGCTCAGTCTGCCCGTCGTGTCGCCGAGCGCCAGGCGGCGGCTCTGGCGCTGGTGCGCGCCGACGAGAATGTACAGATGCTGATGTCGCGCTTTGGCGCGACGCTACTTGAAGATACGGTTAAACCTCACTGAGGAGACTGGCTCACATGATGCCGAACATGAAAGACCTGATGAAACAGGCCCAGGCCATGCAGCAGCGCATGCAGGATATGCAGCGCGAGCTGGCCGATGCCGAGGTGACCGGTGAATCCGGTGCCGGGCTGGTGAAAGTGGTGATGACCGGGCGCCATGATGTCAAACGCGTACAGGTGGATGACAGCGTGCTGCGCGAAGACAAGGAGCTACTGGAAGACCTGCTGGCGGCAGCAGTAAACGATGCGGTGCGCAAGGTTGAGCAACGCAGCCAGGAAAAAATGGCCTCCGTGGCGTCGGGCATGGGCCTGCCGCCCGGCTTCAAGATGCCTTTCTGAGTGCTGGGCACCCTCATTAACGACAGGGATCCCCGATGCAGTTCAGCCCGCTGATTGTCGACCTGATTGACGCCTTGCGCGGATTGCCCGGGGTGGGCCCCAAGTCCGCCCAGCGCATGGCCATGCACTTGCTGGAGCGGAATCGCCCCGGCGCTCAGCGCCTGGCCCGGGCGCTGCAGGCGGCGGTGGATGGCGTCGGCCACTGCCGCCTGTGCCGTACCCTGACCGAATTCGATACCTGTGCGGTGTGCAGTAGCCCTCGCAGGGACCCTGCCAAGCTCTGTGTGGTGGAAACGCCGGCCGATGCCATCGCCATTGAGCAGACCGGGGGCTTTCAGGGGCGCTACTTCGTCCTGCTCGGCCGTTTGTCGCCGCTGGAGGGCGTCGGGCCCGATGACCTCGGCCTTGATCTATTGGTGCGCCGGGTGAAGGAGGAGGGGGTCGAGGAGCTGATTCTGGCAACCAATCCCACCGTGGAGGGGGATGCCACCGCATTCTTCATTTCTGAACAACTGCGCGGGCTGCCGGTGGTGGTTTCGCGCATTGCGCATGGCGTGCCGCTCGGCGGAGAGCTTGAATATGTGGATGCAGGCACCCTGGCCCACGCCTTTAGTGGCCGCAAGCAGGTATGACCGGTGAGTGAAGCCCTGATGAAGGATGTACCACCCGCTGAATGGGTCGACAATGACGCGGCCCTGGGCGAATGGCTGTTGCGTTGGCAGCAGCAGCCGGTGCTGTTTCTGGATACCGAGTTTGTGCGCACCGATACGTTCTGGCCACGGCCAGGACTGATCCAGGTGGGCGATGGCGAGCGGATCGCATTGGTGGATGCCACGGCAATTCAGGATTGGTCGGGTTTTGCCGCGCTGTTGACAAATCCTGCCGTGGTGAAGGTGTTGCATTCATGCTCTGAAGACCTGGTGGTGTTCGAGCGGCTGGTGGGGGCATTGCCGGCGCCGTTGTTTGACACACAGGTGGCGGCCGCCATTCTGGGCATGGGCCCCAGCCTCAGCTACCAGAATCTGGTCAGCCAGCTGGTGGGTGTTGATGTGCCTAAAGAGCAAACGCGCTCGGATTGGCTTAAGCGCCCTCTGTCGCAAGAACAACTCGAATATGCATCGTTGGATGTCCACTATCTGGCGCTGGTTTGGCGCGAACTGATGCACAAACTCAACGCATGTGGGCGTGACGGCTGGGTGCTGGAAGAGGGGGAGCGCATCTTGCGCGGTGCGGTTCCCGAGGCGCCGCTTGAGGCTTATCGCAAGGTGAAGTTGGCTTGGCAACTCAACCGCCGACAGCTGCGCGTGCTGCGCGACTTGCTGGTGTGGCGCGAGGAAACCGCTCGCCAGCAGGATATCCCCCGTGGACGATTGATCAAGGATGATGCGGCTTTGCTACTGGCGCGTCGACGCCCTCGGCATATGGGGGAACTCGCCGCCCTGCGCGATATGCCCCCTGCATCGGTGCGCCGATACGGTGAAAAATGGCTGGAGTTGATCGCCACCGCGCTGCTGGCCACTGATGACGACTTACCGGCTGCACTGCCAGGGCCGTTGAATCCTCGGGAGGGCGAGAGCATGAAGCGTTTGCGTGCAGCACTTGATCGCCAGTTGGTCGATCTGGATATTCCCGCTGAGCTGGTGTTGCGACGCAAGGATCTCGAATTAATTGTGCGCGATCGCTTGGATCGCGTGCCTGCAGCTTTGACGGGCTGGCGCGAACACTTTATAGCGCCAGCCCTGAATGAATGGTTGGAGGGTGAGCGCAATGCGCCTGCTATGTGATGTTTACCGCAGCACACGCCGCGATGAAATGTACCTGTATGTCGACAAAAAACAGGGTTTGAAGGTGGTGCCGGAAGTGTTATTGGAACAATTCGGCAAGCCTGGGTTGGTGATGAGCTTTTTGCTGGAGCCTGGGCGCCAGCTGGCGCGGGTGGATACGGCCAAGGTGATTGAGGCTTTAACAAGTCAGGGCTTTTATTTGCAGATGCCACCGCCACAGGAATCCCTGCTGGAGCAAGATCGGGTTTGGCGGAGTCAGCAGCAAGATGTTTGAGCAGGCTGACTACCTGATGGGCTGGGGTGTATATCTGGCGGGGGTATTCACCCTGCTGGCGGTGGTGTGGTTTTGGACCTCGCGATGGCGCGTGGTGGATCTGCGCAATGTGGTTCGCTTGCTACTGGCTGCGATTTTGCTCACGCCCATCGCTACCGCGCCAGGCAGTAGCTACCTCTCCCCGGCGATTGTGGTGGGGTTGATGGAGTTCTTGTCTGAGGGTAATCCGGCGCGAGCACTGGCGCCGGTGATGGTATTTGCCGGTGTGGCACTGGCCGTGTCTTTGTTGTTGAGTTTACTAAGGCGCTAGGGTGCAAGTCCTAATGAGGGGTCATTAATGGCCTCCATTAGTCGCGTGGAAATAGGGCAACACCGGCGTTCAGTAGTAAATCCGACAGTGCAATCAGCGGCAAACCGATCAAGGCACTGGGGTCGCGCGTGTGAATGCCGGTAAATAGCTTGATGCCCATGCCTTCCGACTTGAAACTGCCAGCACAATCAAATGGTTGCTCTGCTTCCAGGTAGGCGGCGATGTCATCGTCTGTCAGCGTGCGGAAGTTCACACGCGTAGGCTCGGTGGCCCATTGCATGTGGCCGCTGCGGCAATCGAGCAGCGCAACACAGGTGAGGAAATCCATGTGCCCGCCGCTGGCTGTTTGCAGCTGCTGCATGGCCTGAGCGTGGCCTCCGGGTTTGCCCAGGTGTTGTCCTTTACTAACGGCGACCTGATCGCAGCCAATAATCAACGCGTCCGGGTAATCTTTCTCCAGAGCCCTTGCCTTGGTTTGAGCCAGTCGCTCTGCCAGCGCCGCGGGGCTCTCATTCGGCTGCGGCGTTTCATCCACATGGGCAGCGACACAGATGTGCGGCAGACCGAGGCGGTTGAATAATTCACGCTTATAGCGCGATTCGGTGGCGAGAACTATTTGGCGCACGCAAGCACTTCGCTCTAGGTAAGGGAAGGTGTGAGCATACAATATGTGGTGTTTATCCAGTAGATTTCCTTTGACAGCCCTGTGCTCTGCCGCTAGGATGGCGCGCTTATGTTGAAACCAGGCCAATTGCCCCGATTTGCAGACCTCCGCCGGCTCGCCTCCCATCACGCTGTGATGAAAGGCCAAGTAGCCGTGGCTGAGCTGCAGCGCTTTGCAGGACTGCTGGTCAGCAGTGATGGCGAGTGCGATGTCGAACTCCGCGGAGAGTTGGAGGAAGAGGGGCGTTGCACGGTGTTGGGCAGTGCCGCCTGCGAGGTAAAGGTGCTGTGCCAGCGTTGCCTGGAGCCCATGATATTGCCGCTGAGCGCGGAAATTGCACTGGGTGTGGTCGCTTCTGATGAAGAAGCGGCCGAGCTGCCCGATAACCTTGATCCGGTGATTCAAGGTGCGGATGCAGTCGACGTATACGAAATCGTGACGGATGAGCTCATACTCGCCCTGCCCATCGTGAGTTATCACGCCCCGGAGGACTGCAGCGTAGCGCAGGACTACTCCACCGGGACGCAGGAAGAGGAAGTGGTAGCGGCCAAGCCAAACCCCTTCAGTGTGCTCGCCGGATTGAAGACTTCAAACACTAGTGACTCTGATTCATAGGAGCTGTCCATGGCTGTTCAACAAAACCGGGTGACCCGTTCCAAGCGTGGCATGCGCCGCGCCCACGACGCACTGACCAACCCCACCCTGTCTGTAGACGCCACTTCCGGTGAGAAGCACCGTCGTCACCACGTGACGGCTGATGGCTTCTACCGTGGCAAGAAAGTAATCGATACCGAGTAAGGTGTCGAAGACGGTCACGATCGCCGTTGATGCGATGGGCGGGGACTTCGGTCCCCGCGTGACTGTTTCAGCTGCGCTGGCGTCCCTCCAGCGGCATTCTGGTCTGAGCATTCAGCTCTACGGCCAAGCGAACTCCCTGCATAAGCATATTGTCTCCGTACCCGAGCACTTGCGTGGGCGCCTTCACGTGCATGATGCGCCAGACGTGGTCGAGATGGGCGAATCCCCCTTGTCTGCGTTGCGCCAGAAACGCCAATCCTCCATGCGCCTGTGCCTCGATGCTGTGGCGGGTGGCCGGGCGCAAGCTTGCGTCAGTGCTGGCAACACCGGTGCGCTGGTGGCCATGGGCTGCCATGTGCTGAAAACGCTGCCAGGTATTGATCGCCCCGCCATTTGCTCGGCCCTGCCGACTCGCCAGGGGCCTGCTTATCTGCTGGACTCCGGCGCCAACGTGGACTGCAGCCCCGACCAGTTGTTGCAATTTGCCGTGATGGGTAGCGCCTTGTGCTCCGCGTTGCATGGCGTTGTTCAGCCGCGTGTACGGCTCCTCAACATTGGTGCCGAGGCAATCAAGGGGGATGAGCGGGTGCGCTTGGCGCAGCAGCGGCTTGCGGCCTGCGAGTCGCTCAATTACACCGGCTTTGTCGAAGGCGACAGTATGTTTGACGGCGGTGCTGAGGTCATCGTGTGTGACGGTTTTGCCGGCAATGTAGCGCTCAAATCCGCGGAGGGATCGGCCCGGTTGGTGGCTTGGCTGGTGCGCCGCGAGCTGGGGCGCAGTTGGTGGTCCAGGTGTCTGGCGCTGCTTGCGATGCCCGCCTTGCGACGCGTTCGTGCGGCGGTCGATCCTTCCGCGTACAATGGCGCCTGTTTGTTGGGTCTGCGCGGTGTGGTGGTCAAGAGCCACGGCGGTGCGGATCACCAGGCTTTTGCCCGAGCCATAGATCGGGCAGTGGAGGCGGCGTCCTCCAATATGGCAGCGCGCATCGAGAGCGAGCTGCAGCGAATTTATCCCCTTTCTTAGGAGAACGATGAGACCATGGCGCTCAAGCAACTCGCATTCGTATTCCCCGGCCAGGGCTCCCAGAAGGTAGGCATGCTGGCGGCCGCCGCCGAGCGCTTCCCTCTGGTGCGCGACACTTTTGCCGAGGCATCCCAGGTATTGGGTTACGACCTGTGGAAGCTGGTGCAGGAAGGCCCCCAGGAGGAGTTGAACCTCACCGAGCGCACCCAGCCCATGCTGCTGACCGCCAGTGTCGCACTGTGGCGGGTGTGGAATGCTCAGGGCGGTGTCCAGCCATCGCTGATGGCAGGTCACAGTCTGGGTGAGTTTTCCGCGTTGGTGTGCTCCGGCGTGATCGACTTTGCCGGCGCTGTCGAGCTGGTGCGCCAACGTGGCGCCTACATGCAGAGTGCGGTGCCCGTGGGTGTGGGCGCCATGGCGGCGATCATTGGTCTGGAAGATGAGGCCATCGTCACGGCTTGTGCCGAGGCGGCGGAAGGCGAGTGTGTATCCGCCGTCAACTTCAACTCTCCCGGCCAGGTGGTGATTGCCGGCCATGCCGCAGCCGTGGAGCGCGCCATTGCCAAGTGCAAAGCCGCAGGGGCCAAGCGCGCCATGCCGCTGCCGGTGAGCGCCCCTTTCCATACCGCCCTGATGCGCCCTGCGGGTGAGCGCCTGGCCGAGCACATCCTGGCCATGGAGTTCCGCGCGCCGACGGTGCCCGTGGTGCACAACGTTCACGCCCAGACCGAGCTGGACCCCGCCCGCATCAAGCAGCTGATGATCGATCAGATCCACAGCCCGGTGCAGTGGACGGCTTGCGTTGAATTCATGGCCCGCGCCGGTGTCACGGCCACCGTCGAGTGCGGTCCTGGCAAGGTGCTGAGCGGCTTGAACAAGCGAGTGGAGAAGTCGCTGTCGACTTATGCCCTGGAAGATGTGGAAGGTCTGGACGAAGCCCTGGCGGCCGTTCAGGCCCTGGCCTGATTGCGAAGACTGGAGATTGCTAAATGAGTCTGGAATCTAAAGTAGCGCTGGTGACCGGCGCGACCCGAGGCATCGGTGCCGCCATTGCCGACACCCTGGCGCGCCGCGGCGCGGTGGTGATTGGCACTGCCACCAGCGACGAGGGCGCTGCGCGCATCAGTGCGCGTCTTGCAGAACAGGGGCTGAAGGGCAAGGGCATCAAACTGAACGTGACCGATGCCGCTGCTGTGGCCGAGGCGGTGGACGCCATCACCGCCGAGTTTGGCACCCCCACCATTCTGGTCAACAATGCCGGTATCACGCGCGACAACTTGATGCTGCGCATGAAAGATGAGGAGTGGGATGATGTTATCGACACCAACCTCAACTCGATCTATCGCGTCTCCAAGGCCTGCCTGCGTGGCATGACCAAGGCGCGCTGGGGCCGCATCATCAGCATTACCTCCGTGGTGGGCTCCATGGGCAACGCTGGCCAAGCCAACTACGCGGCCACCAAGGCGGGGGCCGAGGGCTTCACCCGCGCCCTGGCGCGTGAAGTGGGCTCGCGCGGCATTACCGTCAATTCCGTGGCCCCCGGTTTCATCGATACCGACATGACCAAGGAACTGCCCGAGCAGCAGAAGGCCGCGCTGATGACCCAGGTGCCGTTGGGTCGTCTGGGTCAGGCGGACGAAATTGCTGCTGTTGTGGCCTTCCTGGCCAGTGATGAGGCAGGCTACATTACCGGCGAGACCCTGCACGTCAATGGTGGCATGTACATGAGCTGAGGCGCGCCGATGGAGGGCTGTTCGGCCGTCAAAAACGGCTATGACGCGCCCTCCAGATTGCTCTCAGGCGCCGTGAATTTGATGTTGCGCAAGAAATTTGATTGATGTTTTATCTCATGAAGTTTTTTCAAGCTATTGAGATAAAAGGTTTTTTCAACTCAAGTCGTTTTAGGTGTCGCGCGCTAGTATTACCAGCCGCGAAAAATGCAGGTAGAATGGCTGCCGATGACGATTTGTCACATATACGGGCCGAGGGCTTAGCCCCGGCACAAAAGCCAACCAGGAGTTGACTATACCCATGAGTAGCATCGAAGAACGCGTCAAGAAGATTGTCGCTGAGCAGCTGGGCGTGAAAGAAGAGGACATCCAGAACTCCGCTTCTTTCGTAGAAGATCTTGGCGCTGACTCCCTTGATACCGTTGAGCTGGTAATGGCCCTCGAAGAGGAATTCGAGACCGAGATCCCGGACGAGGAAGCCGAGAAGATCACTACCGTTCAGCTGGCGATTGACTACATCAACGCCCACCTGAACTAATAGCTCCGCTCGTCGGATGCTGTTTGCAAAAGCCGTCTCTATGCACAATAGAGCGGCTTTTGTTTTTTCAGCTCGCTGAACCCTGCAAGCGCATTTCGGTAGAAGTGCGTTTTCAAGGTTCATTGTGCTATCTATCGAGGAGAGCAAGGTGTCGAAGCGCAGGGTCGTGGTTACAGGACTGGGGTGCATTTCTCCGCTGGGCAACAACGTGGCGGATACCTGGTCCGGCATTTTGGCGGGCAAGAGCGGCGTAGGGCCCATTACCCGTTTTGACGCATCTGCATTCACCACCCACTTTGGCGGCAACGTCAAGGATTTCGACATCACCCAGTATCTGGAGGCCAAAGAAGCCCGCAAGATGGATGTGTTCATCCAGTACGGCATGGCCGCGGGCATTCAGGCCATCGAAGATGCCGGCCTCGAAGTGACGGAAGAAAACGCCGACCGCATCGGTGCTGCGATTGGCTCCGGCATCGGTGGCATCGGCGCCATCGAGGAGAGCCATGAGCTGGTGCGCACCAAAGGCCCGCGTCGCATCTCGCCGTTCTTTGTGCCTGGCTCCATCATCAACATGATCGCCGGCAATCTGTCGATCAAATACGGTCTGCGCGGGCCCAATATCGCCGTGACCACCGCCTGCACCACCGGCACTCACAACATCGGCATCGCGGCCCGCATGATCCAGCACGGCGATGCTGACGTGATGGTGGTGGGCGGTGCCGAGATGGCCACCACCCCGGTCGGGCTGGGGGGCTTTGCGGCCGCCCGTGCACTGTCCACTCGCAACGATGATCCGCAGCGTGCCAGCCGCCCCTGGGATCGCGACCGCGACGGCTTCGTGCTGGCTGACGGTGCCGGTATGCTGGTGCTGGAAGAATACGAATTCGCAAAGAAGCGCGGCGCACGCATCTACTGCGAACTGGTGGGCTTCGGTATGAGTGCGGATGCTTACCACATGACGTCTCCTCCGGAAGATGGTCGTGGTGCGGCGGCTTCCATGCGCAACGCCCTGCGCGACGCCGGGCTGAATCCGGAGCAGATGGATTACATCAATGCCCACGGCACCTCCACGCCGGCGGGTGATTTGGCCGAGAGCATGGCGGTGAAGTCGGTGCTGGGCAGCGCGGCCAGCCAGGTGGCGGTGAGCTCCACCAAGTCGATGATCGGCCACCTGCTGGGGGCTGCCGGGGCCGTTGAGGCGGTGTTCAGCGTGCTGGCGATCCGTGATCAGGTGGCACCGCCCACCATCAACCTCGACAATCCTGACGAAGGTTGTGATCTCAACTACGTGCCGCACACGGCTCAGCAACGCAAGGTGGAGGTGGCCATGTCCAACTCCTTCGGCTTTGGTGGTACCAACGGCACCGTGGTGTTCAAGCGTATCTAAAGCTGGGCGCACAGGCACCGTCGTTGAGCCTTGGCTTTTAACTTCAGGGTGTGATCGTGATGACCAAACGCATCGTGGCGGGGGTTTTAGGGCACCCGCCGCGATAGCCGCGGAAACTGGTATCGCGTGTTGAAGTGACTGTGCTGAAGTGGCAGGCTTCGCCCATAGAGCGTAAGGGTTCGGATGGTGAGTGGCGCTGGCGACCCAGTGGACCGAGGGGAGGAGCCATGAGCAGTGATGCGCTGGTTTGTCTGCTGAACGGCGTGCCCAGCCAGCAGCTTTCCGCCTTCGATCGCGGGCTGGCCTATGGCGATGGCCTGTTTGAGACCATGCGCTGGTCCGCCGGGCGTTTCCCGCTCTTGCCGCACCATCTTTCCCGCCTCGCCGAGGGGGCTTCCCGCCTCGGTATACCCCTTGATCTGGACGCCCTTGAGGGCGACATCGCACAGCTTGTGCCAGCGCTTGAGGCGCTGCCCTCCGCCGTGGTGCGTCTCACCGTGACACGCGGTGCGGGGGGGCGGGGCTACCTGCCGGGGCCTGATCTGATCCCTACGCGATTGCTGGCGGCCTATCCCCTCCAGCAGCGCGCGGGTGCCGCGCAAGGGGTGGCACTGCGTTTGTGTGACACCCGCCTCGGGCTGAGCCCTGCCTTGGCCGGCTTGAAGCATCTCGGCCGGCTGGAGCAGGTATTGGCGCGCATGGAGTGGCGCGACCCTGCCATAGCCGAGGGGCTCATGCTGGCGGTTGACGGCCGTGTGATCGAAGGCACCATGAGCAATCTGTTCCTGGTGAAAGACCAGCGTTGCTATACCCCCTGCTTGCGCGATGCCGGGGTGGCGGGTGTGATGCGCAGCTGGTTGATGGATACACTGCGCCGTAGACAGGGCATCGAAGTACAGGTTCAGGATCTGAGGCTGGAGGACGTACTGGCCGCAGATGAAGTTTTTGTGTGCAATAGCGTGATCGGGATCTGGCCGGTGGTTTCTTTTGACCGGCAGCACTGGCCCGTGGGGCCGCTGACCCGAGAGCTGCAGGTGGTGGTGGATGAGTTGTTTGTTTAAACGCGGTGTATTCTGGTCGGTGTTGGCGCTCGCGGTGTTTGCCACCGGGGGGCGGCTGTGGCTGATGCAAGGGCTTGAGGATGTGGTGCAGGTACCCAGCGAGGGCATACTGCTGGAAATCGCACCTGGCCAGGGTTTGCGTTCCGTGGCCAGCCAGCTGGAGCGCGACGGCCAACTGCGCCATGGCCAACTGTGGTGGCTGTGCGCGCGCCTGAGTGGCCGTGCGGGCCGCATACAGGCCGGTGAATATGCGTTACAGCCGGGCCTGAATGGTCGTCGCCTGCTGGATCTGCTGGCCAGCGGCCGGGTGTTCCAGCGCCAGGTGACGCTGGTGGAGGGGTGGACCCTGCGCCAGGCCCTGCAACATATCCAGGCCCAGCCCAAGCTGCGCAAAACCCTCGACCCCGGCAACCAGGCGGCGATACTGGCCGCGCTCGGCGGGCCCTTCCAGCACCCGGAAGGGCTGATTTTTCCCGATACCTACAAATATGCCGCGGGCACCACTGATGTGGACGTGTTGCGCCGGGCCTATCAGCACATGCTGATGGTGCTGGAGACCGAATGGCAGCAGCGGGGTAAGGACTTGCCCTATGACTCGGCCTATCAGGCCTTGATCATGGCCTCCATTGTCGAGAAGGAGACCGGTCAGGCCGCAGAGCGACCGCGCATTGCCGGCGTCTTTGTATCTCGCTTGGCCCAGGGCATGCGCCTTGAGACTGACCCCACGGTCATCTATGGCCTGGGCGACAGCTACAAGGGCGACATCACCCGGGCGCATTTGCGCACGCCATCGGCCTATAACACCTATGTCATCAAGGGCCTGCCGCCCACGCCGATTGCCCTGGCGGGGCGCGAGGCGATTCGCGCTGCCCTGCACCCGGAGCGTGATGGCTCGCTGTATTTTGTTGCCAGGGGCGACGGCAGCCACCAGTTTTCCCGCACCCTGGAAGAGCATCAGGCGGCTGTGCAGAAATTCCAGCTGGATCAGCGTGCGCGCGATTATCGATCCCAACCGGCTGAGGCAGCAAAATGAGCGTCAAGCATATCGCCCCTGCACGGTTTCTGAGTGTCGAAGGTGGGGAGGGAGTAGGCAAGACCACCAACCTGAATTTCATCCGCAACTACCTGGCAGAGCGCGGCGTACCCATCATGTGCACCCGTGAGCCGGGGGGCACTCCGTTGGCGGAGCAGGTGCGTGCCTTGTTGCTTGAGCCTCGCGAGGAGCGGATGGACGCCGATGCCGAGCTATTGCTGATGTTTGCCGCACGCGCACAGCACCTGGCGCAGGTCATCCGGCCGGCGCTGGCCCACGGTGAATGGGTGCTCTGCGACCGTTTCACGGATGCCACTTACGCGTATCAGGGCGGTGGGAGGGGGCTCTCCAGCCAGCGCATCGGCCAGCTGGAGCAGTGGGTGCATGGTGATTTGCAACCCGATATGACCCTGCTGCTGGATGTCTCGGTAGCGGTGGGGGCCGAGCGCACCCGCCAGCGGGGCGGGCTCGATCGCATCGAGCGCGAACAGCAAGACTTTTTCGAGCGGGTCCGCTGCAGTTACCTCGAGCGCGCTGCACGCTACCCCGAACGCTTCCGCTTGATTGATGCCGGTCTGCCGTTGGAGGATGTGCAATGGCAGATCGCCGCCGCGCTCGATGAGCTGTTGGCGAGGGGCTAGCGGATGTCGGCGCTGACGGAGATCCTGCCCTGGCAGTTTGGCACCTGGGAAAAACTCGCCTGGCAGTTGGGGGAGGGGCGCTTGCCTCACGCCCTGTTTTTGGTGGGCTCGCCCGGCGTGGGCAAGGCTCGCTTTGCGCGCGCACTGGCCCAGCGGCTGCTGTGCCTGAGCCCCAAGGACGATGCCGCCTGCGGCCACTGCCGCGGCTGTGAGCTCAACCTGGCGGGGCACCATCCTGATTTCCTGCTGGTAGAACCCGAACAGGCGGGGAAAGTCATCAAGGTGGACCAAGTGCGCGAGGTGGTGGAGTTCTCCGCCAAGACCTCCCAGCAGGGCGGTGCCCGGGTGGTGGTGCTTGACCCTGCCGATGCCCTGAATGCCAACGCCGCCAATGCCTTGCTGAAGTGCCTGGAGGAACCCGGCCGAGATGCCTTTTTCTTGCTGGTAAGTTCACGTCCCTCCGCTGTATTGCCCACCATTCGCTCACGCTGCCAGCGGGTATTGTTTCACGATCCCACCCACAGTCAGGCGCTGCAGTGGCTGGGCGGGGCACTGGGTGATCAGGCGCTGGCTGAAGCCCTGCTGGCCAGTGGCGCCCAGCCCTTGCAAGCCCTGGCTTGGGAGCACGACAAGCAATTCGAATTGCGCGACCGAGCCCTTCGCGTGTTGCGTGAGGTGGCGGGCCGCAGCCTGAATCCCTTGGCGGCTGCCGCGCAACTGGCCGAATATCCGGTGTCGGATGCGCTATACTGGCTTCTTGCGGCGCTTCGCGACGACCTGAAGCAGAGTGTACAACCGGGTGCGGCCCTACTGGCCCCAGCTGAGGTGTTATTTTCTGCGTATGAGGCGGTAGTGGAGGCCGCGCGAATGGCCCGCTCAGGGGCCAACCCCAACGCGCAACTCTTGCTTGAACAGTTGTTGATGCGCTGGGCCGAACTCACCCGGCCCGCGCGCAAGGCTCCAGGTAGGGAACTGGTGTGACATGCAGCCCAAACACGGCATTCTCTCGCTGACCATCAAGGATAAATCGGTGCTCTACGCGGCCTATATGCCGTTTCTGGAGCATGGCGGACTGTTCATTCCCACCAGCAAGCCCTATAGCATTGGCGATGAAGTTTTCATGCTGTTGACGCTGATGGACGAGCCCGAGAAGGTGCCGGTGGCGGGGCGGGTGGTGTGGATCACGCCCAAGCGAGCCGCAGGCAACCGCGCTGCCGGCATCGGTGTGCAGTTCAATGGCCAGGACGACACCGCCGCCCGCAAGATCGAGACCTATCTCGCCGGCTCCTTAGAATCTGATCGTTCCACCCACACCATGTAAAAAAGGCCGGTGGCGTCCAGAGCAGGCCGGTGCTGTAGTACTCTGTCCCCTTTCGTTTTTTGGAGCAGCCTGCCGTGCTGGTGGATTCCCATTGCCATCTGGATCGTCTTGAACTCAGCAAATATCCGGGCGGCTTGAGTGAAGCGCTCGATGCGGCGCGCGCGGCGGGTGTAAGTCGTTTCCTGAACGTGTGCATCAGCCTGGGCAATTTCCAGGCGGTGTTGGAGGTCGCCGAGCGGGAGCCAGACGTGTTCGCCTCGCTGGGCGTGCACCCCTGCGATGTGGAAAACCCGCTGGCCGAGGTGGAGGCCTTGTGTCAGATGGCCCAACACCCACGCGTGGTGGCCATCGGCGAGACCGGACTCGACTACTACCACGACCGCACCGATCGGGCCTTGCAACAGGAGAGCTTTAGCCGGCACATGGCGGTGGCGAGCAAGGTGGGGCTGCCGGTGATCGTGCACACCCGCGAGGCGCGGGAAGATACCCTGGCGATGATTCGTCAGCATGCTGACGTGAACCATGGCGGCGTGCTGCATTGCTTCACCGAGAGCTGGGAGATGGCGAAAGCCGCCCTGGACTACAACTTCTATGTGTCCTTCTCCGGCATCATCAGTTTCCGCAACGCGGAAGAGTTGCGCCAAGTGGCGCGGCAGGTGCCGCTGGATCGCCTGCTGGTTGAAACCGACTCGCCCTACCTGGCGCCGGTGCCCCACCGGGGCAAGCCCAATCAGCCTAAATTCGTGCTGGATGTGGCCAAGTGTCTGGCCGAGCTGCGTGGTATGTCGCTTGAGGCCCTGGCCGAACAGACCACGGAAAACTTCCAGCGCCTGTTTCCCAAGGCCGGCTGAGCGCGTTCCTTAATCCTCCCCTGCGCGCTTTTGTAGCAGGGTGAGTATGTTGTCGAGCTTCTGCTCCACCTTGATCATACGCGCCTCAAGATCGCTCTGTTTGACCAGCTCGGTTTCTTCCAGGCTGACGATGCGCTCTTCATTTTCCGAGATGAAGAAGGCCAGGATGCCGGCTGTGATCAAGGCGGAAAACGCCATGCCGACGACCATCAAGATCACACCGAACACACGACCTTCCGGGCTCACGGGCACCACATCACCATAACCCACCGTGGTCATGGTGACCCAGGCCCACCAGATGCCATCGGCGGGGCTGTCGATATTGGGGTCGATGCCGTCGATCAAAAAGCCCGCGCCAGTGGTGAATAGCGCTGTTACTACCAGCGTGGCGCCCAGCTGGTTGCGCGACAGCACCTTGCGCACGCCACCGGAGACCTTGAGCAACAGGTCGATCACCAGGATCAACCTGAGCGACCCCACTGCTTGCGCATGTGGCGACACGAAGCCCAACACGAAAGGGATGCCGGTGACGATAATGGCGATATTGAGCCAGTTGTCGCGCAAGTAGCGGCGTTTGTCGTCCACCAGCCAGGTGAGAATGGTGGTTTCCAGCAGGAAGAAGGCCCATACCAGCCGGTCGTGCAGCAACACAGAGCTGACCGGAATGCGTTTGGTGGACTCCAGATACCAGACAACGACGATCCACAGCGCTACCAGCAGTGCCATACCTTCAAGGTAGGCGCCCACGCGATGGGTGCGCTCGTTTTCGTCGGGGTGAATGCCGACGATGCCAAGCCAGGAATGAATATCGGGCTTGTTCACCGGTGAGTGTCCTTCCTGTCGGGTTTTAAGGCATCACTTAACAGCACTATAAAAGCGATCAACCCGCACAGGGTAGTGCGCGCCGCTGGTTTTGTCATTGACGGCGCGCAAACTGGGGTGAAGTCAATTATTGAATCAAGGCACACACTGCTGCCAAGGTGGCTTCCAGGGCCTCGCTGGTGCTGGGGCGGGTGCAGGGCTCTTCTGCGACGATGCGAAGATAGTGCAGGCGTTGTTTCAGCGCCCTGAAGGCCGGCGTCACCGGCTGGTACAGCATGCCGTGATCTTCGATGCTGAGCTTGGCCAGCTCGGTTATTTCCTCTCGCAGTACGGATACCACGGCGTAAATGGAATCCTTGCGCTCGATGGTGCCGGCTTCCCAATAGGCGTGATCCAGCGCGCGCAGCAGCTCTTCGATGTGACGGGTGGCGGTGGCAATGGTTGGAGAGTTCATGGACAGCGTGTTCTCCGCTCTGAATTAGCTCTTGGCAGAAGTATAGAGTAAGCTGGCGCCCCTGCTTGATTGCCCGGAGATTTGCTCGTGGAAAACACGCCCTTGCACCGCACCCCGCTGTTTGATCTTCACCTGGAGCTCGGGGGCAAAATGGTGCCCTTCGCCGGCTATGAAATGCCGGTGCAGTACAAGGACGGCATTCTCAAGGAACATTTACACACCCGCGCCTCCGCCGGGCTGTTCGATGTCTCCCACATGGGGCAGGTGATGCTGCGCGGGGAGGGGGCGGCCTGGCTGGAGAGCCTGGTGCCTACCGATATTCAGGGGCTGGCAGCGGGCCAGCAGCGCTACACCGTGCTCACCAACCAGGATGGCGGCGCCATCGATGATCTGATGGTGGCCAACTTGGGCGATGCGTTGTTTCTGGTCATCAACGCCGGCTGCAAGGACAAGGACATCGCCCACCTGCGCGCCCACCTGCCTGCGGGGCTGAGCCTGGAGGTGCAGAGCGATCGCGCCCTGCTGGCCCTGCAGGGCCCGGCCGCTGCCGCTGTGATGGCGCGCCTGGCGCCGGCCGCGAGTGCGCTGAAGTTCATGCAGGTGGCGGCGATGGACGTCAACGGCGCGGCCTGCATCGTCAGCCGCTCCGGTTATACCGGCGAGGATGGCTTCGAGATTTCCGTGCCGGCCGACCAGGCCCGCACCCTGGCGGAGGCCCTGCTGGCGCAGGCCGAGGTGGCGCCGGTGGGACTGGGGGCGCGTGACTCTCTGCGCCTGGAAGCCGGTTTGTGCCTCTACGGTCACGAACTGGACGAGAGTGTCTCCCCCATCGAAGCCGGCCTCAACTGGATCATGGCCAAGGTGCGCCGCCCCGGTGGTGAGCGTGCCGGTGGTTATCCGGGTGCCGCGCGCATCGAACGCGAGTTGTCCGAGGGGCCGAGCCGCCGCCGGGTGGGCCTGAAGGCCATCGGCCGCGCCCCGGTGCGCGATGGCGCCGAACTGCAGACCCTGGAGGGTGACGCCGTCGGTTACGTGACCAGTGGTGGTTTCGGCCCCACCGTCAACGGTCCCATTGCCATCGCCTATGTGACACCCGCCCACGCAGCCCCGGGCACCCGCCTCAACGCCCTGGTGCGCGGCAAGCCGCAGGAGATGGAAGTGGTGGCGATGCCCTTCGTGGCCCAGCGCTACTACCGGGGGTGAGCCATGCTGGGGGTGATAGAGGGCTTCTATGGCCGCCCGTGGCCCTGGGCCTGGCGTGAGCGCTACGCCGGCTGGCTGGCCGAGCAGGGCTACCACGCCTATGTCTACGCCCCCAAGAGCGATGCCTTTCTGCGCAAGCGCTGGCGGGATCCTTGGCCTGAAGACACCCTGCAGGCCCTGCGCGCGCTGTCGGCACGGTGTCGCCAGGCCGGGTTGACACTGGGCATTGGCCTGTCGCCCATCGACCTGGATCGCCGCTTTGGCCCGGAGGAGCAGGCGTTGCTCGGGCGCAAACTGGACGAGATCGCCAGCCTGTCACCGGGCCTGCTGTGCATCCTGTTTGATGATATGCGCGGTGACGAGCCGGGCTTGGCGCGCCTGCAATGCGAGGTGGTGAACTGGATTCGCGCCCGCGCGCCTGCGCCGCTGATATTCTGCCCCACTTATTACAGTTGGGACCCGGTGTTGCCGCAGGTGTTCGGCAATATGCCCGAGGGCTACCTGGAGGCCATCGGCCAGGGCCTGCCCGCCGACGTGGGCGTGTTCTGGACCGGCAATCTGGTCTGCTCACCCGGCTATGCCGCCGAGGACTTCGTCGACGTTGGCCAACGCCTGGCCCGCACAACAGTATTGTGGGACAACTACCCGGTCAACGACGGCCGCAAGATTTCCCGTTTCCTGTTCATCGGTCCTATCGAGGGGCGCCCGCCAGCGCTCGCCGGTTGGGTGGCGGGGCATTTTGCCAATCCGATGAACCAGCCGGCCCTGTCCATGCTGCCGCTGTGGATGCTGGCGCGCCGTCATCAGGGCGATGTGCGGCCGGCAGCGTTGCTGTGGCGGGCCGGGCTTGAGACCCTTTATCCGCCCGCCCTGGTCAGTTTGCTGGCGCGCGATGGTCAGCGCTTTCATCATGAAGGCCTGGACATGATCCCCGAGAGCGACAAGCAGGCCATGCGCCAGGAATACGCCGCGATTGACCACCCGGCCGCCCAGGAAGTGCTGGCGTGGCTGAATGAGGGCTACCGCTTCGATCCCGCCTGCCTGACCGATTGATGGGCTGTTCAGTTGGCGTGTCGGTGATACTAAACAGACGCTAAGGCCTTGAAATCCCATCCCCAGGCTCCATATCTCCCAACACATTGTGTTGGACCAGCTGATCACGGAGCCAAGCTACATGACCACCGCCGAAAAACAGACCCTGGGTTTTCAGACTGAAGCCAAGCAACTGCTGCAGTTGATGATCCATTCCTTGTACAGCAACAAGGAAGTCTTCCTGCGGGAGCTCATCTCAAACGCCTCGGATGCCTCGGACAAGCTGCGTTTCGAGGCCCTGGCCAAGCCGGAACTGTTCGAAAACGATGCGGAGCTGAAGATTCGCATCGAGTTCGACAAAGATGCCAAGACCCTCACCATCCACGACAACGGCATCGGCATGTCGCGGGATGAGGCCGTCACCAATCTGGGCACCATCGCCCGCTCGGGCACCAAGGAGTTCTTTGCCCATCTGAGCGCCGACCAGCGCAAGGATGCCAGCCTGATCGGCCAATTCGGGGTGGGCTTCTACGCCGCCTTCATCGTCGCCGAGCGGGTTGAGGTGATCACCCGTCGCGCCGGTCTGCCGGTGAGCCAGGGGGTGCACTGGGAGTCCTCCGGCGAGGCGGATTTCTCGGTTGAAAGCGTCGAGAAGGCCGGCCGTGGCACCACCATCATCCTTCACCTGCGGGAGGATGCGCTGGAGTTTGCCGATTACTGGCGCATCAAGCACATCGTCAAGAAGTACTCCGATCACATCGCCCTGCCGGTGTTGCTGAAGAAGCCGGCGGAGGAGGGCAAGGAGGCTGAGGAGGAGACCGTAAACGTCGCTCAGGCCCTGTGGACCCGCCCCAAGAGCGAGGTGCCTGAAGAGGAGTACAAGGAGTTCTACAAGCACATCTCCCACGACTTCGACGAGCCCCTGAGTTGGAGCCATAACCGCGTTGAAGGCAGCCTGGAGTACACAAGCCTGTTGTACGTGCCCAAGCGCGCGCCCTTCGACATGTGGCAGCGCGATGGCGTGCGCGGGCTGAAGCTGTATGTGCAGCGCACCTTCATCATGGATGAGGCCGAGCAGTTCCTGCCGCTGTACCTGCGTTTCATCAAGGGCATCGTCGACAGCAACGATCTGCCGCTGAACGTGTCGCGGGAAATCCTGCAGCGCGATGCCAGCGTGGACAAGATCAAGTCCGCCCTCACAAAGCGTGTGCTGGAGATGCTGGAGCAGCTGGCGAAAAACCAGCCCGAGCAGTACGCCGCGTTCTGGAAGGAATTCGGCCTGGTGATGAAGGAAGGCCCGGCCGAAGACTTCGCCAACCGCGAGCGCATTGCCAAGCTGTTGCGCTTTGCCAGCACCCACAGTGACACCCCCGAACAATCGGTGGCGCTGGAGGAGTACGTGGCGCGCATGCAGCCCAACCAGAGCAAGATCTACTACGTGGTGGGCGACAACTTCAACACCGCCAAGAACAGCCCACACCTGGAGGTGCTGCGCAAGAAGGGCATCGAGGTGCTGCTGCTGTCCGACCGGGTGGACGAGTGGGTCATGAGCGCCCTCAACGAGTTCGACGGCAAGCCGATGCAGGATGTGTCCAAGGGCGCCCTGGACCTGGGTGAGCTGGAAACCGAGGAGGAGAAAAAAGAGCAGGAGAAGCTTGCCGAGGAGCACAAATCCCTGGTGGAGCGCCTGAAGTCCGCCTTGGCCGACGAAGTGGAAGACGTGCGCGTCACCCACCGGCTGACCGAATCCCCGGCCTGCCTGGCGGTGGGCGATCACGATATGGGCGTGCAGATGCGCCGCATACTGGAAGCCGCCGGCCAGAAGCTGCCCGACAGCAAGCCGGTGTTCGAAGTGAACCCCGAGCATCCGCTGGTGCGCCGCCTGGAGCAGGAAGCGGGTGATGAGCGCTTCGGCGAGTGGGCCCGGGTGCTGCTGGATCAGGCGCGCCTGGCCGAGGGCTGGGAGCTGGAAGACCCCGCTTCGTTTGTGAAACGCCTCAACCAGCTGATTCTTCAGCTCTGAGCCTGCGCGGCTGACCTGAATACTATGCCGGGATACAACCGGCGTAGTATGGTGGGAGCCTGCGGTGTAACCCGTGATGTGCACCCACAACGGTCCGGTGGGCACGTTAAGCCACCGCGCAGGTCTGGCTTGGTGGAAACAGCAGATGCCCTTTGTAGCACTGGAAAAACTGATCAATCTGCGCGATGGCTACCGCCAGGTGGTGAGGTTGGGTCAGCGGGAGCTGTTGTTGTTGTGTGAGGAGGGCAAGACCTATCTGGTCGATAACCGATGCCCTCACATGCAGCATTCACTGCAGCGCGCCTCCGTGCAGGGGGGGCGTTTGCGCTGTCCGGCCCATGGCTTCGAGTTCGACCTCCATAGCGGCCAGAGTCTTCAACCCGGTTGCAATGCCCTCGGCCGCTATCGGCTTGCCTATCGCGGCAATGAGGTGGGCCTAGAGGTGTGATGCTCTCGCGCTGATTGTGTTGCGCACCCTGTTGCCTGGTTGTTGCGCATAGCATTGTGCGTGGCGCCGTCGGTGCCGCTTAGCTGCCCTTAGCCTAGGCTGGCTCAGTCTCCCATCACCTCCACCTTGATATAGGTCTGAGCGGATTCCTTGCCGCTGGTCTGCCAGTAGCCACTGGAGCTGCTTTGGCGCGCCGTGCTGCTGTCAACGCCGCCCACCGGCACCCACTCGCCCAGACGGGCGCGCAATTGTGTGTTGAGCCCGCCGCGCTTGACCTGGTTGGGGTCGCGTACATCCCCCCGTTGGCTGCTCAGTTGCAGCAGTACCTGGTCGCCCTGCAGGCGGGCGGTGACCCACAAGCCGGCGGTGGTGACGCTTTCCTGGGTGGTTTGCGTCACTACCCGTCCCCAGGCGTCAACGTACTGGGTAGTCCTGGGCACATCCTGGGCGGTGGCTATCTGCGCGGGTTCGCCTTCCAGGGCGCGGATCTGTTGGGTGCCACCGCTGAGGTCACTGGTGGAGCGGCGGGTGACGGTGACGGTGGCGCCGTCGCGATCCCGGTAGCGGTCGTCGGTGCTGACCCGCACATTGTCGTTGCCCACCGAGCCGCTCACGCCTACGCCGCTGCGCATGCTGCTGGTATCCGAGGTGGTGCGTACGCTGATCAACAGGTTGCGCAGGGGGGCGTCCAGTTCTTCCAGCAGCAAGCGCACCTCGCTGATCTTGGCCGGGCTGGCGCGCAGGATCAGCTGGTTGCCGTAGGCGGTGGCGGTGCCCTCGCTGCCGACCACCTGCTGGATGATGGGGAGCACATTTTCCGCCGGGGCGTGCTGTAACTGTATCACCGTCATCTGCTCCGCCGCCCGGGCAGGGCTGGTGATCAGCAGGGTGGCCATCAGCAGCATTGAACCAAACAGGGTGATGTGTTTCATATCAGATCCCCAGGATGCGCAGTTCAGGTTCGTATTCGCTCTGTTCCCACAAGGCATCGAATTGGTTGCTCAGCTCGCGCACCCGGGCCGGGTGGTTGTAGTGGGCAAAGCCACGTTGCTCGGGGTTATCTGGCAGCCACAACAGGCCGCGGTCGTCGGCCAGCAGATAGCTGTTGTCCGGGCCGTCGTCCTCCCGGGGTGGCGCCCGGCGGATTTCGATGGCACTGGACAGGCGGCGGGCGATCTCTACCAGGCGGTGGCCCCGGGCAATGGCCTGGCGCGGGTCGCGCAGGATGATGCGGATGCGCGCCTGGCGACCGCTGCGTGCCAGGGCTGACACCGCATCCTGCAGTGCCGGGTGGTTGAATACCGTGTGGTCTAGCGTCGGGCTGTAGAGCCTGAGCTGGCGCCGGCACTGGCTGGCCATCAGCCAGGCATGCAGCTGGTAGCCAGGCGCATCCTGCTGGATGAAGTGGTGGCCGCTGTCCTCACCCAGCGCGGGCAGGGCCTGCGGGGGCTCGGGCAGCACCGGCCACTGGGCCAGCCGCATATGGCGGTGGGGGATACCGGCGTCCATGAATTCTTCTCCCTCGTCCTCGAAGCCGCTGGCCTGGTAGAAGCCGAGGGCGTGGGTCTGGGCATGGAGAAAGGGGTTGGGGTGCTGCGTGCTCTTGGCACTGGCCAGCACCGCCAACAGCAGCTGGCGGCCGATGCCTTTGCCGCGCTGCTCCGCTAGCACCGCCATGCGGCCGATCTGGCCGCTGGGCAGCAGGCGGGCGGTGGCGATGGGGCTGGCGCCCTGGAAGGCGAGGAAGTGCAGGGCGCTGTGGTCGGCGTCCTCCCATTCCATTTCCTCGGGTACCCGCTGTTCGTCAATGAACACCCGGCGGCGCAGCGCTTTCAGCTGTGCTTCGCCCCGGGACCAGTCCGTCGTGTAGATGCGTGTGATCATTCCTCAAACCATAGGCTGCCGCGGTTGTGTAAATCACAGAGTAGTGCGAGGCAGTCGGGGTCGTCCAGGAAGCTTTCCAGGGCGGCGATCTCCAGCACCTTTTCCGCGCACAGCAGTTTGGCCATGGCCTGCAGGTTTTCGCCCTGCAGGGTGGTGGCCAGGCCGTTGGCAAAGAAGTGGAAACGGCCCTGGTGCTCGGCGAAGGCCAGGCGGCCGGCTGGGTGGCGGGTGATACCGCCGAAGTCTTCCAGCTGCTCCAGGAATTGCTCGGCATCGAGTTCTTCTTCCGGGCTTTGGTCCAGATCGGGATACTTGGCCTCGGTGACGTACTGGCCGAACCACTGCAGCAGGCGCTGGTCGTCCAGCATGTAGCGCTCGATGATCTGGCGCAGCTGGGTGATGGCCTCCGCGGTGATCTCGCCCGGGTTGGCAGCGGGGGCCAGCTGGGGGTCGGCGTAGCGCTGGTCTTCTTCCATGTCGGCGGTGGCCTCCATGGTGATGTGGTCCAGCAGCTCGGCGTGGCTCACCGAGCGGAAGCCCACCGAGTAGGTCATGCAATCGTTCTGGGCCACCCCCCAGTGGGCGTAGCGGGGTGGCAGGTAGAGCATGTCGCCGGGGTTGAGCACCCAGCTGTGCTCGGCCGGCATGTCGGCCAGGATGCGCAGCTCGGTGTCTTCCCGGCGCGGGGTGTCGGGGCCGCACTCGGGGCCGACTTTCCATTCGCGCTGGCCCATGCCCTGGATCAAAAACACGTCGTAGTAGTCGTAGTGGGGGCCTACGCTGCCACCCTCGGGGGCGTAGCTCACCATTACGTCGTCGATGCGCCAGTCCGGGATGAAGCGGAAGGGCTCCAGCAGATCCTGTACTTCTTCTACCCATTGGTCGACCGCCTGTACCAGCAGGGTCCAGCGGGTCTTGGGCAGTTGGGCGAAGGTGTCGTCGTCGAAGGGGCCGCGTTTGAGCACCCAGTGCTCATCGCCTTCCTGTTCCATCACGATACGGGATTCCACCTCTTCCTCGCAGGACAGGCCGGCCAGTTCGTTGGGGTCCAGCGGGTTTTCCCAGGCCGGGAAGGCGTTGCGGATCAGCAGGGGTTTCTTCTGCCAGTACTCGGCCAGGAATTGTGCCGGGCTGATGCCGCCGAGCAGTTCGAGAGGGCTGTTGGGGTTCATGGACAACTCCGGTGGTGGTGCGGCTTGGGGGCGCGGCGATGTGTGCAGGAGCGGCTGAAGCCACTCCTGCGTGGGCGTCAGAGCCTATTCAAAATCTCGATCAAGGGATGCTGCACTAGGCGAAATCGGCCGAACAAGCGGAGCATACTGGGCGTATGTGAGCATTGTGAGGCCGATTTCAAACGGCGATGCGTCCTTCAGCGAGATTCTGAATAGGCTCTCAGGCCTCTGCGCTGGCGTGGACGACATTCTGCGCGCTGCTGGCGCCGCTGTCATTGACCTCGTCCAGGAAATCGAAGCCGTGCTGGTGGCGGATGGTGCGGCGATGATCCGCCCACAGTGCCTGGATCTTTTCCTGGTTGCAGACCTTGCGGTCGACATAGACGCGTGTGCGCAGCTCGCCATTGCGCTCGCTGGCCGGCAGAGGTGCCTTCACGAACAGGAATTCGTGGCTGATGGCATCGAAAAACACGCCGGCCTTGGAGGAGGGCATGACGAAACACACCTGCAGACCCTGGGTGCGAGTGAGGTAGCCCAGCACTTCGCGCGAGCGGGCCTCGTCCATCTTGGAGAAGGCTTCGTCCACCAGCACCATGCGCAGGTGGGTGTCGCCCTCGTTGAAGCGGAAGGCCGAGGTGATGGCGGCGGCGCGGATGATGTAGAACGGGGTTTCCAGCTGGCCACCGGAGCCGGTGCCGTACTGGCTGAGGCTGATCGGCTCCTTGCCGTCGACTTCCTTCAGGATGTCGTAGCGGCGGTAGTTGCGGTAGTCGCTGATGCGCTCCAGCTCGCGCATGGCGTGCTGTTCATCACCGCTCAGCAGCATGTCCAGCAGGCGGTCGCGGGTCTGGCGAGCGCTGGCGGAGAGGCCCTGCTCAAACAGCGATGCCCCTTCCGGCTGGTTGCCCAGGGCGGTGATGGCTTCAAAGAACTGCCAGTATTCGTAGAACTCGGGCAGCCAGTCCCAGGTGAAGCGGTAGCGCTCCTGATCGGTGCCGAAGCGGTGGTGCTCCAGCTCGCGGTTCAGTTCCTCCAGGCGGGATTTGCCCTCATGCACCAGGCGCTGGATGCTGTGGCAGAAATCCGAGATGAAGGTGTGGTCGAACTGCTGGCGCAGGCGGCTGAGATCCTGCTCGCGGTTGGCCAGCACGTTGTGGCGCAGGCGGCTGGCGATGCGATCCACTTCTTGTTGCAGCTGGCAGACTTCGCCGAACAGCTCGGCGTCGGGCCGGCGCTTGAGGTCCAGCTGGCAGGCGATGCTGTCCCCCACCCGGCACTGGCGGTTGTGTTCTTCCAGGCTGCGGGTGAGGTCGTAGAGCTGTGACTTGAGGGCGTCCTGGGCGGTGATGGCGTGGGCCTCGGCCAGGGCCGGGGAGGTCACGGCGGCCTCTTGGTCGGCCCACTGCAGGCGCTCGTCCACCTTGAAATCGGGCCAGCTCAGCGCCAGGGCGTTGAGGGCTTGCTCGCAGCGCTCCTGTTCCTCCAGGCGCAGCTCCTGGGCTTCGGCCAGACGCGCCACGTCGGCGTCGGCGCGCTTGAGCTGTTCCTGCAGGGCACCGCCGCTGCGATCCAGCTCACTGCGCTGGCGGGCCAGCGCTTCGCGTTGCTGGCGGGTCTGGTCGATCTCGTCTTCCATCGCCTGGCCGTCGCTGAGGTCCAGGCGTTCCAGGCTGTTTTCCACCGTGCGCAGCTGGCGTTGACACTGCAGCAGCTGTTCCACTGCCTCGGCGTAGCCGGGGGGCGCAATCAGGCGGGCGTGATCGGCCAGCGCCTGGGCCTGGCGCTGGCGTTCACTGGCGACGGCGACGGCATGCTGCAGCTGCTCCACTTCGTGCAGTTTGGCATCCCGGGCGCGCTGGCGGGCACCCTGGCCGAACACCAGCTCGCCGTCGGGCAGGTCGCAGCGGAACATGGCGTAGTTGGCCGAGCCCATACCGTCGGCGGTGAGGCCACGGCGGCTGTGTTTGAGCTGCTCGGCGCTGTCGACCTGCGACACGTTGCCGTAGCTGGCGGCGATGAAGGCCTCGGCCACCGGGTGGTGGAAGCGCATCAGCTGCACCACGGAGTCGCGCGGGATGTTGATCCGCTCGGCGTCCTTCTGTGCCTGGCTGCCCTGGATCACCCGGGCGCGGTGTTGTGGTGGCAGGCGGCGCACCAGGCGGATCGCTTCGGCTTCCCATTCTGGGCGCACCAGGATGGAGAAGCGCGCCTGGCCGATATAGCCCTCGATGGCGCTTTGCCACTGCGGGTGGGTGACTTCCACGAAGTCGCACAGCACCGCAGGTTCTGATTCGGGCAGATCCCGGCGAATGGCCTCCAGCGCGGCCCGCACCCCGGGGGGGTAGCTGGCCCGCTGCTGGCTGATCTGTTCGATCTCCTGCTGCTTGTCGCGCAGGCGTCGCTCCAGGTTTTGTTGTTCCTGCAGGGCGTCCCGGGCGGCATGGTTCAGGGTATCGCGCCAGCCGGGCTGCTCCGGGCTGCCGATCAGGGCCTGAAGCAAGTGATCGTGGGCACGCTCGATGCCCAGGGCGTCGGGCAGGTGAGCTTCCAGCGGGCTGTCATCCACAAAGTCCTTCACCAGGAAGCTCTGCAGGTCGCGAATGCTCATGGATTCGCTGTCGTGCACCTTCTGCAGCAGGCTCTGCAGATTGCTGGTGCTGCGCTGGGGCCCCAGGTTGCCCTGGCGCAGGGCCTGCAGCAGGGTGTTCGCCGCGCGCTGGTTGTTGGCGCGGCGGTGTTCGGCCTGGGCCAGGGCCGCGCCGCGTTCCGCTAGTTGGCGACTGAGCTGGGCGCGCTGTTGTTCCAGCTGATCCTTGCTGGCGAGGGCGGGCACCCCCTGGCGACGGGCGGCCAGCTCGATCCAGGCCGCTTCAAGCTGGGCGTCCCGGGCATCCAGGGCCTCTCGCTCGCGGCCGTTGGCCTCCAGCTCGCCGCGCAGCTGCTGTTGGCGCTGTTTGGCGTCGAGGTAGCGCTGCTGCTCCGCCAGCCACTGGCTGCGGGCGCTGATGTAGGCGCGGGTGGTGCAATCCTGCCAGCCATCGATGTAGATCTGCGCCGCGTTGTGGGCGCCGTCCAGCCGTTGCAGGGACTCCCGCAGGCTGCGGGCCTCTTGCTCCATGCCGTGGATGGTCTTGAGCAGCGCCGAGACGTTGCGGATCACCTCGCCCTGGTCGCGCTTCTCGAGGATGTCCTGGGCCACGAATTCGTGGATGGAGTTCACCGGCTTGTAGGCCATGAAGCGGGAGAAGGCGCGGGCGGCGTGCATCGCCTCCCGCTCGCTCACCGCGGTGCGCTTGCCGCGCAGGGCGCCGTAGAGCCGGCACAGATAGCCGCGCTTGGTATCGAATTTCTCCACCTCCCGGGCGCCGAGGCGGGTGGTCAGCAGCTTGTAACACTGCGACAGCGGCATGACATGGCGGCCATCCAGGTAATCCTTGACGAAGTCGCTGAGGGAGAGCGCCTCGCCGGGCACGATCATGAACAGCTGTTCGTCCAGTTTCGCCACTGGGTGGCTGCCGCTGCGCTCCACGTGGGCCTGGCTGCCGATCACGGCGGTAAAGCGCTCGCCGCTCTCGCCCTGGGTGGCGTCGAATACCGCCGCCAGATAGCCGATGGCGCCCTCCGGACGGGCGTAGGAGCCGTCGTCACAGCCCAGCACATAGGACGCCAGGGTGCGCACCTGCTTGCCCCGGGAGCGCTGAGTGCTCTCGTCCTGGCCCGGGTTGTAACTGAACAGGTTGTCGTGGGCCGCGGTGAGGATGGTCTGAATCGCATCCGCCGCCGTGGTCTTGCCGGAGCCGTTGCCGCCCGACAGTAGGTTGACCGGGCCCAGTTCGAACTCGGTGTTGGGGATGTTGCCCCAGTTGACGAAGATGAACTTCCTTAATAGCACCTATTAATCCTCGTCATTAATGTCGCTTTGATCCATCGGCAGGCCGCTGCGCAGGGCCTCCAGTACGTCTTCGTGTACCAGGCTGATGATCATCGGCCGCACCCGCAGCCAGCCATCGCCGGATTCCAGGCTCTCGTCACTGGCGAAGTGCACCACGCGCCAGTGTTTCAGGCGGCGAAACAGCGCGCGGCGCTCCATCAATTGGCTGGGCAGCGTGCGCCCCAGCAGGCTCTTCAAGGCGATGGCCAGGGCTTCCAGTGACAGCGAGCAGCTGCCATCGGCCTCCACCTTGCCCTCGCGCAAGGCCTTCTCGTACTGCGTGCGCAGGGTGAGCAATACCGCCACTTCCTGGGCGCTGGGGCGGTCGCGCAGGCCGCTGGCGGGGGATTCCTCATCCGGCAGGCCGGGCACTTGTGCGCCAGGCGGGTAGAGGCGGGCAAACTGAAAGCGGCGATCATGCTGCAGGCGGATACCCGTCAGGCCGAGGTAGTCCACCACCAGGGGCTCTACGCGCAGGAAGCGATCGTAGAGCTGCTGCTCGATCTGGGATTCATCCCGGCACAGCACGCCGTAGTCCAGCAGGCGGGTGAGCAGTTCGGTGAACTCGTCCTCGGCGATACCGCGCTTGTCGAGCTCTTGCAGTATCAAGTCACGCAGCATGTTCGGCGTCTTCTCCGGGTAACAGTTCGATCAAGTATTCATCGCGCTGGCTGAAATAGGTGTCGCTGTGCACCTCGCCCTTGGGGGTGAGGCTGAAGCGAGCTCCGCCCTCGCCGGTGAGGGCGGCCAGTTCGATGGCGTGGGCGGAGGCGAGCAGGTCGGGGGCGCCGTGCACTTCCAGCTCGCGGGTGGAGAGCGTGCGCCCTTCGCGCAGCTGGCGGGAGAGGTAGCTGAGCAGGTCCTGGCGGGTGATGTTGAAGGCGGAACTCAGAGCCAACTCCACCGACATCTGCTGGCGGGCATCGTCATCCATGTGCAGGCCGGCGTCTTCTAGCAGCGTGCCGACTACGCGACGGCTGGCCCGTTCGCGCAGGCGCACCTGGCCTGGGTCCAGCAGCCCCAGGCCGACCCCCGCCAGCGCATCGGCGGCGCGCTCCAGCAGCGCGTCTTGCGCGCTTTCATCAAGGCTGGCAATGCGCGCGCAGAGCCCACTCACATCGTGATGGCCCTGGCGGCTGATATAGGCCAGCTGGCGCATGATGATGTCGGCCCGGCGGGTGAAATTGTTCAGCGCGGCGCGCAACGCGGGCAGCATCAGCTCACAGGCGTTTTGCAGCCGTGTTTCGATGCTGTCCAATAACAGCAGTAGCAACGATTGTTCCGGGCGCTCGAGGGCATCCGGGTAGAGGCGGCGCAGCTCGCGCTCGGCGGCCGCCATGAAGGCTTTGGGCTTGCTGCGCGCCCGGCGTACCAGTGCCACGATCGCCAGGCGGTGCTGCTCGACGCTGTCAGCCGAGAGGCGCACCGACACATCGGGCTCGAAACGGCGGGTCATGAAGGCGAAGAACTGCTCGGCGGCATCCTGCACCAGCTGCTGGGCTTCTACCTCGCGCACCAGCTGACGGGTGCGGCTTTCCAACTCGGCAATAATGTCGCTGAAGTCGGTGACAATGCGCTCGGAGTACTCGGCGGCGGAGAGCAGGTCGTGCACATCGGGCACCTCGGCCTCAACGAAGGCGCTCAATGCATGGCGGGTGTTGCGGGTGTTGCGGTGGCGCGCCCGCATGCGCTGGCCTTCGTCTTCCAGCATGGGCTGGGTGAACTGCCGCCCGGCCAGGCTGAAGCTGTAACTTGAGCTGAGTGAGGCCTCGTCAACATGGCGCTCCAGCCAGCCGTGCTCCACCAGCAGCCGCAATACCCATGCCGCGCGCTCGCGCTCGTCATTGGGCAGTACGTCGTCGTCGGCCGCATCGGCATCCAGCTCCGGCGCGCGCAGCCAGGCCTGCTGGAACACGTCGACGATCTGCTCGCGGCTCAGGCTCTGGCCGTAGTCTGCCAGCGCCCCGTACACCCGTTGATAGAGTTGCGTCAGGCACTCGGCGACGCGCCCGCGGTGCTTGCCCGTGAGCGGCTTGAAGAAATGCTGTCGATTGTCAGCGAAGATCATCGCAATGAGGCCGCCCGGCGCGTGGCCGGACGGCCCTGGCGCTTAGATGGCCGACGCCTGGGCGTCGGCGTTGCCAATATAAGACGCTGGCGTCATGGCCAGCAGGGCCTGTTTGGCGTCTTCTGGGATCTCCAGGCTGGCCACGAAGCCCTGCATCATCTCACGTGTCATGGCCTGACCACGGGTGAACTTCTTCAGCTTCTCGTAGGGCTCGGCCACGCCGTAGCGGCGCATTACGGTCTGGATCGGCTCGGCCAGCACTTCCCAGGCGTTGTCCAGATCCTCGGCCAGGCGGGCGGGGTTGATTTCCAGCTTGCTGACACCCTTCAGGGTCGCCTCATAGGCGATGACCGAGTAGGCGATGCCCACGC
>CAZYQX010000028.1:0-44062 GCA_964649985.1 uncultured Pseudomonadales bacterium | reverse complement strand
CGACGGGATCGACTGGCATGTGGGCGTTAGCCCGATGCGTGGAGCCAAAGCCGACAACTACAGGACGTAGTTGGTAGAGCGACGCTTGGAGCCAAAGCCGACGACTACAGGACGTAGTCGGTAGAGCGACGTAGGAACCAAAGCCGAGCATACTGGTCGTAAATGAGCATTTTACTCACCGCTGTGCGGTTCGCCCTTCGGGCGCCTTCGGCGTTCAACGCCCTTGCAGGGCTTGTGTTCTGAGCATGATTTTAACGACGCCAGAGCGCCTTCAGGGCGTTATTCAGAGGTTCCTTAGCCGCACGCAACACGGCTCACGACGAGTAGGATAGTGCTCACCGTCGAACGCGCTTAGCCGTGACACTCCACCCAGAGCGCTAACCAAGCAAGCTAAGCGCGCATTCAGTTTCTTCAGCTAACCGCTGAACCAGTGCGCCCTGCTATTTCACCCCCAGCACTGACAAGCGCGATGGACTAGCCAGGCGATGTGGCCCGGTTTGAGACTACACCTCTGCGGCCAGCAGGCTCAGGCGATCGGTGAGATCGCCCGGCAGCCCCAGCTCCATGATGCGGAAGTGAAGCTCGTCGAGACTGCGCTGCTCGCACTTCACCAGGAAGTACTTCTCCGCCACTTCATTGGAAAATGCCAGCACGCGCCCCAGGGGAGTGACGGGCAAACCCTCCCGCACTTGCTCGGCCAGAGCTTCGACAAGGTCCTCCGGCAGCTCCCAGTGGCGGGCGATGCGATACGACAGCTCGGCACTCTCCTGCTTCAGGGTGGAGACAAACACCGCAGGTGAGGGCTCTCCCCCACCCTCGTGGGGTGCCACCACTTCGGCTACCTGGGAGAACGTCACCAGGGCGCCGACATCGTGAATCAGCCCCAACAGGTAGGCTTTGAAACGATCAGCACCGGAGGCGGCGGCAATCAGCTCGGCACATACTGCACAGCCGAGTGAGTGCTCCCACAGGTGGCGGCCAAACTCCCGATACAGGGGCGAGCGGATATGCATCACGGGCTGCATCAGGCTGGCGGCCAGCAGGGTGCGCAGACCGTTGATGCCCAGCGCCGCCACAGCTCGCTCGAGGCTGGTGATCTCATTGCCCGATGCGTTGTAAAACACGCTGTTGGCCTGCTTCATGACTTGCGACGCAATGGCGGGGTCCTTGCGCACGATATCGATGCACTCCTTCAGCGAGGCCTCAGGATCCTGCATCACATTCAACAAGCGGGGAATGACGGTGGGCAGGCGTGGCAGCGCCATGGCGTCCAGCGAAAGCCCCTGTATGCGCTGGCTGACCTCCTCCAGCAAGGGGCGCTGCAAAGCCGTGAGCGGCTGGGGCCTGCCCGCCTGTGACAGCATGGCATGCCAGAAGGAATCGCGCGTGTCGCGGGGCTGTAAAACGGGGGCGGCATCGACCTTGGCGGCGTGGGCCACGGCCACCCTACCTGAAGATCCATCAGGGGGTTCCGTCGTGAGCGAGACGGCTTTAGCGCGACCGCCCGTAAACAACCGCCGCAGAAACTGCCAAAAACTCAATACGCCACCCTCCCTAGAACCCAATCGCCGCATGGTGGCGGCTTGCGCTAGCCGCCGCCATCGAAGTCCAACAACTATAGGCCATGCGATGAAAAGCGCCGCCCGCCGGCTCATGGGCCTCGCCGATTCGAGACCTGCGTCACCCAATGAGCCGCATCCGCCCCGCGGCAAATTCATCACACACTGTCGAGACTCAGGCTGACGCCCTTGGCAGCAGGCTCACCCGGCCCCGCCAGGCGTGCGTCCAGTAGGTAGAGGCGCTCGGCGGCAATGCCCCGCGCCACCAGCGCGGCGCGCACGGCGCTGGCGCGCTGCTGGGCCAGCGCATTGAGGTCTTCGGCATCCACCCCTGCCAGCGCCTCCAGCCGCCGCTCGGCTTCCCGCGCGGCGGCGTCGACCTCGCTTTTGGGCATGCGATCGCGCAGGCGATTCCGCAAGGCAGAAAATGTCTCACCGCAACGCTGTTCATAGAGGGCCGCCAGCGCTACCTGGCGCTCCCCACCCTGTCGCGCCAGCTGATCATCCAACCACTGGCGCCTTAAAACAGGCTCATCCTCCGCGCCGGCCTCACCGCGCAGATTGAGCCGCAGTGCCGGGCGCTTTTTCAAGGCGGCGGCAAGTTGCTCCAGCTGGGCGACCTGCCCGGCAGGCAGCTGGGCATCGCCTCGGCCAAAGGCCACGCTGTCGAGGGCCTGCTCACCGCCCTGCAGCAGGCCGCCGAGCAGATTGAACGGCGCCGTGACGGCCTTTTTCACTACCGACACCAGTGCCTTCAACACCAGCCCCCCCACGCTGAAACTGGGCTCATCCAGGCTGCCGCTGACCGGCAGGTCCAGTTCGATCACGCCTTTTTCATCTTTCAGCAGCGCCACCGCCAGCTTGACCGGCAGCGAGGTGGCCGCCGGGCTCTTGACCTGATCCCCCAGCACCAGCTGATCTACCACCACCTGATTGCGCCCTTCCAGCTTGCGGTTCACCACCTTGTAGTCCAACGCCACATTCAGCTTGCCCTTGCGGATTTTGTAGCCGGCAAAGGTGCCCGAGTAGGGCGAAAAGGTGGTCAGCTCGATATTGTGGAAATTCAGCGCCAATTGCAGGTCGCGATCGGGCTCCAAGGGGCGGGCGTGCCCCACCAGCTTCACCGGTGCGTTATCGCCGGCATTGCCATTGAACTGGATGCGCGCGGGTGCAGTGGATGTGTTGCTGACCCCCTCTATCGCCCCGTGGATATCGGTGATGGCGGTGGCAAAGCGCGGCTTGATGGCGTGATCGGTGAAATAGGCCGACCCCTGCCGCACCTGCAGCCGATCGAGCTGGATCGCCAGGGCCGGCGCAGCGCCGGGGGCACGCTGAGTCTCCAGCGCCGGCTTGGCGGTGGGCTGGTCGGTCGTTTTGAGCATCTGGCTGACGTTGCTGCTGCGGTCCTCATAGAGGGTGAAGCGGCCATAGGTGCGCTCGGCGTCCACCAACCCCACGCGCAGCCGCCAGGGCGCACCAGTGAATTCGATGTCGCTGACATCCAGCCGCTCCGCCACGGCAAAATCGCGCCCCTGCGGGTCCAGCAGGCGGAAATTGCGCAGGCCGAGCCGACCGGTGGCGGCCAGGGCGAGGCCACTTTCGGCCTGGCGGGCCTTTAACTTCATTGCCACATCCAAACTGCCGCTGTTCAAGCTGGCACGCAGATGCTGGGCCAGATAGGGCTGCAGCGGCAGCAGGGAAAGCGCTTCCAGCCTGAGATCCAATTCGGCGGCCAGGGGGCTGGGGGTGACCGGGCCACTCAGCCCCAACTGCCCGCCGGAACTCAGCTTGAACGACAGGGCCAGCGGCATGGGCCGGGACAAATTGGCGGAGAGCCCGCTCAGGCGCAGGGCAATATCCTGCAGCCGCACCTCCAGCACAGGGGCGACGGCTTCATCCCGCAACGCCACCACCCCATGCTCCAGGTTCAGCGCCGCCAGGCGCCACTGCCATGCCCGCTTGCCGCTGGACTGCGCCACAGGCGTGGCCGCGGATGCGGATGCGGATGCGGATGCGGATGCGGATGCGGATGCGGATGCGGATGCGGATGCGGTCGAAGCAGTCTGCGGCACTCCCAGGCGCTGCAAAAGATCGAGTTCGCCGGATGGCAACCGGCGCAGGCTGATGGCGGGGCCACTCACTGTCAGCTGAGCGAGCTGCAGCTGCTGCTGTTGCAGATCCAGCCCAATCCCCTGCAGCTTGATGCCCGCCACGTTTAACAATGGCGCGCCGACAGCATCCGAAATGCCCAGCCCATCAACGGCCAATACCGCATCACTGAGCAGCAGTTGCGGCGCGGCGCCCAGCGCCAGCTGCACGCGGCCGTGAAAGCCCAAGCGGCCGCCCTGCAGCCCCACTGGCAACACACCTTGCAACCGCTGGCCGAGCCGGGCTAGATCCAGCCCCTGCACGTTCACCTTCAGGTCCGCCTGGCGGGCCGGCCACTGCAGCGTACCCGTCACATCACATTGTTCTCCCTCGGGGGTGGAAAGCTCCAATGCCAGCGTGGCGGGCGTCTCGCCGACTGTGCTCAGGTTGCGCAACGACAACGCGATGCGTTCAACCCGACGGGCATACTCGCCCCCTCGCCAGGGCTCGCGGTAGTCCAGTGCAGCGCGGCTCAGGCGCAGGTTTTCCAGCAGCAACGGCGGGGGAGCCGCCGGGGCGGCGGCAGGCTCGGAGGGCGGCAAGCGGGGGAGCTGAAACTGGCCATCCGCCCCCTGCACCAGCGCCAGCCAGGGTGCTTCGATGGCCACCTCCCGGATCACCCACTGGCGCTGCTGCACGCTGCGCCAGGGGTCCACATCAAGCGCGATGCGCTCCAGCGTTGCCCAGGCTGGGGCGCCCAAGGCCAGCCCGCGAAGCTCCACCTGCCAGGTCCAGGGGTTGATCAGCAGTTCCTGCAGCACCAGCGGTTGCGCCAGTTGCTGGTTCACCCATACCGGTAGTTGGTGTCGCAATAGCGCCGGTAAGGCGCGCCCCAGCAGCACACCGTACAGGGCCAACAGGAAACAAAGCCACAGCACCGCGCTGATCAGTCGGCGCTTGCGAGGGCCAAGTTGCATCCAATCCATGTGATACCCGAATCGCGCAGGGAGGTATCAGCAGCTTAGCCCTTCTTCACGCCCAGCGGAATCCACCCGCCCGATGCATCAGCCCGATAAGCCCGGCAGTTGCAGGAACACTTCGCAGACCAGCAAGGGCTGGCCGTAGAGCAGAAAACGCGAGCGACGCGCCCACACCGGGCCCGCTTGATGCAGGTGGGCGGGAATGAAGGGGTGATCGCCAGGCAGGTGGGCCAGCTCGAACTCGCCGCGCTGCAGGCCGGGGTCACGGAACAGCGCCGCCCCCAGCGACTGGCTGCCCAGCCGGCGCAGGTAGCGCAGGCGACCATTCAGGCTGTCGCCCGGGATCACGCTATGGGCATAGACCCAGGGCTGCCCGCTACCGATCAACAGCACGTCCCGCACCAGGGCATGGCGCCAAGGGGCTTGCCCAAGCCGGCGCGCCTCTTGAGGCAGGGGCCGCTGCCAGCCTTGAGCCAGGCGTTGCACGCGAAAATCTCCCCCGCTCAGGGCCTGCAGGCGGGCGGTGAGAGAGCCCTCATCCAGCAGCCAGTCACGCACCAGGGGCGACAGCCGGCCGCGCCAGTGCCGGGCCGGATGCCAGACGGGCTCACTGGGGTAGTCTCGCGCGGGGCAGTGGTCGTACAATAGCCGGCTTCCTGGTCCTGAAGTGCGCGCGAGCATGCGCCATGCACGCGGGCTTTTCAAGGGTGCCCCCACGGACCCACGGCGATTTTTATTCTGGTATCGAGGTCGACATGAGCAACAGATGGGAATGTATTGTCTGCGGATGGGTCTATGACGAAGCCAAGGGCGACCCCGAGAACGGCGTAGCCGCGGGCACCAAGTGGGAAGACGTACCCGATAGCTGGCTGTGCCCCGATTGCGGCGTTGGCAAAGACGACTTCGAGCTGGTGGCCTCCGCACCGGCCGCGGCCATCCCCCACCACGAAGAGCACCACGCCAATGTGCGCCCGGTGGTCATCATCGGCACCGGTCTGGCCGGCATCAACCTGGCCAAGGAATTCCGCAAGCTGGACAAAGACACCCCGCTGCTGCTGATCACCAGCGACGACGGCCGCGTGTACTCCAAGCCCATGCTCTCCACCGGCTTCACCAAGAACACCGACGCCAACGCCCTGGCGCAACAGGACGCCGGCACCCTGGCCCGCACCCTGGACGCCAGCGTGTGGACCTTCACCAAGGTCACCGCCATCGACACCGCCAAGCAGCTGCTGAAGATCGACGACGCCATCACCGTTGAATACGGCAAGCTGGTGCTGGCACCGGGTGCCGACGTGATCCGCGCCCCGCTGGAAGGCGATGGCCAGGAGTACGTCTACTCCGTCAACGACCTGCTGGACTACGACGACTTCCGCAAGGCCATCTCCAACCTGAAGGCACAGAAGATCGTCACCATCGGCGCCGGCCTGATCGGCTGCGAATTCGCCAACGACCTCAGCAACGGCGGCTTCCAGGTGGAATCCATCGACCCGATGGGCTGGTGCTTGCCCACCCTGCTGCCCGAGGCCGCCGGCCGCGCGGTGCAGGATGCGCTGGAAGAGAAAGGCGCCAAATTCCACTTCGGCGCCCTCGCCACCGGCGTGTGGAAGAAGCCTGAGGGCGGCGTGAGCGTGAGCCTGAACAACGGCCAGAGCATCGACGCCGACCTGGTGGTCTCCGCCATCGGCGTGCGCCCGCGCACCCAGCTGGCCGCTGACGCCGGCATCACCGTCAACCGCGGCATCGTCGCCAACCGCTTCCTGGAAACCAGCGCCAAGAACGTGTACACCCTGGGCGACTGCGCCGAGGTGAACGGCCACGTGCTGTTCTACGTTGCACCGCTGATGGCCTGTGCCCGCGCCCTGGCCGCCACCCTCACCGGCAAGCCCACCGAGGTGAGCTACCCGGCGATGCCTGTGACCATCAAGACCCCGGCCTGCCCGGTGGTGGTCTCCCCGGCGCCGCGCGGTGCCGAAGGCGAGTGGAAGATCCAGGCCAACGGCCGCGACGTGGTCGCCGAGTTCTACAACCCGCAAGGCGAGCTGCTCGGCTTCGCCCTGACCGGTGCCGGCACCAACGAGAAGATGCGCCTGCAAAAGCTGCTGCCGCCGATCATGGCCTGAGCCTGATGCGCTAGCTGCTTGATGAACGCGCCCGGGGGCAACCCCTGGCGCGTTTTTGCCTTCTATCATCCGCCAAAATCGGAGTGGCCCATGCTAAAGCCCGAATTGATCGCCCACATCGCCCAGCAGACAGGCCTGAGCAAGGAAAAATCCCACGAAGTGCTGACCGCCTTCACCGACGAGATCACCGCCGCCCTCACCCACGGCCACAGTGTGAACCTGGTCGGTTTCGGCAGCTTCGTGATCCGCGCCCGCGCCGCCCGCAGCGGCAAGAACCCCAAGACAGGTGAAGCCATCGAAATCCCCGCCAGCCGCACCGTGGGCTTCCGCCCCGGCAAAGTGCTTAAAGATGCCCTGGCCTAACCCACTGCGGTTGTGAGCATCTTTCTAGGCCTGATAGACTGCTCGACAAAATAACATGGAAGGTCGTTATCCGATTGATATTCGGATGGACACACACCAGGGATGGCCTTCCTCATGCCCACGCTGAGGATTATCTATGAACTACCTAAAACTCCCCCTGCTGGCCACCGCACTGATGCTCAGCGCAGCCCCGGCCTCTGCCGCGACCTATGCCATCGCAGGGGAAGTGCTTTCACTCCATTACGCCGGCGGAGAGGGTATTGGTGGTTATGACATCACGCCCGACATCGAGATACGCGGCCTGGAACAAGCGCGCTACGGCTACGATTTCCAAAGCAGCCTGAACATCAACTGGTCCGACCCGACGCCCAGAATCACCGGCAACCTGAGTTTCCAGCCCTTCACCCTGGAAATAAGCCCAGTACCTGGTGGCATGCTGGAAAACGAGATTGGCACGAGCTGGATCAGCTACAGCGGCGACAATTATCAGATCTCCGGCGGCATTACTCACTTCGACCACGACACCCGCACCCTGTCACTGACCGGCGCCCACCTGTTGGGCGGGCTTCCCCCTGTGGCTACAGGGGAAAGGACTGGCGCGCAGTTATTCAGCGACTATCGCAACACCGATCTGCTGTTCAGCATGGTGCTAACATTTGATGAGGGTTATTGGGGTCTCTCCGGTTACGCCACGGCTGTCGCCCCAGCATCTGAGAACATTTCGAGCATGTTCACTCATCAAACCTGGCAGTACTCGATTCACGAAGTGCCCGTACCGGCGTCTGCCTGGCTGTTGGGTTCTGCCTTGGTCGGCCTGAGCGGCCTGGCGCGGCGTCGCACGGCCTGATCCTCTGTTGGCGGCACCAGCAGGGCGGCATGAAGCCGCCCTTTTTCATTCCATCACCCACCCTGCCTGGCCCATGCGTTGCCGCACGCTGCACATCCCTCCCTTCTCGCGCTATGCTGGCACGTCCCGGCAAAGCAGAGGAATGTTCCCGATGAAACTCCACTGGCAGATCCTGATCGCCATTGTCATCGGCATCTGCGCCGGCCTACTCACGGGCAGCGACAGCCAGTGGTTGGGCATCAAGCTGCTGGATGTCTACGCGACGCTGGGCACGCTGTTTCTCAACGCATTGAAAATGGTCAGCCTGCCGCTGGTGTTCTGCGCGCTGATCAGCGCCATGGGCGGCATCGCCAACCAGCAGGCGGTGGGGCGGCTGGGCGGCAAGGCGGCGCTGTATTATTTCGGCACCAGCGTGGTGGCCGTCTGCACGGGCCTGCTGGTGTGCAACCTGATCGCCCCCGGCAGCGGGGCTGACCCCTCGCTGATCCACGCCAATCCCGCCGAGGCGGCCCAGGCCAAAGCGCTGGTGGAAGGGCGCGGACTGGGCGATGCCGCGCGCATCCTGCAGGATCTGGTGCCGCCGAACCTGTTCGGCGCGGCGGTGAATGGCAACCTGCTGGGGCTGATCTTCTTTGCCCTGCTGTACGGCTTCTTCATTACCCGGCTTGAGCCACCGCTCATGGAGAGCCAGCAGCGCTTCTGGAGCGGCGCCTTCCACACCATGCTGGGCGTGACCGGCTTCCTGCTGCGCTTCGCCCCCTTTGGCGTGTTCGGCCTGATCGCCCGCACCGTGGCCACCACCGGCCTGGAGGCCTTCGTGCCACTGGCCTGGTTCATGCTCACGGTGACACTCGGGCTGGTGCTGCACGCCATGGTATGGCTACCGTTGGCCCTGCGCTTTCTGGGCGGTGTATCGCCCCTGCGGCACTTTCAAGCCATGCTGCCAGCCCTGCTCACGGCATTTTCCTCCGCCAGTTCCTCCGCCACCCTGCCGCTGACGCTGGAGTGCGTTGAGAAGCGCGCTGGCGTAAAGGCCGAGACCGCCAACTTCGTGCTGCCCATCGGTGCCTCGGTCAACATGGACGGCACCGCCCTCTACGAGTGCGCGGCGGCCCTGTTCATCATGCAGATCTACGGCGTCGACCTCCCCCTGGCCACGCAGTTTCTGGTGCTATTCCTGGCCCTGCTCACCTCCATGGGCGTGGCCGGCATCCCGGCGGCCAGCCTGGTGGCCATCAGCATCATCCTGGGCGCGGTGGGGCTGCCGCTGGAGGCGCTGGGCCTGCTGCTGGTGACGGATCGCGTGCTGGACATGCTGCGCACCACGGTCAACGTGTGGAGCGACTCCTGCGGCGTGGTGATCATCGCCCGCAGTGAAGGGGAAACACAGGTGCTGGCCCAACCTGTACGCTGAGCGTATTCTCAGCCTGCCATACTCGCTGCAACAAACAGCCCAGGGACCGCCATGGCACAGATCCACGTCGATTTCGAAACCGCCGCCGAGCACAGCAGCCGGGATATTCCGATCTTCACCCCGCACAGTCGCGCCGACGAGATGCGGCTATCGCTGATCGGGCGCAGCTTCGAGAGCGCCAGCCACATCGTGGTGTGCGACCACCAGCGCTTTCTCGGCGTGATCCGCATCGAGGATCTGCTGGCCGCCTCCGGTGAACAGCCGGCATCGGCCCTGATGGATGTCGATGCGCCCCGCGTGGCCCCAGGGCTTGATCAGGAAGTCGCCGCCTGGCGCGCCGCTCACCACGGGGAGTCGGCGCTGGCCGTGGTGGATGCCGAGGGCCACTTCGTCGGCATGATCCCGCCTCCCAAACTGCTGGAAGTACTGCTCAGCGAGCACGAGGAAGACTTGTCGCGCATGGGGGGCTATCTCAAGCAAGCCAAGGCGGCTCGGGGGGCCAGTGAGGAATCGGTGGCCAAACGCCTGCATCACCGGCTGCCCTGGCTGCTGGTGGGGCTGATCGGCGCCATGCTGTCGGCGGATGGCGTGGCCTGGTTCGAGCAACAGCTGGAGGCCAAGCTGATGTTGGCCTTTTTCATCCCCAGCATCGTCTACCTGGCCGATGCCGTCGGCACCCAGACCGAAACCGTGTTCATCCGGGCGCTCTCACTCGGCATCCCGATGCGGCGCATGTTCCTGCGCGAGGTGGTATCGGGGCCGGTAATCGGCGCCGCGCTGGGCGCCATGGCCTATGCCTTCGTGAACTGGCGCTGGCAGGATACCGAGGTAGCCCTGGTGGTGGGCCTGGCGATCATGTCGGCCTGTACCATCGCCACCTTGATTGCGATGGTCTTGCCCTGGCTGCTGGACAAACTGGATCTGGACCCTGCCTTCGGCAGCGGACCGCTGGCCACCGTGATACAGGATCTGCTGTCGATCGTGATTTATTTTCTGATCGTGATGATGGTGATGTGACGCACTCCTCGCCTGGGCGTTATCTGCCCCCTTCCAGGCACAACCCCGCTTAACCCAGCTATACAGTGCGGCTGTCAGCTGCAACGCCTGCCCACCCGTATCCGCGAGCGGCTATTGAAAGGTCGCATAAGCGGTCAAGGCGCGGCTATTCGGTTACATCTACTTGCCCCACACCCGCTGACCCCGACTCGCCCCCTCACTCTCATCTATACTCAACAGCACTCTCCACGCGCCTGCGAGGCTGTTGCGCCAAGCCCCCGGGCAGGAATCGAAGGATGCGCCATGAAAGGATGCGCTCTCAGATGGATTTTGCCTATCCTGCTTGCCTTGTCCGCATGCGGGAAGCCACCGGAACAGCCCCCCAATCTGCAATACAGCCCATCCGCCGCCGAGCTACCTGGCACGCGTTACGTGTTGGCGGTGGATCCACTCTACACCCCCCCGCAAGATGATCGAAGCCTATCAACCCCTCACGGCCTACCTCAACGCCCACCTGCCGAACATTCACATCGAGCTTGAACCCTCCGCCGACTACCAGGCCTACGAACAGAAATTCAGGGCTCGCGAACCGGAGCTGCTGCTGCCCAACCCATGGCAAACCCTGCAGGCACAGAAAGTGGGTTACACGGTGCTCGCCATGGCCGGCGATGCGAGTGACTTCAAGGGCATCTTCATCGTGCGCCGTGACAGCGGTATCCAGACGCCCGCCGACCTCAAAGGCAAGACCGTAAGTTACCCCTCGCCCACCGCCCTCGCAGCGGCCATCATGCCCCAGTACTTCCTGCACCAACGCGGTGTCGACATCAACCGCGACATCACCAATCGCTATGTCGGCTCGCAGGAGTCGTCCATCATGAGCGTATACCTCAAGGAGGCGGCGGCGGGTGCCACCTGGCCACCTCCCTGGCGTCTCTTCCAACGCGATCACCCCAAGGAGGCGGCGGAGTTAACCGTGGCCTGGGAAACGCCCCCGCTGGTCAACAACTCCATCATGGCGCGAGACGACATCCCCGCCGCCCTGCGCGAGCAGCTCGCCCATGTGCTGATCACCATGCAGGACACTGACGAAGGGCGGGCCGTGCTAAAGGGCATTGAAACGGCGCGCTTTCATGCCGCCGATGACAGCACTTACCAAGAGGCAGCAGACTTCATCGCGCGCTTTGAACGTGAAGTTCGCCAGGTGGAGCGCAAATAATGCTCACCTTTCTGCAGCGCCATCTGTTCAAGAACCTGCGCCGGCAACTGGTGCTAGGCGTACTCGGCGTCAACGGCCTGATGCTGGCGCTGCTGATCTGGCAGATGATGGCCAGCGAGCGCTCATTGGCACTGGACCAACAACGCGCTCTGACCCTGACGCTGGTTAAAAGCTCGGCCAGCGCATCGGCCGAATGGCTGGCCACCCGCAATTCCGTCGGCCTGCAGGAAATCGTGGAGAGCCTGCGCAATACCCCCGACGTGGTGTACGCCATCATCCTTGATGAGCACAACAAGATCCTCGCCCACACTGATCGCAGTAAAAAGGGGCTCTATCTCAACGACATGCCCAAAAATCCTCAGGCAGGCTTTCTGGGCGATGCCTCGCTGGTGCTGGATGCCGTCGGCCCGGTAACGCTCGCGGGCCATCATATTGGCTGGGTGAGGATCGGCATTTCACAGCAGGAGACGCTGGCGCGCCTGAGCGAGATGACACGCGACGCGGTATACCGGGGCATCGCCACATTATTCACCACCCTGGTTGTCGCCACGCTGCTGGCCTATCGCCTCACCCGACGGCTCGCCGTGATCCAGCAGGTGACCCGCGCGGTGGAGCGAGGCGACACCTCTCAGCGGGCCCGCCTGGATGGCATTGATGAGGCGGCGGTGCTGGCCACGGGCTTCGATCAGATGCTGGATACCCTGGCCAAGCGCGAAGCCGAGCTGCAGGATTACCACGAACACCTGGAAGAACTGGTCAACACGCGCACCCAGGAGCTGGCCCAGGCCAAAGAAGCGGCTGAAGCCGCCAACCGGGCGAAGTCCAACTTCCTCGCCAACATGAGCCACGAGATCCGCACCCCGATGAACGCCATCATCGGCATGACCGATCTGGTGCTCGATTCCTCACTCACGCCACAGCAGCAAAAACTGCTGCGCACCGTTGCGCTTTCCGCCAAATCACTGCTGGAGATCATCAACGACATACTGGATATCTCCAAGCTTGAAGCCGGCAGGCTCGAGCTGGAGCAGATGCCCTTCAGCATACAGGAGGTGCTAGAGGCGGTTGAGGCACTGATCGCGGTAAACGCCAAAGCCAAGGGCTTGTCGCTGGCGCTGGAGCTTCCCGCAGATATCCCCCCCTGCGTATTGGGCGACCCCACCCGGCTGCGCCAAGTGTTGCTCAACCTGGCCGGGAATGCCGTGAAGTTCACCGCCAAAGGACAGGTGCGCCTGGCGGTGCAAGCCGGTGAGCAAGCGGATGAATGGCAGTTCAGTGTGATCGACACCGGCATCGGGATTCCGCCAGACCGCATCGCGCAAATATTTGAACGCTTTACCCAAGCGGATCAATCCACCACCCGCCGGTTTGGCGGCACCGGCTTGGGTACCAGCATATCCAGAGAAATCGTCGAATGCATGGGCGGACGCATCTGGGTGGAAAGCGAAGAAGGCAAGGGCAGCCACTTTAAGTTTAGGGTTCGCCTGCCCGTCGCCGAGGGTGTCACCGCCTGCAGGCTGAGCACAGGCCACCAGCTCAGCACAGCCCCCCACACCCGGCCACTGCGCATACTGGTGGCGGAGGATGTGGCCCCCAATCAACAGCTGGTGAAGCTCCGACTGAGTCAGCGGCATCATAGCGTCACCATCGCGGAGAACGGGCGCATTGCCGTTGAGCACTTCCAGCAGGCCCCCTTCGATCTGATCCTGATGGACGTCATGATGCCGGAGATGGACGGCGCGGAGGCCACCCGCGCCATACGTCAAATTGAGGCTACCCGGGGCGGACACATCCCCATCATCATGCTCACTGCCAGTGTGATGCAGAACGAGCAGCGTCGCTATTTCGAAGCCGGGGCCGACGACTTTGCCGCCAAGCCCATCGACTTCAACGAACTCTACAGCAAGATCGCGCACTTTTTCCCGGTGCTGGACAACCCAGCCGATGCGCTGCACACCGCTGACATCAGCCCCACCGCTTTCCCCGGCCCGCTCGACGGGCTTGATTTTCAACGCGGGCTTGGCATCTGGGGTGACGAAGCCAGTTATCGCCGCTCACTCCTGACCTTCAAGCGCGATTATGCCCAGGCGGTGGACAGCCTCAGCGACATGTTCGACCAGGCGCAGTACACCCAAGCCCGGCAATTGGCGCATACCCTCAAGGGCCTGGCCGGACACCTGGCAGCGGCCCCCCTAGCCACCAGTTTTGCCGAACTGGAAGTCCTGGCTGCGGCTGAAGAGGCTGACGCCAAGGCGGCATTGCAAACAGCGCAAACTGAACTGCAACGCGTGCTGGACAGCATCACGCGGCTCGAATGGCATGGCGATTCCCCCACGGCTCACAGTGACCCCGCACGCGCCATCCCGGCACTCTCCAGATTGATCAAATCATTACAAAATGCCGCGCTGGATGAAACAGCGCTGGCAGAGCTGGCGCAAGCGCTGGCTTCACCGCAGTTCGAACAGCTACAGCAACTCACGGATGCATTTGAGTTTTCTCGCGCCATCAGCTGTGCCGAGAACATCATGGCAGACCTAAACTGCAGAAATGACCATGCATAACAAATTGAACATTCTGGTCGTAGATGACGAAGCCACCAACCTGCAACTACTGCGGCAGATCCTCAAGGATGACTACGGGCTATTTTTCGCCAAATCCGGAGAAGAGGCACTGCGGCTCGCTCGCGAACAACAGCCTGATCTGATCCTGCTGGATGTCATGATGCCCGGCATGGATGGCCATGAGGTGTGCAGGCGGCTCAAGGCCGATGCGCGCTGCAGCCATGTGCCGGTGATTTTCGTCACGGCAATGGGCGATGAAGGGGATGAGGCACTCGGCTTTCAGCTCGGTGCGGTCGATTACATTACCAAACCCATCCGCCCCGCCGTGACGCGCATGCGTATAAAGTCCCACCTTGCGCTGGCGGATCAGCAACGGGCATTTCAGCAGCAGATCCGACAGCAGCATTCAGATCTGATCGAAACCCAGCTACAGACCCTGCAAATGCTCGGCAAGGCATCTGAATACAAAGACAACGAAACCGGCCTGCACATCATCCGCATGTCAAATTACTCCATGCTGCTGGCCAGGGCTTACGGCTGGAACGAGGAGGCCTGCCAACTGATGTTGAATGCGGCGCCAATGCACGACATCGGCAAGCTCGGCATTCCCGATCACATTCTAGGCAAACCAGGTGGTCTGGATGCGGACGAGTGGCTCATCATGAAACAGCACCCCGACATAGGCGCCGAGATCATTGGCGACTACGCGAAAAACTCCCCGCTGTTTGACATGGCTCGCCAGATCGTCCTCACCCACCATGAGAAGTGGAACGGCACTGGCTATCCCAATGGCTTGGCGGGCAGCGATATCCCCAGCTGTGGAAGAATCGTGGCCATTGCCGATGTGTTCGACGCACTCACCAGCCGGCGCCCCTACAAGGCTCCCTGGCCAGTGGAAAAAGCCGTGGAGCTGATCCGTTCAGAGGCAGGCAAGCACTTTGACCCCGAGTTGGCGAGGCTATTTGAAGGCATTCTGCCCGAGGTGACCGACATCATGGAGCAGTGGCAAGAGCAGTAGGCGAAAGGGCTCCCAACCAGCACAGCGCGTGCTCGGCCCTAGCCTGAGCGCGCACCCCAGAGCCCCCATGACACTCGCGAGCCGGCGCAACGCCGGCTCGCAGCAGGCTCATTTGGCCAGGGAGCTGGCCATGACTTCCAGGGCATCCAACCCGGCCAGCAGTTTTTCCACTGCGGCCTCAGCGGCTTCATGCGTCAACCCCAGCCGATCCCACAGCGCATCGGGAATCGCCTGCGCCGGGGCATCGCCGATGCCCTTTTCACGCAGCAGCTGAGCCGCCAGGAACAGCAGGTTGGCGTAGCGGGCCTCTTCGCCCTGGTATGAAGGATCGCGCTGGTGGCGCAGGGCGACGCAGATCTCGTCGGGCATGTTCCACATGCGCATCAGCCAGCCACCCACCTGATCCCGGGTCACGCCCAGCAGGTGGCGCTCCACCGGCACCGGCCCGAGATGAGGGTTGGCCTCCTGCTCGCGGCAGATGCTGGTGAACTGGGGCGGGAACACCTCCGCCAGCACCAGATAGCCAAAGTTGTGCAGCAGGCCGCACAGGTAGGCCAGGCCGGGGGTCGGGCGGCGCTGGGCCGGGATGGCCTGGGCCAGCAACTGCGCCAGGGAAGCGGTGTAGACCGCCTGGTGCCAATAGGGCGTCAGGCCCTGGGTTTGATCCTTGGGCAGGCGCAGGGTTTTGCCCAGGCTCAGGCCCAAGGCCAGGTTGAGCACCAGGTCAAAGCCCAGCACCCGCTGGATGGCATCGAACACCGATTTGATCTTGCCCGGGGCGCAGTAGTAGGGCGAAGCCGCCCAGCTCACCACCTGGGAGGCCAGGGCGGGATCGAGATCCACCACCGCCGCCAACTCGGCAATCTCGGCATCGGGCTTGGCGCGCAGCTTGATGATTTCTTGCGCGGTCATCGGCAGCGGCGGCAGCTCCAGCGTCTCTTCCAGCCGCTGGCGAATGCGCAGGGCGGTGAAGTTGCGCACCGCATTGCTGATATCGTCTACATCGCGGGCTTCTGCGGCCGCCGGGGCCGGCAGCGGCAGGCAGAAGCGCCCCGTCTGGGCACTCTGCATCAAGCGGGCGAAATCGGCCTGCGCTAGGCCAAAGGAGTCTGCCAACTGCACCACCGGCAGTGCCAGCAGGCTCTCATCCACCACCGCCTGCACACCAAACAGGCCGGGCAATGCCACCACGTTGTCCAGCCCGTGGTGGGCACACAGGGCTCGGCTGTCCTTGGGGCTCAGGGCGCGTAGCGCTCGCCCCGTCAGGCGATTCAACGCTTCAAGATCCAGCAATTCATTGGCGGGAACCACCGCCAAGAGGGTGCCTTTCACATCCTCAAGCAACACGGCGCGGGCCCGCTGCGCCCCCTGAACGGCCCCCGCCTCGCAGGGCACGATCTGAAGCTGGGAGAGAAAATTGGCCACCGAAGGGGTCATGACGGGCTCCAATACTGCGGACATAAGGCTTCCCTTTAAATCTTCTGTTTTATCGCCGTTAATTCTAGTACGGATTTTAAATTCGTCAGGAAAATGACACCATCGTAGTAAAACAATGTTCTACACCCGGGCAAAACGCTCCGCCTCGGGTAGCCAACGCCGCACCAAGGGCTCAACGCGCTCGGGAGAGTGCTGCAGCATGGCGTGGGCGCTAGCGCGCACATCGTCCAGCATGGCCTCGTCCCGCTGCATGTCGGCGATGCGAAACACCAGCAGGCCGGTCTGGCGGGTGCCCAGTACCTCGCCTGGTCCGCGCAATTCAAGATCGCGCTCGGCGATGAAAAAGCCGTCGTTGCTCTCCCGCAGGGCCTGCAAGCGGGCCTTGCCCTGCTGCCCCAGCGGGCTCTGGTACATCAGCACGCAGTGGCTGGCGGCGGCCCCGCGCCCCACCCGGCCACGCAGCTGGTGCAACTGGGCCAGCCCCAGCCGCTCGGGGTTCTCGATGATCATCAGGCTGGCGTTGGGCACATCCACCCCCACCTCGATCACGGTGGTGGCGATCAGCAGGTCCAGTTCACCGGCCTTGAAGCTGGCCATGGTGGCGGCCTTGTCCTTGGCCGGCATGCGCCCGTGCACCAGCCCCACGCGCAAGTCCGGCAGGGCTTCGCAGATTTCGGCGAACGTCGCCTCTGCGGCCTGGCACTCCAGCACTTCGGACTCTTCGATCAGGGTGCAGACCCAGTAGGCCTGGCGCCCCTCCTCCCGGCAGGCGCGCCACACCTTCTCGATCACTTCCATACGGCGGGCGTTGTCCACCGCCACGGTGGTGATCGGGGTGCGCCCGGGGGGCAGTTCGTCGATCACCGAGCAATCCAGATCCGCATACGCCACCATGGCCAAGGTGCGGGGGATGGGGGTGGCCGTCATCACCAGCTGGTGGGGGCGCAGCTGCTCGCCGCCCTTCTCCCACAGGGACAAGCGCTGCTGCACGCCGAAGCGGTGCTGCTCGTCCACGATCACCAGCCCCAGCCGCTGGAAGCTCACCCGCGCCTGAAACAGGGCGTGGGTGCCCACCACCAGTTGCACCTCGCCCTCGGCGATCTGGCGCAGCGGCTCCTTGGCCTTGCTGCGGCCGGAGAGGTAGGCCACCCGCAGCCCCAGTGGCTCAAACCAGCGGGCAAAGGCCTGGGCGTGCTGCTCCGCCAGCAGTTCGGTGGGGGCCATCAGCGCCACCTGCCAGCCGTTGCCGATGGCCACCAATGCAGAGAGCGCCGCCACCAGGGTCTTGCCGGAGCCCACATCCCCCTGCACCAGGCGCAGCATGGGCGCGCTACCGGCCAGGTCGGCGGCGATCTCCTGCACCACCCGCTGCTGGGCACCGGTGGGCGAAAACGGCAGCGCGGCCAGAAAGCGCGCCATCAGCTCATCCGGCCAGCGCATGGCAGGGGCGGCGTGGGCGCGCCCCTGCTCCCTCACCCGCAACAAACTGAGGTGGTGGGCCAGCAATTCTTCGAAGGCCAGGCGCTGCTGGCAGGGGTGCTGGCCGGCGTTGAGCTGGGCGATGTCGGCCTCGGGGGGAGGCGCGTGCAGGTACTGCAGGGCATCGGCCAGATTGAAGGCACCGGCGGCGCCCTCCGGCAGCCAGTCGTCCAGCTGGCGGCCCCGCAGCTCGCGCAGCGCCTGGGCCTGCAAGCGGCGCCAGCTGTGCTGGGTCAGCCCCTCGGTGGAGGGATAGAGTGCCGTCAGGCGCTCCTCCACGCCTGCACTGCCATCCTCCGCCAGCCGGCGCACCTCGGGGTGGTACAGCTCCAGCCCACTGGAGCCGCGCCGCACCTCGCCGAAACAGCGCACCCGCGTGCCGGGGCTAAGCGCCTGGCGCTGGGCTGGATTGAAGTGGAAAAAGCGCAGCGAGATCAGGCCGGTGCCATCCTGTAGCCGGCACAGCAGGCTGCGGCGACGCCCCTGCACCACATCGGCGGCGCGAATTTCGCCCTCGATCACCACCTCTTGCCCGGGCGCGATACCGCCGATGGGTTGCACCCGGGTGCGGTCCTGGTAGGCGCGCGGCAGGTGGAACAGCAAGTCCTGCACACTGTGCACCCCCAGGCGCTGCAACTTCTGGGCGATGGCGGGGCCCACGCCCTTCAGCTCGGCGATCGGCATCTGGTCCAGAGGGCGCGCGCTCATGCGAGGTGCTGTATCCTGCTGCGTTAGTTAATCGGTCACTGCGACCAAGAATACTGAATATTTGAACAGTAGAGTAGACCATGAACGCACAAAGCCCATTGGCCGGTCAACGCATCCTCATCGCCGGTTGTGGCGATCTCGGCAGCAGCCTGGGCCTGGCCCTGCTGGCGGAGGGGGCCCAGGTCTGGGGGCTGCGCCGCAACCCGGCGCGCATTACACCGCCTATCCAGCCGCTGCAGGGCGATGTGAGCACCCCGGATGGCCTGGCCAGTCTGAGCGGTCTGGCACTGGATTACGCGGTGGTGATCCTCACGCCGGGCGGTTTCGACGACGACAGCTACCGCCGCGTTTACGTCGATGGCCTGCGCCACCTGCTCGCCAGTCTGCCCGACGTCAAGCGGTTGCTGTTCGTCTCCTCCACCAGTGTGTTCGCCCAGAGCGATGGCGGCTGGGTGGACGAGAACAGCCCCACCGCCCCCGACAGTTTTTCCGGCAGGCGCCTACTGGAGGCGGAGCAACTGCTGCCTGCCAGCGGCCGGGCCTATAGCGTGGTGCGCTTTGGCGGCATCTACGGCCTGGGCCGCAGCCGCCTGATCGATGAGGTAGTGGCGGGCATCGGCTCGCCGGCCAGCGGCCCCTTCAGCAACCGCATCCACCGGGACGATTGCGTCGGTATCCTGCACCACTTGTTGCGCCTGGACGCGGGCGGTCACGCCGTGGAGGCGATGTACCTGGGGGTGGATAGCTGCCCGGCACCACTGACCGAGGTGAAGCAGTGGGTGGCGCAACAATTGGGGCTGCCCGCAGACCACCTGCGGCCAAGCGACAAGGAACGCAGCCGGGGTGGCAACAAGCGCTGCAGCAATGCCCGCCTGCTGGCCAGTGGCTATCAGTTGATCTACCCGGGCTATCAGGATGGCTACCGGGCCATGCTGGCCCAGCGCGGGCGAGACTGAGGCGCGCGCAGAAACGAAAACGCCCCGGCTCAGCGGGGCGTTTTCGTTTTAACTTGATCAGCGATGATGCTTTTTCTTCTTGTGGTGATCGCCGTCATCGTTATCTTTATCATCATCGCTGTCGCCGGTCAGCTTGTTGCCCACCGCGCCACCGGCCGCCGCGCCCGCTGCCGCACCCACCAGGGCACCGGTATCGCCGCCCAGCTGCTTGCCCACCACGGCGCCACCCACACCGCCCAGCGCGCCACCCACGGCCGCACCGGTCTTGTTGTCGCCTTTAGAGGTCAGCGCACCGCCCGCTGCACCGCCGACGGCCGCGCCCACCAGCGTGCCGGTGTCACCTCCCACCTGTTTGCCCAGCAGCGCCCCCGCTGCCGCACCCGCGCCACTGCCCAGGGCGGATTTTGCACTGTCCTCAGCCACCGCAGGCACGGCCACCAACGCGGCGCTCAGCATGAGTGCACTCAGGGAATTCTTGGGGCTCATGATTGGTCTCCTTTCACATCAGACGGCTCGGTCACACAATGTGGCCAAGTATTCGTTAAGCATAGCCTGCGCCACGCAGGACAACATTGAAAGACATCAATCATCGTCGCGATGGTGACGGCGCTTTTTCTTGTGCTTGTAATGCCCGAGGTGCAGGCCGTTATCGTGTCGGTCGTCGTAATCATCATCGCCGTAGGCCCGGCGGCCGTCGCGATAGCCCTGGCGATAGGCATCGCGGGCGTCGTAGCCACTGCGATACCCGTCGCGCCCGCCACCGTAATACACATTCCTGTCGTGCTCGCGGGATTGCGCCACATTGCCGCCCACCACGCCGCCTGCGGCTGCACCCACCGCCGCACCGACCGCCTCGCCGGTGGTCCCGCCCAGCGCTCGGCCGGCATAGGCGCCGCTGGCACCGCCCACGGCACCGCCAATGGCCGCGCCGGTCTTGCCATCGCCCTTGGCGGCGATGGCGCCCGCCGCCGCACCACCCACGGCACCGCCGATCAAGGCGCCGGTGTCACCGCCCACCTGGCGGCCGAGCATGGCTCCCGCCGCGCCACCCAGCGCGCCGCCCAAAGCGGTTTCGGAATCATCCCCGGCACGGGTTTCAACAGCGCCCAGCAGCAGCAAGGAAGACAGGCCAGAACAGATCAGCGAGCGGAACATGTTGGAGCTCCAGAAATGCACCCGGATGGTGCCTTTCCTTCAGCATACGCCTGCCGTGGAGGCGCTCAAGAGAAAGTGCAGAAATGGCGCGGCAAATGCGATGCAGATCGCGTTTGCCGCGCCATTATTGTCGACCGAGGCGCCCCTCAGCCGTGAAACACCACACTCTGCTCCAGTGGGGCACGGCCCACCCGGCAGGTGTTGGCGGCATCTTCGGCGGCTTCGTAACCGAAGCTGATGCCAAACAGCAGCTTTTCGTCCTCGGCAATGCCGAGAATCTCGCGCACGGTGGCGGCATGGAAGCCCAAGGCCGTCTGCGGGCAGCTGGCCAGGCCGTGAGCGGCCAGCGACAGCATCAGGGTCTGGGCGTACATACCCACGTCGGCGGCCTCGCGCAACCCGAAAGACTCCGGCAGGAACAGGAAGGCCACATGCGGGGCGTTGAAGAAGCTGAAGTTGGCCATGAAGGCCTCGGCCCGGCGGCCCTTGTCTTCCCGGGCAATGCCCATGGCCGAATAGAGCTGCTGCGCCGCGTCGTACTGGCGCTCCTTGTAGATGCCGGCGTACTTGCCCTCGTAGGGGAAGTCCATGGAGAAAGCGCCGGCCATCAACTGCTCCGGCAGGGCCTTGCGCAAGCGCTCCAGCGGCTCGCCACTGGCCACGTGCACCCGCCAGGGCTGCGTGTTGCAGTTGGAGGGCGCCCACTGCGCCAGTTCAAACACCTGCTTGAGCAGCGCCTCGGGCACGGCATCGGGTTTGAAACCGCGCACCGAGCGACGCGCCCGCACCACCTCGGCGAAGCTCGCCGCCCGTTCGTTTGCCGACGTCATGGCTGTACTCCTCACACCACCAGCACGGCTTCGATTTCCACCTCGGCACCGCGCGGCAGGGCCGCCACCTGCACGCAGGCGCGGGCGGGGTAGGGCTGGGCGAAATAGCGCGTCATCACCTCGTTGACCTTGGCGAAGTCCTTCAGGTCGGTGAGGAAGATGTTGACCTTCACCGCGTCATTCAGGGACGCCCCGGCCGCCTCGGCCACCGCTTTCAGGTTTTCGAACACACGCACCGCCTGCAGCTCGATATCGCCGGTGACCAGCTCCATGGTGGCCGGGTCCAGCGGGATCTGGCCGCTCATGTAGATGGTGTTGCCGGCCTTCACCGCCTGGGAGTAGGGGCCGATGGCGGCGGGTGCGTTGTCGGAGTGAATGACGCCCTTGTTGATCATGGTCTGGCTCGCATGGGAGTGAATAGTGCGCGCATTGTAGCGCAGGCCGAGCGCGGCGGTGAGGCGCGCCTCAGCGCACTGCCGCGCCGCCATCCACCGACAACACCTGGCCGGTGATGAAGGAGGCGCGGTCGGAGCAGAGGAACACCACCGCCGCAGCAATCTCCTCCGGCTCCCCCAGTCGATTCATCACCGCCACCTGGCGCAGGCGCTTGGCGGTTTCGGGCTGCTCCTCGAAATAGCGTTCGATGCCCGGGGTGCGTATCACGCCCGGGGAGACGGCGTTGATGCGGATGCCCTTGCCACCGTATTCCGCCGCCGCGCTCATGGTGAGCACATTCACCCCGCCCTTGGCCGCCGCGTAGGCGGTGTTGTAGGCCTGGCCGCGCAGAGAGGCATTAGAGGAAATGTTGACGATGGCACCGGCGCCGTTGGGCAACATGGCCGCCACCTCATGCTTCAAACACAGCCAGGTGTTGGTCAGGCACAGCTCCAGGGTGCTGTCCCACACCTCGCGCTCGAAGCCATGGATGGGCCCCTGCCCCCGGCTGACGGCCGCATTGTTACAGGCGATATCCAGCCGGCCGAAGTTGTCCAGCGCGCACTGCACCATGTGCTGAACGGCGGCTTCATTCGCCACATCGGTGGCCACGAACAGCGCCTCACCGCCGGCCTCGCGGATCATGGCCACGGTTTCCTCGCCCGCAGACTGATTCAGATCGGCGACCACCACCCGTGCGCCTTCTGCGGCAAAGGCCAGGCTGATGGCACGCCCTATGCCCGCGCCGCCACCCGTGACAATGCCGACTTTGTCATCAAGCAAGCCCATCGCGACATCTCCGCTTAAAGGTTTTGAATGACAAGCTCGCGCACGCTATGCAACGCAGGCGCAACGCTCGATGCCTCGCATCGCGCGCGACCCGCGATGCACGCAGCGCCACTATGCCCCCTGCGCGGCGCGCTCATCCAAGGCCAGCTTCTCACAGGCACGCGCGCGCTGCAGGGCGGGGCGGCTCAGCATGCGCCGGGCGTAATCCTCCACTGCCGCGCTGCCCAGGGGCAGCCCCACCGCAGTCGCCCAGTCGAGGGTGTGGGCCAGCAGCACGTCCGCCATGCTGAACTGATCCCCGAGGATGAATTCACGCGGCCCCAGCCCTTGCGCCAGCAGTTCAACGGCAACGCCGAACTCCCAGCGGGCCGTGTCCAGCAGTGCCGGCACCCGGCGCGCCTCCGGCAGTGCAAACTGGTGCTTGCTGAGGTTCCACAGCGGCTGCTCCAGTTCGCCGATGGCAAAGAAACACCACTGGTTGTAGCGGGCGCGATTGCGGCAACCCACCGTGGGCACCAGTTTCATGCCCGGGTGCTGGTCGGCCACATAGGTGCAAATGGCCGCAGATTCGCTCAGCACCAGATCGTCATCCACCAGCACCGGCACCTTGCCGGCGGGGTTGATGGCGCGAAACGCCGGGGCCCGCCCCTCGCCCTTGAACAGGTCGACCAACACGAAGTCGTACAGCGCGTTGGCTTCCTCCAGCGCCCACAAGGCACGGGTGGAGCGGGACATCGGATAACCGTAGAGTTTCATCTGGCACTCCGTCATCGCGCGGCGCCGGGGCGCCCCGCATCAGCGTTTGGGTGAACGCGTAAAACCGCCCCCGCGTTCCTGATCTTCAGACAAGCTCAGCGTATCTGCCACACTGGCAATGGCCTCGGCGCGGTTGTCCGCCCCCAGCTTGATCAGCAGGCGCAGATCGTTGGCCGAATCGGCATGGGCGATGGCATCCTCGTAGGTGATCTCGCCCTGGCTGTACAACTCGTACAGTGCCTGATCGAAGGTCTGCATGCCGTGCTCGGTGGAGCGCGCCATCAGCGCCTTCATCTGGTGCACCTCGCCCTTGCGGATAAGATCTGACATCAGTGGGGTGTTGAGCATCACCTCCACCACCGCCCGTCGGCCGGTGCCATCCGGGTTCGGGATCAGCTGCTGGGCCACCATCGCCTTCAGGTTAAGCGAGAGGTCCATCCACAGCTGGGAGTGCCGCTCCGCCGGGAAGAAGTGCATGATGCGATCCAACGCCTGGTTGGCGTTGTTGGCGTGCAGGGTGCAGAGGCAGAGGTGGCCGGTCTCGGCGAAGGTGATGGCCATTTCCATGGTCTCACGGGTGCGCACCTCGCCGATCATGATCACGTCCGGCGCCTGGCGCAGCACGTTTTTCAGGGCCACGTCGAAGGATTCGCAGTCGATGCCCACTTCGCGCTGGGTGATGATGCAGCCCTCGTGCTGGTGGATGTATTCGATCGGGTCTTCGATGCTGACGATGTGGCCGCGCGCATTGCGGTTGCGGTGGCCGATCATAGCCGCCAGCGAGGTGGACTTACCGGTGCCGGTGGCGCCCACGAACACGATCAGGCCCCGCTTGGTCATGGCGAGTTCCTTGATCACGTCAGGCAGCAGCAGATCTTCCACCCGCGGAATCTTGGTCTCGATGCGGCGAATCACCATGCCACTCAGGTTGCGCTGATAAAACGCGCTGACCCGGAAGCGGCCCACCCCTCGCGCACTGATGGCGAAGTTGCACTCCTTGGTGGCGATGAACACCTTGCGCTGTTCCTCGCTCATAACCCCGAGCACGGTCTCGCGGGTTTTCTCCGGCGACAGCGAGGTGGTGGTGACCGGGACGATGCGCCCGTTGATTTTCATCGACGGCGGCACACCGGCGGTGATGAACAGGTCGGAGGCGCCTTTCTCCACCATCACTTGCAGCAGGCGTTCAATTTCCACAAAAGATCCTCTTAAGTACGACTCGACCCGGCAAGCCGGGTCGATCATCCTGCACGGTCGCGAGCCTGGCCGGCCCGATATCAGAACTGCTCGGGCATCCGCGCCTTCTCGCGGGCCACTTCACGGCTGATAATACGCTTTTCCACCAGACCTTGCAGGCACTGGTCGAGGGTTTGCATGCCAAATTGGCCGCCGGTCTGGATGGCGGAGTACATCTGCGCCACTTTGTCTTCCCGGATCAGGTTGCGGATGGCCGAGGTGCCGCGCATGATCTCGTGCGCCGCCACCCGGCCGCCGCCGGTCTTTTTCAGCAGGGTCTGGGAGATCACCGCCTGCAGCGATTCAGACAGCATGGAACGCACCATGGCCTTCTCCGCCGCCGGGAACACGTCGATGATACGGTCGATGGTCTTGGCCGCCGAGGTGGTGTGCAGGGTGCCGAACACCAGGTGACCGGTTTCCGCCGCAGTCAGCGCCAGGCGGATGGTCTCCAGGTCGCGCATCTCGCCCACCAGGATGATGTCCGGGTCTTCACGCAGGGCCGAGCGCAGCGCCTCGTTGAAGCCGTGGGTGTCGCGGTGCACTTCACGCTGGTTGACCAGACACTTCTTCGACTCGTGCACGAATTCGATCGGGTCCTCGATGGTGAGGATGTGCTCGTATTTGTGATCGTTGAGGTAGTCGATCATCGCCGCCAGGGTGGTGGATTTACCCGAGCCGGTGGGCCCAGTCACCAGAATCAGGCCGCGTGGCACCGCGCAGATGTCGCGGAACACCTGGCCCATGCCCAGCTCCTCCATGGTTAGCACCTTCGAGGGAATGGTACGGAACACCGCACCGGCACCGCGGTTCTGGTTGAAGGCGTTGACACGGAAGCGCGCCACGCCAGGGACTTCGAAGGAGAAGTCAGTCTCCAGGAACTCTTCGTAGTCCTTGCGCTGTTTGTCGTTCATGATGTCGTAGATCAGCTGGTGCACCTGCTTGTGCTCCATCGGCGGCAGGTTGATGCGCCGCACGTCGCCATCCACGCGAATCATCGGCGGCAGACCGGCCGAGAGGTGCAAGTCGGAAGCGCCTTGTTTGGCGGAGAAGGCCAGCAGTTCTGTGATATCCATGAATACCTCGGGTAAGCCTAAAACCAGGAGCACCGCCGCCCTATAATGGGTGTTTGTTATTCGCCGCGGAGCCCGACCATGAGTCAGATTCAATCCAATATAGCAAAGCTCCGGGAACGCATCGGCCAGGCGTGCAAAAGCTGTGACCGCGCACCCGATTCAGTGCAGCTGTTGGCGGTGAGCAAGACCAAGCCCGCCGAGGCGGTGCGCGAGGCCTTTGCCGCCGGCCAGCGGGCCTTTGGCGAGAACTACCTGCAGGAAGCCCTGGACAAGATCGCCGCCCTGGCCGACCTGCCGCTGGAGTGGCATTTCATCGGCCCGATCCAGTCCAACAAGACCCAACCCATCGCCCGCCACTTCGACTGGGTGCACTCGGTGGAGCGCGCCAAGATCGCTCAGCGCCTCAACGAGCAGCGCCCCGAGGACCTGCCACCGCTCAACGTCTGCGTGCAAGTCAACATCAGCGGCGAGGCGAGTAAATCCGGCTGCACCCTGGCGGAACTGGACGAACTCTGTGCCCTGATCGACGCGCTGCCCCGGCTGCGCCTGCGCGGCCTGATGTGCATTCCCGAGCACGTGGACGATCAGGCCCAGCAACACCTGCCGTTCCGCGCCCTGGCGGAGCAACTGGCGCGCCTGCGCCAGCGCTACCCCAGCATGGACACCCTCTCCATGGGTATGAGCGGCGACATGGAAGCCGCCATCGCCGAGGGCGCCAGCATCGTGCGGGTGGGCACCGACATCTTCGGCGCACGAGGCTGAAGCCCCGGCGACAGCCGGCATAACGATTCGCTATAGTTTTATCTGTTTCAAACATCAAAGGGACCGGCCACCATGGGCTACCGCGAACAGCACCAGCGCTCCATCCAGCAGCCCGAGGCCTTCTGGGCCGAGAAGGCCGCCGCCCTGCCCTGGTTCAAGGCCCCCACGCAGATCCTCGGCCAGGACGCACACGGCCACCATCGCTGGTTTGTCGATGGCGAGATGAACACCGTCCACATGGCACTGGATCACCACGTCGCCAACGGCCGCGGCGGGCAGACCGCCATCATCTACGACTCCCCGGTCACCGGCAGCGTGCAACACATCAGCTATGCCCAGCTGCTGGACCAGGTGGCGCTGGCCGCCGGCGGCTTGGCGGCACTGGGGGTGGGCCCGGGCGACCGGGTGCTGATCTACATGCCGATGGTGCCCGAGGCCGTAGTAGCCATGCTGGCCTGCGCCCGGCTGGGCGCGGTGCACTGTGTGGTATTCGGCGGTTTCGCCCCCCACGAGTTGGCGGTGCGCATCGACGACGCCGAGCCCAATGTCATCCTCAGCGCCTCCTGCGGCATCGAGGTGGACAAACTCATCCCCTACAAGCCACTGTTGGACCAGGCCATCCAGCAGGCCAGCTTCAAGCCCGCCCATTGTGTAGTGCTGCAGCGCCCCCAGTGCAGCGCCACATTGCAGGCCGGCCGCGACCAGGACTGGGCCAGCTGGCTGGCCGCCGCTGCCCCCCACCCCTGCGTACCGGTGCGCGCCACCGACCCGCTCTACATCCTCTACACCTCCGGCACCACCGGCAAACCCAAGGGCATCGTGCGCGACAACGGCGGCCACGCCGTGGCCATGCACTTCAGCATGAGCGCCATCTACGCCATGCAGCCCGGCGAGGTGTTCTGGGCCGCCTCGGATGTGGGCTGGGTGGTGGGGCACTCCTACATCGTCTACGCCCCGCTGCTGGCCGGCTGCACCACCGTGCTGTACGAGGGCAAGCCGGTGCGCACCCCCGATGCCGGCGCCTTCTGGCGGGTATGCGCCCAGCACGGCGTGAAGGCGCTGTTCGCCGCCCCCACCGCCTTCCGCGCCATCCGCAAGGAAGACCCCGAGGCCCTGCTGGCCCAGCACTACGACCTCAGCCAGCTGGAGCGCCTCTACCTGGCCGGCGAGCGGCTGGATCCCCCCACCTACGAATGGCTGTGCGAGAAATTCCAGCGCCCGGTGCTGGATCACTGGTGGCAGACCGAAACCGGCTGGGCCATCGCCGGCAACCCCGCCGGCATCGAACTGCTGCCCACCAAGGCCGGTGCCGCCAGCGTGCCGAGTTTCGGTTTCAACATCCAGATTCTGGACGACAACGGCCAGCCACTACCGCCCGGCAGCCAGGGCAATATCGCGGTGAAACTGCCCATGCCGCCCAGCAGCCTGGTGACAGTGTGGCGCAACGAGGCGCGCTTCAAGGCCGGCTACCTGGAGAACTTCCCCGGTTACTACAGCTCGGGGGACGGCGGCTATATCGACGAAGACGGCTACGTCTACGTGATGGGTCGCACCGACGACGTGATCAACGTCGCCGGCCACCGCCTCTCCACCGGCGAGATGGAACAGATCATCGCCGCCCACCCCGCCATCGCCGAGTGCGCCGTGGTGGGCATGGCCGACGAACTGCGCGGCCAGGTACCACTGGGCCTGGTGCTGCTGAAAGATGGCGTACAGATCGACGAAGCGGTACTGGAAGGCGAACTGGCGGAGCGCGTGCGGCAGGAGATCGGCGGCATCGCCTGTTTCCGCCAGGCGGTGGTGGTGAAGCGCCTGCCGAAGACCCGTTCGGGCAAGATTCTGCGCGCTATCATCCGCAAGATTGCCGACGGCGAGGCCTATGTGGCCCCCTCCACCATCGACGACCCGGCCAGCCTGTCGGAAATCGCCGCGGCGCTCAACGCCCGCGGCATCGGCAAGGCCTGAAACGGCGGGCGCGCTAGCCTGCGGCAGCGCGCCCAGCCAAACTCCCCCGCAAAGGGCATTCCCCGCTAAAATGCTGCCCCTTCCAGCCTGTCGCTGAACACCGCCACGCCGATTTCGATAATTCAGGAGAGACAATGAGCCTGCTTGATGCCGCATGGGAACAACGTGAAGACGCCTGCTACAAGCAGATGTTCGGCGACATCGGGAACGGAATCTATCCCCTCACCGTGGAGACCTTCGAGCCCTTCGAACTCACCAGCGTGGATGCCCGCTGGCTGCAGCTCGGCGTGTTCGCCTGCCCACCTTGTGGCGAGCGCAGCCACTGGGTCTATGTGACCTCGGGAATGTCGAACCCGGCGGAAGACGCCGCCCCGCAGCCGCGCTCAGGCATCGGCACCGAGTTCATCATGGAAACCGAACAGGAAGCCCCCTGGGCGATCCGCGTGTTGCACACCCTGATGGCCTACAACCTGTTGCTGGCCACAGGCAAGATGGGCGACTACCCCACCTTCAGCGCGGGCCACCGGGTGAAATTCGGGCTGTCCAGCAAGATCAGCGCGATGCTGTTTGCCACACCGGTGCACTTCCCCCAGGGCTTCGAGCTGCCCTCCGGCCATGTGGACCTGGTGCAGGTGGTGGGCATCACCGGGGAGGAATTGCAGTTCGCCCAGCAGGACGCCAACAACACCCTGGCCCAGCGCGTGCTGGAGGCCACCGGTGGGCTCGTCACGCAGCCAGAAAGGGACAGCGTGATCCCGGCCTGAAGCCTCACACCAGCGGCACGGCAACTGCCGGGGAGCTCACGGAGGGAGCCCTTTAACCTCAACTGCGACGTGCAACAGCTCCTCGTGAACCCCCAGCTGCTGCCGCACATCATCCGCCGACAGCGGAGTTTGCATTACAGCGCCCCATGCAGGCATACGCACCCTTACAGAGGGGCATCTGCGTGGCCACCTGAGCGATGAAAGTCGGCCCCACAGCGCCAGCAGGACCTGGATGAGGTGGGGGCGCTGCTGCGCTCATACCTCAGATAACGCGTTTTCAATAAAGAGATGGGGGGACAAAGCCCCCCATACACTTCGCCTCAGCCTCCTGCCGCTGGGGCATCCGGGGCGGGCGCAGGCTCGGGCGCGCGCTCAGGAGGAGGTTCTGGCTGACGCACCGGCTCGGGGGCGCGCATGGGTTCGGGGTCCGGCATGCGCACTGGCTCGGGTTCGGGCATGCTCACCGGTTCCGGGGCGCGCATGGGCTCGGGCTCAGGCATGCTCACCGGCTCTGGGACTCGCACGGGCTCGGGCTCCGGCGTGCTCACCGGCTCTGGGACTCGCACTGGCTCGGGCTCCGGCGTGCTCACCGGCTCTGGGGCGCGCACCGGTTCGGGCTCCGGCATGCTCTCCGGTGCAGGGGCGGGAGCAGCTTCTGGGACAACCGCAGGTATTCGCTCAGGCTCAGGCGCCGTTTCGGGCACGGAGACCAGCCCATTCGCTGGTGCTTCTGCCTCAGGCGATGTCGCTGAAGCTTGCACCTGCCCGGCTGCATCCAACGCCGTATCCTGTGGCGGTTGGCCAGTGGTGGTGGCGTTTTCCCCGCCTTGCGCACCCGCTGCACCTGCCGCTTGCTCCGCGTTGCCTGAGGTGCTGGGTTTTGGCGTGGTCTCGGCGTCCGTCGCACGTCCTTGCGACACGTTTTCGCCTGGTTCAGTGGCTGAACCACTTCCTGCTTGGGATGTGCTGCCGGCTACCGATCCCGTTGGGGTGGAGCCACCCGCGCCGACATTTTGTGCCTGCCCGCCTTCAGGGGCGGCGCCTGCCCCAGCCGCTGGATCAACCGGCTTAGCCTCGTGCTGTGGGTGGTGACTCTCCGCAGGCTTGGCCGGTGCCACCACATAGGCAGGTTTCTCTGCGGAAGCCGTCGTTCTGCCATATTCCTGGGCAAGCTCAGCGCTACGGTAACTCACCCCGCGACGATGGCTGGCATCGTGGTGCCAGCGATGGTGAACGCGATCACCATCCCTGCGCACGATGTAGTTTTTTTGTATCACGATGCGCGGTGTGTAGTAGTAGTTCGACACATTCACCACGGTTACGTGGTGGCGATGCCAGTCAAAATCACCGTAGAAAAAGCCGTCGCTCAGGCTGTAACCGTTGTCCCAGAAAAATACCTCCGTCACCCCTGCGCGGCGGTAATAGCCAGGCCATGTGGCCCAGTACACCGGCTCGCCTGGCCACCACCAGCGACCATATGCCTCACGCGGGTTGTAGTAGGGCACATACGCCAAACGGGGGTTGGCATAGCTAATCCTGACCACATGCGGCTCGTGATACACCCGGATGCGGTCATTGCTGCGCAGATTTCCGGCGTCCACCGCACGCTGGCGCAAGCGCTGTACACTCACCGACACCTGCTCCTGCTGAGCCAAAAACGCATCGCCCAGCTGCTGGGTCCACTTCAGGTTTTCGCTCATCTGGGTCAGGATGCGGGGGAAGGCCAGCAAGGATTTCACGCTGGGGTCCCAGCGCTCGCCAGCCACCGCCCGCACGGCGCGCTCACCGCTGTAGTGTGAGTGCGCAGCGCTCCAGCGCTGTGCCTCCACCACTTCCAGAGGATAGGTGGCAGCCATCAGAATTTGTGACAACAGGCTATCGGGATACAGCGCAATCGGCGCCAACATGCGATCCAGATCTTGCGCTGAAAATATGGCCGACTGCACCGCTGTAGCGGACTGGCGCGCAGTGCCCGCGTGCGCATGAGAAGGGATAAACCAGTGGGAAAGGCTCGCAACCAAGCCGATGGCCAGTGCGATTTTCGCTTTGCGGAAGGATTTCATGATGTCCTCGAAGTGCCTTGATACTGCTGTGAAAACACACCGTAACAATCGACAGCACTGCAGACATGTTTGTCAGTTCATATAGGCTATACCGCTTTTTCAGCGGCCTCCGGCTTTTAGTTTCAGGCCTTTAAAAAGAGGAAAAAACTCCTCTCCATCAGATTAGGACGCCACTTAAAAACCGTCACACGATTTTATTTATCAAAATTTACAGTGTTTATTTTAAATAATAAAAAACAGAATAATTGCGAGGCCTGACTGGCACATATTTTCTCAACACCCGCGCCGCAAGCCGTCGCGCCCATGCCTCAGCCTGGTGGTCGGTTCTTGGCCTCAATCCACTGCGCCATGTACTGGGTGCTGCGGTGCTGATGGTGTTGCAACATGGCGCCGGTGAAGTTGCGCAGGCGATGCTGTGACAGCCCGGCGCGCAATGCGTCTATGCGCCGCATGAGTGCCTCGCCCACCGCCTCGGCATTGAAACTGGATTGCAGGATGGCAGGGCCGCACGCCTGCATCTGCCGCCACAGGCTGGCATCCCGGTAGAGATCCACCGCCGCTTGGGCAAAGGCCTCGGGTTGATCCGCCACCGCACCCGGCCAGGCTTGCCCATCGTGCATGGATTCGGCACCGATACTGGTGGTGACGCTGGGCGTGCCACACATCATGGCTTCAGCCAATTTGCCCTTCAGGCCCGCGCCAAAGCGCAGCGGTGCCAGGCAGACACGGGCGGCGGCCATGGCGGCTTGGGCGTCGTCTACCCAGCCCAACACGCGAAAGCCGCTGGCGGGATGGTGGAGCGCGGTGGCCTTGGGCGGTGGGTAGGCGCCGTAGACATGTAGTTCGGCATCCGGCAACTGGCGGCGAATCAGCGGCCACAGCTGTTGTTTCAGCCACAACACCGCATCCCAGTTGGGCGCGTGACGAAAGTTGCCGATGCTGATGAAATGCGCCCGCGCATCGAAGCCCACCGCGTCTGAGCAGGGGCCTTCCAGCATGAACGGCGTGTAGTGCAGCAGCTCGGCAGGCACGCGGAATTCACGGGTCAGCAAGTCCATCTCGAACGCCGAGATCATCAGGCTCAGGTCGCTGCGGTAGAGGGAGGCCAACTCGCGCTGGGCCTGATCGGTGGCGGCCATCAAGGCGAATAGCTGCGCGGGGGGCAGGCTCACCGGCAGGCCATCGCCGGCCTGTTTCAGCGCCAGCTGGCGCGCGTGGCGCAGGCTGTGCAGGTCTTCGGTATCGAGCACGCGCAGGGCCGCAGGGCAATGGCGCGCCACCCGCCAGCCGAACTGCTCCTCCATCATGAAGCGGTCGAACAGCACCACATCCGGCTGCAGCGCGGTGATGAAGTGGTCAAAGCTGCTGCAGTTGAGCGCGATGGCCCGCTCCTCGACGCCTATGGCGCTGAGGTCGAAGCGATGCTCACCGGCCGCCGCCGGGCTGGCAAAGGTGATCTGCCAGCCCCGGGCCTTAAACAGGCGAATAAGTGCCAGCATGCGGCTGCCCGCCGCCGACGAATTCGGCTCGGGCCACACATAGCCGATGACCAGCAGGCGCGGGCCAAGGGCCGCGCCGCCCTGCACGCCACTCACTGGAGGGGGCGCGCCTGCACCACCACGGCCCCCAGGCTGCGCAACTCGGCCGTGCTGCGCACCGCAATGCCGGTGGCCTGCCACTCCGAGCGACTGCCCGGGGGGATGCGGCCATCCAACCACAGGCGACGCTGATTGCTGAGGCCGTCGCCCATGCGGCGCCCGATCACCACTTCGACGCCCTGCACATCCACTTGGGCGCGATTGCCCACCGACACATAGACGCGCCCGCTGTCGTCCACGTTCAGCTCGGCCCGCAGGAAGCGCTCCGGCTGCTGGCGCAGCGCGGCGGCCATGTCGTCATAGTTGTTGCTGAAGCCGCGATCGCTGCCAAACAGGCCGCCACCCATGCTCAATTGCTGCAGCGCCTGCTTGGCGGCTTTGGTCGGCAACAGGCGGTAGCTGTCTTCCAGGTCGGCCCGGGCGCCCTCGCGATCCCCCGACTCCATGCGCGCCAGGCCGCGATAGAGCTTGAAACGGAAGAACTGTGGATTGGCCTTCACCGCCTGATCCAGCGCGGCCAGCCCGGCCTCGCGCTGATCCTGCTCCAGCAGGGCCAGGCCGCGCAGCTCGTAGAACTGCCCTTCGCGCGGTTGCAGGCGGATGGCCTCATCGGCCAACTGCTGCGCCTCATCGAAACGCTTGGCCTTCATGGCCTTCATGCCCTTGTCATAGGCTTCATAGGCCGGCTTGTCACGCAGCAAGCCGGCGATGTGCTGCTGGTAGGCCTCGCGATTGCGGCTGCCCGAGGGCAGGCCCATGGCTGCCTGCTGATTGGCCTGCACACGCTCCTCTGAGGGCGGGTGGGAGGCAAACAGCCCCTCCAGGAAACCGCCGCCGCGCCCGTTTTCACGGGAGATGCGCACGAAGGTCTGCTGCAATTCAACCGCGGCCTGGGGGTCGTAGCCCGCCTTCACCATGTACTGCATGCCGTAGCGGTCCGATTCCAATTCCTGTTCGCGGCTGTATTTCATCACCACCGCGCCCGCTCCCAGCTGGGCGCCCTGCATGGCGACGTTGCGCCACTCACTGCCGGAGAGGGCGATGTTGAGCACATTCAGGCCGATGTTGGCGGCCATGCTGCGATCCTTGGCCTGGGCACCATGGCGCGCCGCCGCGTGCACGATCTCGTGGCCGAGCACCGCCGCCAGCTGGGCTTCGTCTTCCAGCTCCAGCAACAGGCCGCGGTTGATGGCCAGCTTGCCACCGGGCAGCGCCCAGGCGTTGGGCACCGAGTTGTTGAGCACTACGAATTCGTAGGGCAGATCGCGGTCGCTGACCTCGGCCAGCTTGCGCCCCACGTCGGCTATGTAGCGGTTCAGGGCGGGGTCCAGGGTGTAGACGCCACCTTCAGCCTGCTGACTATAGGGGTATTGCTGGTCGCCGATCTGCACTTCTTCCTGCGCGGAGGTGAGGCTCAGCTGCTGCTTGCCGGTCACCGGGTTGACCACGCAACCGCTGGTACCGGCCACCGCCATGGCGACCGCCGCCACGGCAGAACACAAGGTGCCACTCATTTTCATCGCAATTCCCGCAAAAAACTCTGCCCATAGATATACGCCAGGGCGCTAGCCGGTACAACGGCCTCCGTGTGTGAACTTTACTCAGCCCACACACTCTGTCGCCAAAGCGTGCACAACCGCACAGTTGCTATACTGCGCCCCCCGCTCGCAGGAAGAATTGCCCATGCTGATGGTGATATCCCCCGCCAAAACCCTGGACTTCGATGCACCGCCCAGCACCCCGGCACACAGCCAGCCGGACTTCCTGGAGCACAGCCAGCAACTGATCGACACTCTGCGCCAGCTCACGCCGCCCCAGCTGGAGGCGCTGATGAGCATCAGCCCGGCGTTGGCCGATCTCAACTTCGGCCGCAACCTGAACTGGCACATGCCGTTCACGCCGGCAAACGCCAAGATCGCGGTGCAGGCCTTTCAGGGGGATGTGTACCAGGGGCTGGACGCCGCCAGCCTGGACCAGGCCACCCTGGAGCACGCCCAGCGCCACCTGCGCATCCTCTCCGGCCTCTACGGCCGCCTGCGCCCGCTGGACCTGATTCAACCCTACCGGCTGGAGATGGGCACCCGGCTGGCCAACCCGCGCGGGGCCAATCTGTACCAATTCTGGGGCAATATCGTCACCGACGCGCTGAATCAGGATCTGGCCGAGGCCGGCGGCCCGCTGGTCAACCTGGCCTCGGAGGAATACTTCAAGGTGGTGCAGCCCAAGCGGCTGTCGGTACCGGTGATCACGCCGGTATTCAAGGATCTCAAGGGCGGCAAGTACAAGGTGGTGAGCTTCTACGCCAAGCGCGCCCGCGGGCTGATGGCCCGCTACGCCCTGCAGCAGCGCATCGCCAACCCCGAGCAGCTGAAGGACTTCGACCTGGCCGGCTACCGCTTCGAGCCCAGCCAATCCGGTCCGCTGGAATGGGTGTTCACCCGGGACACTCCGCAGGACTGATGCAACCTGAGCCGAGGCCGGCCAACCCTATTCCGGGGCAATCCGGCCCAGCGTGGTCTATGCTATCTCGGCACATTGACGCGGGAGCTCGCATGTCCCAACCGACCATTCTCGTCATCGACGACGCCACCTTCACCCGGGATCTGGTGAAGAAGACCCTGCGCAACCATTTCGCGGGCTGCAACATCGTGGACGTGAACAGCGCCAAGCGCGCCCAGGCACTGATGAAAAACCAGTCTTTCGACCTGATCGTGTCGGACTGGGAAATGCCCGAGATGGACGGTGAGGAGTTCCTGCGGTGGGTGCGCTCGGAAGATCGCCACAAGGAAACCCCCTTCATCATGGTCACCAGCCGGGGGGAGAAGGAGTTTGTGGTGAAAGCCATCCAGGCCGGTGTGAACGATTACCTGGGCAAGCCCTTCACCGCCGAGGAACTCACCAGCAAGGTGGCCAAACAGCTCAAGCGCCTGGGCAAGCTGCCCCAGGCCCAGCGGGCCAACACCAACGCCGTGGCCGCCAATGCGATCTCCATCCTGACCGGCGGCAACAAGGCCGATGCGCCGGCTGCCGAAGCCGCCCCCGCCAAGGCCGCCGTGCCCCGTGCGGTGGCCCAGATCAACCTGCCTGGTTTTGCCACCAGTGCGGTGGTGGTCAACTGCTCGCTGACCACCCTGCTGTGCCTCATCAAGCGCGGCGAGCGCATCCCAGCGGTATTCGAGCCCGCCGTGGTGAGCATCAAGGCCGGCGAGGAGGAGTCCTCTGTGGCGCGACTCAACGCTTATGTTCACGCCGTCGAGGCCTTTGAGGCCCGCCAGGACACCGACCGACTAAAACTCAACATCCGCTTCGTGGACGACGACCCCGTGAAGCTGGAGCAACTCACCCGATTCATCGCCAGCCAGCGCGGCTGATCGTGCCCCTGACGTAGAGGTAGTGCGCCATGCACCCCGAAGAAGCCACCCTGGACCCCAGCTCTCCGTATTACCGGCCGTTTTCAGAGGCTTGTGAGAACAACAAGGCGCCCATCCTGACCGTGTTGAAGGAGGTGCTGGGCGACTGCCATCGGGTACTGGAAATCGGCAGTGGCACCGGCCAGCACGCGGTGCACTTTGCCAAGCACTTGCCGCATCTCAGCTGGCAACCCACCGACCTGGCCGACTCGCTGCCGGGCATCCAGAGCTGGATGAAATACGCCGGGCTGGACAACATCCTCCCGCCCATTGAGCTGGATGTCGTCACGCCCCACTGGCCTCTCGGGCGCTACTGCGCCGCCTTCTCCGCCAACACCAGCCACATCATGGGCTGGCCAGAGGTGGAGCGCATGTTTGAAGGGCTGGCCCAGCACCTTGAAGCCTGCGCGCCCTTCGCCCTCTACGGCCCCTTCAACTATCATGGCGAGTACACCGCCGAGAGCAACCAGCGCTTCGACCGCTGGCTGCGGGCGCGCAATCCCGTTAGCGGGCTGAAGGACCTGGAGCAGCTGCTGGCCCTGGCCGCACGCACCGGCTTCCGGCTGGACGACGACTACGAGATGCCCGCCAACAACCGCCTGCTGGTGTGGCGGCTTGAGGCACAACGCTAGGTTGGGCCGCCACCACCGGGCGTATCCCCACATGATCTGATTCCCCTGTCGGGGCATAACGGCTATCTTAGGCGCCCCGCCATAAGAGTCGCCGCCATGCCCCTGCTCACCCTCCGCAACATCTCGCTGGCCTTCGGAGCCGCTCCTCTGCTGGAGAAGGCCAACCTGAGCATCGAGCCCGGCGACCGCCTGGCGTTGGTGGGGCGCAACGGCGCCGGCAAATCCACCCTGATGAAGTTGCTTGATGGCAGCATCAAGCCCGACAGCGGTGAAATCGACCGCAGCCCGGGCCTGGTGGTGGCCGCCCTGGTGCAAGACGTGCCCCGCCACATCCACGGCAGCATCCGCGCGGTGGTGGCCGAAGGGCTCAACGAGGCCGGCCAGCTGGTGGCGGACTACGCCGATCTGGCCGAGGCCGTGGCCAGCCAGCCCGAGCGCCTGCCCGAACTGGAGCGGCTGCAGCAAAAGCTGGAGGCCGCCAACGGCTGGGATCTGCTGCACAAGGTGGACGCCACCCTGTCGCGCCTGCAGCTGGACGGCCACGCCGAATTCAGCCAGCTCTCCGGCGGCATGAAGCGCCGGGTGCTGCTGGCCCAGGCCCTGGTGCAGGAGCCCGACCTGCTGTTGCTGGACGAACCCACCAACCACCTGGACATCGACAGCATCGAGTGGCTGGAGCAGTTCCTGCTCGGCTATCGCGGGGCGCTGCTGTTCGTCACCCACGACCGCGCCTTCCTGCGCCGCCTGGCCACCCGCATCGTCGATCTCGATCGCGGCAAACTCACCGACTTCCCCGGCGACTACGACAAATACCTGGAGCACAAAGAAGCGCTGCTGGAGAACGAGGCGCGGGAAAACGCCTTGTTCGACAAGCGGCTGGCCGAAGAAGAAGTGTGGATTCGCCAGGGCATCAAGGCCCGGCGCACCCGCAATGAAGGCCGCGTGCGCGCCCTGAAACAGCTGCGCCGGGAGCGCTCCGAGCGCCGCGAGGTGGTCGGCCAGGCCCGCATCGAACTACAGGCCGCCAGTGCCTCCGGCAAGCTGGTGCTGGAGATCGAACACCTAGGCTTCGACCACGACAACAAACCGCTGATCAAGGATTTCTCCGCCCTGGTACAGCGCAGCGACAAGATCGGCATCGTCGGCCCCAACGGCGTGGGCAAGTCCACCCTCTTGAAACTGGTGCTGGGCCAGCTGGAGCCCAGCCGGGGCAGTGTGCGCCAGGGCACCAAGCTGGAAGTGGCCTACTTCGACCAGCTGCGGGCCAAACTCGATCTGGAAAAGACCGTGCGGGAAAACGTGGTGGAAGGTTCCGACCACGTCGACATCAATGGCAAGCGCAAGCACGTGATGGGCTACCTGCAGGACTTCCTGTTCACCCCGGATCGCGCCCGCCAGCCAGTGAAAGCCCTCTCCGGCGGCGAGCGCAACCGCCTGCTGCTGGCCCGCCTGTTCACCCAGCCCGCCAACCTGCTGGTGATGGACGAACCCACCAACGACCTGGACGTGGAAACCCTGGAACTGCTGGAGAGCTTGGTCAGCGAGTTTGCCGGCACCGTGCTGATCGTCTCCCACGACCGGGATTTCCTCAACAACGTCGCCACCAGCACCTGGGCCTTCGAGGGCAACGGCGTGGTGCGCGAATATGTGGGCGGCTACGACGACTGGCTGCGCCAGCGCGGCCCGCAAAAAGTGGAGGAGAAGCCCAAGCCCAAAGCGGAAGCCAAACCCGCCGCGCCCCCGGCGGCCAGCGCCGCCCCGGCCAAGAAGAAGCTCAGCTACAAAGACCAGCGCGAGCTGGACGAGCTGCCGGCGCGCATCGAAGCCCTGGAAAGCGAGCAGCAGGCCCTGGCGGCGCGCATGTCAGAGCCAGACTTCTTCAAACAGCCTGCAGATGAGACAATGAAGGCACAGCAGCGCCTGGCGAACATCGAGCAAGAGCTGCTGCACGCCTACGGGCGCTGGGAGCAGTTGGAGGGTCTCTAACCCCGCCCAGACACTACAAGGAGGTTATATGTTTTTCATCCCCTACCGGCTGGATGTGCACAGCGGGCGCATCCCCTACCTGACCCTGCTGGTGTGCGCCCTGTGTATCACCGTGTTCACCCTCCAGCTGAGGGATGATCAAAACTTCGAGCAGGGCCTGCGGGCCTATTGCAGCCAGCCACTGGAGCAGGAAGTCGGCATGACCCTGGCCCGGCTGCCAGTGGAACACCCCGGCTACAACATCTGCGCCCAGATCTTCATGGCCATCCGCCTGGCCCCCGCGCCTGAGCAGAAGATGCGCGAGCTGGTGGCGGAGGCCGAGCCACTGGGGCTATTCGCCAGCCAGGAGGAGGAGCAGCAATACACCTTGGCCCGCCTGAAGGAAGGTTACGCCCACTTCGAGACCCACGTGCCCCGCGCCCTGACCCAGGAGCTCGGTTACGACCCCAAACAGCGCGACCTCAAGCGCATGCTCAGTTCGAGCTTCAGCCATGGCAGCTGGGGCCACCTGCTCGGCAATTTGTTGTTTTTCTACCTGTTTGCCTCAGCGGTGGAACTGATCGCCGGCCGCCTGCTGTTCAGCGCCATCATCGGCCTAATGGCGGTCAGCACCAGCCTGGCCTACAGCATCAGCGTGGCCAACGCCAGCGAGGCCGTGCCCACCATCGGACTGTCAGGCGTGGTGATGGGCATGATGGCGCTGATGGCCGTGCTGCTGCCCAAGGTAAAAGTGCGCTGCTTCCTGTGGCTGTTCATGGTCTTCAAAATCGTGCGGGTGCCCGCCCTGCTGCTGGTAGGCGTTTACGTCTTCAGCGACTACTACCAGTTTCAAGCCGGCGCTCAGGCCCACACCCACATCAACTACATGGCACACATCAGCGGCGCCGCCACCGGCGCAGCGCTGGGCCTGCTGTACTGGCTGATGCGCCCGGAATATCTGCGCGGCCTGGTGGGCACCTACGAAGGCTAGGCGCTGGCCAAAACCACTGCGGGATTACCTTACGAACGGGGCAGACCAACGAGCAACGTCAATCTGACCCAAAGGCCAGTGGCTAGGTGTTTGTGGCCCTGAAAAAGCTCATCAGCTCCCTTAGAGACGCGGCCTGGTCCTTCATCGCCTCGGCGGTGGCCGAGAGCTGCTCTGCGGCGGCGGCGCCCCCCTGCATGCCTTCGCTGATGCGAGTAACCGCATCGCGCGCCTGATCGATGCCCCGGGACTGGTCTTCGGAAGCGTGCACGATACCCTCCACCAACTCGGCGGTGCGCTCAATGGTGGGCAGCATCGATTCAAACAGCTGCCCGGCGTCTTCGGCCAGTGTCACGCTGTGGCGAGCCAGCTCGCCAATCTCCTTCGCCGCCCCCTGGCTGCGCTCGGCCAGCTTGCGCACTTCCGAGGCCACCACGGCAAAGCCCTTGCCCTGCTCGCCGGCCCGGCCGGCCTCGATGGCGGCATTCAGCGCCAGCAGGTTGGTCTGGTAGGCGATCTCGTCGACGATGGCCACCTTGTGCGCAATCTGGCGCATGGCGCCCAGGGTCTGCTGCACCGCATCGGCGCCCTGGGAGGCCTGGCTGACATTTTCCCCGGCAATCTGGCAGGTAGTGTGGGCATCGCGGGTGGTATCCGATACCGAGTCGGCAATGCGCTCCATACTGCTGCTGGTTTGTTCGATGCTGGCGGCCTGGGTGCTGGCGCTGCTGCTGAGCGCATTGGCCGCACTGGCCACCTGGTCCCCCGCCACGAACAGCTCATCGCCGGTGAGCTGCAATTGCTGCACGATATTGCGCAGATTGCCGGCCATGCGGCGCATGTCATCGGCCAGCACGCCCAGCTCATCGCGCTTGTGCAGATCGAGTTGCGCATCGAGATTGCCACGGGCAAGCTCGCGCACGGTATGGGTAAGCAAGCCCAGAGGGCGGCCAACCACACGGCGCAAGGCCAGCCCCACGCAGAGCGCCAGCAAGGCATCCAGGGCCAGCACCATCAAGCCCCATTCGAGCATGGCGGCATGCAGCCGCTCCTCACCATGCTCGCGGGAGATGCTGACCCTCAGGCGGGCGATGACCTGGCCTTCAGCAGTGATCTCCTCCTCCAGCAGATCACCCGGCAAGGCGCTCTCAGGTGGCGTGGTCATCAGTTCGGCCTCCGCTGCCGGTTCCCCGCCATGTTCAGTCTCGGCCTCGTGCCCGGCTTCGCCCTCATGGGCACTGCCGCTGCGATATACAGCGGCCATCGGCTTGCCATTGACCATCAGTTCCAGGCTGTTGAGTTCGTCGTAAACCATTTCAGCCCGCAGCAAATCCTCCACCACCTTGGCGTTGCCCGCCGCCAGCGCAGCGGGCAAGAGCGTGCCGAGGCGGCCCGCCATGGTCTCCAGCTGCTCGTCGATGCCATCCTGAATCACGTTGCGCAGTTCTGTCAGGCTGGTGGCCGCCACCCCGAACAACAACACGGTCGCAACAAGCAAAAACAATGCATTGAGTTTGAAACCAATGGTGTGCCATTTTTTCATGAGTTTTTACTACACAGCTTTGCGGAGGATAAGGGCATGAGGAACTGCTTGCCCGACACCGAACTGGCACGAATGTATAAGTATTTTCGTTAGACGGCTGATATAAGATTAGCTTCTAAAAGAAAGAACGCTAGAAAGAAAATGTGGTTTTTCAGGGCAGCGGAGACGGCGCCTTAGGGCCGGTGTCAACCGGCCCTAAGGCGTCTGGGGGCATCACACAAAGCGCAGCAGATTCTCCGGCGAGTCGCTGAAATCCCGGGTGGTTTCAGCGGTGCGCTCGCCGTGCTCCATCACGCCGCGGGTGTAGGTGTAGCAGGCGCCCTCCATGCTCTTGCCGCTGTCGGCGGCCGGCTCACCGGCCATGGCGCTCAGGTCAAAGCGGCGGGCCTGGGCGACGAAGTAGCCCTTCTGCATGATGAAGGCCGCTTCCAGCGCTTCCTCATCGAAGTAATCGCTGGCCCAGCGGCCAAAGCCCAGGTAGAGCGGCTTGCCCTTCAGCGCCTCCGGCCGGGAGATGTAGAAGTGGCGCGCCTGCCAGGCGAACACCTGCTCGCCATCCCGCGCCACGCTGACCACCGAGTCGGCGTCCTCGCGCTCATCGCTGACGCTCACATCCCACTGCCGCACCGGCTGCGGGCTGGCGGCGTGGCGGATGGCCAGGATGGTGAGGTCCATCAGGTGGGTGCAATTGGAGGAAGCGCCGGCGCTCATGGTGAGCTCCTTGGCGCTGCCAGCGATGGGGCAGCCCACCAGGCGCTGCAGGTTCGCCACCGCCCCGGGGCAGGTGGTGAACGGCACCCGCATCGGCTCCGCCTCGATGGCGGTCACCACCTGGCCGTCGTGGCGCACGGTGACGCGGAAGCCGTGATTGGTGTCCTCCAGCGCGCCAAACACTTCACCCGGGCGGTTTTCCAGCCGAATGCGACGGCGAAACACGCCCTGGCCATAGCGCGGATTGGGTGGATAATTCGGTGCTTCGCCACGTACGGTCATATTACTGCTCTCACTCGTTGTGGGTTGCCCGCAGGCGCCGCCGCTGCGACCAGCGCCCGAGCATTCGGACGCGACCGCGGCTCAAGCCGCACCTGCCTCGCTGAATAGACGGCCAGTGCCGTCTATGTCTCGCTCTTCTTTTTCAAATTGGGGTTGGGCACAAACAACAGCGGCTGAGCAGTGCTGTTCTGCTCCGCCGGCTTGGCCGTGACCCGGGTGTTCAGCTCCTGCTGCACCGGCAGCGGCGGCACCCCCTCCTTGAAGCCACAACGCACGCACTCGCGCTGCTCTTCGCCCTGCTCATCTTTGTACACCACGATCTTGTCCATCTCGCTGCAGCGCGGGCAGACCGCCCCGGCGATAAAACGTCGCTGGCTCATCTCAGGCGTGCTCCAGGTCGATGACGATACCGCTGTGGCGCAGCAGGGCGTCCACACTCGGCGCGCGGCCGCGGAACTCCACAAACAATTTCATCGCCTCCTCGCTGCCGCCCCGGGCCAGGATGGCCTGGCGGAAGCGCTGGCCGGTGGCGGCATCGAAGATGCCGGCCTCCTCGAAGGCGCCGAAGGCATCCGCCGACAGTACTTCCGCCCATTTGTAACTGTAGTAGCCCGCCGCGTAGCCGCCGGCGAAGATGTGGCTGAAGCCGTGCTGGAAGCGGTTGAAGGCCGGCGCCGGGTAGACCGAGGTCTGGGCGCGCACGCCGTCCAGCACCTGCTGCACCGGCACCGGATTGGCCGGGTCGTAATGCATGTGCAGCAGCATGTCGAACAGCGAGAACTCCAGCTGGCGCATCATGAACATGCCGCTCTGGAAGTTCTTCGCCGCCAGCATCTTGTCCAACATCGCCTGGGGCAACGGCTCGCCAGTCTCGTAGTGACCGGAGATCAGCGCCAGGGCCTCGGGCTCCCAGCACCAGTTCTCCATGAACTGGGAGGGCAGCTCGACCGCATCCCAGGCCACGCCGTTGATGCCGGAGACCGCCGCGCAGTCGATCTCGGTCAGCATGTGGTGCAGGCCGTGGCCGAACTCGTGGAACAGGGTGGTCAGCTCATCATGGGTGAGCAGTGAAGGCTTGCCCCCCGCGGGCGGGCTGAAATTGCAGGTGAGAAAGGCCACCGGTAGCTGCAGGCTGCCGTCCGCGCGCACGCGGCGCACCCGACAGTCGGCCATCCAGGCGCCGCCGCGCTTGTGCTCGCGGGCGTAGAGGTCGAGGTAGAAGCGCGCCACCCGGGTGCCGTCGCGCAGCACATCGAACAGTTGCGCGTCCGGATGCCAGCTGTCGAAACTCTTCACCTCACTGAACTGCACGCCGAACAGGCGGCCAGCCACCTCGAACAAGCCGTTGATGGCGCGG
>CAZYQX010000027.1:0-47090 GCA_964649985.1 uncultured Pseudomonadales bacterium | reverse complement strand
ATCATCCCCCCGGGTGGTGCGCACCGGCGCAGTAAACCCGGCATTGGCCAGCAAGGTCTGAAAACGACGCACCGCGTTATTGCTGGGGCGTTCGTAGGGCGACCCCGGGAAGGGGTTGAAGGGTATCAGGTTGATTTTGCAGGGGGTGTCGCTCAGCAGCGCGATCAACTCTTCGGCGTGCTCAGGCTGATCATTCACCCCGGCCAGCAGGGTGTATTCGATGGTCACCACCCGGCGATCATCGAGTTTATCGAAATAGCGCTTGATGCCCGCCAGCAACTCCGCGATGGGATAGCGGCGGTTGATGGGCACCAGCTCGTCGCGCAGGGCATCGTTGGGAGCGTGCAGGGAGACCGCCAGGGAGACGTCGATCACGTCACCCAGCTGGTCGAGTGCAGGCACCACACCGGCGGTACTCAGCGTCACGCGACGCTTGGACAAGCCGTAGGCGAAGTCATTCAGCATCAGCTGCATGGCGCCGACTACGTTATCGAAGTTCAGCAGCGGCTCACCCATGCCCATCATCACCACATTGGTGACCGAGCGGTCATCCGACAGGTGATGACCACTGAGGGCCCGGGCCGCCACCCACACCTGACCGATGATCTCGGCCGTGCTGAGGTTGCGCTGGAAGCCTTGCTTGCCGGTGGAGCAAAAGCTGCAGTCGAGCATGCAGCCCACCTGAGAAGAGACACACAGGGTGCCACGCCCCTTGTCGGGGATGAACACCGTCTCAACGCAGCTACCACCGCCCACGCGAATCACCCATTTGCGGGTGCCATCGGCGGATTCGTGGTCATAGACCACTTCAGGGGCACGAATTTCGGCCACCTGGGCGAGTTTTTCGCGCAGGGCCTTGCTCATGTTGGTCATGGCGGAGAAGTCGATGACACCGCGTTGGTGCACCCACTGCAGCAGCTGCTGAGCGCGGAAGGGCTTTTCACCCAACGACACGCAAAACTCCGCCATCTGGGCGGGAGAGAGCCCTATCAGATTGGTTTTTTCCGGCTGGGCATCGGAGGCGAGCACATTGCTCGCCGCTGCCGCATCCACAAATTGCACCTGCTCTTGCATGGCCCTACCCGCCTCGGGAACTAGCCCAGTTTTCAGCGCGCGCAGACTTCGCTGGCGGCAAAGAAGTACGCAATTTCACGCGCGGCAGACGCTGCGGAATCAGAACCGTGCACGGCGTTGGCATCGATGGAGTCGGCGAAATCGGCGCGAATGGTGCCGGCGTCCGCTTTCTTCGGGTCGGTGGCGCCCATCAGCTCGCGGTTCTTGGCGATGGCGTTTTCACCTTCCAGCACCTGCACGATGACGGGGCCAGAGGTCATGAATTCAACCAGGGCACCGAAGAAGGGGCGCTCTTTGTGCTCGGCGTAGAAACCACCGGCTACGTCGTCAGACAGACGCAGCATTTTGGCAGCGACGACCTTGAGGCCGGCTTTTTCAAAGCGGCTGTAGATCTCACCGATCACGTTCTTGGCAACGGCATCGGGCTTGATGATGGACAGCGTGCGCTCAACTGGCATGTGGGTCTCCAAAACTCTTTGAAACACTTAAACTTGCGGATTATACGCAGCTTCCGAACAAAAGAGTACCGAGAGACCTGTCCAAATCGCTCAGGCCAGAGTGGACTTATTTCACACTACCCACAAAAGCAGCGTTCAGTATGCAGAGCCTCAAGCCAACTCGTCTATCCAGGCCTGTTGAATCGCCTCCAGCACCTTCTCGCCACCGCGCTGAGGATCGCCCTCAAAGCCCGGCAGCGCTAACACCCAACGCTGTAAATCGACGAAATTGATCCCGCGCGGGTCAACGTCGGGGTGGGTATCCACCAGCTCGGTGGCGATATCCAGCACATCGGTCCACTGCATGAGGACTACCTCCGCTCGGACACCATGTTGATGGTGTATTTGGGGATCTCGACCACCAGGTCTCGGTCGCTGACGATGATCTGACAACTGAGACGCGACTGAGGTTCCAGACCCCAGGCTTTGTCCAGCATGTCTTCTTCCAGCTCGTCCGCCGGCGGCAACGATTCATAGCCCTCGCGCACCACGATATGGCAGGTGGTGCAGGCACAGGACATCTCGCAGGCGTGCTCGATTTCCACGTCGTTGCGCAGCAGAGCCTCACAGACGTTTTCGCCCGCCTCCGCCTCGATCACCGCACCTTCGGGGCAAAGCTTTTCATGGGGCAACACGATAATCCGGGGCATTCGTCACTCCTCGCCAGCAAATTCATCCAAGGTGTGGCCCGTCAAGGCCTGGGCCACCGAGCGATCCATGCGGCGCGCAGCAAAGGGCTCGGTCAGTTTGCCTACGCGCTCGATCTCGGCGCGGATGGCATCCGCCGGACCCTGCTGCTGAATCGCGCGCAGGGAGGCCATGGCCTGCGTCAGCATGTCAGCCTCACCGGCTTCCAGCAGCGCGGCATCTTGCTGCATGGCAGCCACTAAGGCTTCGATCAGCCGATCGGCCTCCACCTGTTCTTCCCGCAGGCTGCGCGCTTCCTTGTCTTCACGGGCATGCTGGTAAGACTCCTTCAGCATGCGTGCAATATCATTCTCGGTCAGGCCAAAGGATGGCTTGATCTGAATACTGGCCTCCACGCCACTGTTCACCTCGCGGGCGGCGACGCTGAGCAGCCCATCGGCATCCACCTGGAAGGTGACGCGCACCTTGGCGGCCCCAGCCACCATGGCGGGAATGCCGCGCAGGGTGAAGCGCCCCAATGAACGGCAATCCGCTACCAACTCGCGCTCACCTTGCAGCACGTGGATGGCCATGGCGGACTGGCCATCCTTGTAGGTGGTGAACTCCTGCGCCCGGGCCACCGGGATGGTGGTATTGCGCGGAATGATCTTTTCCACCAGGCCGCCCATGGTCTCGATCCCCAGCGACAGCGGAATCACGTCCAGCAACAACATCTCGTCGCCGGGCTTGTTGCCTACCAACACCTCGGCCTGCAGGGCAGCACCGATGGCCACCACACGATCCGGATCGATATTGGCCAGCGGCTCACGGCCGAACAGCTCGGCCACGCGGGCACGCACGCGCGGCACGCGGGTAGCGCCGCCCACCAACACAACATTCTCCACCTGCTCTGGCTTGAGCTTGGCATCGCGCAGGGCGCGCTTGACCGCCTTGAGGGTGTCGTCGATCAACGGATCGACCAGCGCATCGAAATCGGCGCGGGTGAGTTGCGCGACATGGCCATTGACCGGGCATTCAAGCTGCACCGCGTCCACATCCGTCAGCGCTTCCTTGGCGGCGCGGGCGCGAGCCAGCAACGCGCGCTGATCACCCGCCGCCAGCGGCTCACTGCAGCCTGAAGCGCGCAACAGCCACTCGGCGATGGCGTGGTCGAAATCATCGCCTCCCAGGGCCGAATCGCCACCGGTGGAGAGCACTTCAAACACCCCTTTGTGCAGGTGCAGCACGGAAATATCGAAGGTACCGCCCCCCAGGTCGTAGACGGCAATCACCCCCTCGCCGCCCTGATCCAGCCCATAGGCGACGGCGGCGGCGGTGGGCTCATTGAGCAGGCGCAGCACATTCAGCCCAGCCTGGCTGGCGGCCTCACGGGTCGCCTGGCGTTGGGCATCGTCAAAATAGGCTGGCACCGTGATCACCACGCCATCCAGCGCACCGCCCAGGGTTTCCTCGGCCCGGGCACGCAGCGGGCGCAGCACATCGGCCGACACCTGCACCGGGCTCAACAAACCGGCGCGAGTGCGAATCATCGGCATGCCGCCCTCCGAGGCGACAAACTCATAGGGCAGTCGATTGCCCAGCGATACCACGTCTTCCAGGCCGCGCCCCATCAGGCGTTTTACCGACGCAATGGTGTTGTGCGGATCGGCCACCGCGTGCGCGCGGGCTTCCTCCCCCACCAGCACGCCGGCCTCGCCATAGTGCACCACGGAGGGCAACAAATGCCGCCCTTGCAAATCAGGCAGGGTCTCGGCACTGCCACTGCGCACTGTCGCCACCAGGGAATTGGTCGTGCCCAGATCGATGCCGGCGGCGCGCTTGCGCTGATGCGGCAGTGGAGTCTGACCGGGTTCTGAAATCTGAAGTAGGGCCATGTCTATGCTCGAATGTTCGCCGGGAGACTTCAGTGGACGCCCTCAGGCGTCCCAAAGCGCCTCTTCCCGGGCTTCAATATCGGACAGCAGTTTCTGCACAAACTGCATGCGCGCCACCAGCTCCTGGCAACGGGCGTGCTCGCCCGCCTGCAGCCCCTGACTGAACTGCTGCTGCAGGCCGGCAAAGCCACCCACCACCTCGGCTTTCAGGGCCTCGAGCCGCGCCAACGGGTCGGCACTCTCGAGTGCGGCCATCAAGCCTTCGCGCCAATCCATCTGCTGCATGAGGAAGCCAGCATCGGAGGTGGTGGCGCTGTCCAGGGCAGCCTCTACACCCGCCAGCTGCAGCAGGTACTGAGCACGCGTCACCGGCGCGCTCAGCGCTTCGTAGGCCTGATTGATAAAAGCCGACTGCTGCACCGCCAAACGCTTCTGGCGATCGTCAGCGGCGGCAAAGCGATCCGGATGGTGTTCGCGCTGCAAGGCGCGGAAACGCGATGCCAGCTGAGCGGCATCGATCGCAAAGGACGGCTCGAGGCCGAACAGGGAGAAATAATTCTGGCTCAGGTCGACGCTCACGGCGCCCCCACAACATCACACATTGAAGGACTCGCCGCAGCCGCATTCGTCCTTCACATTGGGGTTGTTGAACTTGAAGCCCTCGTTGAGGCCTTCCTTCACAAAATCCAGCTCGGTGCCGTCGATGTAGAGCAGACTCTTGGGGTCGACAATCACCTTCACCCCAAAGCTGTCGAACACCACATCCTCGGGCTCCACGCCGTCGACAAACTCCAGCACATAGGCCATGCCAGAGCAGCCGCTGGAGCGCACCCCGAGGCGAATTCCCTCACCGCGACCGCGATTCGCCAACTGCTTTTCGACGTGTTTCGCCGCACTTTCGGACAGGGTAACCGCCATGGGGACCTCTTCGCTCCGAAGCGGGAGACTCCCTCCGGAGACCCCCACCCATTATGAATTAAACTTCGCCGCGCTTTTGCTTGACGTCGCGGACAGCCGCCTTGATGGCATCCTCCGCCAGTACCGAGCAGTGGATTTTAACAGGGGGCAGCGCCAATTCTTCAGCAATTTCTGTGTTCTTGATCTGGGCCGCCTCTTCCAGCGTCTTGCCCTTGACCCACTCGGTCAGCAGGGAGCTGGAGGCGATGGCCGAGCCGCAGCCATAGGTCTTGAACTTGGCGTCTTCAATCACGCCAGCCTCGTTGACCTTGATCTGCAGGCGCATCACGTCGCCACAGGCGGGCGCCCCTACCATGCCGGTGCCCACATTGGCATCGGCCGCATCCAGCGCGCCAACATTGCGCGGATTTTCGTAGTGATCCAGCACTTTTTCGCTGTAAGCCATGACTCTTTACCTCACGCCACGCCCATCACGGGCGGCTGCTATCCGCGGGGGGGAGATGCACTCAGTGCGCCGCCCACTCCACCGTATTCAAATCGATGCCTTCTTTGTACATATCCCACAGCGGGGACATCTCGCGCAGCTTGCTCACCGCTTTGATGATGAGGTCGGCCGCGTAATCCACCTCCTCTTCGGTGGTGAAACGCCCTAGCGACAGGCGCAAGGAGCTGTGCGCCAGCTCGTCACTCAGCCCAAGTGCGCGCAGCACGTAGGATGGCTCAAGGCTGGCGGAGGTACAGGCCGAGCCTGAAGACACCGCGATATCCTTTACCGCCATGATCAAGCTTTCACCTTCCACAAAGGCAAAGCTGACATTGAGGTTGCCCGGCAGGCGACGCTCGGCATCCCCATTCAGGAACACCTGCTCCATGCCGCAGAGGCGATCCCACAGGCGCTGGCGCAGCGCCATCAGGCGCTCGTTCTCGGCCGACATTTCCTCGCGCGCGATGCGCGCCGCCTCGCCAAGGCCCACGATCTGGTGGGTGGGCAGGGTGCCGGATCTGAAGCCACGCTCATGGCCGCCACCGTGCATCTGAGCTTCCAGTCGCACGCGGGGCTTGCGGCGCACATACAGCGCCCCGATACCTTTGGGGCCATACATCTTGTGGGCCGAGATAGAGAGCAAATCGATTTTCAACGCTTCCACATCGACCGGAATCTTGCCCACGCTCTGGGCGCCATCCACGTGCAGCAGCACACCCTTGCCACGACACAGCTCACCGATGGCGGCGATATCGTTGAGCGTGCCGATCTCGTTATTGGCGTGCATCAGCGACACCAGGATGGTATCCGGGCGCAGCGCATCGGCCACCTGCTGGGGCTCGATCAGGCCCGCCGGGGTGGGATCCAGATAGGTCACTTCGAAGCCTTCACGCTCCAGCTGGCGGCAGGTATCCAGCACCGCCTTGTGTTCAATCCGGCTGGTGATGATGTGCTTGCCCTTGGTCTGGTAGAAATGGGCCGCACCCTTGATGGCCAGGTTATCCGACTCGGTGGCACCCGAGGTCCAGACGATCTCGCGCGGGTCGGCGCCGATCAGGTCAGCCAGCTGGCGACGGGCATTTTCCACCGCCTCCTCGGCCTTCCAACCAAACATATGCGAGCGCGAAGCCGGGTTGCCGAAGTTGCCCTCCAGCGTCAGGCACTGCACCATCTTCTCGACCACGCGGGGATCGCAGGGCGTGGTGGCGGAATAGTCCAGATAGATCGGCAACTTCATCTTCTACCTCTCAGGCCGCCGTCACTCGACGACGGCTTGCATCTCATTATTCAACAACCGCAAAGGGCTTACGTCATCCCGGCCGCCACAGGACTGCCGAGCCGACACATCCTGCACTTCGCGCCGCGCCACCAGACTGGCCAGGCTGATGCCACTCAGGAACTGGTGAATCTGCTTGCTCAGGTCACACCACAAGGTGTGCGTCAGGCACTGCTGGCCATCTTGGCAGCCGCCATTGCCGCCACAACTGGTGGCATCCACTTTTTCGTTGACCGCATCAACGATCTGCGCGACAAAAATCTCTGCCCCCGGCCGGCTCAACAGATAGCCGCCCCCAGGCCCTCTCACGCTGGACACCAGGTTATCCCGACGCAGCTTGGCAAAAAGCTGCTCAAGGTAGGAAAGCGAAATTTCCTGGCGCCTGGATATATCAGCCAGGCTTACCGGCCCTTTGTCGGCGTGCAGGGCCAGATCTAGCATGGCCGTCACCGCATATCGGCCTTTGGTCGTCAGTCGCATGGGGAAGCAATCCTCAGCAGTGCTGTGTAGCCCCCATTATGCTATTCCCGACAACTTTGGTCAAGTATTAGACCTAGTAAATTACTTGGTCTTTTCCCCTGTCTGGCCATCAATCTGCTTCTGCATGAAGGCCAGAATGCCGCGCATGATGTTGACCTCCATGCGATCCATCCGCGCCCGGGCGAACAAGCGCCGCAGGCGGGGCATCAGCTGGCGCGGCTGGGCGGGATCGAGAAAGCCCAGCTGAACCAGAAACCGCTCCAGATGCTCGTGAAAGCCTTCCACCTCGGTCGCGGTGGCCCAGGGTTCATCCCAGATCGCATCGGGCGCGAGACCGACCAGGGTATCCGCCTGGGCTTGCTCCCAGGCCATGCGCAACTCATAACAGATGATCTGGGCGGCCTGGGCAATGTTCAGCACGCCGTAATCGGGATTCGACGGGATGCACACGTGCAGTTGGCACATCTGCAACTCTTCGTTGGTCAACCCGCGCTCCTCACGCCCGAACAGAATGGCCACCTGGCCACGCCCGACCTCTTCCAGCACCTTGCCCGCCATGCTGCGGCTATCTTGCAAGGGCCAGGGAAGCCGGCGCTGGCGCGCACTGGTGCCAATTACCAGACTGCAGTCGGCAATGGCCTCTTCCACCGTCGACACCACCACCGCCTGCTCCAGCACATCCTTGGCATTGGCGGCCATCCACTCCGCCTCAGGCGTCGGATAGTTATCGGGCTGCACCAACACCAGCTGGTTGAGGCCCATGGTTTTCATCGCCCGGGCGCAGGAGCCGATATTGCCGGCTGCACTCGTGTTCACCAGCACGATCTTGACGCGATCAGCAAAAGGCAACACGGCGGTGACTCCTGGTAAAAAACGGTCGCGAAGTTTAACAGAAGCCACCACTAGCGCCCCAGAGCAACGCGCTTCGGCAGGTACTATTCACAGGTAAAGGGCGACAAGCGTGCATATTTCCATGAGCCAGCGCCTTCTGCTCTGGTATACTGGACGTCCTTTCGTTCTTTAACTCCGGATTCCCGAGCCATGCACCCCATGCTCAATATGGCGCTGCGCGCCGCACGCGCTGCAGGCGACGTCATCGTGCGCGCCGCAGAACGCGTAGACCTGCTCCAAGTGGAGCAAAAAGGCCACAACGACTTCGTCACCGACGTCGATCGCGCCGCAGAAGCCCAGATCATCAAGGTGCTGCGCAAAGCCTACCCCGATCACGCCTTTATCGGCGAAGAAGGCGGCAGCCAACACAACAGCGGGAAATCGGACTACGAGTGGATTATCGATCCCCTCGACGGCACCACCAATTTCACCCGTGGACTGCCTCACTACGCCGTATCGCTTGCCTGCCGTCATCAAGGCCGCATCGAGCACGCCGTGGTATACGACCCCATTCGCCAGGAAGAATTCTGTGCTAGCCGCGGCCGTGGCGCCAGCTTGAATGGCCGCCGCATCCGCGTCAGCCAGCGCATCAACCTGAATGACGCGCTGCTCGGCACCGGCATCCCCTTCTCAGGCCGTTGCGAACCGCACATCCCGATGTACATGCAGAGCCTGGAGCGACTGGCAGGCCAGTGCGCCGGCATCCGCCGCGCCGGCTCCGCCGCGCTGGATCTGGCTTACGTAGCAGCAGGCCGCCTGGATGCCTACTGGGAGATCGGCTTGTCCGAGTGGGATATCGCCGCTGGCGCCCTATTGGTGATTGAAGCCGGTGGACTTGTGTCTGATTTCAATGGTGGTAATCACTACCTGGAGACCGGCAACATCGTGGCCGGTAACCCGAAGTGCTTCAAGGCCGTACTGCAAAACGTGCAGCCCTTGTTAGGACGACTCGACGGGCGCTATTCCCCACACGCCAGCGTACAAGACATAGAAGAGTAAGCGCTTGCCGTGAACTGCCCCGTATCCGGGGCAGTTCACGGCATCCTCGCGGTCACATGGGGTTCAGCGCTTTAAGTACCTGATCCAGGTTCACGCCCGGAAAGGCACTTGGGTAATGATGATCACCCACATCCTTGCTCAACCAAATCTGCGACGGCCACTCAGGAATGGCGCAGATAACGCTATATTTCCCATCCGCCCCCGCTCCCAACACATAGAACGCAGAAGGAAGCCACGCATCACCCTCCTGCGGTGGCTCAGTGAACACGGTAATATCAGCGGGCGCGATTTGTCCGGCTGTTTTTGCACCGCTGGCCGGAAGCGTCATGATCTTGGTCTCCCCCGCCCCACCCGCCAGGGGCAACTCCCCTTCCGCGACGCCGGGAATAGAAAAACCGACATACATACCCGATGCCGCCGCCATGCGACGAGCAGTGGAAGCGATGAGCAAAATGGACGTGATGGGTTGGTCTGCCATGGCGATAACTCCTTGCACAATTGATCAACGCGGCTAGATGCCAGCGGACGAAATGGGGCAACGCCAAAATACCCGTGTATCGAACATAGGGCCGATCCAACAGATATTCAAGAAGCACCACACAAAGGCAGGCTAGATTCTGGCTTCCTCCCACCTCGACAAAGATGAACTACACTTAGCATGTCAACCTGTTGACAATAAAACATTGACACGCCTAGCACAGGGGAGACACCATGCGTCTTTCACTGAAGGAAACCAGCCGTCAACTGGCAGATTTTTTTGCGGGCCTTGGCTGGAATGCCAATTGTTGCAACCCCGCTGAGCTGCCCATCCGCGCTCACGCCCACCGACGCAGCCGACGTAGCAGTGCCCGCCCCAAAACGCTGAAGGACTGAGCCTCCAGCCTCAAATTTCCAGTTGGCCACCCACTTCCACCACTCGGTTGGGTGGCAGATGGAAAAACTCCATGGCGCTGGCAGCGTTTTTAGTTAACCAGAAAAAGACGTGGCGACGCACGCGCGTGAGTGGCGACTGCTTCGCCATAACGAGTGACTCGCGCCCGAGGAAGAACGACGTATCCATCATATCCAACCCCTCGCCACCCAACACAATCCGCCCCAGCGCTTGTGGTATATCCGGGCTCTGCATGAAACCAAATCTCAAGCACACCGAATAGCACTGATTACCTAAGGGCACGACTTCGGCCTGTTCAGCGTCCGCCACTACAGGCACATCCAAGGTATCTACCGTGAGGAAAGCGACCTTCTCGTGCAACACTTTGTTGTGTTTCAGATTGTGTAGTAGCGCCCCCGGCACACGGTCTTTGCTGGTGGTGAGATACATGGCAACCCCTGCGACCCTGGTCAGCTCGGGTACCATATGCTGAACGAAGAAGCTCCGCTCCAGGCTCTGTTCCTGAATGCGCGACGCCAGCAGCTGACGCCCTTTGCTCCAGGTAGTCAGCAGCACAAACAAAACCAGCGCAATCAAGAGTGCCAGCCAGCCCCCGGACGGAATCTTGAAGGAGTTCGCCGCCAGGAAGGCCAGATCAACACAGAGAAACAGCCCCACCAAAGGCACAACCCAGTAAATTTTCCACCGCCAGGCAGACAGCATTACAACGACCACCAGGAAATTATCGATCAACATCGCCCCCGTTACGGCAATGCCGTATGCCGATGCCAGCGACGACGACGACTTGAAGCCCACCACCAACAAAATCACACCCACCAACAGCAGCCAGTTCACAAAGGGCAGATAGATCTGCCCTGCCTCTTTGGCAGATGTGTGCAGGATCTGCATGCGGGGCAGATAACCCAGCTGGATAGCCTGCCGCGTGACTGAAAACGCCCCCGAAATCACCGCCTGAGAGGCGATCACGGTAGCCGCCGTAGCCAAAACAATGAGTGGCAACAAGGCCCATTCGGGTGCCAGGAGGAAAAAGGGGTTTTTAACTGCCTCGGGCTGTGTGAGCAGCAACGCCCCCTGCCCCATGTAATTGAGCACCAAACCAGGCGCCACTACCGCCAGCCATGCCAGCCGAATGGGTTTTGCGCCGAAATGGCTCATATCGGTGTACAAGGCCTCTCCCCCTGTTACAACCAATACGACTGAGCCCAGGGTCAGAAATGACAGCATGGGGTGGGCAGTGAAAAAATCGAAGGCATATACGGGGGAAACCGCCCGCAGCACATCCGGGGAGACCATGATCTCCCGCACGCCCAGTACCCCCAGCACGAAAAACCAGACCAACATCACCGGGCCAAACAACAGGCCCACCGACTCGGTGCCCTTGCGCTGGATCAGAAACAGCCCCACCAGAATGCCCACTGTGACAGGCACCACGAAGGTATGCAGTGAGGGCGCCAGCACGGTGAGGCCCTCTACGGCACTGAGAACGGAAATGGCCGGCGTAATCACGGAGTCGCCATAAAACAGCGCAGCACCGAAGATGCCCAATACAGATAACAGCCAGATGCGTCGACCATCCTTGCGCACCAAGCGCTGCACCAGGGCCAGCAAGGCCAGAATGCCGCCTTCACCGTTGTTGTCGGCCCGCATGATCACCGTCACGTACTTGAGGGTGACGACCAGCATCATGGCCCAAAACACCATCGAGAGCAGCCCCAGCACATTGGTTGGATTCAATTCCATGCCGTGGCTGCCAAAGCATTCCTTCAGCGCATACAGCGGGCTGGTGCCGATGTCGCCAAACACCACGCCGATGGCCCCCAGGGCCAACACCGACAGGGAAGATTTTTGCTCACCAGTTCCATTACCTGCGACAGACACCGGGCAACCCACCTTGCAGTCAAAAAAGTTGCGGCATCATACGCCCATCAATTAGCCGACAGAAGCGTTCTGCGTCAACGAAACACCACAAACAACAACGCCGCTCGAAGGCGGCGTTGTTGGTCAACAATTTGACGCCATTAGGGGCGCCCGTCGTCCTCGGGCTTCACTGGCGGCATGAAGTCCTCGCGCGTCACCTTCAAGGCCAGCGCCACGTTGGAGCAGACATAGATGGAGGAATAGGTGCCGACGAATACACCAATCAACAGCGCCTTGGAGAAGGCATGTAGGCCATCGCCGCCGAACAGGAACATCGCCAACACGGTGACCCACACGGTTACCGAAGTCAGGATGGTGCGGTCGAGGGTCTGGTTGATGGAGTAGTCGATAATCTCCTCCGAGCTGCTCTTGCGCAGCTTGCGGAAATTTTCGCGGATACGGTCAGCCACTACGATGGAGTCGTTGAGCGAGTAACCGATAATGGCCAGCACCGCCGCCAGCACGGTCAGATCAAACTCCCAGCCAAACAGCGCGAAAGCCCCGAGGATCACCAGCACGTCATGCAGCAAGCTGGCCACGGCCCCCGCGGCGAACTTGAACTCGAAGCGAACCGCCACGTACAGCAGAATCAAGCCCAGCGCCACCAGCACCGCCAGCACTGCTTTCTCGCGCAAATCCTCACCCACCTGAGGGCCGACGATATCCACCCGCTTGATGGACATGTCACTATCGGTGGAGGCCGCCAGTGCCAGGCGCACGCGCTCGCTAAACTCCGCCGACGCCTTGTCCACCGGCGGCATGCGCACCATCACGTCGTGCTCTGAGCCGTAGTACAGCACCTGAACGCTGTGGAAACCGCTATCCGCCAGGGATTTGCGCACGCGATCGAGATCGGCGATATCTTTGTACTCCGCTTCGATCAGGACACCACCGGTAAAGTCCAGCCCATAGCTCAGCCCCTTCCAGCCCAGCGCGCCGATGGCCACCAGACAGGACAGCAGGGAGAACATGGCGATGCCTTTGCGCACAGCCATGAAGTTGATGTTCCAGCGAGGAGTAGACACCTGCTGCGCGGGTATAGCTTTTTGACGTGCCATGGCAGCCTCCCCTTAAATGGAAATCTTGTTGAGTTGGCGACCACCGTAGGTCAGGTTCACCAGTACGCGTGAAGCCATGACAGCGGTGAACATGGAGGTGATCAGACCAATGGTCAGCGCGATGGCAAAGCCGCGCACCGGGCCACTGCCTACCCCGAGCAGCACCAGCGCCGTCATGATGGTGGTGATGTTGGAGTCCGCGATGGTGATGAAGGCACGGTCATAGCCAGCGCTGATCGCCGCATGCGGCGTCAGTCCATTGCGCATTTCTTCCTTGATGCGGCCATTGATCAGCACGTTGGCATCCACCGCCATGCCCATGGTGAGGATGATGGCCGCGATGCCCGGCAGGGTCAGCGTAGCGCCCAATACCGAGAGGCAGGCCGTCAACAGCATCAGGTTGAACAGCATCGCCAGGTTGGCATAGAGGCCGAACAGCTTGTAGGCCGCCACCATCACCACCATCACCAGCAGCAAGCCCACTTCAAGTGACATGATGCCCTTGGCGATGTTCTCGGCGCCGAGGGATGGGCCCACGGTGCGCTCTTCGACGAAATCCATCGGCGCAGCCAGCGAGCCGGCGCGCAACAGCAGCGCCAGCTCTGCCGCCTCTTGCGGGCTGTCCAGGCCGGTGATGCGGAACTGGTTGCCGAGGGCGGACTGGATGGTGGCCAGACTGATGATTTTCTTGTCATCGTATTTGGTGCGGACTTCGATCTCCCGCCCCTGGGCGTCCGTCTGGTAGGTGGTGCGGGTCTTGCGCTCGATGAACAACACCGCCATGCGGCGCTTGATGTTGTTCTGGGTGGCACGCAGCATCATCTGGCCGCCCTGGCTATCCAGGTTGATGCCTACCTCGGGCTGGCCGTTCTGATCAAAGCTCTGGCGGGCGTCGGCCACCCGCTCGCCGGTGATGATGATGTCTTTCTCGATCCAGGCGGAGCGTTCAAACTGGGCGTTGCGGAAGTCGAATTCTTCCTTGGTGCCGGGCGCCGCATCGTACTTGGCCTCCAGGCGGAACTCCAGGTTGGCGGCCTTACCCAGCACGCGCTTGGCATCGGAGGTGTCCTGCACACCTGGCAACTGCACCACGATGAACTTTTCGCCCTGGCGCTGCACCAGGGGCTCGGCCACACCCAGCTCGTTCACCCGGTTGCGCAGCGTGGTCAGGTTCTGCCCCACGGCATAATCGACGATCTCCTTGATCTTGGCTTCGCCGAACTTGACCCGCACCACGAAGTCGGCGCCTTCTTCGGCGGTGGTTATCTGCAGATCACGCATCTGCTCATTCGCCAGCTTGAGCGCCTTGTCGCGCAGCTCAGCCGAGGCGAAATGCCCCTCCAGCACACCATCCTTCAGGGTGACGGTGCCGCGCAGCTTCTGCTCGCGCAGGCCGCGTTTGAAATCGTCGCGATAGATGTCGAGGCGCTTTTGCACCGCCGCATCCACATCGACTTCCAACAGGAAGTGCACACCTCCGGAGAGGTCGAGGCCGAGCTTCATCGGCTTGCCGCCCATGGCGCGCAGCCATTCAGGGGTGGTGGGAGCCAAATTAAGGGCCACGATGAAGCCATCACCCAGCGCGCGCTGAATCGCCGATTTGGCTTTCAATTGCTCCTCGGGGCTGTGCACGCGGATAAGTGCTCTGCCCCCTTCGACGTGGTGGCCAAAATATTGAATGCCTGCGGCATCCAACGCCTTGGTTGCCTGGCCGAGTGCGGCATCATCAACACCACGCCCCCCAGACTCACCCGAGATCTGAATGGCGGGATCGGGCGTGTAAATATTGGGAAGCCCGTACAGCACTGAGAAGATCAGCACTAGTAGAACGAGCGCGTTTTTCCACCAAGGGTATCGATTGAGCATGGGTGCTCCGCAGGCACGTCAGCACCGGGCAATGGGCAATCCGGCGCCAGTTGTTATTAAAACCAGCGCATTATAACCATATTGAAAGAAACAAGGGGCGCAGGCGATGGATCATAGAGGGCTTATCGTCGAACTTCGCGGCACCGTAGACAGGCCGTTGCGCTTAGGTGGGCCAGGCCTACATTGACCGGGCACAGGCAGACGCCCTTTTGGACGCTCGCAAGCTGACCAAACAGAACAGGTCTCAGCTGTCGCGGGCAATACAGTGAAGCGCTCCCCCCACCAATACCGGTTGGTAATCGGGATTGCTGCGGTTTATCCAGCCATGCAAGCGCACAGTGGCCAGCCCCAACACGAAGCCAGTGCCCCCTGCAGCCACCACGAAGCCTTCAGCCGCTGCCGCCGCCGAGGCCAACATGGCCCCGCCCAGCAAGCCCGCCAGTGGCAACAGGTAAACCACCAGCGACCCCTTGAGGATGGCGCTCTCCGTCATGCCGATTTCGACGACGTCGTTCAGGCTGAACTGCGCTGGATCACGGCCGTCGAGTGCGATGCGCAGGTGTCGCTGCTTGTCTTCAAACAGCTTGGCCAACAAACTGGTGCCACAGGATTTAGTCTCAGCACAGCTATTGCAGCCACTCTTCACGCCCGTTTCCACCCACAGGCAGTCCGCCTCTATGGCCACCACCCGAGCCTGTTCTTTCATCATGGTTTTGGCTCCACCAATTCAACCGAAGCCAATATCGCTTCAGCAGCTTCTGCCGGAATCTCACCCACCAGCGTCACCGAATAGTGCTGCCCATCGCGCGTCAGGGAGCGCGACAGTAACGTGGTGGCCCCCTGCCGTACAAAAGCGGGCGGCATGGCTTTATTCAGGCGCTCCACAAACACCGAGAACAGCGCCAACCCATCTGAGTAGCGATCAGCATTCAAACCCACACGCCCAGCCCCGGGTTCTGCCGGCATCAACTGGAAGCCCCCGGGCAACCACGCCACCTTCACTGCAAAGGGCACCACATCGCCTGCAGGGTGCGAACGCTGATCCGGCATCGGCACCGCATTGGCCACACGGGGCTGGGCTGTTTCCAACTGAACAAACTTGAAGCGCTCCAATGGCCGCTCGCCCGACAGGGTGTGGGCGCTCAGCATAAGACCGGTATCTTGATCCAGCGCCAGCCGGTAGCCGTAACGGTGCGGGTCCAGAGGTTGCACATTCAGCACCACCGCCGAGCGGCCAGCCACCCGATCCTGACCGGCGAGGCTGAAGCGATAGAAGCGGCTGAGACTCTCCAGCGCAGCGGGCTCCGCGCCCACCCCACGCAAGCCGGGCACACCACGCTGAAAGCGCGCTTTGGCCTGTCCACCTTCCATGCAGGTCACATGCGCGCCGTCGCGCACCATGCTGCGCTCGGGGCCATTCAGGTAGCGCATCTGCTCGCGCTCTACCCCCGCCACCACGGTGTGGGCAAGCTCGAGGGTTTCCAGCTCGCCGCCGCGATCGTAGACCAAATAACCGCTGTAGTTGAGCGTTTTCGTGCTCTCAGACATGCGTTGCAGCCAGCGTGCGGCATCGGCAGGCTCAGGGGTGGCCATTGTCGCCCCGGGCAGCGCTATGAGCGCCCCTAGGGCCATCACTCGCGATAACATCCGCACCGTGTCACTGCCCCATTTCGTAACGCGTTACTCGGGCATAGGGCAGCATGGCACCCGCATGACCTTCAGCGACATGTTCTGCATGCATCAGCAAATAGGATTGCAAGCGTTGCTCCTCTGCCGCCAGTTCCTCTGCCGTCATGGCCTGCGCTTGAGGCGCGGCACGCACGTGGGACTGCTCAGCACCAAAGCTGGCTAAACGCGCACCGGCGTCCGGCAAGCCCACAACGGGCGATGCAGAGGCCACGACCGCCGAGGACGGCGCAGCCGGCGCCAGCCACTGCTGTCCCCCCAGAAACACCGCCATCGCCACCGAGGCTGCCACGGCAAAGCCGGCCGCTGGCCGCGTGGCAGAGCTGGCGCTGAGGCGAGCCCACCAACCCTGGCGGTGCGCAGGCTCATCATCCACCGCCGCCCGAATGCGATCGGCAAAATCCAGCGACATCAGGGGCACCGGCTCACCCCGCAAGGCCTCACCCACCGCATGCTGGCGTGCCCAGCGGGCGCGCAGGTCGTTATCGCGGCCCACCTCACCCAGTACGCGGTGCAGTTCAAGCTCAGTGACGGGACCATCCGCCATGGCGGACAGCGACTCTTTTAGCGGCTCGTTCATGCAACAACCCTCGCCATGACACTGGCGCCTAAAGGCGCCCCTCCTGCCAATCGCTGATGCGCTTGTCCACCGACTCACGCGCCCTGAAAATTCGAGACCGTACCGTACCCACCGGACACGCCATGGCTTCGGCGATCTCTTCGTAACTCATGCCTTCGCGCTCACGCAACAGCAGCGCGGTGCGCAACTCCTCAGGCATTGTGCGCAAGGACTGATTCACCACCTCACGCAGCTCCTCGCTATAGAACAACTCTTCCGGTGAGTCGACATCCTTGAGCGCCACCTGGGCCGCATAATCCTCATCATCATCCAGCTCGATCGACTCCATGCCGCTGGGCCGGCGGCCACGTGCCACCAGGTAGTTCTTGGCGGTATTGATGGCAATGCGGTAAAGCCAGGTAAAGAATGCACTTTCTCCGCGGAAGTTGGGCAATGCCCGATAGGCCTTGATAAAAGCTTCCTGGGCCACATCCTGCACTTCGGCGGAATCGCGCACGAAACGGGAGACAAGCGCCAGCACCCGGTGCTGATACTTCAACACCAACAGATCGAAAGCTCGTTTATCGCCCTTCTGTACACGCTCGACCAACTGCTGGTCTGCATCGCGCTCGCTCAGCATTACACCACCGCCAGGAGGCTAACAAACTGACCTTTCGCGCCAAGACCACCACTTACATGCCAACCCACACGCTACTCACTTAGCCACATGTTGAAACATTAGGCAGGGGAATACTCAGTAAGTTCCCTCAAGCCAGACACAAGCCGCGATATACTACGCCAATAAACGCCCGCGCGTGCAGCGCCGGCTTTCATTCCTGATCATGCTGAATCGTCCATGGCCAAACACTTCACCCACGATGTACTCGTTCTCGGCTCCGGTGCTGCCGGCCTCAGCCTGGCCCTGCGACTGGCCGAGCGCGCCCGGGTGGCGGTGCTGTGCAAGGGCGAGCTGACCGACGGCTCCACCTACTGGGCCCAGGGCGGCATCGCCGCGGTGCTCGATGAAACCGACTCCACCAGCGCCCACATTCAGGACACCCTGGTCGCGGGCGCCGGCCTGTGCCACGAAGATGCCGTGCGCTTCACGGTGGAGAACGCCCGCGCCTGCGTACAGTGGCTGGTGGATCAGGGGGTACAATTCACCCGGGACGATAGCGGCGCCGACTTCCACCTGACCCAGGAAGGCGGCCACAGTGCCCGGCGCATCATCCACGCCGCCGACGCCACCGGCCGGGCGGTGTCGGAAACCCTGGCCAGCCGCACCCGGCAAACCCCCAACATCGAGCTGTTCGAGCACTATGTGGGGGTGGATTTGATTGTGGAGCGCCGCCCTGAAGTGCGCGCCAGCGGCGCCTACGCGCTCAACCTGCAGACCGGCGAGGTGGACACCTTCCAGGCCAAATTCGTTGTGCTGGCCACCGGCGGCGCCAGCAAGGTCTACCTGTATACCACCAATCCCGACGGCGCCACCGGCGATGGTATCGCCATGGCCTGGCGGGCGGGTTGTCGGGTGGCCAACATGGAGTTCAACCAGTTCCACCCCACCTGTCTCTACCACCCGCAGGCCAAGTCTTTCCTGATTACCGAGGCGGTGCGCGGTGAGGGCGGCATTCTGCGGCTGCCCAACGGCGAGCGCTTCATGCCGCGCTTCCATCCCCAGGCCGAGCTGGCCCCGCGCGACATCGTCGCCCGGGCCATCGACCATGAGATGAAGCGCCTGGGGGCGGACTGTGTCTATCTGGACATCAGCCACAAGCCGGCCGAATTCGTCATCAACCACTTCCCCACCATTCACGCCCGCTGCCTCGAACTGGGCATCGACATCACCCAACAGCCCATCCCGGTGGTACCCGCCGCCCACTACACCTGTGGCGGCGTGGTGATCGATGAACGGGGCCGCACCGATGTGCCCCATCTGTACGCCATCGGTGAAACGTCTTTCACCGGGCTGCACGGCGCCAATCGCATGGCCAGCAACTCGCTGCTGGAGTGCCTGGTGTACGGCAAGGCGGCGGCCGAAGATGTGCTGCAGCGCCTGCAGGGCACGCCACTGCCCGCGCCCGCCAAGGACTGGGACTCCTCCCAGGTGACGGACTCGGACGAAGACGTGGTGATCGCCCACAACTGGGACGAGCTGCGCCGCTTCATGTGGGACTACGTGGGCATCGTGCGCACCGACAAGCGCCTGCAGCGCGCCCAGCGCCGGGCCGACCTGCTGCAGCGGGAAATCGCCGAGTACTACTCCAACTACCGCGTCAGCAACGACCTGATCGAGCTGCGCAACCTGGCGGTAGTGGCCGAGCTGATCATTGAGTCCGCCATGCGCCGCAAGGAGAGCCGCGGCCTGCACTACACGCTGGACTACGCACAGACCGACCCCGACGGCAAGGACACGGTGCTCTACCCGCCCCGCTATCGCAGACGTTGATCGACGGCCGCGCCAACGGCTGGCGCCCTGCGGCCGGACCACAGCCGCGCCAAGTGGGCCAGCCCCTTGCGCCACAATGGGATGGGTGGTGGCGGCAATTGGCGGCTGGCCTGCAAGCGCAGCCACACCCGCAGGTGACGCAAATCTTCACTGGCGGCACTGTCCGCCAGCAGGATCGCGCTGTGCACGCCCCGGGCGGTATCGAAACGCAGCAGGATAAAACCGGGTAAGCTCACAGAATCGGGCAGGAGTTGCGCCCGCAGACGACCTGCCGGGGTGAACACCGTGCACTGCTCACCCTCCCAGGCAAAGCCCAGCAGACTGCGCTTGCTCAAGCGTTGCACATGGCAGCGCAAAGCACTTTGGCCCACCAGCGCCACCCATGTGGCCAGCGCTATGCGCACCCACCAGGGCCAGGGCAACAGCACCACCGAGAGCAAGGCCAGCGCGTTCAGCCCCACCAACAGAAAGGCGAGGCGGTGTGAGGGGCGGGGGCTTAGGTGGAAGCGAGGCGTTTGGCGTTCCATTCCAGTATAAATCTCACCATCCTGGCGAACTCGGCGTCCTCGGGCTCATTGTGGCCCATGAACCAACCGAACATATCCTGATCCTCGCTCTCCAGCAGACGGCGGTAGAGCGCCTGCTCGGCGGGGTCCAGGCCCGGGTAGCAATCCTTGGCGAAAGGCATCAGCACCAGATCCAGCTCCAGCATGCCACGACGGCTATGCCAGTAGACGCGATTGTTATCGGCTTCAACGCTGCTCATCTGTCCGGATACCTCAAGGATGCAAGTGGCCATTATAACCCCGAACACCCTCCCGTCGCCCAGCGCTGGTCCAATCCCACTTCTGGATGACAATCGTCGCCCCCCAGCCTATCATGCCTGCATCCAGTGCCAGGTGCTAAGCCCATGAATAGTCAGTGGAATTCATTTATCGAGGGGCAACAGTCCGCCCTTTGCCACAACACCCAACAACTCGAGCGGCTCGCCGAGCAACCCGTGTTGGCAGAACTTGGCCACTACGGTTTTCTCCAGGTACAAGGGCCTGACGCCCAGAAATTCATGCAGGGCCAGCTCACCTGTCACCTGAACGAAGTTGGGCCCGAGCAGACCAGACTGGGCGCCCAGTGCAACCCGCAGGGGCGCATGCTGACCAGCTTCCGCCTGGGCCAGTGGGCCGACCAATGCTACTGGCTGCGCATGCGCAAGGACATCCTCGACCGCACCCAGCAGGGCCTGGCCAAGTACGCGGTGTTCTTCAAGGCGAAGATGGAGCAACCCGAGGCGGTGGCCCTGGGGCTGGCGGGTGCCGGCAGCCAACAGCTGTTGCAACGCGTGCTGGGCACCGCCCCGAGCGGCCGGGATGGCTGTGTGGCCCTGCCCCAGGGCGGCCTGGCACTGCAGCTGGACGACACCGGCGAGCGCTTTGAGCTGTGGCTGCCTGCCGATCGCGCGGTAGCGGTGTGGCAATCGCTGGCCTCAGGCGCCACACCCGCCAGCCGTACCCTGTGGCAATTGCTGGCCATTCAGGCCGGGCTGGGCGAGTTGGAGGCCAGCACCGTCGAGTTGTTCATCCCGCAGATGATCAATCTGCAGGCGGTGGGGGGCATCCACTTCAAGAAAGGCTGCTACACCGGCCAGGAAATCGTCGCTCGCATGCAGTACCTGGGCAAGCTGAAGCGCCACATGTACCGGGTTGAAATTGCCACCGCGCACTGCCCCGCCGCCGGCGCGCGGCTATTGGGCCCCGAGGGTGAACAGGCGGTGGGTGAGATCGTCAACGCCGTTCAAACCGACCCTCAGCGGGTGGAGGCGCTGGCGGTGATCACCGATAGCGCGCTGGAAAACGGCGTGCACCTGGAAAACAATCAGGGTCCGACCTTGCAGATTCTGCCACTGCCCTATACTTGGTAGGCGCACCCCAGCAGGCACTGTATGCAGCCCTCGGTGCGCGGTGGTACACGGCGCGCCAACCGCGCCGAGGAGTTTTAGCCTACAGCGCGGGACCTCGCATGACAGATCTGATCGCGGAAGTTCGGGAAGAAATCAACCAGGCCATTGCCAAGGACCAGCTCACGCTGCCCACCCTGCCGGAAGTGGCACTGAAAATCCGGGAGGCCGCCCAGGACCCGGACGCTGATGCCGTCCGCCTCACCCGCGTCATTGAAAACGACGCCGCCATCTCCGCCCGTCTGATCAAGGTCGCCAACAGCCCGCTGATGCGCGCCAGCCGCCCGATCACCGACCTGAAGATGGCCATCGCCCGACTGGGCGTGACCTACACCTGCAACCTCGCCACCGGTATGGCCATGGAGCAGATGTTCCAGGCCACCAACCACCTGGTGGACGAGCTGATGCGCGAAACCTGGACCAAGAGCACCGAGGTGGCGGGCATCGCCCACGTGCTGTGCAAGGCCTATACGCGCCTGAAGCCCGACCAGGCCACCCTGGGTGGGCTGGTGCACAAGATCGGCGTGCTACCCATCCTGACCTATGCGGAAAACAAACCCGCCCTGCTGCGCAGCCGGGAGACCCTGCGCGCGGTAGTGGATGAACTGCACCCGGAGATCGGCGACAAGATTCTGGCCGCCTGGAGCTTCCAGCCCGAGCTGGCCAACATCCCCACCGAGCACATGAACTTTGCCCGCCGGCCAGCACAGGTGGACTACGCCGATGTGGTGCTGGTGGCCAACCTGCAGAGCTATCTCGGCAGCGACAACCCGCTGGCGCAGATGGACTGGAGCCAGATCTCCGCCTTCGAACGCGTGGGCCTGAGCACCGAAGTCAACGCCATGGAAATCGAAGACCTGAGCGAAGACATGGAAGCGGCCATGGCGATGCTGAAATAAATCGGCTCAGGGCACCAGCAGGTGGGGCTGCTCACAGCCCCGCCCCTATCTGAGACAGCCTGAGCCTCGCCCCTCATCGCTCTTAGCGCACGCCCAGAATCAAACCACTGGTGGGCACCCCGGTGCCCGCCGTGACCAGCACGTTCTCCACCCCGGCCACCTGATTCACCGCCGTGCCGCGCAGCTGGCGCACCGCCTCGGCGATGCCGTTCATGCCGTGAATATAGGCCTCGCCCAACTGGCCGCCATGGGTGTTGATGGGCAGCTTGCCACCCCGGGCGTGATGCTCTTCGCGCAGGAACTCCTTGGCCTTGCCCCGCTCACAGAAGCCGAACTCCTCCAGCTGGGGCAGCACGAAGGGGGTGAAGTGATCGTAGATCACTGCGGTCTGCATATCCTGCGGGCCCAGTCCGCTCATGCCGTAGAGTTGTCGCGCCACCAGGCCCATCTCGGGCAGGCCGGTGATGTCCTTGCGGTAGAAGCCGGTCATCATCTGCGGGTCGTCACAGGCCCCCTGCGCGGCGCCCAAAATCAGTGCCGGGGTCTGCTTGAGATGCTTGGCGCGCTCGGCGCTGGTGATCACCAGTGCCACCCCGCCGTCGCTCTCCTGGCAGCAGTCCAGCAGGCGCAGGGGCTCCACGATCCAGCGCGAGGCCTGGTGCTCCTCTAGGGTGATGGGCTTCTGGTAGAAGAAGGCATGGGGGTTGGTGGCGGCAAAATCCCGGGCGGCCACCGACACGCGGCCGAAGTCCTCGCTGGTGGCGCCGTGCTCGTGCATGTAGCGCTGGGCGTTCATCGCCACCCAGGAGGCCGGCGTGAGCAGGCCCTGGGGCACGTACCAGCCAAAGTGAGTGGTCTCGAACAGCGGGTTGGGCTCGCGGCCCTGCATGCCACTGCCGAAGCGATACCAGGAGCGCTCGTTCATTGCCCGGTAGCACACCGCCACCTCGCACACCCCGGTGGCCACCGCCATCAGGGCGTGCAACACCGGACCGCAGGCGGCGCCGCCGCCGTAGTGCACGCGGGAAAAGAATTTCAGCTCCCGGCCACCGATCAGGCGGAACACCTCCACCTCGGGGTTGTTATCCATGGTGAAGGTGCTGATGCCGTCCACCTCGGCGGGGTCGATACCGGCATCGTTCAAGGCCGCCAGCACGCACTCCACCGCCAGCTGGATCTCGGTGCGGCCGGAGTTCTTGGAGAATTCGGTGGCGCCGATGCCGACGATCGCCGCCTGTCCACTCAAACCTTTGCTTCTCATGGCAGTACCAGCTCCACCGTGCCGGTCAGATGACTGCCCAGCGAGTTGCGGCCCTTGATATCGAGGGTGAGGCAGCGACTGGCGCTATCGCGCCCGATCACCGCGCCACTCATCACCATGGTGTCACCCGGATAATTGGGTGCCCCCAGCTTGATCTTCACCGACTTCAGCAAAGCCGCCGGCCCCGCCCATTCGCTCACATAGCGCTCCACCATGGCGTTGGAGGTGAGGATGTTCATGAAGATGTGGGGCGAGCCCAGCTGGCGGGTCTGCTCTAAGTCGTGGTGCACGTTCTGGAAGTCCCGGGTGGCCATGGCGGTGGCGACGATGCCCGTCACCGTCAGCGGGATATCCAACGGGGGCAGCTCCGCCCCTTCCGCCACCTGATCGAAACGGAGGGTCTCGCTCCAGCTCATACCATCACCCCCGCGCGCTCATCCGAGGCCAGCAGGGCCCCCAGTGCCGCCAGCTGCGCCGAGGCGCCTCCCAGACGCATTTCCAACGCCCGGGCCCAGATGAAGTAACGGTGGATGGGATAGGTCACGTCCGCCCCCATGCCGCCGTGCAGGTGCTGCCCGGTGTGGGCGATGCGGTGGCCGCCCTCGCAGGCCCAGTACTTGGCCACCCGGGCCGCCTCTTCCGCCGGCAGGCCCTGATCCAGGCGCCAGCACAGCTGCCACAGGGTACTGCGCATGGCCTCAAGATCGATGTAGCCATCCGCTGCCCGCAGGGCCACGCCCTGAAAGCTGCCCACCGGACGCTCGAACTGCTTGCGCTCGCTCACGTACTCGGCGGTGCGGCGCAGCGCCTCCTCGGCCACGCCCAATTGCAGCGCCGCCAGGCAGGCGATGGCGCGCTGCTCAAGCCAGGCCACATGCGGCCCCAGGTAGGCCCCGGCAGGCACACTCACGCCCTCCAGGCGCAGCTCGGCACAGGGCTCGCCCTCGGTATACACGCCCGCCAGCTGGGTGACGCCGGGGCTGGCCAGCGGCATGAAAAACAGTTGGCCCGAGGCGACCAGCAACAGGTGCTGCGACTCGGCCGCCCAGGGCACCGCCCCCAGCACACCCTGCAGGCGCCAACCGCCCGCCACGGGCTCCGCCTGCACAGCGCCGCCCGCCACATCGTGCAGGTCCGCCAGCGCCACGGTGGCCAGGCGCTCGCCGGCCAGCAAGGCCGGCAGCAGCTCGCGTTGCTCCTCGTCGCCAAACTGCGCCAACGCCATGGCCGCCAGCTGGCTGCTCCACAGCGGCAGCGCCGCCACATGGCGCCCCTGCTGTTCCAGCACCTGGGCCAGATCCAGCATACCCAAGCCACTGCCGCCCAGGGATTCCGGCAGCGCCAGGGCATGCAGGCCGCTGGCCACCAGCGTGTTCCACAACTCGGCCTGCATCGGTGCGCCGCTCTCGGTGTGCTGGCGCAGGGCCTCGTCGCTGCAGAAATCCGCGAACACGCCCGCCGCCAGATCGGCGATGGCGCGCTGGTCTTCACTCAGGGAGAACTCCATCGTCCACCTCTCAATTGCTGACCGGGCGGAAGGCCGCCAGGCTAAGATCGTCGTCCTGGATGAACTCCACCTGCACCGGCATGCCGATGCGCACATCCGCCGCCTTGATGCCCAGCAGCTGGCCCACCAGGCGGGTGCCCTCCTCCAGCTCGATCAGGGCCACCGGGTTGGGATACTCGAAGGGCGGCACCTCGGGGTAGTGCATCACCACGAAGGAATACACCACGCCACGACCGCTGGCCTGCAGGGTGTCCCAGGCGAAGGAGTGGCACTGGGCACACACCGGCCCCGGCGGGTGGCGCAGGCGCCCACACTCCGCACAGCGCTGGATCAGCAGCTGGCCCTGTTTGAGGCCATCCCAGAAGAACTGGGTGTCCTGGCTGATGCCGGGGCGCGGGCGGGTGATCTTGGGGATGGCACTGCCGGCAGCGGACGCCACCGGCTTGGGCGTCTGGTGCGGCCGGTACTTGAACAAGCGGAAGCGCATGGTGGCCACCGGCTCGCCGGCCTGGTCGAAGAAGCTGATCAGCTCGGTGACAAAGTAACCCACCCCCAGGCCGGTGCTCTTCTGCTCGCTCACCGACTCGATTTTGGAGAAGCGGTGCAGGCGATCCCCCATGCGCAGATAGCGCAGGTAGTCCTGCTCGCAATTCACCGCCACCACCGCGGGGTAGCCGTATTCCTCCAGCAGCTTAAGGGCGGCGTAGGGGTCTTCCTCCGAAGAGCCCGGCGGCAGCTTGCCCTCCACCCCGGCCATCACCCACACCTGCAGCATGGTGGGCGGGGCGACGATGTCGTCAAAGCCCGCCGCCCGCGCCGCCTCGGCATCGGTGAAGATCGGGTTGCGGTTGCCCATGGCCTCGCACCACTGGCGCACCATGGGCGGATTGACCGGGTCCCAGCCATATACCGGCCCCACTTCGCGCCCGATCAGGGGCTGCAACCGGGCCATCATCTCGGCGCTTGTATCGCTCATCGCAGGCATCGCCAAAAGTTGAATTTGGATTCAGTTTCAATACTGCAACAGGGCAGAGACAAAGGCAATAGCCCTGAACAGATGCTCAGGATTTAAGGCCAAAATGCAAACGCCCGGCGCGAGGCCGGGCGTTGTGAGCAGCCAATCCCGTTGAGGATTTAGAAGCTGAGGGTGGCGTCTACGCCAAAGGAGCGCGGATCGCCGTAAATGGCATTGGTGAGGGGACCCCACTCGATACCCGTGACGGTGTATTCCTCATCCGCCAGATTCTTGCCCCACACGCTGAAGGCCATTTCGTTGCCGTTATCACCTACCGGCAGCTTCTGCCAGGTCATGCGGGCATCAATCAGGTGATAGGTGCCAATAGTGGTATTGGTGTAGCTATAGGGATCGGGGTAAACCTCTTGATCATCCTGGAAGGACCAATCCACTCGGCTCACCAACTCCCCCACCGCCAAAGGCAGGGTGTACTGAGCCCCCAGGGTGAAGGTGTTCTCAGGCGAGTAAGGCACGCGGTTTTCGTCTTTGGCATCATAGCGCTGCCCAGGTACAACACTGCTAGGACACAGCGTTTCAAAGGATGGCCCCAGACGACAGGTGTCCATGTATTCCTTGTACTCAGTGTTGAGATAACCATAGGCCAAGCTCAGTTCCAGATTGTCGACCGGGATCGCCACGATCTCCAGCTCCCCACCACTGATCTCAGCCTCCCCCGCATTGGTGAGAATACTGCTGGCACTCACCTGCTGGAACTGCGACACCTGCATGTTGTCATGCTTATTGAGGAAGGTAGCCACATTCACCTGCAGGCGGTTGTCCAGCCACTGGCTCTTGGCCCCCACTTCATAGGAGGTCACCTCTTCTGCATCGAAAGGCTCCTCCAGGGCCGCCAAGGAGGTCACTTCCGCATTGAAGCCACCACTCTTCCAGCCTTGGGCTACTTTCGCATAGACATTGACCTCGTCTGTCAGCTGGTAGGCCGCCACAAACGTGGGAGACAGGTTCTCAAAATCGTCATCAACACGCGTTTTTGGCAGCACTGTGAAACCGCCAACTTCGAACTGGCGATACACCTGTTTCCGCTCCTCGGTGTAGCGTAGGCCAGCCGTCAATGTGAGACGGTCATCCAACACCGGGGGCCGCCATTCCGCCTGGGTGAATGCCGCCCATGCAGAATTATCAAAGCCATAGCCGGCATCAATGTGCGGCGAGGCATAAAGCACGAGGTCGAGGGGGTTGTATACATCCCCCTGCTCCTCGAAGTAGTAGAGGCCGGCAACATAGTTGACTCGCTCCGTCTTGCCCAACATCTGGAACTCCTGCGACCACTGATCGTAGTTCTGGTCGCGGGAGCTGCGCAGCAAGGTTTGGCCGGTGCCATCCCAATCCTGCACATCCAGGGTTTCCATGGTGCGATTGCCCGTCAGAGATTTGAGGGTCACCTCTCCCAGGCCCGCCACGTCTCCGACCTCTTGCGTCAGAATCAGGCTGTGCCCTCCAATCTCGACGTCATCATGCAGGGCATCGTTCTGGCTGGATGAATCCAATCGATCATCGCTCTGGGCCTGCACTACACTAAGTGGGGCCAACGCACCCGCGCGCGACACCTGATTCAGATTGGGATGCTGATCCGTCTTACTGAAGTCATAGGCGTAAAGCGCCTCAAAGCTCTCCACCGGTTGCCACAACGCAGCCACACGGCCACCCTTGGCATTCACATTGCCAAAATCGGTGTCGTCATAATCATTGTCGTAGAAGCCATCACGTTGCGTGGAGGTCAGCGCCAGAGAGGTGCTGAGGCGACCCGCGCCCTCGCCCACTTCACCCACGGCTGGGGCATCAATGCTCAAGCGCGAGGTTTTCAGGGCTTCGCTACCAAGCCCCACTTTCAACTTGCCACCGAACTCGCCGCTCGGCTTCTTGGTGATCAGGTTGATGGCGCCACCGAGGGTGTTCTTGCCATAGAGAGTGCCCTGTGGGCCGCGCAAAACCTCAACCCGCTCCAGGTCGGCAAAGTCGAAAATGGAACCCGAGTTCTTGCCGATGTAGATGCCATCCAGGTACATGCCCACGGTCGGCTCGAGGGTGAGCGCCGGGTTCACCGTGACCGCACCGCGAATATTGATGGTAGCGCTGTTGGAGTTTCCAGGCGAGGTGACCAAACGCACGTTCGGCGCCGTTTTGGCTGCCTGCGCCACGTTATCGATACCACGCGCCTCAAGCGCAGTGGCATCCAATGCCGTAATCGCAATCGGCGTTTCCTGCAGGTTTTGTTCGCGCTTCTGCGCCGTGACCACGACTTCTTCGATGGCGACCTGATCTTCGGCCACTACCGCCTGGGTGCTGAATGCCGAAGCCAGGCTCACAGCCAGGGCCAGCGGCGCTTTGCGGAACAATGCAGATTGCATGAATACATCCCTCTTCAGTTGGCAGACGCGCTCACGTTCACAGGCGAGCGGTCGCTTCCTGTGCGGGCGCTTTGTTATTGACTGCGCCTTCCGCGCAGGCCGCCATCTAACCTAACGACTTAGCTGACAGCAGCGCTAGGATAAGCAATCTGAATAAAGATTCAACCACTTAGTGAGCAATCTGAAAGCTATGTAACGGACGAGCGTCTCATCGCTGCATGCCCAGAAGCGGCCTGGCCACGTCCAGCGCGCCCTGCGGCGGGTTTTCCAGGAACAAGCCGCGATAGAACAACACCGCCAACCACTCCGCCAGCTGCGCTTCGCTCATGCCACTGGCGCGCAAAGCGGGATCGCGGTTGATGTAATAGGCCTGCAGAATGCTTTCGCCGATGCCGCCCAAGGCGTAACAGGTGAGCAGGGCCTGAGCCTCGCTGAAACCCGCCTGCGGGAACAGGCGCGGCATCAACACCGCCAGCATGTTGAGCTGGCGGTGGTAGCTGTTGCGCCAGACTTGGCGAAACTCGGGCACTTCGTCCGACACTTGCAGCAAGCAGCGCATCAGCCCGGGGTGCTCGGCATAAGCCGCCACCATCACCTGATAGTGCGCCAGCACCCGGGCAAACCAGTCGCCGCGCCCCACCCCGCGCTCGATCTCGTCCACCGCCTCGAAACGCACCAGGAAGTCGGTCAACACCTCGACCGTGAGGGCTTTGAGGTCTGGAAAATAGTGGTAGAACAGCCCGGCGGCGACGCCCGCCTCCTTGGTGACATCGGTGATGCGCATCTGGTGGTAGCCCACCTGCTCCAGCACCCTGCCGGCGGCCTGCTTGAGTTTTTCGCGTGCAACCGCCCCGCGCGCACTGCGCGGCTTACTGCTTCCGGTGTCGCTCGCCATCGGTGGCCCTCCTCGATGAACACATGCACAGCATATCGCATATTGAATTTGAATTTAATTTCAATAATGATGGTGTCATGCCGCACACTCCCGTGCACCGAGAACGCGAGGTCAGCCATGTTTGTGGAACTCACCCCCGCCCAACAGGCCCTGCGCCAGTCGCTGTGCGACTACTTCCGCCGCCTGATCACCCCGGAGGTGCGCGAGCGCACGCGCGGCGCCGAGAGTGGCGAGGAATACAAGCGCGTCATCCGCCAGATGGGCCAGGACGGCAAGCTGGCGCTGGGCTGGCCGGTAGCGTTCGGCGGTCAAGGCCACGGTCCGGTAGAGCAGCTGATTTTCTTCGAAGAGGCGCGCCTGGCCGAGGCGCCACTGCCCTTCGTCACCCTCAACACGGTGGGGCCGGCCATCATGGACCACGGCTCGGATCAACACCGGGCGGATTTCCTGCCCCGTATCGCCGCTGGTGAGCTGCATTTCGCCATCGGCTACAGCGAGCCGAATGCCGGCACCGACCTTGCCACCCTGAAGACCAGCGCGGTGCGCGATGGCGATCACTATGTGATCAACGGCTCGAAGATCTTCACCTCCGGCGCCGAAGGGGCCGACTACATTTGGCTGGCCGCCCGCACCAATCCGGACGAAGCCCGCCACAAGGGCATTTCCATCTTCATCGTGGACACCCGCCTGCCCGGCTTCTCCCTTTCGCCCATCCACACCGTGGGCAATGTGCGCACCAACTGCACCTACTACGACAATGTGCGGGTGCCGGCCGACATGCTGGTGGGGCAGCTGCACGGTGGCTGGAAGCTGATCACCTCGCAGCTCAATCACGAGCGCATCGGCCTGGCGGCCATCGGCATCAACGTGATCGGCCTCTACCAGCGCGTGCTGAGCTGGGCACGCGATTGCAGCGCCGGCCGCCGCCCCATCGACACCCCCTGGGTGCAAAGCGCCCTGGCCGAGTGCTACTCCCGGCTGGAGGCCATGCGGCTGACCAATTACCGCATGGCCTGGGCCATGTCGCAGGGCGAACCCAACCCGGCGCTGGCCTCGGCCTGCAAGGTCTACAGCACCGAGGCCGCCATTGAGGTGTGCCGGCGCCTGCTGGAGGTGCTGGGGGCAGCCGGCCTGGTGCGCCGAGGCAGCCCGGCCAGCGTGTTGCACGGCGACGTGGAAGAGGAATACCGCCGCTGCCAGATCAACACTTTCGGCGGCGGCGTCAACGAGGTGCAGCGGGAACTGGTGGCGCAATTCGGCCTAGGCCTGCCGCGCGGCCGCTGAGCCCGTCGGGCCCGGGCAATCGCACCCGGGCCCCTGCCCAGAAGGGCCGGAAAACGCTATAGTATCCGCCCCATTTTTCCAAGCCGATTCCGCCCATGAGCACTCGCCGCATTCTGGTCACCAGCGCCCTGCCCTATGCCAACGGCTCGCTGCACTTAGGTCACGTGCTGGAAACCATCCAGACCGACATCTGGGTGCGCTTTCAGCAGCTGCGCGGCAACGACTGTGTCTACGTCTGCGCCGACGACGCCCACGGCACCGCCATCATGCTCAAAGCCGAGCAGATGGGCATCACCCCAGAGCAATTGATCGACCAGATCCGCGCCGAGCACGAGCGCGATTTCGGCGGCTTCGGCATCGGCTTCGACAACTACTACTCGACCCACTCGCCGGAAAACCGCCGCTACGCCGAGCTGATCTACACCCGCCTGCGGGACGCCGGCCACATCGGCACCGAGGAAGTCACCCAGTTCTTCGACCCGGAGAAGCAGCTGTTCCTGGCGGACCGCTTCATCAAGGGCACCTGTCCGCGCTGCAAGGCCGAGGACCAGTACGGCGACAACTGCGAAGTCTGCGGCGCCACCTACTCGCCCAACGAGCTGATCAACCCGCGCTCGGCGATCTCCGGCGCCACCCCGGTGGAGAAATCCTCCACCCACTATTTCTTCAAGCTGGGCAACTTCAGCGAGATGCTGAAGGACTGGACCCGCTCCGGCCGCCTGCAGGAGCAGATCGCCAACAAACTGGCCGAGTGGCTGGAAGCCGGCCTGCAGAGCTGGGACATCTCACGCGACGCCCCCTACTTCGGCTTCGAGATCCCCGACGCACCCGGCAAATACTTCTACGTCTGGCTGGACGCCCCCATCGGCTACATGGCCAGCTTCCAGCAGCTGTGCGACCGCAGCGGCCGCCGCTTCGAGGACTACTGGGCCGAGGGCAGCGAGGCCGAGCTGTATCACTTCATCGGCAAGGACATCATCAGCTTCCACGGCTTGTTCTGGCCGGCGATGCTGGACGCCGCCCAGTTCCGCAAGCCCACCGCAGTATTCGCCCACGGCTTCCTGACCGTGAACGGCAAGAAGATGTCCAAGTCGCGCGGCACCTTCATCACCGCCCGCACCTATCTCGAACACCTGGACGCCGAAGCCCTGCGCTATTACTTCGCTGCCAAGCTCACCAGCAGCGTGGATGACCTGGACCTCAACCTGGAAGACTTCCAGCTGCGGGTCAACGCCGACCTGGTCGGCAAGGTGGTGAACATCGCCAGCCGCTGCGCCGGCTTCGTGCACAAACTGGGCGGCGGCACCCTGGCCGCCAGCCTGTCGGAGCCCGCGCTGTTCCAGCGCTTTGTGGAGGCCGGCGAGAGCATCGGCGCCGCCTATGAGGCGCGCGAATTCGGCCGCGCCATCCGCGAGACCATGGCGCTGGCCGACCTGGCCAACCAGTACATCGACGAGCAGAAACCCTGGGCCATGGCCAAGGAGGCCGGCCGCGAGCAGGACGTGATCGCGGTGTGCTCCACCGGCATCAACCTGTTCCGCCTGCTGCTGACCTACCTCAAGCCGGTGCTGCCGGAGATGGCCGCCAAGGTGGAGGCCTTCCTGGGCCAGCCGCTGAGCTGGGAGGGCCGCGCCACCCCGCTGCTGAACCACACCATTAATGCGTTCAAACCTTTGATGACGCGCATTGAAAAAGACAAGGTAGATGCCATGATTGCCGCCGGTGCCGCAGAAGCGGCCGCTGCTGTAGCCGCCGCTGCGCCCACCCCGGCGCCTGTTGCCAGCGATGTGGAGCCCCTCGCCGCCGAGATCGAGTTCGACGATTTCGCCAAGGTCGACCTGCGGGTGGCCGAGATCGTCAACGCCGAGCACGTGCAAGGTGCCGACAAACTGCTCAAGCTCACCTTGAACCTGGGCGACCACACCCGCACCGTATTCGCCGGCATCAAGTCGGCCTATGCGCCGGAGCAGCTGGTGGGCCGCCTCACCGTGATGGTGGCCAACCTCAAGCCGCGCAAGATGAAGTTCGGCATGTCGGAAGGCATGGTGATCGCGGCAGGCCCCGGCGGGCAGGACATCTTCCTGCTGGCGCCCGACAACGGGGCAAAACCTGGAATGAAAGTGAAGTAGATTCACTTTTTGGAATGGCCGCCTGAAATATTCATCATTGTAGAGCAGGCGGCATTTTTATTAAGATTGGCGGATAAAGCCCTGCCGTCTGACGGCAGGCCCCCCACCCGGGATGCCGAGGTTTATCATGCTGGCTGAATACGCCCTGTTTCTGATCGGCGCCGTGCTGGTCAACAACTTTGTACTGGTGCAATTCCTGGGCCTGTGCCCCTTCATGGGCGTCTCCAACAAGCTGGAGAGCGCCATCGGCATGGGTGTGGCCACCACCTTCGTGTTGACCCTGGCCGCCATCTGTACCTACCTGGTCAACGCCTATGTGCTCAACCCCTTGGGGCTGAGCTATTTGCAGACCATCAGCTTCATCGTGGTGATCGCGGTGGTGGTGCAGTTCACCGAGATGGTGGTGAAGAAGAGCAGCCCGGTGCTGTACAAGGCGCTGGGGGTGTTTCTGCCGCTGATCACGGTGAACTGCATCGTACTGGGGGTTGCCATCCTCAACGCCAACAAGGCCTTTGGTTTCATGAAGGCCGCCATGTACGGTTTTGGCGCCGGCGCGGGCTTCGCCCTGGTGCTGGTGTTGTTCGCCGCCCACCGCGAGCGCCTGGCCGCGGCGGATGTTCCCGCTCCCTTTCAGGGTGCCTCCATTGCCATGATCACGGCCGGGCTGATGTCCCTGGCCTTCATGGGCTTCGCCGGTCTGGCCTGAGGAGCGACTGATGATCGAATTCGCCACCCAGCACCCCCTGCTCGCCGCCATCATCGCCACCGTGGCGCTGTGCCTGCTGTTCGGGGCCATTCTCGGCTTTGCCGCGGTCAAGTTCCACGTCGACGGCGACCCGATCGTCGACCAGGTCAACGCCATCCTGCCCCAGACCCAGTGCGGTCAGTGTGGCTACCCGGGGTGCAAACCTTACGCCGAGGCCATTGCCAATGGTGACGCCATCAACAAGTGCGTGCCCGGCGGCCAGGCCACCATCGAGAGCCTGGCCGATCTGCTGAACCGTGAAGTGGTCGCCCTAGACGGCGAGGAAAAACCCAAGTCGGTCGCCTTTATCCGTGAAGCCGAGTGCATCGGCTGCACCAAGTGCCTGCAGGCCTGCCCGGTGGATGCCATCGTCGGTGCCGCCAAACAGCTGCACACCGTAGTCGCCGCCGAATGTACCGGCTGCGACCTGTGCGTGGAGCCCTGCCCGGTGGACTGCATCGAGCTGCGGCCGATCCCCACCACCCTGGCCACCTGGAAGTGGGAGCTGCCAAAGCCCCAATACAAACCCATCATCATTGCCAGTGATGCCGCCGCATGAGAAAGATCTGGGATATTCACGGCGGGATTCACCCGCTGGAAAACAAGCATCAGTCGCTGCAGAGCCCGATTGCCAAGCTGCCCCTGCCCAGCATCGTGGTGCTGCCGCTGTCCCAGCACATCGGCGCCCCGGCCGAGGCCATCGTGCAGGTGGGCGACAAGGTGCTCAAGGGCCAGATGATCGCCAAGGCCACCGGCCCCATGAGCGTGCCGGTACACGCCTCCACCTCCGGTGAAGTCGTCGCCATCGGCCACCACGAAATCCCCCACCCCTCGGGGATGACCGGCCCCTGCATCAGCATCAAGCCCGACGGTGAAGACCGCTGGATCGAGCGCCAGGGCGTGGCCGACTTCAGCCAGCTGGACAAGAACGCACTGCTAGACATCGTGCGCGATGCCGGCCTGTGCGGCATGGGTGGCGCGGGCTTCCCCACCGCCATCAAACTCAATCCGCCGCCGAACAAGCCGATTGATACCCTGATCATCAATGGCACCGAGTGCGAGCCCTACATCACCGCCGATGACATCCTGATGCGCGAGCGCGCCCCCGGCATCATCGAAGGCGTGAAGATCCTGGCCCACCTGATCAAGCCCCAGCAGGTGCTGATCGGCATTGAGGACAACAAGCCCGAAGCCATTGAGGCCATGCGCAAGGCGGCCAGCGGCAGTGGTTTCGAAATCGTTGTGTTCCCCACCAAGTACCCCTCCGGTGGCGAGAAGCAGCTGATTCAGATCCTCACCGGCAAGGAAGTGCCATCGGGTGGGTTGCCGGCCGATATCGGCATCGTCTGCCAGAACATCGGCACCACCTACGCCCTGTACCGCGCCGTGGTACTGGGTGAGCCGCTGGTTGAGCGCATCACCACCGTCACCGGCCAGGGCGTCAGCAAGCCACAGAATTTCGAGGTGCCCCTGGGCACCCCGGTGAACGAACTGTTGGCCGCGGCAGGCTTCAAGGGCGACAAGCTATCGCGCCTGGTGATGGGCGGCCCGATGATGGGCTTCAGCCTGCGCAGCAACCAGGTGCCAGTGGTGAAAACCACCAACTGCGTGCTGGCGCCGACGCTGAACGAGATTCCACCACCGGCGCCACAACAGGCCTGTATCCGCTGCGGCATGTGCGCCGAGGCCTGCCCGGTGTCCCTGCTGCCCCAGCAGATGTACTGGTTTGCCCGCAGCCAGGAATACGACAAGCTGGAAAGCCAGAACCTGTTCGACTGCATCGAGTGCGGCGCCTGCTCGTTCTCCTGCCCCAGCAACATCCCGCTGGTGCAGTACTACCGCAACGCCAAGTCGGAAATCCGCACCCGCGCCCAGGAGAAAGCCAAGGCAGACGCCTCCAAACTGCGCTTTGAAGCCAAGCAAGCGCGCCTGCAACGCGAGGAAGAGGAAAAGGAAGCCGCCCGCAAGGCCCGTCAGGCCGCCAAGCAAGCCAAGGCCAGCAGCGGTGCCGGCGCAGAAGACCCGGTGGCCGCCGCCCTCGCCCGCGCCCAGGCGCGCAAGGCCGAGGCGAGCAGCACGCCAGCCGCACCGGTTGACCCGCGTACCGCCCTGGTGCAAGCGCTTGAAACCGCAGAAAAGCGGGCCCAAACCACCCGCGACAAGCTCGATGCCGTGCGCGGCACCGACAAGGAAGCAGCCTTCCTGGCTTCACTCGAAAAACTCGACAGCAAGGTGAGCGAGGCGCGCCAGGCACTGGCCGATTTTGATGCCAGCCAGCCGGCAACAGCGCCCACGGCCGCTGAAGCCCCCGCTGCCGACCTCGACCCAGTGCAGGCGGCCATAGAACGCGCCAAAGCCAAGCGTGCAGCCCAAACCGCCAGCGGCGCGGATGATGCCGACCCGCGCGCCAAACTGGTGGCAGCCCTGGAGCAAGCAGAAAAACGGTTCAACACCGCCAAAACCAAGGTCGATGAAGCTCAGGCCCAGGGGGCTGACACCCTCGCCGCCCTGCAAGCCGGCTTGGCCAAAGTGCAGCTCAAGGTAGATGAAGCCCGCCAGGCACTGGTCGACTTCGACGCCAAACCCGCGCAAGAAGCCCCGGCGGAACCCGCCCCGGTGCTCGACGCCGCCCAGGCCGCCATTGAGCGGGCCAAGGCCAAACGCGCCCAGGCCGCCAGTGGAGAGAGCAGTGGCGACACGCTGGAGCAACTGCAAAAGGCGCTGGAGCAGGCCCAGCAACGCTTGGCCAATGCCCGTGACAAGGCCGAGAAGGCCGAACAGAGCGGCGAGAGCGCCGATGTCACATCGGCTCTGCGCAGCGCTGTAGGCAAGATGGAAGCAAAACTCCGCGAGGCCCAGGCCGCGCTGGATGACCACCAGAACAAGAACGGCTGATCCCCATGGCGCTACCGCTGATAACCTCACCCCACGCCCACCGGCCGCTCGACACCGCCACGGTGATGAAGCTGGTGACCCTGGCCACCCTGCCAGGAGTGGCGGCCCTCACCTGGTTTTTTGGCTGGGGTACCCTGATCAACATCGGCTGGGCCGTGCTGGTGGCCCTGGCCAGTGAGGCCGCCGTGCTCAAGCTGCGCCAGCGCCCGGTGGGCTTCTTCCTGAAGGACTACTCCGCCGTGGTCACGGCGGTGCTGCTGGGCATCGCCCTGCCCCCCTTCGCGCCCTGGTGGATCGTGCTGATCGGCACCGCCTTCGCCATCATGGCGGGCAAACAGCTCTACGGTGGCATGGGCTACAACCCCTTCAACCCCGCCATGCTGGGTTACGTGCTGCTGCTGATCTCGTTCCCGGTGCAGATGACCACCTGGACAGCCGCCGCCGGCACCACCGAGCAAGGCCTGCTGGGCTTCATGCCCACCCTGCTGTACAAGTTCTCGCTGGTAGCCAAGGACACCATCGACGGCTACACCGCCGCCACCACCCTGGATACCTTCACCCAGGACAAGACCCACACCGTGGCCGAAATCTGGGCCAGCCACAGCGCCACCTTTGGCCTGCTCGGCGGCAAGGGCTGGGAGTGGGTCAACGCCGGCTTCCTGCTGGGTGGCCTGTTCCTGATGTACAAGCGTATTTTCACCTGGCACGCCCCGGTGGCCATGCTGGCCGGCCTGGCCCTGATGGCCGCCATTTTCTACTCCGGTGGCAGCAACAGCAGCGGCGGCTCTCCGCTCTACCACCTGTTCACCGGCGCCACCATGCTGGGGGCGTTCTTCATCGTCACCGATCCGGTCACCTCCGCCGTCAGCGTGCGCGGCCGTTTGGTGTACGGTTTCATGATCGGCGTGCTGATCTACATCATCCGCACCTGGGGCAACTATCCCGACGCGATGGCCTTCGCGGTATTGATCATGAATCTGGCCGCCCCCTCGCTGGATCACTTCACCCAGCCGCGCACCTACGGCCACGCCAAGAAGAAGGGAGCCAACTGATGCAGATGCTCGGACTCTCCATCAGCCGCAATGCCGCTCTGCTGGGCGTATTTGCGGTGGTCACCACCGGCTTCGTCTCCGCCACCTTCCTCGGCACCAAGGAGCGCATTGCCGAGCAGGAGCGCACGGCGCGTGAAAAGGCGCTGCTGGAAATCGTGCCCAAATCGCGCCACAACAACGCCATGCTGGATGATACCGTCGAGGTGTCCGACGCAGAATTGCTGGGCTACGGCGAAGCGCGCAAAGCCTTCATCGCCCGCCAGGACGGCCAGCCGGTGGCGGTGATTCTGCCTGCCGTGGCCCCCGATGGCTACGGCGGCAAGATCGAGCTGATCGTGGGCATTAACGCCGACGGTACCATCGCCGGGGCGCGTACACTCATCCATACAGAAACCCCCGGTTTGGGCGACAAGATCGAAGTAAAAAAGAGCGACTGGATTCTCGGCTTCAACGGAAAATCCCTTAGCAACCCCACGGAAGCGCTGTGGCACGTGAAGAAAGACAAGGGCGTGTTTGACCAGTTCACCGGCGCCACCATCACGCCGCGCGCCGTGACCAAGGCCATCTACCGCTCCCTGAAGTATACTCAGGCGCACCACGCCGAGCTGTTCCAGCCCAAGGCCGCCAGCGCGGCCACCCCCGCAGAGGGCCAACAACCATGAGCGATGTGAATTTCAAACAACTGACCCTGGACGGCCTGTGGAAAAACAACCCGGCGTTGGTGCAACTGCTGGGCCTGTGCCCCTTGATGGCCGTGTCCGCCTCGGTGGTCAACGCCCTGGGTCTGGGCCTGGCCACCGCCGTGGTGATGGCGCTCTCCAGCGGCGTGGTATCGCTTATCCGCACCATCACCCCTGACACCATCCGCCTGCCCACCTTCGTCATGGTGATCGCCTCGTTTGTGGCCTGCGTCGCGCTGCTGATGCAAGCCTATGCCTACGAGTTGTACCAGGTACTGGGCCTGTTCATCCCCTTGATCGTGACCAACTGCAACGTGCTGGCACGCGCCGATGGTTTCGCCGCCAAGAACAGCTTTCTGCCCTCCATGTACGACGGCTTCATCATGGGTATAGGCTTCATGGTGGTGCTGGTACTACTCGGCGGCATTCGCGAGCTGCTGGGCACGGGCCACCTGTTTGCCAACATGGACCTGCTGTTTGGCCCCGCCGCCAAAGCCTGGCAGCTCAACGTGTTCGGTGCAGACTACCAGAGCTTCCTGCTCGCCATCCTGCCCCCGGGGGCCTTCCTGTTTGGCGGCCTGCTGATCGCCGGCAAAAACGTTGTCGACAGCAACCTCAAGGCCCGCGCCGCACGCGAAGCCGCCACCCCCGCCGCCACCGACCGCCGCGTGCGCGTCACCGGCAACGTGGGCTGAGCCCTACGCCAGTGCCCTCGCAGGGGCGCTGGCGCTCTCTCTGCTACTCGCCACGATTTCAATATCCCATCACAAAATCAACGCCAAAGGCGTGCCCTTCGGCGCTGCTCGCTCTACACTATTGCCGCGTGAACGCCCGCGCCATTGCGCCAGGCCGCCCGAAATGGAAGTAGCTCAAGATGCTGGATTACGCCGGTCGCACCCACCAAGGCCTCGTGCGCAGCCACAACGAGGACTGCTTCACCTGTGCGCCTGAGCACGGCCTGTGGCTGGTGGCCGACGGCATGGGCGGTTACGCCGGTGGCCGGGTCGCCGCCGAAACGGCCCGGGACACCGTACTGAAAAGCTTCGCAGCCAGCCGGAATCTGCCCCAGGCGCTGCAAGATGCGCATGTCGCCATCCAAGCCGCCGCCCACGCCGGCAAGGGCAGCCCCGGCATGGGGTGCACCCTGGTAGCCCTCAGCATCGAAGAGCAGGACTTCACAATCGCCTGGGTGGGAGACGCCCGGGCCTACCTGTGGGACGGCGAGCTGCACCAACTCTCCAAAGATCACTCCTACGTCCAGACCCTGGTCGACAAGGGCGTACTGCGCCAGCAAGAGGCCGCCCACCACCCCGACCGCAATATCGTCACCCAGGCACTGGGGGCCTCCTCGCCCCACGGCCTTGAAGTCGGCGTGCTCAAGGGCCGCCTGCGCCCAGGCGATAGCCTGCTGCTGTGTTCGGATGGCCTCAATGACGAAGTCGAACAGGAGGATATCGCCCTCTTGCTTGGAAGTGGCGGTAGCAGTGAACAGCGCGTCGATCGACTGCTACAAGCCGCCCTCGCTGCAGGTGGCCGGGACAACGTCACCGCACTGGTGGTCAATGTCCCCGCCAGTGAAGACACCACAACACCCCTGCTCCCAGCTACCGCTTCTCGGCGCGCCCCATGGCTAGCCGGCGCGCTCGGCGCCCTGGCGGGCGCCTGCGCCGTATTCGCCACCTTGTGGTGGCTAAACTCCCATTGAGTCAGGATAACAACGAGAATAGCCCATGCACGATCAAGGACAGTTTAGCCTGCACCCCCGCGATGGCGGGCGAGCCCATCCACTGCCTGCAGAAGCGGTGATCGGCCGCGAAGAAGGCTGTGACGTATTCCTGGATGATCACCGGATATCTCGTCGCCACGCCTTGATCAAAACTGTAGGAGACAAGGTCTGGCTGGAAGACCTAGGCTCCACCAATGGTACCTATCTCAACGGCGTGCGCCTCATCAAGGGCAGCTATGCCAAAGCCGGCGACGAAATCCGCTTCGATAACGTGGGTTTTACCCTACAGGGCTCAGGCTTCGACGCCAACAAGACCATGATCCGCCCGGTGCTCAAGGCGCCGGAACCCAGCACGCCGGTCAAACCACAACAGCTGCAGCGGGAGCGCCCAACCCCGGTTAACAAAATCAGCGCGGCAAAACCGGAACCGACCGAAAGCAGCATCCCCACCTGGGCTTATGCCGTCGGCGGCTTCATTGCCACCGCGTTAGTGCTGGGCATCATCCTCTTGCTGGGGAACTGACAGGAGCCCCCCATGCCGCAGCCACTCGACCGCCGCCGCTTCCTGCTGGGTGCCACCGCCACGGCGGCGGCCGCCTCGGGCTGCTCGGCCATCCAGCCGGTTGAGCGCCGGGAAATCCGTCATTGGGATGCAGAAGTCGATCTCATTGTGGCAGGTTCCGGTGCAGCGGGCATATCCGCCGCCATAGAAGCCCGCAAGGCCGGGCTCGACGTGCTGGTACTGGAAAAACTGCACCTGCCCGGTGGCTCCTCTAGTCTGTCCGGCGGCGTTTGCTACCTGGGGGGCGGCACACCGCTGCAAAAAGCCCTGGGCTTTGACGACAGCGTGGAGGACATGTACCGCTACATGGAAGCCGCCAGCGGCCTTTATGCCCAGCGCGACAAGCTGCAGTTGTATTGCGAAAATAGCCTTGAGCAGTTCCAGTGGCTGGTGGATCTGGGGGTGCCCTACCAGAACACCTTCTCCGCCGAGAAGGAACTGCCCATGACCGGCGCCTCGCTGTACTACTCCGGCAACGAGCGCGCCCGCCCCTACAGCGACATTGCCCGCCCCGCACCGCGTGGCCACGTGCCCGCCGAGCCCGGTCAAACCGGCGGGCGCCGGCTGATGGAAACCCTGATACCCGCCGCCGAACGCCTCGGCGCGCAACTGCGCACCCAAGTGGCCTGCGAGCACTTGATCCGCGAGACAGACGGGCGCGTCAGCGGCCTGGTCGTGCGGGACAACGGCCAGCGCCGCCACCTGCGCGCCCGGCGCGGCGTGGTGCTGGCCTGCGGTGGCTTCATCCACAATCGCGAAATGGTCCAGCGCTACGCTCCCGAGCTCTACCCCTGCTCCGCCCCCTGGGGTCGCGCCGGCGATCAGGGCGAGGGCATCCGCATGGGCATGGGCGCAGGCGGTGCCGTGGCACAGATGCACCACGGCTTCGCCATCCTACCCCTTTACCCGCCGGAGCATGTTCTAAAGGGTATCGTGGTCAACGCCGCCGGCCAACGCTTTACCGCCGAGGATGTCTACTACGCCTTCATGGGCCACCAGATCGCCTACCACCAGGCCGGTGAGGCCTACCTGATCACGGATGCCGACAGCGATTACGGCTACAAGGACTACCGCGTCAACCTACTCGCCGAAGCCCCCAGCATCAGCCAACTGGAGCGAGCCCTGAGCCTGCCGGATGGCAGCCTGCAGCTCAATGTGGCCTACTACAATCGCCACGCTCGCAAGGGGCAGGACCCCCAGTTCGGCAAGGCACGCAACTATCTCGCCCCCCTGGCCAAGCCCCCCTACCGCGCCTATGACCTGCGGCCAGACAAATCTTTCTATGCCGCCCACACCTTCGGTGGTCTGCAGACCAACACCCACGCCCAGGTGCTGGATGCCTGGGGCGCGCCCATTCCGGGGCTGTATGCCGCCGGTCGGACCAGTGCTGGCATGCCCGTGGCACCCTACATTGGCAGCGGCGTCTCCATTGGCGACTGTACCTTCTTCGGCCGCCAAGCGGGTATTCACGCCGCGCACACAAAGGCTTGAGGATACCCGGCCATGTACAAGATCTGCATCCTGCTCACCGCCTTGCTGAGTCCATGGCTGCATGCGGAGAGCATGCCCAAAGGCGACCCCGAGCGCGGCCGCCTGCTGTTCGGCCCTTGCCGTACCTGCCACTACCCCGAGCAAGGCGTTGGCCACCACAACGGCCCCAGTTTGTATGCCATCTTCGGCAAGCGCGCCGGCACACAGCCAGGCTTCCGCTACTATTCAGACGCGCTGAAAAACGCCGGCTGGATCTGGACCCCACAGCTGCTGGACACCTGGCTGGCCAACCCCAACAGCTTCCTGCCTGGCAGCCGCATGATTTTTGTTGCCTTGCCTAAGGCACAAGACAGGGCAGACCTTATCGCTTATCTAGAGAGCTTCTGCTGTACAGAAAAACTCCAAGGTGGGAAACAAAACAAATGAAACAAAAATGATTTTTAAAATAGTAGGCATCAAACTAACGATTGCCATCACAAAATAGATCTACTAAAGCCAAACTAACATAATAAATGTAAATCTAAAATCATCCTGTATGCCATAAACATCAGATCAAAATCCGATTAAAAATGTTGCTAATATAAAATATGAATAGATTACCTCTTAATCAAGAGGCTATAAAAAAGGCGGGGCTTTGGCCCCGCCTTCTTATAACAACACAGTAAATTACTGCGCCTTACTACGACGGCTGGAGGCGTAAACGCCTACCAAACCAAGGCTCAACAACGCAAGCGCACCCGGCTCAGGAACACTGGAGCCAGCTTCATACTCGATTTGACCCAGAGCAAAAAGCCAGTTATTGCCATTGTTGTTCCACTCAATGCGACGAACGTCAGTCAAGCTGGAGAAATCATAGCTCTGGAAGCCAAAAGCCGTATTGTTATAGCCGGTCGCCAGCACATTCATCAGCGAGTCGAAAATCGTATACGTAGTAGCCTTGCTTCCTTCGTTGTCAAAAGTCCAGCGCACACCTGTAACGCCGGAAGTGAAATCAACACTCAAAATGGTGTTGGTTGGATACGAAGGACCATCAGTAGAGTTCCACAGACCACCACCGTAAGAAGAACCGACAGTGGGGCTACCAGCCTCGCCGGTGCCAGACAGGGCAAAAGTAGCGTCGCCGATTACTGAAACACTTCCATCAGGCATGGTAGTGAAATCAATGACGGTAGCCTCAGCCTGCAGCGGAGCCAGCAAAGACAGCGCCATGCTCATACCAGCAGCCGCTTGGAAAAGTTTACTCTTGGTTGAAACTTGCATGTCAGATCTCCATTCAATTGCGTGAGAGCCAAATATACAGCATTTACCGTACCAATAACATAAGTCGTTATAATAAAATACTTTTGCATTTGCCCCAGCTCATGCTTTGTAAAGAAAATCGACACCACCAAGAAGCCACAAGCCGATTTAGACAAGGCACGGCATTAGCCGCCCACTCATGCCAATCATAGCTAAGCCAGCGAATCAAACTGACGAGCACTTATATATAAACAAGGCAATACGCGGGTCCACCAGCCGACAATCAGTGAAATTCAGTCCCCACAGCGCCCCCTCCACGGCAGGCCTGATCATAAATACGAGTATTAGACAGATGTTCGAGCATGGTACACCCAAGGGTAGGGGCTCTTTAAGGAGCCGCCATTTCCTTACAGACAGCTCTATGTGGGAGTCTTGCCACAGGCATCGCCTCTTGGGCTGGCAAGTCCAATCCAGATAAATGAAGGCTGAGCTGCGCCCACAGATGGGGCGGATGCATTACGCCAGCCCCACATGGGTGCGCAGGCAGGGCTGCACGGAACAGGCTCCGACTCCCGAACAGTCCTGGAGTTCACATCGCGAAAATTGAAATAAACCTGAAGGCCACAGGCTGCGCACAACCGCTGCCCGCAGAAAAGATCACAACACCACCAGTTGGCGCGGCAACATTCGTAGCTCAAGCGAGACGAGGCATAAGCTGTGCAACAGCAAATGCCCCGCCAAGGACTCTCCGCTGGCGCGATCTCTTAGCCCAAAGGCTATTTGATAACACCACAGGACACGCGCGCACCGCCACCACCCAATGCAGCCGGATGATCCGAATGATTGTCTCCGCCAGCATGAACCATCAGGGCCCTGCCAGGAATATCACTGAGTTTCAGGCGCGGCGCCAAAACGGGCTGTGACGCAGAGCCATGGGCATCTACAAAAAGAGGCGGAAGATCACCAAGGTGCCCCTCCCCCCACGGCGTGCTATGCAGATTGGAGGATGCTGGGTCGAAGTGCCCACCTGCCGCACCAGCAGCTACCATTTTTCCATCTTTCTCTTTGGGGTCACAGCTAGCGTATTGGTGAAGATGAAAACCATGAAGACCAGGTGATAGGCCCTGAAGCGCAGGAGTAAATATGAGGCCATATTTTGACTCGGAGACAGTGACCTGACCAACACTGACACCAACACCTTTTTCACTCACAAGATTCATGGGGATAACAACATCTGCGAATGCACTAACCGAAGTTAATGAAATGAGCAATAGCGCTGCCTTTTTCATACTTTCTCCTTGATTGGTTTTACATTCTTTGCTGCGAACGAAGGATTGGTCTCCTCCCGCCCCACAACAGCATCAGTGTACCAGAGTCGGAAATACTCAAAACGCTGAACACGAGAGAACGTGGATTCATAAACCAAGTGCAACGCTATCCCTAAATAGAAGAACACGCCGGAATGCTAGCAACCACCACGTTCCGCCAAGAAAAGTTGCTGCCATGAAGCACCTCCAGCGCGCCAGAGAAGAACGATACGTGATTGCCTGCTTAAGCGTCACATACCGATATTGCCCGAATCATAAACTGCACCCCCAGCACCATCAGCCGCGGGCTTCGACCTAAAGCCACTACTCATAATGGCCACTACCGACCGTTGTGCACAGGCAAGACGCTCTTGCTCGGATCGCAACCACCATTCCTCGACGCTAGACTTTCTCCTGGTTGGACGCCGACTGAGAAGGCAAATGGAGCCCTCAGCAAATATCAGAAAGACTCAAGCTGGATAACACGCTTAGCATCAACCACCACACTATCTATAGACACACCGTGAGCGACAAGAAGGCCAGTGGCGACTTGCACACCCACCTTAGGATCAAGACAAAGAAGTACAAAAAGCGTTACAAATCAAAGGACGCTAGAGGCCGTCTAGACGGTAAACGTCACATCTCCGAGCGCCCGGAACACATTGAGCGTCGACCGGAAATCGGTCACTGGGAGGGTGATACTGTGATTGGCGCGGTCAAAAAACACTGCCTGCTCACACTGCTGGAGCACTCCAGCGTTCACACCATGATTCACAAGCTGTCCGCCAGGACCAAGGTGAAGTGAACAGACCGCTTATTAAGGTGATCCGGCCTCTCGGAGACAAGATGAGGACGATCACGTTTGACAATGGAACTGAATTCCATGGATACGCCGAAATTGAACATCACTTCAGCATCAAGTGTTACTTCGCTACGCCCTACCACTCGTGGGAGCGAGGCAAGAATGAGAACACCCACGAGCTTATTCGACAGTACATTCCCAAAGGCACTTGCATGAGAGCATTGTCACAGAATGACTGCAACAAAATAGAGCAGGCGCTGAACGCCCGCCGCCTAAAACCACTGGGTTACAAGAAACCTGTGGAGGCACTCAATGCGTCCCGATGATTGTTGCACTTCAAAGTTGAAACTAAGAAGTTGAAACTAAGTTAAACTCGATTTTCGTAGTGATGCCATACGCGTAAAATTGCGAGGGAATCACCATGCACGGCATATCGAACCACATAGTTGCCAAACACAAAATCTTTGATGCTTCCAGATGTGGCAGCTTGCTGAACATTACGCCCAATATGCGGGAATAAGCATAACTGCTCTATACGCTTAACCAACTCCGCCGCAACCTTGGAAGCGGAGGCAGGATTTTTGTCCGCGATGAATTCTCGAAGCCGCATTAAATCTTGAATGGCTTCCGGAGAATAAACCAGCTTCACCCCCTAACCTCTGGTGGTGGCAACTCATCATCAGTGCCCCAGCTTTTTAGCCAAGCATTAACAGATTCGCCAGATACAACTCGCCCCTGAGCCACAGAATCAATGGCTTCAAGTGTTTCAGCCCAGCGTTCTTGCTCGACGTTATGCCGCGCGATGTATTCTTTGACCGCCTGATTTATAACCCAACTCTTGCTGCGATGCAGCGACGAAGCCATAGCCTGAAGGCCTTGCTCAATTTCAGGCTGTAATCGAACGGTAGTCACACTCATCGCACAAACCCTGCCATACAAAAATACAATGTAATACATTGTATTCTAGCCAACAAGGGCCTGCGCGAGTTCATAATTGGGACTCTCAGGGGCGGCCCAGTATGGGACGTCCCCTCGAACGGTGAGTTATGCCCTATTGACTAAAAAACACCCAGTTACCGTAATTTGGTAACAACAGACACCTGCTCACTGGAGCTGATCATGGCTAAGAATACCAGCATAAGCCTGGGCGATCACTTTGAAGGCTTCATTGCACACCAGGTTGCGAGCGGCCGATATGGATCAGCAAGTGAGGTAGTTCGAGCAGGACTGCGGTTACTTGAGGACACAGAGAGCAAGCTTGACGCTCTCCGAAAGGCCCTAATCGATGGAGAGACCAGCGGCCCCGCTGAGTACAGCTACGAGAGCTTGATCGCGGAACTGGATGGCACTGATAAGTGATGAGATTCACCGTTACTCAAAAGGCACGCGATGACCTCATTTCTATTGGCCGGCTTACAGAAGCCCGATGGGGCAAACGCCAGCGAAATCTCTCTCTGAAACAACTAGACGATACATTCAACTTACTGGCAGACAAGCCTAGCGCTGGACGAGACTGCAGCGACATACGCTTCGGATATCGCAAGTTTCCGGTAGGCAGCCATATCATTTTCTACAAATCAGACGAAAAAGATCACGTCGTAATTGTCCGTGTCTTGCATGAAAGTATGGACGCTGAATCAAAGCTGTAAGGGCATAACGAATACCGATGTATTGGTTACCGACAACCTCGGACACAATAACATAGCCACGCTC